>CAVPDG010000006.1:0-21877 GCA_963702535.1 uncultured Chloroflexia bacterium | reverse complement strand
GTGCCCAGCAGCACACCGAAGATGGTCACCGCCACGATCTGCATGATCACCGCCAGCCCTATCGTTGGGTTGGAAGCGCCAATCGCTTTGAGCATGCCGATATTGGGCACCTTTTGCAGCGTTTGGATCTGGAAGAAGCCGCCGATGACCAGGATGCCGATCAGCAGGGTAAAACCGCCGTCTGCGTGTTGAGTGTGCTCTGCTGCGCAGAGTAGCCCGGCGAAGCCTTATAGGCGGTGACCAAGTCTGCCACCTCGACATCGGGGACGTGGCTCTGGATGAGCTGCGCCATCTCCGCCTGGGCAGCCGGCTGGCTGAGCCTGGCGGCAAGGATGTTGTAAGTTAGCGGCTCGTCGCCGTTGCTGGCTGTCCCCTGGGGGCGTACCTTGTCCCATACCTGCAGGGGGATGAAGACGGAGGGTTGGAAGAAGTACTGGCGACCGTCGGTGATGCCGGAAACTTTCAGGTCATAGTATTCCTCTTCCGTACCCTGGATGGACTTCAGGGTGATGGTATCGCCGACCTTCACGCCGGCTTCGCGGGCGATAGCGCCGTCGATGACCGCTTCGTAGGCGCGGGCGTTTCTCAGGTCACGCCCTTGCAGTGCTGGCGCTCCGCCCGGCTTGCCGGGCTCGTAACCCACCAGCGATATATCCAGGTCCTCGGTGCCGTTCGTGAAGACCAGCGTTGCATTGCTCAGCCCAACCGGTCCAACCGCTTCAACGCCCGGTACGCGGCGCACTTTGGTCAGCGTGTCGTTGCCCAGGCGGCTGGTCAGCGTGGAAAGCTGCACGTCGCTTTGGAAGACGAGCAGCTGGGCATCCAGCTTGGCAAGGTACTCACGGTTAGCGGTAGCCAAGCCTTCAGCCAGCCCGGCGATGAATAAAACAAGGATGGTGATCAGAGCGATCACCAGGCTAAGAGGAAAAAGCGCCCTTTATTGCGCCATACTTCTTTGATTGCCAGGTAAAAAGACATCTTTGCACCTCACTCGGCAGGCTATAAGCCTGGTTTAGTTCTTTCAATGATGGGTATTATAGCGAGAACCCTTTAGTTTGTCAAGGTATTGCAGCGTATTTGTATAGTATTTGTCTATCTGGATATGCTGCGCTTGCGCCTTGACAAACCCTGGCGCTCGTGTAACACTAAGCCCAATCCGGATCCCCCTGTGTCCCCACTGGCTGCCGCACTCACGCTCGTCTCCGCCTTCTTTCATGCCGGCTGGAATTTGCTGGCGCGGAAATACCGCGGTGGGATATCTTCCTGCGCGTGCCGCTGCTCATCGCTGCCGTAGGCTTGCTCCCCGTGCTGCTGGCGGGCGTCTGGTTGGCGCCGCTGCCGCAAGGTGTGTGGGTAATTTCACCTTCAGCGGCGTCTGCCTGGCGGTGTATTTCCTGGGGCTGACGCAGGGTTACCAGAGCGGCGAGTTCTCGGTCGTCTACCCGCTGGCGCGCGCCCTGCCCGTGCTGGCGCTCGCCCTGGCGGATATCGCCCTGGGTAACCCGCCCACAGCCATCGGCTGGGCTGGGATCCTGCTGGTAGCCATCGGCTGCATGACCAGCCCGCTGGAATCGCTGCGCAGCATCCACCTCTCCAGCTACTTGAACCGCACCACCATCTGGATCCTGCTCACGGCAGCCGGCATGGTGGGCTATACCCTGGCAGATAACCAGGCTGCCGACCGCTTCGACCCCGGCATCGCACCCGTGCTGCGCTATCACGTGCTGGCGCTGACCGTCTCTCTGATCACCTTCTGGATTTTCCTGAGCTTACCGCCAGCCGGTAGCCTGGAGAGGGGGCTGGAGAATTGGATATGGCCGGCGGTGATGGCGGCGCTGCTCTTCACGGCTTACACGCTGGTGCTGGTGGCTTACCAGTACAGCACGGAGACCAGCTACGTCGCCGCGCTGCGCCAGTTTAGCCTGGTGATTGCAGTGCCGGTCGGGGCGTTCTACTTCAAAGAGGCCTCTCCCCATCTGCGTATCATGGCTGCCGTGACGATCACGCTGGGCATCATCTTGATCGCGCTGGGAGGCTGAACCGCCTGCGCATCGTTGCTGAGGAGGATGGGATGGAGCACACTTACCAACACTCGTATCAGGGACCCGTGAAACTGGTTGTGCTGGACTGGGCAGGGACGACCATCGACTATGGCTGCATCGCCCCGGCGGTGGCGTTCGTCGAGGTCTTCCGCCGCAACGGGGTGGCGATCAGCATCGAGCAAGCCCGCCGCCCGATGGGACTGGGCAAGCGCGAGCGCATCCAGGCGATCTGCCAGCAAAGCGAGGTGGCAAGCGATTGGCAGCGCGCCCGCGGCAGTGCGGTGAGGGCGCAGGATATCGAGGAGATGTACAGCGAGTTCCAGCCGATCCAGATGCAGTGCCTGGCGGATTACGCCGAGCTGATCCCCGGCGCGCTGGAAGCGGTAGCCACCCTGCGCTTCAAAGGTATCCGCATCGGGACGACCACCGGGTACTTCACGGAAGCGCTTGAGCTGGTGGTCGAAGCGGCAGCCCGGCAAGGCTACATCGCTGATAGCAACGTATGCGTCAGCCAGGTGCCGGCGGGGCGTCCCGAGCCGTGGATGCTGATCCAGAATATGGTCAACCTGGGTATCTATCCGCCAGCGGCGGCGGTTAAGGTCGATGATACCCCGCCCGGCATCGCTGAAGGTTTGAATGCCGGGGCGTGGGCGGTCGGGTTAGCCAAGACGGGCAACGAGGTGGGCTTGAGCCTGGAAGACTGCAACGCCGCCTCTCCCGCCGAGCTCGAAGCGCTGCTGAGCAAGGCGCGTGAGACGCTTCGGCGGGCGGGCGCCCATTACGTCGTCGATTCGATCGCGGATGTGCCTGGGGTGGTCGAAGACATTAACCTGCGGCTGGCGAGGGGTGAAAAGCCCTGATCCCGGGCATCTCAGCCGGCATGGCAATTGACCGCTACCAGGGTGATATCGTCGAATTGGACTTCCTGCGCCTGGTAGGCTTGCAGGCTGCCAAAAATCTCGTCGCAGCAGGCTTGAGCGCTGCTTGAGGATGCAGCGATGAGCGCCTGCCGCAGGCGCGGCAAGCCATACGCGCCCGCCTGCGGACCCGCCGTATCCGTAACGCCATCCGTATAGAGCAACAGGGTGGCGCCGGGCGAGAGGAGCAGCATTTGCTGGTCGAGCTCAGGGCGGGGTAAGATGCCCAGCGGCTGTCCCGCGCCGCGCGGCGGCAGGGTGACCTCGCCCTCCTGGCACAGCAGAGGCAGCTCGTGCCCGGCACGCGCATAGCAGAACTCGCCGCTGCGGGGGTCCAGCACGCCGTAGAGAACGGTGGCGAACATGCCGCGGGCGTTCATGCGCAGGAGCTGGTGGTTGACGCGCAGCAGCGTATCGCGCGGCGAGCGACCGTGGGCGGCCTCCGACTGGAGCAAGGCATGCGTCTGCGCCATGAAGATGGCTGCCGGCACGCCCTTATCGGTGACATCCCCGATCAGCACCCCGATGCGGTTGCGACCCACGGGGAAGACGTTGTAAAAATCGCCGCCCACGGCGGGGCGGGAGCGATCCGCGCCCCGAACCCGTAGCCCGCTACAACCGGCAGAGCCCCAGGCAGAACGCTCATCTGGATATCGCGTGCCAATTGCAGCTCACGCTCGAGCTTTTCCTTCTCAACCAGCTCTGCCTGAGCCGCCTTCAGCTCGTCATAAGCCGCTTGCAAGAGCTGGTTCTTGGCTTTAAGATCGCGGATCAATTCATTCTCTGAGTTTTTCAGGCGCACGGTGAGCACTCGCACCATCTGGTAAGCCAGGCGCGGCTGGCGGGTGAGCAATGCGTCCAGCTCCTGGCGGCTCATCTCGATCAGGCGCGGGGCAGCACGGCGCGCGCGTTGGCGGTGCGCAGCCCTTCCAGATCGAACAGGCTCATCTCCCCGATGAATTCACCCGGACCGCGCTGACCGAGCAGGCGCGCCTCGCCCGTATCCAGGGCTTTGACGATCTCGAGCAATCCCTGCTGCACGATGTAGAGATGCTCGCCGCGCTCGCCCTCACGGAACAACAGCGCCCCGGGAGGTAGCTCCACCACCCGCAGGTGGTCCGCCAGGTAGCGCAGCTCCTGCGGCGGTAAGGATTGGAACAACGGCGCCTGCGCCAGGATGGCTTCGACCTGCTCCTGCGCGATTTGCGGTTCTCCGACCGTCATTTTCCCCAGCTAACCGGAGGATCGCCCCACTGCGCGATGGAAACCACACCAAAGCCACCCTTGGCAGGGTTGGCGTCAGGCTGCAGGTGGAAGCCATGCTTTTCCGCGGTGAAGCGCACCCAGGATTTTCCATCCCAGAAGCCCAGCGCCAGCGCTGCGCCTTCACGCTCGGCACGCAGCATGTCGGCCCGGGTGTAGCGCACTTTAAGCTCGAATGGCTGATCGAACTCGACCAGGTAGCCCTCCGGCTGGTCTTCATCGTAAAGCTCAAAATTCACGACCAGGCGATGCGGCTGAAAGCCGCCTTTAACGGCGGCATGCTTTCCATGCTGCCTAATCCCAGCTTGCGCACGTTGATCTTCCGTCTTTGATCGGGGATCGTGACTGTCATACCTTCTGTGTCAAAATCAACTTTTCTTGGCATCTTTTCCTCCATGAAAATGTAGGCTGAGATTATCCGCACCGCAAGCAGAAAAGCGGCGCGCTTCTTATATATTCATTATCCTTGCGCCACAAGCGAGCTATGATCCTGTGCTCGGGAATATTCTCCAGAAAGGCTTCCCGCCAGGCAGGGTCGCTGATCTTGCCAGCGCGCTCCTGCAGCTCCTGGCAGCCGCGGCGGATGGCATTTTCTCCGCTGGCTGGGTCGCCGGCAACAGCGAACACCTGCGCGCAGGTCTGGTAAGCCAGGATGGGGAATTCCAGCGCCTGCGCGCCGTTCTCAACCAGGTATTCCCAGACTCCGCGGGTGTATTCCAGGGCTAGAGCCGCCTCTCCCACGGAGAGAGAGCTGCGCGCCAGCCCCGCCAGGGCGTCCTGACCATTCCCGGGCATGTCCAGCGCATCCAGGCGCTGCCAGGCTTCGGCAAAATGCTGGCGGGCAGCGGCAGGCTCGCCGGTTGCTTCGGCTTCCAGACCCAGGTAGGTGGATGCAACGGCAAAGGCGAAGTGATCCACCCCGGCAGCGCCGGTGAGCGCCTGCTCCAATACCTGCCTGGCGGCTGAGCGATCCCCCAGCCGCAGGTGAGCCAGCCCCAGGTTGAGCTGCGAATAGATGATAATTTTGGTGAAGCCGATCTTCTGGGCGATCAGCAAGGCGCGCTGCAGGTCCTGCCGACCCTGCTCAGGCATACCCATGATCACGGTGTAGTAGCCGAGGTTGTTCAGGACGATCGTCTCGCCAGCCGAGTCACCCAGGCGGCGCGTGATAGCCAGGGTCTGCTGCATGAGCTGCGCGGCGCGCGACAGGTCGCCGGTCCCGGATAAATATACCGATAGGTTCGTCAGCGCCCTCGCCTGGATGATCTCATCACCGATTTGCGGCAGAAGCGCCAGGACAGCCTGCATCAGGCTGGCAGCCTGTTCTAGCTCTCCCAGGTGAGTCAGGCTGACCACCTGCATGGCAAGCACATCTGCCTGAGCCTCCACGTTCCCGGCTCGCCGGGCAGCTTGATCGGAGGCGGTGTAAGCCTGGAGGGCGAGACGTTCTTCGCCGGTTACGGCGAGATAGTAGCCCTGGCGAGCGTATGCCTGGGCAAGACAGTTCTCATCCCCCATCTGCCGCGCCAGGTCGATGAGCGCCAAATCGTCAGCCTGGCGGGCGCTGGCATCTCCCAGCACGCCAAGCACTTCATCGCGACCCAAAAGCGCCTGCCAGCGCCTGTGCAGGTCGGCGGGCGGAAGCAGCTCTAGCGCCTGGTCGAAGAAGCGGCGCGCTTCGGGATAAGCACCCTGGGAGATCGCCCGCTTGCCTGCCAGGATGCTCCAGTCTGCCGCCGGGTCTTTCTCCTGCGCCAGGAGGTAATGCCGGGCGACCAGGGCGGCAAATTCTTCGACACGCTTGCTGGACTCGGCTGCCTGCGCCAGCCAGCGCGCCACACCGGCGTGTATCAAGCGCCGCTGCTCTTTGAGCAGGGTCTGATACACCATCTCCTGGAACAGGGCGTGGTTGAAGCTGTACTCCTGCGAGCCGGCAAATTGGGAGATCGCCTCAGAGTTGACGATCTTTTGATTTGCCAGGAGGGCCAATTGCGGCGCCGGCGGGCTGTCCTCTTTGCTGATGGCTTGTAAGAGCGAATCCCAGAAATTGCGCCCGACGACCGATGCACCCTGCAATGTTTGGCGGGCTTCAGCGGGCAAGAGCTCCAGGCGAGCCTGGATCACAGCGGTCAGTGTGGGTGGGATGCGCACGCTATGCAGGCGCTGCGCATCCACCTGCCAACTCCCGCCATCACCCTCGGCGACGATCACGCCCTCATCGATGAGCATATTCACCAGCTCTTCCAGGTAATACGGGTTGCCATCCGACCGCTCCACGAGCAGCTCGCTCAGTTCCGGAGGGGCAGACTCCAGGCGACTCAAGACCTGGGCGGCAAGCTGCCGGCTTGAGCCTGCGCTCAAGGGGGCAAGATCGAGGCGCGAGCGGACGATGTTTTCGCCGGGCTGCGCTCCTTCCCATTCGGGGTGAATGTCGAACAGCCGGAGGCGGGTCAGGCAGAGCGCCACCAGCCTGGAGCCGTGGCAACGACGGACAAGCTCGCGGATGGCATCCAGTGAAGGTCCATCTGCCCAGTGGATATCATCGAAGACCAGGAGCAACGGCGAGGCTTCTGCCAATGCCGTGAAATATCCTTGCAGGTAGAACAATGCCTGCTGGCGCAACTGCTGGGGATCATCCTTCTCCGCCAGTCCGGCAGCCTCGAACCCGAGCAGGGCGCCGATCACGTGCGCTTTAACCCCGGCGTCATCTTCCAGGTATGCAGAGAGTCCCTCTTCGAGCTTCTGGCGCGCCTGGGCAGCGCTATCGCTCTCCAGGATCGAGAAGCGCGAAGCAAAAAGGTCGCGCAGCAGAGCGTAAGGCGTTCCAGACAAGCCTTCAGCGGCGGCGGCATGAAACCGGCAGGCGCCGAGCGGCTGGAGGTCGACCCAACGCTCAAATTCCGCTGCCAGGCGGCTCTTGCCAATGCCGGGCTCTCCCACGATAGTGACCAGCTGCGCCTGGCGCGTTTCGATCGCCTCCAGAAAAGCCCGCTGCAGGGTCTCCAGCTCGGCGTCCCGCCCCACCAGGTGGGTTTGCACACCGGCGACCCCGCGCCGGGAGGTCTGCTGGCTGCGCGGTGTCGCTCGCAGAACCAGGTAGGTTTGCACAGGCTCGTCTTTCCCCTTGACCAACAGGGGAGGCTGCGCCTGGACATCGAACAAGCCGCGCACCTGGCGATAGGTGTCGTGGGAAATCAACAGGCAGCCGGGCGGCGCTGAGCTCTCCATGCGCGCCGCCAGGTTGATCGCCATACCCATCACGGTGTTTTCCGCCTCAACCCCGGCGCCCACCATCGCCTGCCCGGTATTCAGCCCCACGCGTATCTTAAAGTCCGCCAACCCCCAGCGCTCCTGGACGGTAACAGCATAGCGACTGGCTTCATCGAGAAGAGACAGACCGGCATGAACCGCGCGCTCGGCATCGCCCTCACGCGCCAGCGGGGCGCCGAAGATCGCCATCAAGCCATCGCCCTGGTAGCGCAAGACACGACCACCATGGCGCTCGACCACGGCACCAAAGCGCTGCAGCGCCTCATCCATCACCGCCAGGGTATCTTCAGCATCCAATCCCTGGCTGATCTGCGTCGAACCGACGATATCCGTGAAGAGGATGGTGACGAACTTGAGCTGAGGCGACTTCTCGCCCGGCCGGGCATCCAGCCGGGCGAGCTTCTCGCGCAGCGAAACCAGGGCGGCATCGACGACCGCATCGCCTAATATCGCCCGCTGGGCATCCAAAGCAGCCACCGCCAGCTCGAGCTGGCGGCGCTCGTCATTAAGCTGATCCTGAGAAGGTGATTCCATCCTGACCCCGCGCTTAGTTTACCCCAACTCCAGCGGGCTGTAAACAATTTCGACAAACTAAATCCAAATATAGCGATTACAGCAATTCGGCGAAATAAATTGCGGCGGCGATATGGATGGATGCCGCCACGAAGAGCAGCATGCCCAGGGGGATATGGACGGCATGCCACATGGCGAAGAGCCTGCGGGAAAGCGCCAGGGTTGCCAGTTGGCGGCGCAAGCTGTCTCTGCGGCGGGCAAGGCGCTCCAACTCAGCGAAGCGGCTGCGGTCGGCTGGGGCAAAATGCTGCTCCAGGGATCTCCACCGCCGGCGCTGCTGCCAATCGAGCCAGGAACGGGTTAAAAACATGCGCGGCGCACTCTCAACGGGAGCCGGTTCTCTGACCAGCCAGCTCGCCGAGGTCTGTACCGGCGTGACCTGGGCAGCCATGCGGCGATTAAGCTCAGCCTCGATGGCTGAGAGCTGGCTTATGACCAGACCGGTCTCAACCTCAACTTCATCGGCAGTGCGCGGGATGGAGGTGTAGATATATCGCCCGATAAAGCCGCTGAAGACTACCAATGCGGTCATCAGGGTTACCAAACCAGCCAGACCGTGGAATTTCCAGGAGGCATGCAGCAAAACGAGGAAGGGTCCGACTATTCCGGTGTAAATATGAAATGACAGCCAATCAGACATGCGTCCCCAACGCGCGCTGCGGCTGCGCTTGCGCAGTGAATACAGGGTTTCTGTCAGAAGCATCAAGATAAACCCCAGGATACCCAGCGCATGACCGAAGAGCTGGCTGGCGGGAGGGATCTGGCTCAGAGCTGCCACCACAACCAGGTAAAGGATGGTCACAACGATGATGGTGGAAAACGCCAGCCAGAGCTCACGGTTACCGCGCTGCACAGCCTGCATGCGCTCTTACCTCCATCCAATACGCAGCGAGGATATCAGCTACTGGCGCATCGGGCTGCAATAGTTGGGCTTTGATCGGAGAGATATCCATTTGATTAAGGATAAGCTGCTGGAGCGGTCTGGAGAGGGTTTGATCGCCTATTACGACCGCCCCAACCATGCAATCGCCAATAAGTAACAGCCGCAAGCGGTTGACCTCAAAAACAGCCTGGGCGGCGATGGCGTCCGGGAGCTGCCGCCAGGTTTCACTATCGCCGCGGGCGATGCCTGGCAAGTCCAGATCATCCCCTCGCCCGACCTTGCCGATGATGGTCGTGGTGAGGTTCGCCAGGCGAGTCACATTGAAGGGAACGGGCGGCGAGTACCTGCGGCTGCTGCCAGCCATGTTCAACCCGGCAATCATCCCCTGGTCGTGCGCCAGCGGCCAGAGTGTATTCAATGTCACCTGCCCGGTGCGCTCATCGACGACCTGCGCCACATCTCCAGCAGCATAGATGTCCGGAGCGCTGGTGCGAAGATACGCGTCCACGATCAATCCGCGCTCCACGTGCAAACCCGATGCGGCGCCAAGCTCCCTGCGCGGCTGCACACCGATCGCGACTGCGACGATTCCGCAGCGGATACATTTCCCATCCAGGGTGCGCACCCCCACCACGCGATTGCCACCGGTGAGGACCTCTGCGATCTCGCTCCGGAAGTGCAAATGGACTTTATCTTCCTTGAGGCGCTGTTCCACGATGCGCGACTCGGTCTCATCGAGCACGTTGCTCCAATAGCGATCCCCGCGCAGGAGATAATGCACCTTTACTCCTTGTGTCACCAGCCCTTCCACAATCTCCAGAGCAGTTATGCCGCCGCCCACAACAACGGCTTCACGCTGCTTACGCGCCAGTTGCATTATGTGGCGGGCATCCTGCAGGCAATCCAGCTTAACCACGCCCTGCGCCTCGCTGCCGGGCGCAGTCAACCGGAGCGCAGCAGCGCCGGTCGCGATCAACAAGCGGTCGTAGGAGAGGGAATAACCGTTTTCCAACTCCACCCGGTGCAACTGAGGCTGGATCCGTGTGGCGCGCCCGTGCAGAGATTGCACTCCAAGGCGGCGAAAATCCTGCGTGGCGAAAGGAAAAAGTTGGGCTTCTGGGAGCTCTCCGGTGAGGTAGAAAGCCAACCCAGGGCGAGAATAATACCCCTCAGCCTCTTCGGAGAGGAGAATGATCTTGCCGGTGCTATCTTGACTGCGGATCGCCTCGGCGGCTGCCACCCCGGCCGCTCCGGCGCCGATAATGACATATTGGCGCATCGATTAACCCTCCGGATTCGAAGGCGCTCCCGAAAGGTTGGTACGAACCAAACTCAATACGCCACGCGGGCAGCGGAAGACGCACTCACCGCAGGTCAGGCAATGGTTTTCTTTGATCGGAGCGCCTGTCCAGGCATGCCGGCGCACGTCGATGCCGATGGGGCAGTTGAACGAACAAATGCCACATTGGACGCAACGCGCCGGATCGGGGACAACATAACCGACCGCCAGCGCCTGGCGGCGGGTGCTTTCATTCCTTAGTAGCTTTTTATAATCAAGAAACATGCGCTTATCTACCGTCAATCCTCTTTGCCGTTTGGATGGCAAGCCAGGCAGCGACCGGCAATGTCGACTATATTCTTCTCAGCGTGCTTGCTTTCCATTTTTTGCTGGTCATGGCAGCGATAACAATTGACATCCGTAGAGCCGCCGCTATGACAGCGGCTGCACTCGCCACCCGCGCCGCCGTGGTTCATCGGGAAGGGGTGATTGATCGAGACAGAATGCCAGCTATCGGTATTGTGACACTGCGAACACTGCCCGCTGAAGTGGTTGGCAGTGACCCTCCTGGCTATCGTGGCAGGAGCCGCAGTTGGTCTGAGCCCTGGTGGCTGAAGCTTGCCGGTCGCCAGGCGTTGGTGTTATGGCAGGCGGAGCACTGCCCGCTGAAGTGGTTGGCAGGGCGGTCCTGGCTGTGGCAGGAGCTGCAATCGGTCAAGCCCTGGTGGCTGAAGCTCGCCGGTCGCCAGGCGTTGGTGTTATGGCAGGCGGAGCACTGCCCGCTGAAGTGGTTGGCAGGGCGGTCCTGGCTGTGGCAGGAGCCGCAGTCGGTCAAGCCCTGGTGGCTGAAGCTCGCCGGTCGCCAGGCGTTGGTGTTATGGCAGGCAGAGCACTGCCCGCTGAAGTGGTTGGCAGGGCGGTCCTGGGTATGGCAAGAAGCGCAGTCGGTCAGACCGGTATGGCTGAACGAGGCGGGTCGCCAGGCGCTGGTGTTGTGGCAGGCAGAGCACTGCCCGCTGAAGTGATTGGCTGGGCGGTCCTGGGTATGGCAGGAAGAGCAGTCGGTCAGACCGGTGGCTGAACAAGGCGGGTCGCCAGGCGTTGGTGTTATGGCAGGCAGAGCACTGCCCGCTGAAGTGGTTGGCTGGGCGGTCCTGGTTGTGGCAGGAAGTACAGTTTGTCAATCCCTGATGGTTGACATGGGCGGGCTTCCAGGCGCTGACATTGTGGCAGGCGGAGCACTGCCCGCTGAAGTGGTTGGCGGGCTTGTCCTTGGTGTGGCACGCGGCGCAATCGGACATGCCCTGGTGGCTGAAATTTGCCGGTCGCCAGGCGCTGGTGTTGTGACAGGTAGAGCATTGCCCGCTGAAATGGTTGGCGGGCTTGTTTTTTGCATGGCAAGAGGAACAATCGGTCAAGCCCCTGTGGCTGAAGCTGGCCGGTGTCCATGCCCGTGTGGTGTGGCAACTGGAGCATTGTCCAGGGAAGTGGTTTGCTGGACGGTTACGGGTGTGACAGGAGAGACAATCCTTCGCTCCGGCGGCGACATGGTCGAAATGAGTATCTTTCCAACTGTTTGTATTATGGCAAGCTGCGCAGTCGCCGGTGTAGTGCCGCTGCGGCTTGACTGCTCCATGACAGGATTCGCATTGCTTCGGGGCGCCGGCGAAGGAACCCTGGGTATGGCAGGCTTCACATTCCAGGCGGGCATGCCGGCCCGTCAGCGGGAAGAAGGCATGCTCTGCGCCGCCGCTGCCGGGCAAGAAGGATACCGGGCGAGGATCGATTTTCTCAGCCTGCGGCTGGCTGCCTTCTGGCGTTGCCTGCAGGGCAGGAATTAAGGAGGAGAGATCGGCAAGCAGGCTGGAATTTGGCTCAGGACTCCCCGCCGATTGCTTTTTTATATCGAACAACGCTTGCAAAGCGGAGTATTTGGCTTGCAAAGCCCGGTACAGCCCGGCAAATTCAGCGGGAACCTCCGCAACGCTGCTCAATGCGGCTCCAACCTGGTCGATCAAACCAGCCAGGCGTTCACGCATCCAGGAAGCATCCTGGTCTGGAACCAGCGCAATGGCGCCGATCACCTGGTCCAACGTGTCGTCCAGGAGCAGGAGCGCCTGGAACTTTAGCTGTGGATCCGCTGTCAAAAGGACATCATCTGTCCGGCGTTCCGCCAGGCGGAGCAGGTACTTCGCTCTCCCGGTGTTGTTTAAATTCCAGGAAGCCCTCTGCTCCTCGACAGCCAACTGAAGGGGAAATAGGCGGCTTCCCGGGTGAAAAGGTCCGGCCTCGGCAAGCACGATCCCGCTTCCGAACATGAACAGGACCGAGAGCACCAGTATGGCGCTGATTATGATCCATAATCGTCGCATTGGTTTCTCCTCATCCGCTTTTAATCTAAGACGCCTCAGCGATCAAAATGTGACGTAGTTGATCGGATTTCGGGAATCTCTAATATTCTGGCGGGCTATTTGCCCTCCGGATGGCAGGCAGCGCAGTCGGCAAGCTTTTCCTGCGCTATGTTCTCCTCGATATGCTTTGCCTGGATTGGAGCAGGCTGGTGCTCGTGGCACCCGTAGCATGTGTACGAGATGTAGGTGCTTACGTGGCAGGTTGTGCAAGCCACTTCCCCCTGATTTCCGTGATTCAGGGGAAATCTATGCACCACGAGCCGGGCAGGTGCCCAGGCTTGAGTGGTGTGACAATCCTGGCAGCTCACGCCAAACACTCCGGCATGGATGGACGGCTCGGCATGGCACTCGACGCAGGCTGTTGGAGCGCCATGATAGACACGATCTCTATGGCAACTGGTACACTCGATCTCGCCATGCGCCCCATCCAAAGGGAAAACCTGTGCGTGGTCAAAATTCGTCATACGGTCTACCCCGTCATGGCAATCCAGGCAGGCGTTGCCGAATTGGTCAACATGAGCGCGCATGTACGCTGCCCGGGCGTCATCACCGGCAGAATGACAATCGGTACAAGTCTGACGATCCACCTCAGACAACTGGGATACGTGACAGCTTGAACAGGTGAGCGGTTGCCCGTCGAAGCCGGTACGATGGCGTCCCAGGCTGAAGCCGGTATTCCCCGCATGCTCGAACAGGACGCCTTGCAAGTTGGCTGGTAGCCAACCGTCTTCTGTGTGGCAGTCTCGACACTTGTTGTCGAAGATACCCTGATGGGCGAGCGGCTCGTCATGACATTCGGCGCATTCTGAACTCAGTCCCTCGAACAGGGAATCCTGTGCATGTGCTGCTTGCTGATGGCTTTTTCCTGCATGGCAACCGGCGCAGGGCACGGCGGCATGTTTCCCAAGCAGTGGAAAAGCAGTTGAGCTGTGATCGAAATCCACCATGCGATCTTGCCCATCATGGCATTGCAAGCAGTGCGAGCCATAAGCCTGGATATGATCAGACATGAAGCCAGCCCCATACTCTCCGTGACAGGCAACACACCGTCCTTCGGTAGGATCACGATACCGCCCGTCCGGGGTATGACAGGAGGCGCACTTCATTAGCTCGCTTCTGTAATCTCTCTCGTGCCTGACCAGGATAAAACCTGCCTGGTCATGGTCGAAATACTTCAATGCGGCTTGCCCGGGGTCGAACTCACGACCCTGGTGCTCCGTGTGGCAACTGGCGCAGCGCTCAACCCCAGCGATCTGCCCGTGGTATCCCTGCCCGCTCGTGACCTGCTCTTGGATAGAAGTATGACAGGTAAGACAGAGGACATTTTGTGATGCATCCAGTGGGGCGTGGCAGCGATCACACTGGGACTCAAAATCGGCATGCGAGGTAAAACTACTCAGGCTAACTCCTGCAACGCCAACAGCGCTCAAATTCCCCGGGCTGAAAGCCTGACCGCCGTACTTCCAGGTTGAAACGCCCAGCCCCAAGAGAAACAGGATGGTCACCACAAAACCAGTCAGGGAGATGAATGGGTGTTGTCTTTGCATGAAAGCCCGTTTCGCCTTACCAGGGCATGCAGAAGGCTGCGTCCCCCAGGATGGTTCTGAAGGCGCCGGAACCATCTTGAGGGGTGAGTGTAAAGCCAATTTGCCCAATTGTGGTTAACATTATCTTGTTTGATATTAAGACATGTTTAACAAAACCAGAATCCAAAAACGCGTATCGGACGGGTGCGGCCCGTCCGATACGCGTTTTTTGGGGTTTCTTCGGTCTAACCCAGGGATGACAGGATATTGACGACCAAGACCCCCATCACCGGGCAAGCGATACAAACACCGACAACGATGAAAATGATCCCCAGGATCAGCCCGACCTTGCTACCGGATGCCTGACGCTGAAGCACAGCATCCGATGGTTTGTCTGGATTGTAATAAACGGGTACCTGGCTGCCTACAGGATAACGCGCTGAATTCCGCCTGGGCTTTCGCCTCGCTGGATGTAACTGGGGCTAAAGCCAAAGGCAATGTTATGCCCACTATACGTCTCCCCACCGACCAGGTAGGTATACGTCACCCGGGCAACGTAGGATGTGGTGGTATCGCCATCCGAATCAGTACTTTGGCTGCGGTTGACTTGGGAAACGGTGATCTGACCGGTAGTAGAAGGCCAGCTCTGGCTTACCTGTGCCTTTTTCTTGCTCTGCTGCGTCCGGTAGATCAAGAAGATCCCCAAACCCACAAACAGCAGAAAGAAAAAGCCCCCGCATAGCGTCCCAAACAATGGTCCAACGAGATTATCCATGGTGTGACTCCTCTGAAAATTTGGCGTTTCACTAAATTGTCGTTTAAAATGGTAACAAAACTGGTGTACCCCTAAACGAAATTTCGCCTGGGTTATTAGAACATAAGCGAAAGCCAAGCCTGCTTACAGTTCCGTCAAGACAAAATTCAACCGATGAGGAGCAGCCCCATGTACATGATCTGGTTCGTACTGGACAACCCCGACCGATTGGATGAGGTATTGGATGCCTGGGAAAAGGCGGGTATCCGCGGTGTGACGATTACCGAGAGCACCGGTATCCAGCGCCTGAAGCGCCAGATGACTCCCATGCGCTATGTGTTCCAACAATCCTCTATCGTAGAAGAAGGACATTACACGTTGATGGCAATCGTCGCCGATGAAGCGACGGTGCGCGCCTGCCTGGAGGCGACGGAGGGTTGCACCGGGGATCTGGCGCAGCCGAACACGGGTGTATTCGCCGCCTGGTCTCTCACCTCAGTAAAAGGTGTGCCCCATCCGGACGGGGAAGGGGAGGGCTGATATGGTCTGGCTGCAATTCATCCTCAGCTCAGCGTTGATCGTGGTAGCTGCCAACTACCTGGCAAAATACGGCGACATTATCGCAGTGCGCACGCGCCTGGGGGGTATGTTCGTGGGCACGCTGCTGCTGGCAGGGGCCACCTCGCTGCCTGAGCTGCTCACCACCATCAGCGCCGTCAATCAGGGATTGCCTAACCTGGCAGCGGGCAACCTGCTGGGCAGCAACATGTTCAATATGTTCCTGCTGGCTATTCTGGACATGCTCAATCGCAAGGAGCGCCTGCTGCGCAAAGCCGCTCTCAAGTTCGCCCTTTCCGGCAGCCTGGCGGTTTTCCTGATCGGTCTGGTGGTCTTTTTCGCTATGGCGAACATCGAGACTAAGATGGGCTGGATCGGCGTCGACTCGCTGGTGGTCATCCTGGCTTACGTGGTCGCCATTCGCCTGATCCAGACCAACCAGACCCACCCGGGTGTGCACGCAGTAGTGGCAGAGATCCCTGAGGGGACGCCCAGCTTGCGGCGGGGGTTGATTGGCTTCGGCATAGCCGCAGCGGTGTTGGTGCTGGTGACGCCGCTGATGGTCTCCAGCAGCGCGGGGATCGCCGAGATCACCGGCTTGGGAACGACCTTCATCGGCACCACGCTGGTGGCGATCGTCACTTCACTGCCGGAGATGGTGACCACCATTGCCGCGGTGCGCATGGGCGCCGACGACATGGCGATTGGCAATTTGTTTGGCAGCAATCTTTTTAATATGTTCGCCCTGGGTTTGACCGACCTGTTCTACGTGCAAGGGCGCTTCCTGGGGGTGATCGACCCTGCCTTCCTGGTGATCGGCATGCTGGGACTGTTGATGACCGGCATGGGATTGATCGGCAACCTGGCGCGGCTGGAAAAGCGGGTGCTTTTCGTCGAGCTGGACGCCCTGCTGTTAATGCTGATGTACGCCGGCGGGCTGTATTTCCTGTATGCTCGCGGAATCTCGCCGTAAGGCGGATTCAGTTATGCACTATAAGTCGTTGAAGTGACATCCCCACCGCTGCCGGTCCAGTTGGTGTGGAAGAACTCGCCGCGCGGACGGTCGGTGCGCTCATAGGTGTGCGCCCCAAAGTAGTCGCGCTGCGCCTGGGTCAGGTTGGCGGGCAGGCGCGCGTGGCGTAGACCGTCGTAGAACGCCAGGGCGCTGGACATGGCAGGGATGGGGATGCCCGCCTCAGCAGCCCGGGCTACCGTCTGCCGCCAGCCGGCTTGCGCGGCATCGATCTCCGCCTGGAAGTAGGCATCGAAGAGCAGGTTGGAGAGATCGGGATTGCGGGCGTACGCCTGCTTGATCTCGCCCAGGAATACCGAGCGGATGATGCAGCCGCCGCGCCACATGAGCGCCACACCCCCGTAGTTAAGATTCCAGCCGTACTCCTGCGCCGCTGCCCGCATCAGCATAAAGCCCTGGGCATAGGAAATGATCTTGGATGCGTACAGCGCATCCCGGACGCATGCCAGGAAGGCGCCTTTATCGCCTGCGAAGTGCGGCTGGGTCCGCGTAGCAGAGAAGAGGCTTCCACGCGCACCTCTTTCATGGCAGAGAGCGAACGCGCCAGCACCGCTTCGGTGACCAGGGTGAGCGGGGTGCCGGTCTCCAGGGCTGTAATGGCTGTCCAACGACCGGTGCCCTTCTGCCCGGCGCTATCCAGGATGCGCTCGACCAGCGGAATGCCATCGGCTTCGTAATATGCCAAAATGTGACTGGTGATCTCGATCAGGTAAGAATTGAGTTTGCCGCGGTTCCATTCGGCGAAAGCCTGTTGCATTTCAGGGTAGCTCAGCCCAAGCAGCGACTTCATCAGGTGGTAGGACTCGGCGATCAGCTGCATATCGCCGTATTCGATGCCGTTATGAACCATCTTGACGAAATGTCCCGCCCCGCCTTCGCCCACCCAATCGCAGCAGGGAGTGCCATCCTCCACCTTGGCGGCAATCGACTGGAAGATGTCCTTGACATGGGTCCAGGCGGCTGGCGACCCGCCGGGCATGATGGAAGGTCCGTGACGCGCCCCTTCCTCGCCGCCGGAGATGCCGGTGCCGATGAAGAGCAGCCCCTTGGACTCCAGATAAGCGGTGCGGCGGGCGGTATCCAGATAGTTGGAGTTCCCGCCATCGATGATAATATCGCCCTGCTCCAGGTGAGGCAGCAACAGCTCGATGAAATCATCTACCGGCTGCCCGGCTTTGACCATGAGCATCACCCGCCGCGGGCGCTTTAGGGAACGGACGAGCTCCTCCAGCGAATGCGCCCCCATCACTTGCGTGCCTTTTGCCTCGTTATCCAGGAATTCGTCTACCCTGGCAATGGTGCGGTTATACACCGCCACTTTAAAGCCGTGATCATTCATATTCAGGACCAGGTTCTGACCCATGACAGCCAACCCGATCAAGCCGATATCACACAGGGATGCGGTTTCTTTCATATTCAGTCTCCAACGCGCCAAAACGACGATGACTAGATGGTCGCCACGGTAAATCCCAACGAGCCACACTAATCATACCAGCAATCTGTGAAATAGCATCTGGGGAGACGCTTCCGGCTGTAGAGCGATACGGGTCAGGCGTCCGGAAGCCGGTAGGCGCGCCGCGCCAGCCCCACCGCCAGCTCCTGTGCCATCTCAGCCGCCTCGTCCGCTCCCAGGAGGTGGCGCACCACCAGCCCAGCCAGCCAATTGGCGCTCATCCGCCGCCACAGGTCATGCCGCGCCGGTATGGAGGGAAAAGCGCGCGTGTCATCGTTGAAGCCGGCGGTGTTATAGATGCCTGCCGTCTCCATCACGCCGTCAAAATAGCGGCGCATGCCGTTCAGGCTGTCATGGAACCACCAGGGCGGACCCAGCCGGACCGCCGGGTAGTGACCCGCCAGGGGAGCCAGCTCGCGACTATAGGCGCTTTCATCCAGGGTGAAGAGGATCAGTCCCAGGCGCGGATCATTGCCATAGCGGTGCAGCAAGGGCTGAAGGTTGCGGGTGTACTCGGTCTGGATGGGGATATCAGCGCCTTTGTCTGCTCCAAAACGCTCAAATAATGGCAGGTTGTGATCGCGCCAGGAGCCAGGGTGGATCTGCATCACCAGCCCGTCCTCAATGCTCATGCGCGCCATCTCGACCAACATGTGCCCGGTGAAGCGCCGGGCATCCTCAGATGTAGCCCGCCGGTGCAGGGCGCGCTGGAAGATGCGCCGAGCCTCGTCCTGATCCAGCACCAGGGTAAAGGGTTCCAAAGCGGCGTGGTCTGTGGCTGTGGCGCCCATCTCCTTGAAAAAACCACGTCTCTGCTCGAGCGCCTGGATGTAGCTTTCATAGGATGACACATCCATGCCGGATGCCTGGCTGAGAGCGGCGATGTTCTCCAGCCAGCCGGGAGAATCGATCTGGACCACCTTGTCTGGGCGGAAGGTGGGGCGGATATCGCCTCCCCATCCCGAGCTGCGGATGGCGCGGTGGGCGCTGAGATCATCAGTAGCGGCATCCGTGGTGCAGAGCACCTCGATATTGAAACGCTTATAGAGCGCCCGCGGCTTGAACTCCGCTGAGGCAAGCCGTTCAGCCACCTGATCGTAGACCTGCTGGGCGTTCTGGCTGCACAGCCGCTGTTCCACGCCGAATACCTGGCGCAGCTCCTGGGTAAGCCAGTAGCCGGTGGGCGTGCCACGGTACAAATAAAAATGATCTGCGAAGACCTGCCAGACCTTGCGGTGGTCGGTCTCCACTGCGGCGCCATCCCGCGCCGGCACACCGAGCGCCTCCAGCGGGACGCCCTGAGAATAGAGCATGCGGAAGACATAGTGGTCGGGGATGATGAACAGCTCGGTGGGAGTCCCCAACGGGGCGTCTTCGGCAAACAGGCGCGGGTCGACGTGCCCGTGCGGGCAGACCAGGGGCAGGTCAGCCACCCGGGTATATAAATCGCGCGCCAGACGGCGCTGGGCTGGGTCAGGATCAAAACAATGTTCAGCAGGATCGTTCATAGGAGCACACCTCTTCCTTCGAGGAGCAAGCATCCAGCGCAATGCGCTTTCTGGCATTGTAATTGAGATTCTCGGTTTCGGCTAACATTTCCGCGTGGGTCATGGTGAAGGAGTACGAGGCACGGTTCTAGTAAATCGCTGGCAGTGTTCCACACTTGCCTGGGACAGTCAAACAACCCCTCCCTATGGAAATTTCTCTCTGAAAGTCGATTTCACTCGACTACCCGGTGATCGCATTAAATTGGCCGACTTCGGCGAATTATCAGGTCGGCGTACTCTATCCTGCGGAGCGCACCGGCGGTACCCCCGGTGTATGGGAATTTGACAAGGCGAATAGGAGAGATATCGACACCGGGTATGCGGTTGACCTTGCTCTTAGCAAGGATGATTTGGGCTTGATCGGATATGTAGAACGGGAAGATAACGACCCCAACCTGAAGATTGCTTACCAGGTGCAGGATAAGGCTTACCTTCCATTGATCGAAAAGTGATCCGGAGTAAGTTAATAAATGGATTGGTCAGCTCTGGGTTCCATTTACCTTACAATGTTATAATCCCGTCACCCTGCCAGGCAGGTTCAAGCCCGACTGCCACCAGACAAGGGGTATCTTACTGCTCGGGCGAGCTATGAAAATCGGCCTCAAGACCATATTCCAATACCTGCTGTTTGTCGGATTGCCTCTGCTTGGCGTACTGGGCGCCCTGGGGATCGGCAGAAATCTCGGCGCGCCAGCGGCTGTGCATGGCACCTGGGCGCTCGCTATCCCCCTGCAACCCGCCCTGGAATGCCAGGTGTTCGCCGGCTGGAACGGCGAAACGCAAATGGCGATCTCGCAATCCGGTCCAAATCTGATCATCGTCTTCAGCGACAAACCACTTCCAGGGCTGACCGGCAGCCTGACTGGACTGAGCATCTCAGCCGCGACAGGCAGCGGCGCTGCCCCACAGCTCCAGCTCACAGCGGAGGTCGAGCGGCAGGGCGACCCTGACCGCTTGTTGGGAAGCCTGCAGGCAAGCGGATGCGACCAGCCGCTGGATTTCCGCGCTGAGTTACTGCCCCTCGGCGCAACAAGCCAGGAGCACTGATGCCCGATATCCTGCTGCTCCTGCTGCAAATCTGCGTCATCCTGGGCGTGGCCCGCCTGATGGGCTGGTTGTTCAAGAAGATGCACCAACCCCAGGTGGTGGGCGAGATGGTAGCGGGCATCTTGCTTGGCCCATCGCTGCTCGGACTGGCGGCGCCGCGCATCTCGGCGGCGCTGTTCCCACCTGAAAGCCTGGGATACCTGAGCGCCCTGAGCCAGATCGGTCTGGTGTTGTTTATGTTCCTGGTTGGTTTGGAGCTGGAAGGCAAGCTGCTGAGGAACCAGGGGAGATTGCCCTCTTCACCAGCCACGCCAGCATTGCCGTGCCCTTCTTCCTGGGGACCGTGTTGGCGCTGCTGCTTTACCCGCGCTTCTCCAATGACAGCGTGAGCTTTGCACAGTTCGCCCTGTTCCTGGGTACGGCGATGAGTATCACCGCCTTTCCGGTGCTGGCGCGCATCCTCACCGAGCGCAAAATGCTGCGCACCCGGTTAGGAGCGGTGGCCATCGCCTGCGCGGCGGTGGACGACGTTACGGGATGGATCATCCTGGCAGGTATCGTGCTGCTGATCCGTAGTGGGGCAGGCGCCACGCCTGCCTGGTTGACCATTGGCGGGGTTGTCATTTATGTACTGGCGATGTTCACCGGCGTGCGCCGCCTGCTGCGCAGGCTAGAGGCGAATTTCGAGAAAAAGGGCGGGCTGACGCAGGACAGCCTGGCGATCGTCCTGCTATTGGTGCTGGCATCCAGCATCGTCACCGAGCGTCTGGGCATCCACGCCCTTTTTGGCGCCTTCCTGATGGGCGCCATCATGCCCAAGCACCCGGGATTCGTGCATGCCCTTACCGAAAAGCTGAACGACGTGGCGGTCGTGCTGCTTCTGCCGCTGTTCTTCGCTTTCAACGGGCTGCGCACCAGCATTGGGCTGGTGAGCGGTGCAGCGAACTGGTTGTTCACCTTCCTGATTATCGTTGTAGCGATTGCCGGTAAATTCGGCGGATCGACGCTGGCGGCGCGCATTTCGGGGATGGGCTGGCGTGAAGCCAGCTCGCTGGGCATCCTGATGAACACGCGTGGCTTGATGGAGCTGGTGCTGCTCAACATCGGCTTAGATATCGGCGTGATCTCTCCAGCCCTGTTTACCATGATGGTGCTGATGGCTCTGGTGACCACTTTTATGACCTCCCCGATGTTGGAGTGGATCTACTTCTCTCGAGTGGTGCCCAAGGATTACCAGTCCCAGCCGGAAGAGGTGCAGGAAGAAGCGACAACTTTCTCGATCGTGGATTGAGGGCAGGAAAAAATCAAAAACAATCGAACT
>CAVPDG010000005.1:0-41420 GCA_963702535.1 uncultured Chloroflexia bacterium | reverse complement strand
CACCTCTGCCAGCACCCATTGGATGCCGGTTTGCAGATTACCCTGGCATCCCCGGTTGGCGAGGATCAGATCGAATACGCCGCCACCGATATGTTCTTCAATTGCACGGATGTGATCCCCGCAAGTGTAACCGTCGGTTTCACCGGGCTGGGTGGCGACATTGCACACATAGATCTTGAGCGCTCGGCTGGACCGGATTGCTTCTGCAATATCTGGGACAAGCAGGTTGGGGAGAATACTGGTGTAGAGGCTTCCTGGACCCACAACAATGAGATCGGCTGTCAACAAAGCCCGCAACGCCTGAGGAAAAGCCGGGGGATTATTGGGCTCCAGCCAGACATGGCGCACATGACCAGCGACCTCCGGGATCTGGCTCTCCCCCTCAATTCTGATCTCATTGACCAAGTGGGGTAAGACGATATCCGCTACCAGGCGGACATCGTGTAAAGTGGAGGGCAAAACACGTCCATCCACTGCCAGCACCCGCCCAGATTTTGCCACAGCCTCCTCAAAGCTGCCGGTAATCTCCGCCAGCGCGGTGATAAACAGGTTGCCAAAGGAATGACCTTCCAAGCCGGTATACCCATTCGCAAAACGATATTGGAAGAGTTGGGATAGCAGGGCCTCGTTACTCGACAGCGCGGCCAGGCAGTTTCGAATATCTCCTGGCGGAAGGATACCGGCTTCGCGGCGCAAGCGGCCCGATGAACCGCCATCATCTGCCACGGTAACGATCGCAGTCAGGTTGCTTGTGTATTCCTTCAAACCTCTCAGCAGTGTCGCCAGCCCATTCCCGCCGCCAATAACAACCACCCGCGGTCCCCGCTCTCGCTTCCGGTGGTGCGCCAACGCGTCCACCACCGTCCGTCCCGGTCTGAGGAATGGCGCCATCAATGCCCGGTTAATTCCCCAAATCCCAATGATGATTAACGATACACCCAGGCTGCCAAAGATAGCGATTTGTAAAGGACGAGGCAGGAAACGCAGGGCGGCTGTAGATAGCAGGTCAAGATACCATTGGGCTTCTGGCGCATTACGATAAAGATCCAATAAGAAAAATGCAAAGCCAACGCTTAATAGCGTCGTACCGATGATGACCGGTATCATCCAGCGCTTAACGCCTAGACCGGGCACCAGCCAGCGTAATGATTTTCTAACCTGTCCCCAGAAGCCGTCATTCCATGAAGACCGTTTATCAGCCATGCAATTGGAGATGATAGCAGCCTTTTCCAAACTCGTCAACTCATCTCCGTACAAGAGGTCGTCACCGCCCTCGCTCTCCGAACCCATCAAATCAAGATATAATAATTAATGGGAGCACGGGATAGGTGTTTTCGTCGTGGCTAAAGCATGACTATTGACCTCATTTCCCGTAGTCCCGTACACATGCTGTTTAATCATCACCGAAGAATAGCCATGTTACTCTACATAGGAGGCTGGCATGTCGAAGAAGAAGGATGAAAAAGAGAAGGTCAAGGCGGGAGTTGAACTTCCCTCTCCGCAGACTGTTGCACAACCCCAAACCCCTGAACAACCTCCCAAGAAAAATGAAAAGCCTCCGGAAGTTCAAGAACCTTCTTCTGCCCATCCACAGAAAGAGCTGAGTGACAGCGTTTATCTTAAAGAGCTGGCGGCGTTGCAGGTTGAGCTGGTCAAGATGCAAGAATGGATCAAGCTTAAAGGCATGAAGGTGGTTGTCATTTTCGAGGGACGTGATGCGGCAGGGAAAGGCGGCGTCATCAAGCGCATCACAGAATGTTTGAATCCCCGCTATGCCCGCGTGGTCGCTTTGCCAGTGCCTACCGAGCGCGAAAAGACACAATGGTATTTCCAACGCTACGTGCAGCACCTGCCCGCGGCAGGCGAGATGGCGCTCTTCGATCGTAGCTGGTACAACCGCGCCGGTGTGGAGCGCGTGATGGGCTTTTGCACTGAAGAAGAATACCAGGAATTCTTGCGCTCTTGCCCGGAATTTGAGCGCATGTTGATCCGTTCCGGCATCATCCTGATTAAATACTGGTTCTCAGTGAGCGACGAGGAGCAGGAGAAGCGCTTTAAATCCCGGTTGGAAGATCCCACCAAGCGCTGGAAGCTTAGTCCTATGGACATGGAATCGCGCGCCAAGTGGGTCGAATACTCGCGCGCCAAGGATGAGATGTTCAAGTACACAGACACCAAGCAATCCCCATGGTGGGTTGTCAATTCGGATGACAAGAAACGCTCCAGGCTTAATACCATACACCATCTGCTCAGCATGATCCCCTACGAAGACCTTACCCCCCCGGCAATGGAGCTGCCTCCCCGCCAGCCGGATAAGACCGGATACGTTCGTCCGCCCATTACCGACCAGACCTTCCTACCGGATGTATATTGAGAGGGATGTCGCGCCCCGAGAAACCAGCGCCTTTACGTTATATTTTATCGGGACTTGTTTTTCTTCTACCGATCCTGGTGGGATTAGCCTGTAATTACCCCCAGAGAACGAGCCTGCCCAGCAGCCTGCCAGGGGATGCTCTCCGCCAGAACTCTGTCCGTGGTTGAGGCTGCTCCCAGTAATCCGGCTGCTGAGATCACCTCCTCCCCAGAAAGCAGCCGCCCGGTAACCACCGGAATAGCTACTCCAGCCCCCTCGCCAGGATTTTTTGAATACATCACCCGGCCTGGCGACACACTCGCAGCTCTCCAGGAACATTTCGGCACGCCAATAGAACAAATCCTGATTATGCAGGGATTGCCGGTAACCGGCTATTTACCCAGCGGTGCGGCGCTAACCATCCCAGACATTCTGAGCGGCAACAGCAACCTGACGCCAGCCAACCTTCTCCTTCCAGACAGCGAAGCGCTCAACTCGCCCACGTCGGTAGGCTTCGATATAAACCGGTTCGTGAATGATGCGGGCGGCTTTCTCAGCCGATACCAGGAAATCGTTGATGGCGTTCCAGCGAGCGGTGCCGAGATCGTTCAACGTGTTGCCAGCGAATCCTCGGTCAGCCCACGATTGCTATTAGCATTCCTCGAATACCGCACCGAGCCTTCTGGGCAAGGAACGGGTTGGGTTTACGGGCAGCCCCATCCAAGTACAAATCTTGATTACCCTTTGGGCTTTGCCGTCCCCGATCGCAAGGGTCTCTACCAGGAGCTGGTGATGGCTGCCACGCACCTGAATATCGGCTATTACGGCTGGCGGGATGGCGCCAACCTCACAATACGCTACTCCAATGGCAAGACCGCGCGCCTCCACCCGCTGTTGAATCCGGGAAGCGCCGGTCTTCAGAACCTGTTTGCCAAATTATTTGAACCTGGTCCCTGGCAGGAGGCTTTGTACGGTCAAGAGAACTTCATGGCGCGCTACCAACAGATGTTTGGCGATCCCTGGCAGCGTGCAGTTGAAATCGGTCCGCTCCTCCCGGCGGATCTTGCCCAACCGGTATTGGAGCTGCCCTTTGCACCTGGCGAAAGCTGGAGTTTTAGCGGCGGTCCGCACCCTTCCTGGAACACGGGCAGCCCACGCGGTGCGCTGGATTTCTCACCTGTTACAGGTGAGGCAGTGTGCGCCGTATCTAAAGCCTGGGCGCGGGCATCAGCCCCAGGAGTGATCGTAAGAGCAGCGCACAATGTCGTCGCATTGGACCTGGATGGCGACGGGAATGAACAGACGGGTTGGGTGTTGGTTTATGTACATCTGGCAACCAGCGGACTGATTGAAGAAGGCTCGGTTGTTGGCCTCGATGATCCACTGGGGCACCCCTCCTGCGAACGCGGCAAATCTACGGGCAAGCATGTGCATCTGGCTCGCAAGCATAACGGCGAGTGGCTATCCGCCGGTAGCCCTTTGCCTTTTATCCTGAGCGGCTGGCAAGTAGTGGTCGGTCCGCGCAACTACCAGGGCGACCTGGTCAAAGGCGCTCAAGTTGTTAGCGCCAATCCTTCCGGCGCACGCCGGTCAGTGATCCAGCGCTGAGATAAGGGGGGCGCAGGCATGATCTACCATATCTTAAAATCCGGCGAATGGGAGCGAGTCCGAGAGCAGGAATCCTATACACCGGAGACATTTACCCGGGATGGCTTTATCCACCTGTGTGAGGCGGAACAAATAGAAGGCGTACTCCGCCGCTATTTTTCGGGTCAGGACGGGCTGGTCGCGCTCTGTGTTGCAGTCGAATCCTTACGCGCTCCGCTGCGTTACGAAAACTTGCTGGGCGGAGACGAGCTCTTCCCGCATTTGTACGGTCCTCTCAACCTGGATGCGGTAATAGATGTGCTCACCTTGCACTCCGGATAAACCCGGCTTAGCTACTCGCCCCCATCCAAGAAAATCACAGCCAGCCCGGCAGCCTAAACCACCTTGCTGACCTCATCCATTTTCAGGCTGATCACCTGGCTGCTCGAAATCACGACCCATCGTAATACCGTAGATAACGTCGGCAACCTGGACAGTGTTGCGATTATGGGTGACAACGATGAACTGGGTTGTTTGGCTTAGCTCGCGCAGCAGGTCCCTGAAACGCCCGACATTCGCCTCATCCAGCATAGCGTCAACCTCATCCAGCACGCAGAACGGCGTGGGTGAGATCTTGATCAGCGCGAAGATCAGCGCCGCTGCGGTCAGGCTGCGCTCGCCTCCAGAAAGCAGGGAAAGCCCCTGAACGCGCCGCCCTGGCAGGCGCGCCTCAATATCAACGCCTGTATTGGTCACGTCATCAGCATTGGTAAGCTTCAGGTGCGCTGATCCACCCCCAAACAGGCGTGTAAATAGTAAGCTAAACTCCTCGGACACAGCTTCGAAGGTGCGCAACAACTCACGCTCCATCAATTCATCCAATTCGCTGATAACACGGCGGACATCCGTCTCAGCCTGTTCCAGGTCTGCGACTTGTGCAGTCATGAATTCGAAGCGCTCTTTTACTTCTCGGTATTCAGCCTGCGCCTCAGGGTTGATGGGACCAATGCGCCGCAGTAAGGCGCGTTGTTGTTTCAGATTCTCTTCAATCTCAGGTGCAAGCTGGGTGATGCGAGGCAGTTGCTCTACCATTCCATCTAAAGGTAACGGGGTGGGTCCAGAGATATCCTCCACATAATCAAACGCCACCAGCCCAAAATCATCCTGTATCCGCTGCCTGAGGTTATCCAGAGCTTCCTGGGCGCGCGATTGCCCCAGGTGCGCCTGGGCATGCGTATGCTCCGCCAGGGTAAGCGCCTGACGTGCTGCCGCCTCGACCGCCTGCTGTTCGGTCTGCCGGCTCTCTGCGCCTTCAAGCTCCTCTTCCGCAGGCTCGATCTGCTGGCGCAAGGCTGCAATCTGCGCACTCACTACCCCCTCCGCTTGTCGCCAGGCAGTCCGGTCGGCATCCACCTTTGCCAGGCTATCCTGCAAGACCTGTTGGCGTAACCGAGCAGAAGTCAGCGCTGAAGCGGCGCGGTCAAATAGTTCCTGTTGCTCCTTCAAGCGCCTCTTGGCGTCTGTAAGTGAGCGCCGGTTTGCTTCGACCAGGGCATTCCAGTAGGTCTGGCGGGATTGATACTCATCCAGGTCCACATCTTCCATTGCGGCTGCTGCCAGCGCGCACAGCATCTTCTGCGACCAGGATCTCGTCTCCCAAATTGCCCAGGTCGGCAGCGAGGCTCGCCAGGGTATTTTCCATGCGCCCGATCCCCGCCTGGATATTTCTCTCCTGCTCCATTTGCCAGGTAACGCGCTGAGAGATCTGCTCCAGATCAACTGTCTCGCGGTTGAAGCTTTTCCGCGCCTGGTCTTCTTGTTGGCGAGAGAGGCGCAACGCGGCATCCAGGCGCACATCATCTTTCCGCGTTGTGGACAAGCGCTCGTCTAATTCAGCCAGCCTGGCTTGAACAGATCCTGCCTGCGCTTCAGCTTGAGCCAGGGAAGCTGCCAGCTCCTTCTTCTGGCGAGGGCGACTCAAGGAAGCCGGTCGGTTATCCATGCCCCCCACCACAGGTCCGCTGGCATAAAATACCTCGCCGCGCAAAGTAACAGCCCGGACACCCGGCTGCTGTCCGATTAACACACGCCGGGCTGCGGCGCGGTCATTGACGATCAGGGTACTCCCCAACAACACATCTACGACGTCCGTCAGATCGGATGCGCACTTTACCAGGTCTGCCGCCACGCCTACAACCCCTTCAACCGGAGCGTGAAGGCGCTTCCCAGGCGCGGCGCGATCAAGCGGTAAGAGAACCCCACGCGCCGACTGGCTGGCAAGCAGATCGAGCGCGGTTTCATCGCTCGCGCCTTTATCGAGCACGAGTGCATCCAGGTACTCACCCAGCGCGGCAGCTACTGCAATCTCCAGCTCAGGAGGGACCTCTAGATAAGCGCTGAGTGCGCCACGCGCGCCAGGCAGGCGTTTTTGACGAGCAGCGCTCAGCAAAACTTGCGCGCCGCCGGCGTAACCACTCAAAGACGCTTCTGCCTGTTCGAGCACCTCGATTTGGGTTTGCAGGCGGGCGATCGTTGCCTGGAGAGCAGTATGCTCATCGAGGACTGACTTGCGTGAAGTATCCACATCCGCGATCTGCTTTCGCAGTCGGGTGAGATCTGCTTCTGCATCGCGGAAGGCTGTCTCGGCATCGGAGAACGCCTGCCGGGCGCGTTGGTAGCGCTCCTGCGCTTGCACTCGATTTGCTTCGAGGGTCGATAGCGCCTGCTGGCTCAATTCCAGCGCTCTGCGCTGACCTTCCAACTGGGAGGCTGTTTCCTCCTGCCGGGTGAGCATCGTGTCACGGCGCGCCTGTAAAGTTGCCAACGCCTGGCGCAAAGCCTTTAAGCTCGCTTCTTTTACCCGGCGTTCTGCCTGGCGCGCATCGAGTCCCCGTGCAGCGGTCTCCGCTTGCGAGATGGCTTCGGCAATTTCACCTTCCTGTTGATCGACAGCCAGGCGAGCAAACTCCAACCGCTCTTTCTGCAGCGCCAGGTCTCCTTCTAAACGCGAGAACTCTCCTTCCAAAGCCTGCGCCTGTTCTTGCGACGAGCGTATACGCTCCTCCGCCACGGCCAGCTGGCGGCTTAATTCTTCTCGCCGGGAATGCAGCCCGGCTTGCTGCCGGTGCAGCTCATTCAGCGTCGTGCGCAAACCCAGGATCTTCTCACGCAGGACATCGAGCTGTTGCGCCAGGACCGCTTGCTCCTGGCGCGCGGTTTGCAGCTCGCGCTCCTTGGTACGCGCCAGGGCTCTGGCTGAAGCCAGTTCTTTTTGCGAAGTATGCCAGTGATAGCCATACCACTGTCGTAGTAGTACGCGCAGATCTTCCTTAACCTGTATCGTACTCCAGTGAGCGACGAGCTTGCCGCTCGAGGCTGCGCAGGCGAGGTTGTAGCTCAGCCAGAATGTCCTTGACTTTATCCAGGTTGCGGCGGGTTGTATCCAGCCTGCGCAGGGCTTCTTCTCGACGGGTGCGGTGTAAGCCTATGCCAGCAGCTTCTTCGAAAAGGCGGCGGCGCTCTTCGGGCTTGAGCGCCAAGGCTGCGTCCACCACTCCCTGCCCGATGATGGTATACGTACGCTCGGCAAGACCAGATTGCGCCAACATCTCGCTGACATCTTTGAGCCGCACCCGCTGTCCGTTTACCAGGTATTCATTCTCGCCGTCCCGGTACGCCCGGCGGGTGATTGCCACCTCAGAGAAGTCGATGGGCAGCCAGCCGTCACTGTTATCGAATACAACCGTAGCAGAAGCCATTCCCGCCCGCGGGCGCTGCTCCGAGCCAGAGAAGATCATATCCTCCGTGCGCTTCCCTCGCAGCAGAGTGTAGGATTGCTCCCCGAGCACCCAACGTAGGCTGTCGGCGATATTAGACTTTCCCGAGCCGTTTGGACCAACAATACAGGTCACTGCCCCTGCAAATTCAAAAAGCGTCCGGCTGGCGAACGTTTTATAACCCAGCAATTCCAGTGATTTGAGACGAGATGACATGAATCCTGGCCAAGTGCAGAGGATTAGGGAATCAGCCTGGCTTTTTCCAATGCCGCGCTGGCAGCTTGTTTGGCAGCCGCCTGCTTGCTGTGTCCAGAGCCGCGCCCATAGATTTCACCGTTGACAAGCACTTCCACTTCAAAAATCCTGGCATGGTCGGGTCCGCTTGCTGCCACCGTCCGGTATTCCGGTGGACCGTGACCCTGGGATTGGAGCAATTCCTGGAGCAGGCTTTTGGAGTCGAGATCCTTATTGGATGACAGTATTTCGTCCACAGCCTGGCGCAAGAAAGGCTCTATAAACGCCTGCACCGGTAGCGATGCCAGAATTCAGGTAGAGCGCCCCAACGAGAGCCTCGAATCCGGCGCAAAGCACCGCCTGGCGGTCGCGCCCTCCTCCACCCAGCTCGCCTCGTCCGAGCCGCAAAGCCAGCCCCAGATCGATGCTCCGGGCGAAATCAGCCAACTGGTCTGTGCGCACGAAGCTGAGCGCATCCGGGTTAGCTCGCCCTCCGCCATCTCGGGGAAGCGGTTGTACAGCCAGGCTCCCACCAGGAAATCCAAAACGGCGTCGCCGAGAAACTCCAAGTCGCTCATTGTCTTCGAGCGCGTCAGGATGCTCATTGATGAATGACCGGTGTGTCAGCGCCCGGGAAAGCAGCAGATTATCAGTGAATGGCAGATCTAAACGCCGGGCAAATTCCTGCGGAGATTCCTGCCCCGAGGCGGCTTCCTCAGAACTTCCCTGAGTGTATTCCATATTTCCTCCTGGAACTCAGGGAACGGCAAACTCCCCACCTCTTAACAGCAGACCGGGTTTCTGGCGTTCCATCAGTTCCTGCACTACTGATAGCGCCGGATCACCAGTACGGCGTTGTGCCCTCCAAAGCCAAAGGCATTGCTAATCGCCACCTGCACCTGAGCTTGGCGCGCCTGGTTTGGCACGTAATCCAGATCACATTCCGGATCGGGGGTCTCGTAATGGATAGTAGGCGGAACGACGCCGTCACGGATCGCCAGGGCGCAAAAGATGGCTTCTAGAGCCCCTGTGGCTCCCATCATATGCCCGGTCATGGATTTGGTGGATGACACCGGGATTTTATAGGCACGTTCGCCTAAAGTAGCTTTGATCGCCCGCGTCTCAGCCCTGTCGTTTAGCACGGTTCCCGTCCCATGCGCGCTGACATAACCCACGTCAGCCGGGATCGACGCGGGCGTTTTCCAACGCCCGGCGGATAGCCAAAGCGCCGCCGCTGCCATCTTCCAGCGGAGCGGTGATGTGATAGCCATCCGCGCTGGCAGCATATCCCGCGATCTCACCCAGGATTGTAGCGCCTCGAGAACGAGCATGGCTTTCCCGCTCGATCACCAGTACCGCGGCGCCCTCCCCCATCACCAACCCGTCTCGGTTCAGGTCGAATGGTTGTGGAGAATGAGAATAATCCTCGTTCCGGCGAGAGATGGCGCCAGCTCGATCAAATGCAGCGATCCCAATGCCTGTGATCGTGGCTTCGGAAGCCCCAGCAATCGCCGCGTCGATGATGCCCGTCCGGATCAAGCCCCAGGCTGTGCCAATGCCATCCGCTCCAGCCGCGCAAGCAGACGTCACCGAGAAGGCGGGTCCCATGTATCCATGATCGATGCTAATCAAGCCTGCCGCGCCGTTTCCCATCAGCATCGGGATGATGAACGGCGTAACACGCCGGGCGCCCTCCCTTTGAAATGTGTATACCGCTGATTCCAGACTGCCCAGTCCGCCAATGGCAGATGAAACCATAACACCGATCCGGTCAGCCTTACCCTGTGTAACTTCCAACCCGGATTGTTGGATAGCTTCTTTAGCAGCCGCGGTTGCAAATTGCTCAAAGCGATCACGCCGGCGGGCTTCCTTTGGATCCATATAATTTTCGGGAGCAAAGCCCTTCACTTCACAGGCAACGCGTACAGGCAACGTAGAAGCGTCAAATAATGTGATCGGACCGATCCCGCTTACGCCATTGAGGATATTCTTCCAGGTCTCCTCGACTGATAGACCGAGAGGGCTGACCGCTCCAGTACCTGTGATGACGACCCGTTCTTCCATTACAAACCGCCTCTATAAATTTTCACCAGAAGTCCGAGGGGAACCATTACCAGACCCCCCATAAACAGATGAGGAACGACGCCATTATTTTATACGCTTTTCCAGAATGTTACAAGAAGTGAGACAAATGGAAACCACCCTCGCATTTGATCTGGATGAACTAAACGCGATCCGAAGTCTTGAAGCCGGAGCCGGTAAGCACGGCAACGATTGGATCAGGCAGTTCCTGGCTCACCTGCGCCAGGGCGCCCCATACCACCGCTGAAGTTGGCTCGACGTACATTCCAAGACGGGCTAAGGCGTCCCGAGCGGGCATAATCTCTTCCTCGTCGACAGCCAGGAAGCTTCCACCAGATTCGGCAACCGCCTGCAGCACAGCATCGCCGCGCACTGGCAGGCGCACCCGTATGCCCTCCGCCAGGGTAGGCGCCTCCGCAACCCAGGCAAGTCCTGAAGGTCCGTAATGCGCCAACGCCCATAATGGCGCACAAGCTCTTGCCTGTACGCCGATCATGCGCGGCAGGTGAGCGATCAAGCCTGCCTCTTTCATCGCCCTGAAGCCCCGCCATACACCGAGCAGCAAGCCCCCTTGCCCAACCGGCAAAACGACGCTCCCCGGAGCGCTGCCGAGATCCATCCTCAGCTCATAAGCCAAAGTGGCATAACCGGGCAGGTTGAAAGGCAGGTATGCGTGGCTGGCGTAAATAGCTAGATCACCCCTATCAGCCAAGACTTCCTTCAAGGCTTCCGCAGCATTGGAGCGTTGTCCTGGCACTTCGATCACCTTAGCCCCGTACATTTCTATCTGCTCCCGCTTTGGACCAGATGCCGATTCCGGCACGAACACCTGGGTCTTTATGCCGGCGCGAGCGCTGTAGGCGGCAAACGAAGCCCCGGCATTGCCTGATGAATCCTCCAACGCCTCAGTCACACCTCGCGAGCGCAAGAAACTCGCCAGCGTGGCGCTGCCTCTGTCTTTGAAGGATCCGCTCGGATTGAGAAACTCGCATTTGAAGGCTACCTGTCGTCCAAATGCTGGCGCCCAGACGATGGGCGTATTGCCTTCATTCAGCGAGAGCGGTTCTACCTCCGGCGGGAATCCGAAGGCATGACGGTAGCGCCAGATGCCAGGCAGATTTGGCTCTATAGCGGTTGGATCGTAAGAGAACGGAGAGGAATAGTCGAAGATACCGCCGCAGTTTACGCAGCGGTAAGGTGCTCCCCGCAGCGGATAAGGTTGCCTACAATTTGTACACGCAATATGCATGGTCTACATTCAACCAAGATTTGGCTTCTCTGCCGCCTGCTTACTTGAAACTGCTAATCTTCTGGCTTTGGAATGTAATCGCCTTCTACCCATTCTTGCCCCTGGGGACCGATTTCTTTCTTCCAGACGGGCACGATCTCTTTCAAACGGTCGATCCCATAGCGAGCGGCTTCGAAGACGCCCGTGTCGCGGTGAGGGGCGGTACACGCAATCAGAACAGTGGGCGTGCCGGGGAACAGGCGCCCTATGCGCTGGACGATGGCAATACCTTCGACACTGGGCCAACGCGCCCGGATCTCGTCTGCCACCTGGCTCATCTTGGCTTCCGCCATCGCCTGGTAAGCCTGGTATTCCAGATAGAGCGTGTCGTGCGCTTCCCCGCGGCGGGTAACGCCCCGTACCATCCCGGTGAACATGCAGGCAGCGCCCGTACTTGGCAGCGTGATCCGCCCCAGCAGGTCGTCAAGGTCAAGCACATCGTCCGTTATAGCAAAAAACCGTAGGAAAATCAGCGCGGCCTCCGCTCACCGGCGGAAATAGAGCCACTTCAGCGCCCGGGGGAATTACATCATTGTCGAAGGCAAACTCTCGGTTGACCGAAACCAGTGTTGATCCCAGCATGCTCTCCATCTGTGGGAAAAGCTGGACGATTTGTTGCTTTAAGATCCCCACGCTGGCATCGACTGGAAGCTCCAGATCGATAGCCGGTGTGCCGGTGCGCGCCTGCAACGAAGCAAAGAACAATACTTTTACCTTATTCATTCATAACATCTCCGGAACGCCCCCCGTGCTTCTCTACCAGGCGGATATTCTCGATGCGCATGGTCTTCTCAGCCGCCTTAGCCATATCATAGATCGTCAGAGCAGCCACAGATACAGCCGTGAGCGCCTCCATTTCCACGCCGGTTTTCCCAACTGTCCGCACGCTGGCGGTGATACACACGCCGGGTAAGGATGCATCCGCTTCAAGTTCGACGGCAATATGCGTAAGGACTAAGAGGGTGGCATAGAGGGATCAGTTCAGCGGTACGCTTGGCTGCCATTACCCCTGCCAGTTGCGCAACGGTGAACACATCACCTTTCTTTATCCCGCCTGCCTGGATCAAGGCAAGCGTTTCCGGTCGCATGACGACCTGACCCCTGGCAATCGCCACACGCTCGCTATCCGGCTTAGCGCCGACATCGACCATACGGGCGTTACCGGCTTCATCAAGATGAGAAAGTGGAGTAGACATGGATAAATTATAGCAAACAATAGCCCCGCTGTTTTCCCTTAAAGCCGCTTAACCTAAAGCGTGCAATACTCTGAGGGGGCTGATAGAATTATTGGATAGCCAACTGACATGGCATAAAGTTGCATCAAGGAAATCTCGAAGAATATCCGAGAGCGGGGTGGCTTTCGATGGCAGTAGCAAAACCTGGCGCTCCCTTCAAAACCAGCGGGCGCCTATCTTACCGCTTACGCAGCTTTATTACCCTTCTGGGATCATCTGTCTCCGTATCAATTCGGAGATTAATCCATGGGCCGCTGTTGCCTGGATGGACATGGACTCTGGAGGTCGGGACGCATTTCCTGCGCCGCCAGACAAAAATTGCCTTTGAGATGGGGAACATCCAAGCCAGTCGCGCCTACGAGGACTCTTTGATATTCGCATCCTCCGCTGTCAATAAGGTAACGATCGAGCCCGCCAGCTTTCCGCAGAAGAATGGAAAAAATCCCGACAATGCAAACATCCGGCGCATCCAGGGTCATTGGTTCACACCTCTCGAATCCTCGCCTCAGGTGGTAATGCTTTACCTTCACGGGGGTGGCTTTGCCTATTACTCACAATTCCACGCCAACCTGATCGCACTCGTCACCCTGGCTGCCGAATGCAAAACCTTTGCCCTCGATTACCCTTTAACCCCTGAACATCCTTTCCCGGCTCAGCTGGATGACGCCATCCAGACCTACCGCTGGCTGCTGGAGAGCGGCGTAGCGCCTGATCGCTTGGTGGTGGCGGGCAATTCCGCTGGCGGGAACCTGGCGTTGGCGTTGCTGGTCGCCTTACGGCAGGCGCAGACACCCTTACCCGCCCTTGCGATTTGCATATCCCCCTGGACCGATCTCTGCAACTCCGGCAAATCTATGGCAAGCAACCAGATCTACGACTGGCCCCAAAAACGCATGCCAGAAAAATGGGCTGAGTGGCTGTGCAATGGAAACGACCCTCAAAACCCACTGATCTCCCCCATCCATGCCGACCTGCACGGGCTGCCTCATATCTTCATCCAGGCAGGTGAAACGGAGATATTATTCGACATGATCCGCCAATTTGTCGATAACGCCAAAAAACAGGGGGCAGACGTGGTCCTGGAGGTATGGGAAAATATGAACCACGATTTCCAGGCTTATGGAGATAGCATCCCCCAAAGCCACGCAGCCCTTTCGCATATCGGTGGGGTTGTCCGCCACCATCTCCTCAGGCCGGCAGAAGAGATGAAACCGGAACCGTTCAGGCTATGAAGATCCTGGCTTTGGAAAGGGAGATACCCGGCTCGCAACCCGATGCTTTTCGACCTCTGTTAAAAGCCGAAGCGGCAAAAGTCTGGGAGTTGCATCTCCGGGGCGTGATCCGCGAGCTGTACTTCAATGCTGAGGAGCATACCGCTGTCCTGGTGCTGGAGTGCGAAGATCTGCAGGCTGCCAGAAGAATCCTGGATCGATTTCCCCTGGTCGAATCCGGTTTGATCGATTTCGAGCTCATTCCACTGGCGCCTTATGATGGTTTTGCGCGTTTGTTTTCCGGGTCAAACCCCGACTGACCGGGTAGCAAGCTTCTCCTGTATTCTACGAGCCCCCTTTGAGCGCTGCAATATCTCAGCATGTTATAATCCTCTGCCATGGCGAATATATTTAACAAATGGAAAGAGGGGCTGGCAAAGACCAGCAAGGCAAAATTTGGACAGATCGCAGCGCTGATCGGCGCCAGCGAGATTACCGACGAGACCTTCGAAGAGCTTGAAGCGCTGATGATTCAGGCTGACTTGGGCGTAGAGACCAGTGAGGCTATTCTATCCGCGCTGTGGGAGCGGGAGCGGAATGAGGGGCTAACCAAGACGCATGAGTTACGCCAGGCTTTCCGTGAGGAGCTTCGCAAGCGGCTGTCGGACCCGCCAGCGCTCGATTTATCATCAAAACCTACGATTATCCTCATCGTCGGCGTCAATGGCTCCGGAAAAACCACCAGCATCGCCAAATTGGGGAAACGCTTTCGCGACCAGGGCATGCAGGTATTGATTGGCGCCGCAGACACCTACCGCGCCGCTGCAGTCGACCAACTCCAGATCTGGGCAGACCGGCTCAAACTCGACATCATCACCGGTCAGACGGGCGGCAATTCCGCTGCTGTCGCCTACGATACCGTGCAGGCTGCCAGCGCCCGCAAGTTTGACATCGCCCTGATCGATACGGCTGGACGCCTGCATACCCGTTACAACCTCATGGAAGAGCTAAAAAAAGTACACCGCGTGGCGGGCAAAGCCATGCCCGGAGCCCCACATGCTGTATGGCTGGTCATGGATGCTACCACCGGGCAAAACGCCTTGCAGCAGGCGCGGGCTTTCAAAGATGCTGTCCACGTCAACGGTGTGATCCTCGCCAAGCTGGACTCATCCGCTCGCGGCGGCATGGCGTTCGCCATACAGCGCGACCTGGATCTGCCGATCTTATTTGCGGGTTTAGGCGAGAAACCCGAAGATCTGGTGCCCTTCGATCCGGATGCCTTCGTAGCCGGTATCATGGGTGAAGACCATCCATGACAAACCTGATCGGAGCAGACTAGAGAAGGCTGGTTTACCTGAACTGGCATGAATTCCCGGGATTACCAGGCAGCGCTCCTTACTCTTCCGCCGCTCTCCAGCCATGCTGGGCAAGCGGCCTGGCGAGGGTATCTGCTTGAGCATAGCGGTTTACCGGGTCCGCGCGGCAACCTGGAGTTAGCCCAGGCAGCGGCTGCAAAAGGCAGCGAAGAACTCTTCTTAAAGTACCATTTCGGAATACAATCCAAACGTAGCGCCGGTTAACTCACCCGAAGAGTTCCTGGCTTTCTGCGGGACGTTAGGCTTAGGCAGGCTCATCTCAGAGGGAAAGCTGCAATACCTGCCCCTCTTGCGACGTTGCGCCAGCGACCCACGCTGGCGCACGCGCGAAGCCGTGGCAATGGCATTGCAGAACTGGGCTGACCCGCCGACTGCCGTTGTGCGCAACCAGAACCTACCTGCGTTACTTAATGAAATCGAGCAATGGAGCAAGGGTAACAACTTTGAGCAGCGCGCAGCAGTCGCTGCAATTTGTGAGCCGCGCCTGTTAACCGATCCAAAAGATGCTGGGCGTGTATTCAATCGATTGAACGAGATAACAATCTCTTTGGCAGAGGCTCGAGACCGGCGTAATGAAGGCTTTCAAGCCCTGCGCAAAGCCCTGGGATACGGCTGGAGCGTTGCCATAGCCGCATATCCCGTGATTGGCAAAGGTGAGTTTTCCCACTGGCTATCCAGCCAGGATAAAGATGTGCGCTGGGTTGTGAAGGAAAATTTGAAGAAAAACCGGTTGACACGCATGGATGCCGCCTGGGTTGAGCAATGCCTGGCGCAACTCTGAATATCCTTCCCGATTCCGAAAAGAGTTCATCCGGTATATGCTTTGGAGGCTGATTAAGCAAGGTATTTCTAAGGTGGGAGAGCATCCATTGCCGCTATAATCACCGCGTACCACCGACCCAATTATCAGGAGGGCAAGGATGTTCACCCCAGTATCCAACTCAATCAACGAAACCGTCGCAAAAGCACGGCAGTGCCTGGTCAACGAAAATAGCGAAGGCTATGAAGCGTTGGATTCGCTCTTCCGCCGCCTGGATGCAGTCGCGCGCGAGGTATTCCAGGACAAGCTGCGCAGCGATTACCAGGGTCTTGTCGAAAAGCTAGAAAAAGGGCGTGTGCTCACCCCTGACGAGCAGAACACGCTGGAGCTGCTGATCATTGGCGTAGCGCGCACTTACTTGCAGATGGAATCCGATTTCCCCACCTGGAAAACCAAGGTAGACCGGCTGGCGCGTGAGCTGGAAGCGTTAGAAGCCAGCGGCGTCGATTCAACCGAGGCCCTGATCCGCGTTCAGAGCGTTTGCCTGGAAGCGAAAACGGTTCTACCTGAGCTCACCAACTACCTTCGTGAGCGAGAGCGCGTCGAGCGCTTCGAAACCAGTATGCGCTCCAGCCTGGGCGCTGAAAGCGGTCAGCTCTTAGCTGATGTCGTGCGCGAGATGATGCAGTCCGGTCGATCGTAATCCATGCCACCCACCCCTCGATAAGCTTCACGCTCCATGCAGCAAGAGATGACAACTAGTGGGTTCGTAAAATAATCAATTGAGCATCATTTACCGCCCCGGCACACTATCGGACACCTATGCCACATTCCAGGTGTTCCTGCATTCTGCGCTCGACTTGAGCCAGCGGCAGGGCGTGGTAGCCATCACCGGCGGAGATGACCCAACAGTTCTGGAAGAGCTTTGGCAGCGGCGTCGCTCACTCATGGAGCACCTCACTCGCAATGCCGAGCAATTCTGGGTGGCGGAGAATGATGGCAAAATCGTCGGTTACGCTCGCTCGATCCTGCGCTCAGTCCCAGGCGCAGGAATCACAGAGCGCCCAACACCTGGAGCTTACCGAGTTCTTCGTGCAGCCTGACGAACAATCTCGCGGTGTTGGCGGTGAGCTGTTAAGGCGTGTCTTCCCCGCTGAGAGTGAGCGCCGGCACCGCTGATCATCGCCACAACCGACAGCCGCGCCCTGGCACTGTATCTGAGATGCAATGTTTACCCGCGCTTCCCGATTATCAATTTTGAGCGTGCCCCTCAGGTGGTTGAGATCCCGTCTGACTTGGAGATCGAGCCATTGACCTTGGATGATGGATCACTGGCGACCATCTCTTCGCTCGACGAGACTGTGCTCGGCTTCCGGCGCGAGGTTGATCACCGCTGGCTCGTAAGCGATCGTCAAGGATACCTCTACTTCCGCGCTGGTAAAGTTGTTGGTTATGGCTACGTGGGTTACCGCAGTGGACCTTTCGCGTTGCTAGATGCGAGCGATTTCCCGGCTGTTCTGGCGCACGCAGAGTCGCAGGCAGCCCATTCTGGTTATTCCACCTTTGGCGTCGAAACGCCTATGATCAACCGCAGAGCAGTGGATTACCTGCTTGGGCGTGACTTCCGCCTCTCCCCCTTTATTGCTCTGTTCCTTTGCGACAAACCACTCGGGCGCCTGGAGAATTACCTGGCAGTAGCTCCTCCCTTCATCTTGTGACATCCATCAGGCAGTGTTATCAAACTTCCAGGTTTTATTCCTAAGATATAATATCTGGACGACCCCGGAGGATTGATGCGCCCCACACCTCTGTTTATCACACTCACATTTGGGATAGCCCTGGTATTGGCAGCCATCGGCTACTTCTCGTTGCAGCTTGATCCGCTGCTTTCCTGGCTTTTGGCTGTTAACCTCGTGGCTTTCCTGACCTATGGTTACGATAAAAGCATCGCCGGATCCGGCAGTACGCGCGTTCCGGAGCGGGTGCTGCTCTTATTGGCGCTGGCGGGTGGATCACCGGCGGCAATCCTGGGGATGCGCCTTTTCCACCACAAAACATCCAAGACCAGCTTCCAGCATAAATTCTGGCTGGTGCTGCTCGTCCAGGCGTTCTTGGTGATAATCTATCTTTTATGGAGGTTGAAATGATCCAGTTATTTAACAAGCGCAGCGGTGAGCCGATCGGACCGATCAACCAGACCCAGCGCCAATTTCTTATCGATCAACTGGAAGAGGAATCGATGGAAGATCAGGACTACGCTATCACCAGTATGACCCTGGACTATTTTCAGGAAATCGGCGGCGACCCAGAGCTGATCAAGATGCTGCGCAATGCGCTAGGCGCCAATGACGAGATTGTAATTATTTGGATGGAATAGGCGGTCCCGCATGTGCCGCAACATCAAGGTTTTACGCCAGCCAGAGCGCCCGCCAACCGATGAAGAAATCCACCTGGCTGCCCTTCAGTTCGTTCGCAAAGTAAGCGGCTACCGCCAGCCCTCGCGCAAGAACTCCCCTGCCTTCGACCAAGCCGTACAAGATGTCTTCTGCGGCAACTCGTCGACTGTTCGACAGTGTAACAGGGTATCTTGCGGAGCAGTTGAGTATAAATCGGAAAACAGATCTAAACGCCGTTGTGTACAAACCGGTGGCGATCTGAGATGATCCTATCATATGGTCGAAGCGCCTTCCAACGCCATTCACCCTCAAAGCCTGCAAGAATGGCACCAGTGGCTGGAGGAAAATCATGCCCGGGCTGAAGGCGTCTGGCTGGTTAGCTATAAAAAAGCCACGGGTAAACCGCGCTTTAATTATGACGAAGCTGTAGAAGAAGCCCTTTGCTTCGGTTGGATTGATAGTAAACCCAATAAGCTTGATGCGGATCGTGCCATGCTCTGGTTCTCACCGCGCAAGCCAGGGACCGGCTGGTCAGCAGCCAACAAGCTGCGCATCGAGAAGCTAAGCCAGGAAGGTCGGATGACTTCTACCGGGCTAGCCAAGGTCGAAACCGCTAAAAAGGACGGCTCGTGGTCGGCGCTGGACCAGGTCGAAGCCCTGGAGATTCCCCCCGACCTGGAGGAAATGCTGGCAGCATTTCCTCCTGCTCAGCAGTATTTTGCGTCTTTTCCGCGCTCCGTCAAGCGTGGCATCCTGGAGTGGATCGCCAGCGCCAAAAAGCCGGAAACTCGCCTCAAGCGCGTTGAAGAAACCGCCCGGCTGGCAGCCGAAAACAAGCGCGCCAACCAGTGGCGGAAATAAAGCGAACAATCCATACTCGGTTGAGCAAACCTGCCAACTGATGTAAAATAATCTCAATTTCATGCTAAGAGGAACCTGATGCAAGACCTTATCGATCGTCTGACCCTTTGCACCGAGAAACTCCAGAACTTACTGGTGCGTCTTTGACTTCCCCGCGCAAGAAGCTGAATACGAAAAACTGAAGACGAAATCCGAAAATCCGGACCTCTGGCAAGACCCGGATAGCGCCCAGCGCCTGATGAAGCGCATGGCAGGTCTGCGCGACGAGGTAGAGAGCTGGCGCCACTTGCAGCAGCGCCTGCACGACGCTCTGGAGTTGGCGAGCCTGGAAGACGAAAGCCTGCGCTCCGAACTCGAAGTAGAGACAGAAACGCTGGAAAAGGAAATCGACCGGCGCGAGTTCTATGCCATGTTCTCCGGGCGCTTTGACCATGGCGACGCTTTACTGGCAGTCCATGCTGGGGCAGGCGGCACCGATTCGCAGGATTGGGCAGAGATGTTGCAACGCATGTACCTGCGCTGGGCGGAGAGCCACGGCTTCACAACCGAAGTGCTCGACTTCTCCGAGGGTGAGGAAGCCGGGATCAAGAGCGTCACCATCGCTGTGGATGGTCCTTACGCCTACGGTTACCTGCACCCTGAGAAAGGCGTTCACCGTCTGGTACGGCTTTCGCCCTTCGACGCAGCCCACCGGCGGCATACCTCCTTTGCCCTTGTAGAGGTGCTGCCCCAGGTGGAGGATGATTCCGAGATCCAGATCAGTCCGGATGACCTGCGCATCGATGTCTACCGCTCATCGAGCGCCGGTGGTCAGAACGTACAGAAGAACGCCACCGCTATCCGCATCACCCATCTGCCCACCGGTCTCGTGGTGACCTGCCAGAATGAGCGCTCGCAAACGCAAAACCGCGAAAATGCCATGCGCGTTTTACGCGCCCGCCTGCTTGAAATGAAGCAGCAGCAGCAGGAAGAGCAAATCACCGCCCTGCGCGGCGAGTTCAAAAAAGTAGAATGGGGCAGCCAGATCCGTTCCTATGTGCTGCATCCCTACCAGATGGTGAAGGATCATCGCACCGATTACGAGACCGGCAATACCACTGCTGTGCTCAATGGAGAGATCGATGGCTTTATCCAGGCTTACCTGCAGGCGCAGATCGGTGAAGATCAGGCGGAGCCTCCGAGCGTCACTGCTGAGAGCAGCACAAATGGGAATGAGCACGAGTAGGGTTTGACGACCGCCTCCATGCGCCGCTTCCTGCCGTTCCTTCTCGTCTTGCTTTCTATCTTTCTTAGCGGCTGCCTGCGGCTGTATGACCCGGAAGCCTCGCAGGAGCAAAACAGCGGCGCAATCACCACCATCGAACCTGGGCAGGCTTTCGAGCAGAGCTTCATCTCCCGTCGTCCCGGCTTGGAAGCCATCGGAATAAATCTTGGGGTACCGCAAGGCGCCTCGGCCCCGCTGGGGTTGCGCGCCGCGATATACGCCCTACCTGAGGGTACTGACCCCATCGCAACCGCCCAGATCACCCCCCAGCAGGTGAGCAGTGGCAATACAATCATTGCGCTGCCGCCTCAGGCAAACTCCGCCGGTAGAAGCTATCTCCTGCGCTTAACCGCCGATTCTGGCAGCTTCCAGGTCAACGGTAAGGGGGAAGATGTTTACATCAAAGGCAGCGCCAGCGCGAGCGGGAACCCTCTTGCGGGTGACGCTGCCTTTCGAATTTACTACGATTATGATTGGCGGGCGCTGCTCTCGGACCTCTGGGGTTATGCAGCCGGAGCATGGCTGCTGATCCCCCTGGCAATTTTGCTGCTCCTGCCCGGATACCTCGTCCTTGACCTACTGGATTTGAACCGTTATTTCTCCGGCGGCGAGCGTCTGGCGCTCTGGGTTGGATTTTCATTGGCAGCTGTACCCGTCTTGATGACCTGGACGACACTCCTGCACCTCTCCTGGAGCCGAACGGCTCTCTGGTTTTCCGCCGGTCTGCTGGTTGCCTTAGCTATCTGGCGCTTGCGCTACACGCTGCGCAAGCCGCAGTTTAAAGTGAGTTGGGAAGGCATCCTCCTGGCTGCGGTTATTCTGCTTGCACTGGTGGTGCGCCTGATCATGGTGCGTGACCTCTCCGCCTCACCCTGGGTGGACTCTGTGCATCATGGCGTCATTACGCGCCTCATCCTTGAGACGGGGGGCTTTCCCTCCTCCTACGCGCCATTCATCGATATCGATAGCGCTCAGTACCATGCCGGTTTCCACAGCGTCCTGGCTTCCTTCCAATGGCTAACCGGGTTGGAGCTACAGCAAGGCATGTTGCTCTTCGGACAGGTGATCAATGCCCTGGCAGCCCTGGCAGTATACTTGCTCGCCGTGCGGCTGAGCGGGAACCAGCTCTGCGGAATTTTCGCCGCGCTGATCAGCGCGATCTTCACACCCATGCCGGCATACTTTACCAGCTGGGGGCGTTATACGCACCTCACCGGGCTGGTGATTCTTCCTGCCGCCTTTGCGCTGCTGCAATGGGTCATTGAAAATTCCCCCTTCAGGTCAGAGGAAGGCAAGGATCCTGCCGGCGCAGTGCGGTCTGAGGCTAAGCAAATTGATCTCAAATGGGTAGGCGGGCTTGTGGCAGCCGGGGTGACCTGCGCTGGACTTTTTCTGACCCATTACCGCGTCGTCGCTTTCTTGGGCTGCCTTGTTCTGGCATATCTGCTGGTGCAGGCAATCACCCAGGTCAGGGGCAAGAAGCTTTGGAGAGACCTGGGCGTTCTCGCGCTTGTGGCCGCCCTTGCATTGTTGCTGGTTCTCCCCTGGCTGCCGGCAACGATCTCGACGCTGGTTCTGCCCAAGCTGGCTGCCTGGACGGGAGAAGGCGCAGAATCCTTCAATACCTTCGCCTGGACCTACTTGACCGCTGGCTTGGGGCGTTATACGCTGATCCTGGCAGCTCTAGGATTTGTTTGGGCTCTCGTGCGCCGCGCTTGGTTCAGCCTGACGCTGCTTGTCTGGGTATCCCTTTTATTCATCATTTCCAATCCTGGCAGGCTGGGCTTGCCGGGTGAGGGTTTCGTCAACAACACTTCGGTGCAAATCTCGCTTTATATTCCCATTGCGATCCTGGGGGGGTATTTCTTGAGCCAGGTTCTTTCCTTGCTACTGCACATCATCCCCCCACGTTGGCAGCCTGCCGTTTATTTTGGCGCGGTTATCGCCGTGTTGCCGTTGGTGATCATCGGGGCGCGCACCCTCATCCCCCTGCTCAATCCGGTGACCTTCCTCTTCCGCCAGGCTGATTTGGTAGCGTTGAATTACATCCAGGAGAATGTGCCACAAGGGGAAACGGTGCTGGTTAATCCGTTCGCCTGGGGTTACGGGCTGTACGCCGGAAACGATGGCGGCTATTGGATCTCCGCCCTGGCAGGTCGGGAGACCTTGCCCCCACCGGTGCTCTATGGACTACAGAATGACCGCGATGATCTCCGCGCCATCAAAAACCTCAGCCAGCAGGCTATCGAGAAGAGTGGGAACCCTCAAGAATTAGCAGCCCTGATGCGCCAGGCTGGCTTGCATTATCTCTATATTGGCGCGAAAGGCGGGGTCTTTTCAGCGCAATTGCTGCGCGAAAGCCCCGCCTTCGAGACCCTATTCGAAGGGAATGGCGCCTGGCTCTTCCGGCTTCGCCAAAATAACTGATTCTTATCGCGTCGTCAGTTCCTAAGCTTTCTTCTTTTCTTCCGCTTTAGAATTCTCGGTTTTTGCGCTCTGGCGTGCGAAGATCAGGATCATCAGAATGACTGCCTGTCCGATGATCATCCCCGCCAGTTCTGGCCAGCGTTGGGCAAACTCAAGCACCCAGCCGCGTCCCCCTGCGCTTGTCGTCAGGCTGAAATTGGCAATCGCCGTCGAGATCTGCGTCAGGTGTTCGGTCGTGTAAGCCACTGCAGAGAGCGCCAGCGCAGTAAAGGGAATCGCCAGGATCATCGTCCAGACGACCGCAGTAATTTGAACTTTACGCATAACCCACCTCTCCTGGTTGGACCTCCTGATCCAACCAATTATAGTATAGCAATCCCTGTCGCGGATTTCAATTGGCTGGATAGAGCATTTTCAGGATAGGGTTAATACACTATACCTGTCAGGGGGTCTTAAGGAAGAAAAGATGATGCACTCCTGATCTCGCTACGCGCTGATCAATCCTTTACGGATTGCGTACTTCACCAGCTCGCTGCGATTGTGCAAGCCCAGCTTGCGCATCAGGTTCTCCCGGTGGCGAGATACCGTATGCTTGCTGATCGATAATCGAGCTGCTATCTCGTCATTACTCTCGCCGGACGCCAGCGCAACCAGGATTTCCTGCTCGCGCTTCGTCAGACCATCCAGCTTTGCAATTGAGGCGTCGTCTTCATCCACCCTCTGCAGGAAATCGTTCACCAGCAATTTGGTCAGCGTGGGGTAGATATAGATTTCTCCGCCGTGTACCAGGTGGATCGCGCCCAGCAAGTCTTCAGGCGCAGCCCGCTTCGGAACGTAACCCGCTGCCCCCGCCTGGAGCATCTCAAAGAAGAACTGTTCATCTTCGTGAATGGTCAGGGCAATGACGCTTGACCGGCAGCCGGTCTTCTGTATCTCGCGGCGTGGCTTCAACGCCGGAGATATCCGGCAGGGTAACATCCATCAGGATGATGTCTGGTTGGAGTTCCTGCGCCATTTCAATTGCCTGGCGACCCGTGCTGGCTTCGCCCACGATCAGCATGCCCGCCTGGCTTTCCAGCAGCATGCGCAGCCCAGAGCGGACAATGGCATGATCATCAACCAGCAGGATTCGAATACAACTAGTCTGTTTGGTTCCGCGACACGGTTGATACTCACTTCCACAGTAGTTCCAGCGCCCGGCGCAGAACGGATCTGGCATTCACCACCAACCAACGCCGAGCGTTCTATCATCCCGAGCAATCCGATGCACTGGTGCTCTGAGCCTCCCAATACTGCATTCACATCGAAACCCTTTCCGTCATCGGCAACCACCAACCGGATTAAGGCGGCGCTGACATCCAGGCTTATCTGAACCTGGGTGGCCTGGGCATGGCGCACCGTGTTAGTAATCGCTTCCTGCGTGATCCGAAAAAGCACCAGGCGGATCTCATCAGGGACCTGTTCTCCATTTGCTCTACCGCTTACACGGATAGGCAGATTGTAACGGGTGGTTGTCTCCTGGGCAAACCAGCGCAGGGCAGCCAATAAACCAAGCTCATCGAGCTGAGGGGGGTGTAAACCAGCCACCAGGCGTTGTAGCTCTTCAATCCCCGCCGTAGCCAGGGTTTCCAATTCCCGCGCTTGCCGCACCGCCCGGTCAGGCTCAGCCGGGATCGTTTGGGTTAGCCCCCGTAACCCAAGCCCTAACGCAGTCAGCGTTTGTCCGGTTTCGTCATGCAGCTCATGCGCAATCCGCCGGCGCTCAAGCTCCTGCGCCTGGACGGTGCGGTGGAGCAGCTCGGCGCGTGTTGCCATCAGGCGTTCTCTCTCTGCAATCTGCGCCTGGCTTAATGTCTGTATGCGGCGTTGGTTTTCCTCATCGAATGCACGCAGCGAGCGGATGATAAACACCGCCGCGATGATTGCCATCAAGGCGCGAAATCCCTGGATTGGAAAACCGAACCAGGTTAAGAACGCATTTGCATTGAAGATTGCCGAGGGAAATATCATGCTTGGGGAAGCAAAAAGCTGCCCAATCCCACCGTAGAAGGCAAAGGCGAATGCCGCTATGGTGACATCCAGGCTGAAACGAGGCATGCCCATCTTCTGGAATACCCTGCGTTGCAGGAGCAGCCCCCAGGTCGTCAAAGCCGCGCCAGGGATAGCCAGCGAATAGCGAGTATAGACATCTGCTGCCACGAGCTGAGCCCGTGTGTGCCCGCCGGAGAAGATAAGGATCAGCCCCAAACCCCATAATCCGAGCACCAGTAAAACCATGATCACCTTCAAGCGGGTTTTTCCCGGACCAATGATCAGCCGTGCGCCAAAGGCAACCAGGAACAGGAAGGAGATGCCCAACAAGATCAGGCGCAAGTAATAAACCCAATCCTCCTCCACCTGACCTGTCAGGCTGGTGCGGATAATCAGCCCCATCTCGAACCACTCGTGGCTACCGTGTACCAGACCAAAACCCGCCAGGAGCTTGAGAGCCTGGGCGAAGTCCAGCTCAGAGGAGCGCGTTACTTCGATAAGAATGGCCAAGCCCATCGAGAAGAAGGCAAGGCCGTAGAAGAAAAATACGCCGATCAGGTTTTCGGTGAAAAAATGCGCCATTGCTGTCAAGGCGCCGGTAGTTGGTTAATTCTCCGGCGCGCCCGCCTCAATCCAATCGATTACCTGTTGCAGCTCGTCCTTGGAGAGCTGCCCGGGATGTCCGCCCTGCGATTGCATCTGGACGAGCACGCTCTGCTCCGGTCTACCCGGGACGATTGCTGCTCCACGGCTGCCGCCCGCCAGGGCTTCTCGGTATGTGGCTAAAGATAATCCACTGACACGCGTTGTGCTGTGACAGCTGCTACAGCGATTCCGGAACAGGGCTGCATAATAGCCATCCCAGCTATCTTCTGCGGGGGGGACCACGCCGGCGGTTGGCGACGGAGCAGGCGTAGGCGAAGCGCGGGGTGTGGGCGTCAACGGGAGGAAGATCTGGGCGGTTTCCCCTGGGGGAATGGTCGTTATCGCTGTTGTCTCTATCGTTACAAAGCCGATCAAGCCAAGGCTGAAAAGCGTTGCCAGCACGATTGCTGTCGGCAAGAATACCCGCTTACGCCGGCGAAGTACGTCAGGGGGAGGCGGCTCATCTGCTTTCCCGGCTTTGATCTGATCCAGCTCAGCCGGATGCTCGTGCGCCATCTCTTCCTCCGTTAATTTACCGGTAAACATGCTCTTATTGAAATGGCTCACATGCACGTTGTAGAAATGCCAGATGAAGATGGACAGCACTGCCAGCACTGCCTCCGCGCCGTGCGCCGCCTTGGCTGCCGGGATGAACTCGCCTGGCAAGAATTTCGTCGTTACGATGGGATTCCACATCATAAAGCCGGTGATAGCCATGATGATCGTGCCCCAAACCACCGCCAGGTACTCCACCTTTTCCCCATAGTTATATCGTCCGTAGTAAGCCTTGTGCTTGCGCATACCCAGGTAATAACGGATATCATCGAACAGGTGCTTAAAATCTTCGATTACCGGCAGCATCGTCCAGCTCACCCGCAAGACGTAAATCCGGTAAAGGACGATGATGATGTGGTAAATCGAAACAGCCATCAGCACAAAAGCTGCCGCGTGGTGCACCAATCGTGTATTTTCGATCCCACCGAGCGCTTGCATGACAAATTGGCTGAATGGCGCTTCCGCGTATTTTTGCACCAAGCCTGTCAGCCCTAGCAGCGAAAATGAAACCAGGAAGATGATGTGCTCGATCCGCTGGGATAGATAAAAGCGCGTGTACTGCTTCTCAGGCTCGGAGGCAGCGCTATTCTGTTGAGCCATGCTCGGCCTCCTCTCCGGATTGTTTGCCGGCTGGAGATGGGCTGTTTGGGGCAACTTCGTCTCCTTGCCCGCCTTGATCGACCTCAGCGCTTGCACTCGCCGGTTCATCAGGCGGCGTCTCTTCGCCTTGCTCGGCGGGAGGGGATGCCTTTTGTTGCTTCTCAAGGCGGCGCTTGTGGCGTAGATTGATCACTCTGCGCGATGCATCCAAGAAGACCAGTAACCCCATACCGCCTACTACCGTAGGGATAAGGAATTTATAGAATAGATCGATGTAAAAGACCAGCGGATACCTATCCGGTGAGGGGATGTAGTGAGAAAGCCAGGCAGTTGGGAAGTTTTCGTCGGCATCAGGATGGCACTTCTGGCAAGTCACCAGTAAGTTCTCCTTTACCTGCAGACCCTTCTGCGGATCGTCCGCCCGTGCGATGTTATGCACGCCGTGACAGTCGTAGCACACCGGTTTGTTGGTCTCAGCATCCGGAGATTGTTTTTCGAAGATAGCCACCGTCGTCCCGTGGAAATCAGCCACATAAGTATCCAGCACATCGGTAGAAATGCCGTACTTTGCCATGCGCGCCGGGTCGGTGTGGCATTTGGCGCAGATTTGCGGCGAAGCCAGGCGGAACTGCGCCGTAGTGGGATCCTCGATGCTGTGAACGCCGTGGCAGTCGATACAGGTTGGCACATCCGGGTTATTCTCATTCGTCAGCGCCGAGCCATGCACGCTGGTCACGTATTCTTCGTAAATCGCGCTATGGCATTTCGCGCAGGTTTGAGGAATAGCCATTCTGGCTTCAGGCAGCGTCTCCCTGGTCTGCGGGTCTACCCACTCCTGAACCGCATGTGCAGAATGGCAGTCGGTACATACGGCCGCGTCCGTGTAACCCGAAGAGCGTGCATGGGCATGGACGCTGTCCTGAGTCTGCTCAAACTGGCTGGCGTGGCACCGTTTGCACACATCGTTTAGCACCAGCGTTGCATCACGCTGGTTTGCCGCCGAAAAAGGCGGGTGCGGGTATTCGCCCACATCGGTGTGGCACTGCACGCAGGCGTAACCTCGCCTTCCGTGGATTGAACCGGCATGCTCCGCGGGATCAACATATAAGTCAAGGCTGCTCCCGTCGTTGAGCTTGAGCGCCAAGCCTTGCTGTCCATGGCAGGTCAGGCAGGTCTCATCACTGATGGACAGGTTCGGGACGGGCGTTGCCTCCTGGGGGAGCATGGATGCAGCGCCTGGTGAAGAGATGAGAAGCGCCGCGGTTAACCAGGACCAGCCGCGGCAGGGACGGCGCTGATCAGCGCCAGACGCCTCATGATTTTTCGCCTCCGCCCTCATCCGGCTCGACAGGTTTCCCCGCCATCAGGCGCTCATACTCAAGAGCATGGTAAGCCTGCATATCCTTCTCATTGATCTTTCCGCTGAATATGCTCAGGTTTAAGCGCTGAAAATGAACATGGAAGAAATGCCAGATCACAACAAAGATGCCTGCGACCACCGCTTCTGTGCTATGCGCCAGCATCGCCGCTGGGATGACGCCCCCTGGCAGGAAGCGGGTGATGAGCTCCGGGAACCATAGGATCAAACCGGATACCAACATGATGCCGACCCCAATAAAGATGAACCAGTAAGTCACTTTTTCTTCAAAACTATACTTGCCATATGCCGGCTTATCTCTACGCAGGAATAACAGGTAAGCCAGCATCTGACCCGCGTTGCGGAAATCATTCCAGGAGATGAACATATCATCCGGCATAGTTGCGCCGCGCCATGCGATAGATCGCCTTGCCAAGATGGTAGATCACCTCCAGGATCAGTACAATTGCGGCGATATGGTGAATGGTCTGTATCAAGGCAAGCTGTTCGGGGGTGGCGATGAGCTGCTGGCTCCAGGATGAGGTTCGGTATTTCTGCGGCAGACCGGTCAGGAGCAGTGTCGTGAAACTAGCGAGAAGGATCCAATGCTCCCAACGCTGGCTGTTGGAGAAGCGCTGAAATACCCTCTCAAGCTGGACAGCAGGGGTCGAAATTGCGCTGTTTGGATTCTGCTCGCTCATCTCAAACTCCTCCTGACACGCTCAACCGTTGCTCGCAGGATTTGTAGCAATACATAGATCCCTGCAGCCCAAAGCACAAATGGGGTAAACGATGAATAAAAGACATCTACATAAAATAACCACGGCGTGCGCTCCAGGCTTATTTTGTTATGACCGGTCCACGAGCCTGTCCAATTTGCGCTCACGCCGGGGTGGCACTTCTGGCAGGTCTCAAGCAAGTTGGCGGAGTTGACATGTGACTGTGGATCGCCAGTCTGCAAGATATCGTGCACACCATGACAATCCGTGCAAACAGCGCTATCGTGCCATATTGTAGGCCAGCGCGATTTATATACCGAAACGTCTACCCCATGCCAGGAGAGTTTGTACAGGTTATAAACATCCGAGGGCAACCCGTACTTGTCCATGAGCTCGGCATTCGCATGGCAATTAGCGCAAAGCTCAGGAGTTTCGACGCGAAATTGCTCCGTGCGCGGATCGTGGATGTTATGCACGCCATGACAATCCGTGCACACAGGCACGTCCGGATTATCCTCATTGATCAACGCCGAGCCATGCACGCTGTTTCTGTACTGTTCGAAAATCTTCTCGTGGCAGGCGGAACATGTGGTCGAGATCAAGGCACGCGGCTCATCCGGTGTTTGCATGTAATGAGAGCCATGGCAGTCGGTGCAGATCGGCGCGGCCGGGTTATCCGCTGCCACCTGGGCATGCATGCTGTCCTGGGCTTTCTCAAAGATCGATGAATGGCATTTCTGACAGGCAAGGTAATAAGACCGGGATAGCTCGCGCCGGGTAGCTGCCGTGTTTTCGGGATGTGGGTACGTCTTGATTTCTGTGTGGCAGGCTTCGCACTCGATCCCCAGGGGGCTGTGGATCGATGTTTTCAGCTCCTGCGCAGAGACGTATAGGGAAAGCTCCTCGCCGCTCGGCAAAGTCATCTTCAGATCAGGGTTATCATGGCAGCTTAAGCAATATGACTCTGTCTCTTGACCCAGGTAATCTGCCTGCACATTGCTGGCAAAAGCCAATGCAAAACCCACCGCCAGGCAGGCAACAACTATTCCCATGAGCAGCTTAATACTCATCCTGTCTTTACCCATGGGCAAGGCCTCCATCCATCGGTTTATGGTCGTTGTGGTTGTTGTCTTCCTCGTCATCCCATCCTTTAGGTGGAGGTGGCGGCTTGGAGATAAATCCGAACCGCCGGAGCAGGTAAGACAGACCCAACATGATACCCAGCGGCACCACGCAGCGCAGAATATAGAGAAAGAAAACATAGAGTGGATTCAGGCTTCCCTCATGCATGGCGTTCTCCTCTCTCCTGCGACTGCGCGGCGCGCAAGGTCGGCGTACCTGGATTATGCCCTGTCAATGCTGCTCTTTCTCTCCAAATAGCGGAAGCACCTTAACCCCAAGGGTTAACATGGTAAGTGCATAACCAATTATACCCACCGCCACCCCCCACTCCGTCAGGTTTGGGAAGTACCTCCCTGCCGGGAGGACATATTGCGTCCCCGGGGAATAGGCTAGAGGCACGAAGAGACCGCTTACCGTCACATCCCAGCGGTTGATCACGATACCCGATACCGCCATCAGCCCACCCAGCACCAACAACGCCGGGTTGCGGTTGAAGCGCGGTGTGAGGAATAAAATCGCCGGTATGACGATTCCGATGATGATCTCTCCAACCCAGAAGGCGAAGTTATATGGCGTTTGCTGCTTAAGCGTGAAGAAGGCCTGGTCTACCGCCGGCGTCCGCCCGTAATACGTAACCGCTGCCAGGTCCCAGAATTTGATGTAGCCGTACACCAGCAAGGCAAAACCGCTGAAACGGGCGATCGTGCGCAAGATAGAATGGTCGATAGCCCGCTTACCGGTCACCCACTCGAGGACGATTGCCACCGACATGGTCAGCGCCGGTCCCACTGCGACTGCCGATAGGATGAACATAATCGGCATGCTGGGCTTGAACCAGATCGGTCTGGATTTAACAATCCCATACGCTGCGCCCAGTGAGGACTGGTGCAAGAGCGAGATGCCCAACCCGAGCAAGGCAAAGAAAGGCGCAGCTTTATGCAGCAATATGGGCAAAAGGTCTGATCCACGGCATCCGGTCGAAAAACTTGTGCTCCGTGATGACCGGCAGGAACTCCATCACCATGATCGTCAGGTAAATCGTAATACACCAGGTGATCTCCCAAAGCACCGAGTGAATATTCCAGTACGCCCACGGATGCCAGAACCGGTCCGGGCGACCGATATCCATCACCAGCGTCAGCAAGGCGCATGTATAACCGATGAACCCCACAAACACCGCCAGGCGGACAATCGGCTGGAAGCGCTTCAATCCAAACAGGTATACGATCGCCGAAAGGGTGAACGCTCCCGCGCCGAGCGCGATCGCCGAGAGGTCGATGGTGATCCACAACCCCCACGGGACGTTGTCGTACATGTTCGTCAGTGACAGCCCATAGATAAATACACGGATGGCGGAGATCAGCCCAATCGTTAGCAAAATACCCAGCACAGCCATCCAGGCTAAGAAGCCGGGCGAGAAAGGAAACGTTTTACGCTCTGCTGTCAGGCTTGCCATTTCTACAATCCCTCCTTCGGCGGGATATAGTAAACGCTGGGCTCAGCGCCAAGCTCCTCGCGCAGGCGAATGGTCGGGTTGTCTTTAAGCACTTTTGAGATCGTACTGTTGGGATCTTTGAGGTTCCCGAAAGTTCGCGCTCCCACCGGGCAGATATTGACACACGCCGGGCTTGCGCTCGGGTCTTCACCGGGCATCAAACCGCTTTCCAGGGCAGCGTCGATGCGCTGGATGCAAAAAGTACATTTCTCTACCACGCCGCGTGGCCGCCGCTCTACTTCGGGCGTCCCATAGGTCGGCACGTATGGATTCTCATAATCCGGCGCCGACCAGTTAAACCGTCGCGCATCGTAAGGGCAAGCAACCTGGCAGTACCGGCAGCCGATGCAGCGCGTGTAATCCATCACTACCAATCCGTCATCCCGGTGATAAGTGGCTTTCACCGGGCACACCTCGATACAAGGCGCATTTTGGCAGTGCAAGCAAGGACGGCTGAAATAAAAGATGTGCCCTGTGGATGTCTTCTCCTCTACCACGATATTCCATGGCTTTTCGGGGCGGACATCATTATTGGCAGAGCAAGCCCGCAAGCAATATTCGCATCCAATGCAGGCATCCAGGTTGATCACCATTCCCCAATGGAACTCTCCGGTATGGGCGCCATGCCCCGTCTCGGGAATCCCTTCAAGCTGGCTTTGCTTCAGCTGTGAAAATGGCGATAATGGTCCCGTCGTCAGGAATTGAGCTGCTGCGATCGAGCCAACCGCTGCGCCGGCTACCGTTAAGAAATCGCGGCGCGTCAGTTCGACCTTCACCTTCGTTTTTTTCTTGCTCATTCTTCTTCCTCTGCCTCCTCAACGATCTTGATCCGCTTGCTTACTATCCAGGCTGCTGTCCCACCGATAATCAAGCCGACGATCGCCCCCTGCACCAGACCGGTATAGAGACGCACCGTGCTCTGCCCTTCCAGGTCTTTGATGGTCATCTCCTGCTCGCTGAGCTGCTGTTTCAACGCTTCAGTATCCACTTCAGGCACACCTTCTTCCTGACCGCTCAGCCTCACGATCGTATCTCGGGTGTGCACAGTATCCTGGTGGCATCCGATGCAAGCCTCGGAGCCGACCGTGAAGGTATGCCCGGTAGGAACCAAACCCATGATCGCGTCCCCGGTGCGGGGCGCGGTGTACATATGGCAATTGCTGCACTCCAGCCCTGCCTCCGCGTGGGTACCGTGCGCAAAGGTATCTTGCATTTCCTTATGGCAATTCGTGCACAGATCGGTGACCGTGGCTGCCCGGGGTGTCTGAGAGTGTGGGTTGTGGCATGCCTGGCATTGGATATTTGCTTTGTTATGCGGGCTTGCCAGCCACTCATTCGTAGTCGTCTTATGACAGGCGCTGCAAAGCTCGGCGTCCGGTTTCTGCGGCATCAGAGTTTGCGGGTGCCCCGGCTGGAAAGGTCCATGGCATGATTCGCAGGTGACACCTTCATGTGAATAAGTGCTCTTGGTCAGGTCATAGCCGGTGGTATGGCATTCCAGGCAGGTAAAATCCGAGCCCTCTGCCTGCCAATCTCGCTGGAAGATCGGTGAAGAGAATGCCTGGGCATGGCGTGTGGATTCCCAGGTGTTGTATAACTCCTCATGGCAGTTCTTGCATGCCTCCGGTCCAGCATATGTTCCCGTGCCCTGCGCCTGAACCGCTCTAGAAGGGGATGCGATCGCGCTTTTGAGTTCATTCCGAAGAATGCTCCTGCAGCCAGGCAAACCAAAAAAAGAGTGCTGAATACCAGCCACGGAGTGTACGGATTGTGCAACGATACACGTTTCATTATTCTCTTCTCCACGTTAATAGCCTTGCTGCTTGAATCAAAGCATGCTGATTCCAGCATATTTTGATTGAATTTAGGGGAATTGGATAGTGATAAAGGTCATAAAGATTATTTGATATTCATTCAACCGTCATACAAAGATCATGCGAATAATCCAGAAACCTTACCAATAAGCAATAATCTGCGCAGCCCTTCAAGAACTGTGCAGATCGTTCGTTATCCGGGGATTCAAGGCGCCGGTCGATCGTGATAGCCCACCGAGGCGTCGATCAATTCTTGATCGGTTTTCGCCGTACCCCTGCCGGCGCCATGGCAGTGGCGGCAGGCAAAGTTCAATCCGATCTCTGAGAGCGCGAATTGAGCCGCAATCCCATTCGTATCGGTGATCGTCTCATACTGCTCGATCTGATACGGATCGATCGCCATAAGATGGCTGCGGACGTCTCCGGTAAACTTAGCCGCATCGCTCCAGGCTGCCGTACCCATGCGCGGCATGTGGCATTCCACGCAGGCTAAGCTCATATTTTTATGCAGCTCATTCTTCTGGAATCTCGCCTCTTCCCAGTGGCAGTTCTCGCAGGTAGTTCGCGTCGGCTCCAGCCCGGCGTCTTCGAGCTGCACAACCCCCGCGTGCGCATCGTGGCATGTGGTGCAATCAAGTGCCAGATGCTTGCTCTGGAAAAGTTCATTGTACTGGGAATTAAGATGCACAAATCCATCACTGGCTGTCACCCGATTCACTTCGCCGCTCCGGTGACAATCCCCACAGGCTTCAGCGTCGCGCTCAATTTCCATATCGACATTTGCCGGATTCTTGATATGCAGGCTCCCGGGACCATGGCAAGCCTCACACTGCACGCCAGGATCTGCCCACGTCCCCACGATACCAGGCAAATTATCCTGGTTACCCATTGGGGCTGTAGCCCGTTGTATGGCATGACCCGCAGTCGGATTGGAGATCTATTTCCCCTGAGTGAGCCGCAACCCAGCCGGCATCTTGATCGAGGAGGGAGTTGGCATAGTTGTACTGGTTCAGGTAAGTGTCATCGCCGGACACCGCGCCGGGTTTAGCAGTGATGATGTAACCATCTTGGTCCATGAACAACGCTTTCCGGTTATAGCCGCCGATCACGTAAGAGATATCTTCCCAGCCATAACCCTCGGGCGGCTGGTTTAGCGTGCTGCTCGGGTATGCCGGCGGCTTGCCATCCGCAACCGGATTCATGATCCAGGGGTGCCCCGACTTCATAAAAACATCGTAGATCTCTTGATGGCAACCGCTGCATACAACCGAGCCGGCATATTCAGCCACAGTCGCCTCTGCAGCCTCGCCCTGCGGTCCCGGTGGTCCCTTTTCGCCTTGCTCGCCTTTCGCTCCCTGCGGTCCAGCCGGACCAGCCGGTCCAACCGGACCCCTTTGCCCGGCGCAGGCAGCCAGGAGAATTGCCAATAAAAGTACCACTCCTACGCAGAAGATCGACCTACGAGCCATGTTCGCTTCTCCTCAATCGGGGAAATAAGCCGGGTAGAGGCAAACCCAATCCTTCGCTGCGCGCCTTGAACCTGTCCGCTGAATCCCGGGAAACGCCAAGCGAAGACTACAATACCGGCACACTCGCGTATTTTACCCTATATGAGTGTAAGATTAATATTGATTTTCCGGATTTTCTTTGAAGACTCTTCAGAAGGCTTACCCCTTTGTCATACACTGGCATACGCCCGGCACACGAGAGATGCTGGAAACCTGCCAGAATTTATCGCAGAATATGCGATAATACACCAATTCCGGCTGGCATCCCCTCTTGCCAGCGACTAGGACAACGGAGGCGCGCATGGATGAAAAAACGAACGACCTGCAATCGATTGATGTCGGCTCCCGGCTGCGCGAGCTGCGCCAGGAGCGCGGCCTGTCCCTGCGTAACCTGGCGCGCGCCAGCGGACTATCCACCAACGCATTGAGCATGATCGAGCGCTCGCGGACCTCACCCTCAGTGAGCACGCTGTATAAGATTGCCGATGCCCTCGGTGTACCCATCACCGCCTTTTTCCGGCTGGAGCCTCCCAGGCGCAATATCGTCTTCCGCAAATCTGGAGAGCGCACGCGCATCCCGGTGCCGCGTGGGATTTGGGAAGGTCTTGGCGGGGAGGAGTTCACCGGCGGCGTTGAGCCGCTCATGCTCAGCCTGGAGCGTGGCGCCAACAGTGGGCAATTCACCATGCTGCACAGCGGGCACGAGTTCGTTCTGTGCCTTAGCGGAACGCTGGACTACGAAGTCGAAGGGCAGCGCTTCAGCCTGAGCCCCGGTGATAGCCTGCTCTTCTCCGCTCAACTGGAGCATCGCTGGCGCAATTCAGGCGCCACCCAAACGCAGGTATTGATCGTACTGAGCGGATTCAATAAGGGCGAAAGTCCACTGGAGTATCACCTGACGTCCGGAAAAGAAAGCGATACATAGCACAGCGGTCAATGCTGCCTCTCCCCCTTTCGAAACCTCCGTGCTATAATTCACCAACTTATTCAGGCAAGAGCGATTGATGATCACCAGGCAGCCTCCCGCGAACGCTAACGATAATAATAATCCCACGACCGCGCGTCGGGCGGAAGCGTTCAGCCTGCCAGGTTGCTGATCTTAGGCTACACCAGACAATCGCCCGACGCTAACAGCGAAGGGCGATTTATTTTTATGCTGGAGGAAAACCATGTATAAGAGTCACACTTGCGGAGAGCTGCGTCTGGCAAACAGCGGCGACCAGGTTACTTTAGCTGGATGGGTGCATCGTCGCCGGTCGCATGGCGGGCTGACCTTCCTGGATCTGCGCGATCGTTTTGGTATTGTCCAGATCGTTGCCGACCCCGAGCTCTCTCCCGACGCCCACCAGGCATTAGAGCCTGTGCGCATGGAATGGGTGCTGCAGATCCAAGGCGTTGTGCGCCAGCGCCCTGAGGGCTCGCAAAATCCCAACCTGCCCACCGGGGATATCGAGGTCGTCGCCCAGCAGGTGCGAGTGCTCAATCCATCCAAAACACCTCCTTTCTTGATCTCCAAAGACGAAGAAGCCGATGAGAACACCCGTCTGCGCTACCGCTACCTGGATCTGCGCCGGGAGCGGATGCGCCGCAACCTGGAGTTGCGCCACCGCACGATCAAATTCATCCGTGATTATCTCGATCAGCGCGGCTTCATCGAAGTTGAGACGCCCATCCTCTTCAAAACCACCCCGGAAGGCGCTCGCGATTACCTGGTGCCTTCGCGAGTCCATCCCGGCGAGTTCTATGCCCTGCCTCAGTCGCCGCAGCAGTTGAAGCAACTGTTGATGGTCGCCGGCGTCGAGCGCTATTTCCAGATCGCCCGCTGCTTCCGCGATGAAGACCAGCGCGGCGACCGCCAGCCCGAGTTCACCCAGCTCGATATGGAGATGTCCTTTGTCGAGCGGGAAGATGTCATGCAGCTTGCGGAGGGCTTGTTCACCGGCCTGGTCGGCGACCTTTTCCCCCATAAGCGCTTGTTAGCATCTCCCTGGCCGCGCATGACCTACGCGAGGCGATGGAGCGTTTTGGCAAAGATAATCCTGACCTGCGCTTTGGGATGGAGCTGAAAGACATCACCGATCTGGCCCAGGGATCTGGTTACCAGGTCTTTGAAGGCGTCGTTGCAGCCGGCGGGCACGTGCGCGGTCTGAACGCCAAAGGTCTGGCGATTACAGCCGCAAACAGCTCGATGAGCTGGCTGAGTTCGTCAAGAAATTCGGCGCCAAGGGGCTTGCTTACCTTGCCCTCACCTCCGACGGGCGCCAGCGCTCCTCGTTTGCCAATTTCCTGCCCCCGGAGCGCATCCAGGAAATCATCCAGCGCCTGGAGGCAGAGCAGGGTGATCTGCTGCTCTTTGTCGCCGACCAGCCGGCTGTCGTCTTCGAGAGCCTCGGGCGCTTGCGCGAATTCCTCGGCGACCGCCTGGGTCTGCGCGATCCATCCCTCCTGGCGTTTTGCTGGGTGGTCGATTTTCCGTTTGTGATTTGGAACGAGGACGAAAAGCGCTGGGATCCCAGCCATCACCTGTTCACTGCGCCGATGCCGGAGGATATCCCGCTGCTGGACAGCAGACCCCGGCAAAGCCCGCGGTCAGCAGTACGATATGGTGCTCAACGGCTATGAAGTCGGCGGCGGCTCGATCCGCATCCACGACGCCGCCCTTCAAGAGAAGGTCTTCAGCCTGATCGGTCTGGACCCCAGGTAGCCCGTGAGCGCTTCGGGCATATGCTCGAAGCTTTCGAGTACGGTGTACCCCCGCACGGCGGCATTGCCCCTGGCATCGACCGCATGTGTATGATCCTGGCGGACGAGCCGAACATCCGCGAGGTGATCGCTTTTCCAAAGAACCAGATGGCACGGGATGTGATGGCCGACGCGCCGTCGCCGGCCGAACCCCAACAGCTCAAAGAGCTGCATATCAAGTGTAGAATATAGGCGTCGAGGAAAGGATGATCACATGATGCCAGCCACTATTCGTGTTGAACAAATCGCACAATACGATGGCCAGGAAGTCACCCTGCAGGGCTGGGTGTACAACCGCACCGACAAAGGCAAGCTGGTTTTCTTGCTGGTGCGCGATGGCTCGGGCTTTGCCCAGTGCGTGGCCTTCAAGAACGACCTGCCGGCCGAGTTGTTTGACCAGATCATGCGCCTTGCCGCAGGAATCCTCCGTCATCATCACAGGTAACGTGCGCGCCAGATAGCCGCGCTCCCGGCATCCCAGGCGGCTACGAAGTTGGGCGTCAATGACCTGCAGGTCGTGCAGGCGGCAGCCGGAGATTATCCACTGGCGCTCAAAGAGCACGGCGTTGATTTTGTCCTGGATAACCGCCACCTGTGGATCCGCATGCCCAGCCAGTGGGCGATCCTGCGCGTGCGCACCGCGGTCATCAGCGCCATTCGGGAGTGGCTGGATACCAACGGCTACACCCACATGGATACCCCGATCCTGACCCCGGCAGCCTGCGAAGGCACCACGACCCTGTTCGAGACGCCTTACTTCGATGAAGGCGTGGCTTACCTGGCGCAGTGCGGGCAGCTTTATAACGAGGCCAACATCTTTGCCTTTGGCAAAGTATATTGTTTTGGCCCCACCTTCCGCGCCGAAAAATCCAAGACCCGCCGCCACCTGACCGAGTTCTGGATGGTGGAGCCGGAAGTAGCCTTCTGCGACCTGGATCAGCTGATGGAGATCGAGGAGCAATTTGTCAGCCACATTGTTCAGAGCATGCTGTACGAGCGCGCCGCCGAGCTGAAGTCGCTGGGGCGGGATACCACCCTGCTGGAGGCAGTCCAGCCGCCGTTCCCACGCATATCTTATGATGATGCGTTGGAGATCATCAAGCAGATCCGCGCCGAGACCGACGACCCGGAGCAGAAAGAACTGCTCAAGATCGAGTGGGGGATGGATTTTGGCTCGCCGCACGAGACCGCGCTCACCCAGCGCTTCGGCAAGCCGGTTTTCGTCTATGGCTATCCGACCCAGGTCAAGGCTTTCTATATGGAGCCTTGGCCGGGCAGACCGGAAGTTTGCAAGAGCGTCGACCTGCTGGCGCCGGAAGGATATGGTGAGATCATCGGCGGCAGCGAGCGCATCTCAGACTACGATCTGCTGCTCCAGGCTGCGCCAGCACAACCTGCCGGAGGATGCCTTCCAATGGTATCTGGACCTGCGCAGCTACGGCAGCGTGCCCCACTCCGGCTTCGGGCTGGGGGTGGAGCGCACGGTTTCCTGGTTGACCGGCATCCAGCACATCCGTGAGACCATCGCCTTTCCACGCACCATCAAGCGCGTCTACCCTTGAGTGATCCTTATAAGTTGATCGATCTGAAATCAATGAGATCGCTGGCAGATATGCCGGCGATCTCTTCATATGTTGCTTCTCGATAACCTGTGTCCCACTCCCATTGCCTCATCATTGGTTACCAAGATGCGCATGATCATCTCCTGACACCAATAATTCCGCCATCTTTTCCGCTATCGCATCGCGCACATCGCGAAATTCCCTCACCACCGCTTCCCATGTACCTGTAACGTGCGCTGGGTCAGGGAATCCCATGTGAACCCGCTGCCCCACGCCCAGCCACACCGGGCATTCCTCTGCCGCCGAATCACAAACCGTAACCACCAGGTTGAAGGGAATATCCCTGATTTCTTCAATGCTCTTTGACCGACCATGATGCTCGATTCCGATCTCCTGCAGAACCTGGATCGCCATTGGATGCACATAACCTGCCGGACGGGTACCCGCGCTGAAAGCCTGCCAGCGATCTCCCAGGCGTGCGTTGACAATGGCCTCCGCCATCTGCGACCGGCATGAATTACCCGTACACAAGAAAAGAACTTTTTTCATTCTGCTGCATAAGGATAACACGCTTGGATAAAACTTCCAGTGGGAGAGGTAAACAATCCATCAATAACCTGTAAAGGATTGGTTAACAGTCAACACAGGGACCATCGCTCCTGACCAACAAGGATTTCCCGGAAATATCCCTATCCAGCGAGAGGGATGGAAAAATGAAAAGAGCTGCCTTTACCCTCGACGGACTCAACCCAAATTTTACCCCCGTGCGCTTCCACCAAGTGGCGGGAAATCGCCAAGCCCTAACCCCGTCCCACCTTTCGAGCGAGCCCGGTCCGCCTTGAAGAAGCGTTCGAAGATGCGCGGTAAGTCTTCTTCGGCAATCCCAATACCTGTATCCTCAACGGAAAAGATGATCACTCCTGTTTCCTCTCGAGCCGATACCTGGATCCTTCCACCGCCTGGTGTGAACTTGATGGCGTTATGCAACAGGTTTACAACCACCTGTTCCAGCCTTTGAGGATCTGCGAAAACCAGCGGTAAATCTTCCGGGCAATCCAGATGAACCTCCAAATTAGAGCGCTCTGCTTGCAAACCCAATCGCTCCACTGCCGGGGCTAAAATCTTGCAAGCCTCAGTTGGCTTCAAGTTTAACGGCACACGTCCCGATTCGATGCGGGAGAGCTCCAGCAGTTCGGAAACCATCAAGCTGAGTGAATCCACCTCTGCGTCCATCTGCTCCAAAAAACGGCGGGCAGCCGGAGGATCGTCCAGTGCGCCTTCTGCAAGCGTTTCCGTGAGTGCTTTCAGGGCTGCCAGAGGAGTGCGCAACTCATGGGAAATATTACTGATGAAATCCTGCCGGACTGTTTCAAGGTATCGTTGGCGGGTAAGGTTTTGGAATAACAACAACATGCTACCCGATAATTCCCGCTCCAATAACACCGCGATCCCCTGGAGATAGATACGCTTTGAAGTCACTTCGAAGGAAATGCTGCGCACTCCCCCGCTGCGTCGCGTTTGCTGCCATAAATCTACAACCTGATATTGCCGTAAAGCGCTTGCCAACGAGCGACCTGCAGACTGCTCACTCGATATCCCGAACATCTCCTCAGCAGCCGGGTTGATCATCCGTATTGAGCCTTCTTCGTCAACCATGACCAATCCATCTGTCATCTGTCGCAGGATAGCCTCTAGCTTCCCTTGCTCGGTTTGCAGAGCCTCCACCTCGTTGCGAATTTGCTCTGCCATACGGTTCAACGCCCGGGATAACTGCCCAATTTCATCATCGCTGGAAACCGGTATACGCGTGTTGAGATCCCCATCAGCCATTTTTTCAGCGGCTTTGGTTAGCTCACGGATCGGGCGTGTGGTTCGGTTGGCGATCAGCAGCGTCAGTAACACCACCAGGAACGTTACCAGGAGCGTCATGCCAGCCAGATTGCGCTGAAACCTGGCGATCTTTGCATCAATAGCCTGAATGGGCATCGCAATACGGATAATTGCCAGGGGTTGCTCGCCCGATTTGACCATTTTCGCGTAGTACAGCGTATCGTATCTGGCCGTATCGCTGTAGCGGATGCTCCGCCCCTCCCCTTGAGCTAACGCCTGGATCACCTCAGGTCGATTGGCATGGTTTTCCATGGTCGCCCGGTCTTGTTCGGATTCACCGATCACTTCACCATCAGGAGCGATGACTGTGATCCGCGCCTCTACCAGGCTTCCCCACTGCCTGGTTAATTGGTCAAGTGTCGCTGGATTGGCGCCTTCTAATAAAGCAGCAACCAGGTCATCCCGTACCAGCAACGCCTCGTTTGCCAACTGGGTTTCCAGCTCGCCCAAGTACATCTGGCGCAGAAAGCTAGAAAAATATACGCTCAACCCAATCATCGTGACCAGGATGAGCAAAACTGTAGGGATCG
>CAVPDG010000004.1:0-828312 GCA_963702535.1 uncultured Chloroflexia bacterium | reverse complement strand
ATTATCCTAAGGCGGTCACACGATATCCTCGGACGTATAACTATTTCCTAGAAAACAGATACACACAATACTTAGGAAATTTCCTTGCGAACCTCTGCCAGTGCCCCTTCAATTGCTTCAAGTGTATTATCCAGGTCGGACTTGGTATGCACCGCAGAAAAGCCGTGGTGCGGGGAAACATGAATATAGACTTTTCGTTGAATACAGGCAGATATGAACTTTTATGCTCATTGCATTATTCTGTTTGGCAGCCTGGCGGTAATTGGTGACGGGTTCTTCGATGCCGAAATATAGTCCAAAACGAGGACCAGCATACTGCAGGCGCAAGGTACTCCACTACTATCGATGATTGTTTGAAAACCGCTGTAGAAACGCTTGCATAGTTTTTCAAGCTGGCTGTAGAAATTTGGTTGAGCATAGACATCAATCGCAGCTTGGGCGCTCAGAACCGCGGTTAGGTGAGCGAGGTAAGTGCCGCTCATTTCACTTTGACCTTGAGGTCGCAGGTTCTGCATAATTTCTTGTTTACCGGCTAAGGCGCTGATTGGCATTCCCGCTCCTATCGCTTTCCCTAGAACACACATATCCGGTGTGACGCCATATAGTTCTTGGGCACCTCCTAGTGCAACTCGAAAAGCGGTCAACACTTCGTCGAAGAACAGGATCACGTTATAACGATCACAAAGCTGTCGGCATAATTGGATGAAACCTGGCTGCGGAAGGATGCAGCCCGAATCATAATTGATCGGTTCCAGGATCAGTGCGGCTGCTTCATGGCCACGTTTAGCAAAAGCTTTCTCGAGAGCCGCTGGATCATTGAATGGGACAATGATGACGAGCTCTCTGGCTTGTGTTGGGGTGCCAGCTGATTGAAGGTAGGGCTGAGGCGAGGAAGGTAAACCAGCTTGATCTATGGGCGGCGCTGAGCTAATAAAAATATCGTCTGAATAGCCATGGAAATGGCCTTCGAACTTGATTATCTTCTCTCGGCCTGTGGCTGCCCTGGCAAGACGTAAACCATGCATAATTGTTTCGGTACCTGATCCAGCAAAGCGCGACATTTGGGCGCAGGGAACCACCTCGCTAATTTTTTGGGCCAACGCCGCATGATGAACCGTCTCATACGAGCAGATGATGCCCGCTTCTAGTGCGCTTCTGATCGCTTCTGTAATTTTTGGGTGATTATGGCCCAAGAGGGATGCACCATGGGAGATGCATAGATCGATATATTTCTTTCCCTCGAGATCGAAGACGTATGGCCCGTCACCATGTGAGACGAAAAATGGTCTACCGATAGCAGGATTATTCCGGGCACTAGCACAGACGCCACCTGGTAGATAGCGCTGCGCGAACCTGAAGAGCCTCAGATGGAGAACGTAGTGCAGATTGGGTCATCCCTCAACCTCGCAATGGACAGGACTTATGATCTGCTCAATCCTGCAAATCATCCCCATTTTCTCCCATCAGCTCTAACAATTCCTCCGTGTTTGAGATATGGTTCCGCATTGCCTCTCGGCTCTTAGCAGCATCCTTGCCCCGCACTTGTTCAAGGATGATTCGGTGGTACTGGACGGCTCTTTCTGGTGCGCCTGGAAGCATAGAGGCCTTACGGCTGAACTCGAGCAATAGGTCGGTGATCGGTTCAAGGAGGATTGGCAATAAAATATTCTTGCTGGCTTTTGCTAGAAATTGGTGGAACAAAATATCCGCCTGGACGAACTCCTCCAAGGCGGTGTCGGATCGATTTATTTCGGGCAGTACAGCTACCATCAGGCCAAGATTGGTTTCGAGTTGATGGATATCTTCTGCAGTTGACCGTTCAGTTGCAAGACCGGCGATTTCCACCTCGAGCATCTTCCGAATTTCCAGCAAATCCCGAAATGAGTGTTTATTCCCTTGAACTAGTAAACCAATCGATTGAGATACAACGCTCGGTTGAACACGTGTTGCATAGGTACCGCTACCAGTTACGATCTTGACTAAACCTCGTTCTTCGAGAACTTTGGTGGCTTCCCGCACCACGGTTCTACTAACTCCTAGTTGTTCAGCCAAATCTCGCTCGGGGGGCAAGCGATTGCCCGCCTGTAGGTGGCCTTGAATAATGATATGTTGAATCTGCTCAGCTATCTGCTCAGAAAGCCGTGTGCGCTTGACGCTAACGTGTTCAACACCGGTTTGTTTTATGTTATTCATTGGATGACTTTAAATTGGTATAATGGCTAAACCATTATACATATTAGCATAAAAAATATCGTGTGTCAATCGTGTGTTTGCCACGTCGACGGTGGAGGGGAGGCATACAAATTCAGCTAAGACAATCTACTCGTTGTTAGCATTAGATCAAGTATGATTCTTCCAATACTATTAAAGCACCTATCAGAAGAGGAAAAGAAAATTACTCTTCTAATGACCTGAATATATAGGAACTCGGAGACCAGTAAATGATGAATAAACCTGCGAATGCCTCTAACCATCTATATGACCGTGTAATGAAAATACCAGTCGTGGATTGTCATGAACATCTATGTGGTCCTGAGAAAGACCCGTTAGGTACTTTGACCGAACCTATATTGGCGTTAAGTGTTCCGTATCTCATCAGCGACCTTTGGTCAGCAGGAGCCAATGAGGAAGAAATTGCTCTTTTACAAAACAAAGAAGCAACCACAGACGATAAGTGGCCGGTGTTCAGTCGTCTATGGGCATCGACAGAATACACAGCCTTTGCTCGGGTAACAAAAATGACGCTCAAGAATGTGTTTAACATTGATAAGCTTACGCGTCAGTCTCTGGACCGTATCATGGAGTATAGGGTAAGCCATAACGACCAATCTAATTATTTAAAACATTTCCATGATTCTGGTATCAAGACAGTGATTGCAGATATTCTCATGCCAATGTCATGGGAGGCTCCAACTGTCCTCAGATATTACGACAATTACGTTCTCAAGAAATTCCTTGAAGATAAGCTTCCCTTGCCGGATATGTGGCATCCAGTGTTTCCATTACCTTATTTTCATCTGATCCGTCACTCTGAATTCATTGATTATGTTAGGAACGCATCCTCCTTAAGTATTACTTCTTTAAAGGAATTTGAAGAGGCGGTTTTTAGTTTGATAGCAAGAAGTGTTGCTTCAGGCGTAGTCGCACTTAAAGATCAGTCTGCGTATCACCGTATTATTTCATTTGACCTTCCAACGTACAGCGAGGCAGAACGAATCTTTAATAAATTATTGATCGATCCACGAAACCAATTAGCATGGCCAGATGCTAAGCCTCTTGATGATTATCTGTTTCACCAGTATATGCGTTATGCGCGTGAATTCCATTTATGTGTGCAGGTGCATACCGGGCATATGGGGGGGATCCGCAACCGAGTGGACAAAGCTAACGCAGCCCATTTAGCTTCCGTCCTGGAGTTACATTCCAAAGTTAAATTTGACCTATTCCATGGCAATTGGCCGTATATGGGAGATTTACTATTTCTCGGAAAGAATTATCCCAATGTCTCCCTCAACCTTTGTTGGGTTTATACGGTTGACCCAATCTACGCCAAAGAGTTATTAATACGCGCTGTTATGACAGTACCTCACACAAAAATTCACGGTTTTGGAGGTGACTACCTACTTGCGCCCGAGTTCGTAGTCGCCAATTTAACGCTTTGTCGCGAGGTTATATCGGGGGCATTATCCGATTTAATTGAGATGGACTGGATAGAGGAAGATGATGCTATCCATATTGCCACAGACTGGTTGTACAACAATCCGAATCAGTTCTATAAACTTGGGCTTCCACCTGTAGAGACTATCCCCGGCTAGAAATTCAAATAGACACCTTATTTGGGGGTGATCAGTGAGCTATCCTGCCTTAGTGTCGCTATGTATGGGAGAGAGCTTAAAACTCAACAAAAATGGGACAGTCGCCTCCTGACCTTCAGACCCAAACTTGACAATCCCTAAAACTTGCGCCTATGATGGATTTGGTTTCCTTATGCAACGACTGGGCAAATCACCGGCTTTCAAAGACCGCAACCTGCGTCTCAAAGGCGCTGACATTGCCACGCAGCGCGGCTGGACCGGTGTGCCGAACTTCATCCTTGAAAGCGATAAAATATCGGTCGGAGCCAAGCTGACCTATGCCATGCTGCTCAAATACGCCCGCGAGCTGGATGAGTGCTTCCCCGGACAGAAGCGCCTGGCTGAGGATATCGGCAATTCAGACCGCAGTGTCCGGTCTTGGTTGAAGGAGCTGGAGCAAGCCGGATTGATTTCGATCAAGCAGCGTGGTCAGGGACGGCCGAATCTGTATACGGTACACCTCAAAGCCTCGTTCTGGAAAAAGAGCCGTCACCAGGTTTGACCGGAAATATTTTCCGTTCTAGACCGGCAAGATTGTCCGGTCTAAACCGGAAATATTTTCCGACTAATAATATGCAATGAATAACAAGCAGACAACTAAGATACAGTTAGTTTTTATATTTTTCACGAGAAGAAATCAAAATCCACGTTGTCCAAGAACATACTCAATCTGTGCACATTTCGACTACTGAACACAATTCATATTCAGAATAACCCCCAAGCAATATCCCAGGCGCGCTTCCGGGTAAGCTGCCTGGGGTTTCCTCGAACCTTCGGGCATCGAGCCCTCGCTTCGAGCCAGGAGATCTGCCTTGTCTCGGGGAGGCCATGGCCTTCACAGACCGTTATTTCGCCATAAAGATGCTCAAAACGGACTATTCCAGCCAGACCCCCCACTCACCAAGCCAGCGTGTCGGTCGTCTCTGCCAAGATCGTTGTCTTGGCTGAGACCCCGACTGCCAACGCTGCGCCCTGGCTATCCATCACTTCGTGCTGGAAGCCAGGGTACCCTCGTTGCCGGTTCGCTTCGCTTCCGGCATCTCGGCGCTACGCTCGGCCAGAGCGCTGCCTGACACACTCCCGTTGGTCGGTGCCATCCCGGGGGGCAGCGCACTGGCGTCGCTAACGCGTTGGCAGTCGACGTCTACGACGCCTCCACGTGCGGGCCGCCGGTTTCTCCTGGTCCTCTCCGGCGGCCCTGGAAGGTAGCGCCTGCGGCGCTGATTTGTATTTTTTCCGACCTTTAGATCCGTTTCCAAACCTGAGATTTCCCTCGACCTCAGGGTTCTCTCCCAAAGATCTGCACCCCAATCGGGTTTTGACCAGCCTTGGGTCGAACCACCGACCCTGGCCCTGCTTCCGCTGTTGGACACTTAATTTGTATGTCGATTCCGTCACCCGACCTCAGCATGGCTTCCAGGACTGGGTTATGCCACTTGTTGTTTGGGTTCCTCCACCGACCTCAGCATGGCTTCCGGCGCTTGGATCTTCTACCTGTTGCCTGGGTCCTTCACCCCGCCTCGGCATGGCTTCCAAAGCTCAGGAGTGAACCGGTCGAGCCTTAAACGGTTTTTATGCTTGCCTGCCTGCGCAGCTTGTCAGCCACCTTCACAGGTCAAGGATTTGCCCTCGGGTGCTTCGCCCCGGGGTTCCTCCTTGACCTGTGAAGACTTCCGGCTGGCGCTGCTTGGCCACAGGCAAGCATAAGTGAAGCCTGCAGGAAAGGAGGTGAAAACAATGAAATCTACTCGCAAGGAGTACAACCATAGCAGAAAGGAATTGCTCGATTTGCTCTATACCATGGTCGATGAATTGGAACACAATCCTTCTTTACGCCGAAGGAAGCCCGGATTCCCCTTCGACGTGCTGGAGAGCGGCATCTACCAGGTGATATCCGCGCTGGATGGGGCGGTAAAGAGATGGGCGATGCCAGCCATTGAGAGAAGGTTGGAATGGCTGAGAGTGCGCTGGGAACGGGTGAGAAGTTGAATAATCGGGGCCGGGGGAACTCATCCCTCGGCCCTATTTCCGGTTAAGAGCAGCCTTCGCTCGGGTCTGCTTCGCCCAGGATTTCATCCGCAGCCTTGCTCCCCAGGCGATTGACGATCAAGTCGTGCTGTTCTGCAAGTACCCCTTCGACTTGTTCGGGGTCGATCCCTCGACTTGCTGCATAGTCTAGCAATCTGGCCTTCAATACCTCAGCATTCGCTTCCCCATGGCGGCGGATTACCCGCAGGCGGATCTGGCGCTTGAGCTTAGCCAGCGTTGCCAGGGCGTCATTCGGGAACAAGTAGGCCCAGGCAGTAGCAGAGATGACGATCATAACCAAAGAGTTGATGAGCATTTAACCTCAGAGCTTAAGCCATCGGTTGGAGGAAATCAAGCAGGGCTGCTTATTCCAGGCTAACTCATGTCATGACAATTCGTCATCCATTTGATAACTTAGTCTCAACGCGATTCATCCTGGAGGCTACCGATGAACAAAGAAATAGAGATACCTCGAATTGAGATCGAGACTATGACTGAGGGCCTGACGGACACTTTTCTGGTGCGGCGTGACCTGTATGCCCGCCAATTAGTTGATGGGCGCTACGTCTGCATCCAGAAGTTCCTCACCCCGAGGCACGTGATCGCCCACCTCAAAGGCGACTTGACCCTAGGGGCGTATGCCCTCAACGTGGATGACCGGGCGCGTTTCCTGGCATTCGATGCCGACGATGAAACCCAATGGGCGAAGTTGATCTGCATGGCAGATTCCCTGGAATCCGAGGGAGTTACAGCTTACATCGAAGCCAGTCGCCGCGGCGGGCACCTGTGGCTGTTCTTCTCCCGCCCCGTCTTGGGTCGGGCAGTGCGCGAGTTTGGCCTGGGATTGGTCGTAGCCTTCAAGCTGGCAGGGATCGAGCTCTTCCCTAAGCAAGCTGCCTTGAAGACCGGTCCAGGCTCTTTGATCCGCATGCCGTTTGGTGTCCACCGGCGCACGGGCGAGCGCTACGGCTTCTTCAAGCCCGACGGCCAACCCCTGGCTGCCTCGTTAGAAGAGCAGATGCGCATCCTGAGCCATCCGCAGAACGTGACGCCGCCCGTTTTTCAGACATACCGCTCGTTACGGAATACGACTACGGAAAGCCCAGAAAAAGCCGGAAATGGGCCAGCAGAAGCGCCCACGGGCACGCTTTCCGAACGGATTAAGGGCAGCGTTTCGGTATTAGATTTTGTGAGCCAGTATGTGGAGCTTTCGCCCAATGGCCGTGGGTTGTGCCCCTTCCACGACGACCAGCAGGCCAGCTTCTCGGTCAACCCTGAGGGGAATTACTGGCACTGCTTTGCTGGTTGCGGCGGGGGAAGCATCATCGACTTCTGGATGAAGAAGCAGGGCTGCGATTTCAAAGCCGCGATTAAAGAGCTGGCTGGGATGCTCCTGTGAGTTTTGACCATTACAAGGCCAAGGCGTGCTCAATAACCGCTCTGATATCTTCTCTTTGAATGATGCCATTCCCGAAAAATGGGGTCAGGTAGACCTGGGTTTTATCAGCGTAACGAGCAGTCAGAATTCTGTCCATCTGCGAGCAATTCCCAGTGCGTGCCGGGGAAGATCTCTTGATATCGCAGCCACCAGGCTTTGTTTGGTCCCATGCCATAACAGATCATGTATTTTGGTTTATGTTCATCCACCAGCTCGGCCCACACCGACCGGCGCAGCGGCCAGATCTCATCCCGGTATGCTTCTCTGGATGGGAAAAGATCAGGATACGGCCACTCTCGCGTGTTGGAGGCCGGGAGAGGCATAGCTTCTCCCAAGAAGGTCTCTCCTGTGGAACGGCCGAGCTGGGTGACAATATAGTCATGCCTCTTCGTTCGATTCTTCCAGTCTTTTGCCTGGAGCAGGATGCCGCGGGCGAGGTGAGCCATGACTTTCCAGACATAGGTGTAGCTCTTGCGTTCCCAGTAGAAATCCTCGAGCAGCAGATGAGCCTGATGAAGGTCCATCAATGCATCCCAGGCCGTGCGGGTATGGAGCTCCCATTCGGGAGTCCAGCCGGGCTTGCCCGGCCTGGGACCGAGACCTTCCTCAAAGCCTAAAAACCACAAAGGTGCTGAGAGGCTTCCGTAGCCACGGAAGTTCAGCAGAGAGTGAAGTTCAGATTGAGTAAGCAAGAGATAATTCCAGAGCCTTATCTACAGATCTTCCCCTCGACGGCCACCCTTGAAGTTCTGCTTCAGGCGCAGTTTTGTGACATCGATCCCGGTATTATCCAAGGCTCGGATAAGAGATTTGTGTGCTGATAGGCTCATCGCGGTGATGTCTTCGGCGTCGAAAACATTCGGCTCGATGAAGAAGAATGCCAGGAAATTCCCCTTCAATATCCGGCCAGCGATTGCTATCAAACCAAACTCAAAACCCATCATAACAAGGGTGGTAATTAAAAAGGTCCACAATGATCTCATCTCGCTTACAACGAAGCCAATGAATAGAGCGATTCCCGCTGCAACACCTATCGTCACCCAATTGGGAACTGGTCTAATAAATGTGCGCCAAGAAGTATAAAGATCTTTTCCATGCTTACCTATGTAGATAGTTGTTGTTGCTCCGGGTGATGTTTCAGTTATCGTATAGGAACGGCGTTCTCCAAGCTCGCTAACAAAACCGGAGATATAACTCGACTTTTGCAGCTTAAAAATTGAATAGCCAAACAATCACAGAAGGTGTGCTTTCACTGTCTGAGGCTGACCGTAAGCAACACCCAGCTTACCTCACCTGGGTCGTTGCAGGTGAGGCAGCAACCGCCTGTCAGCCAGCTTGATCAGGAATGGCAAATGGTCTGGATCAAGGGAGCCATGATTTGATGTAAAGACTGCCCTTTGGTCAAACCAGCGCTGATGAACAAAGCCAGGCACCACAAAGCTTGGGCTTGCGAAGCTCGGCGCCAAGCGGCTGGGCTACCTTCAAGTTTTCTCTTGAGTTGGCGTTGAAGCTTTTCTTGGAGAACAGGGTCATGTTGGGCGGCTCTCAGCATGCTGTATACCACGGCAACCAGGGCGACATGGCGTTGAATGGCGCTAAAGCTCCGCAGCTGATACTGATCTAACCCTTCGGCCTTGCCTTCTTCGTGATAGACTTCAACGGGCCAGCGGTGGCGACGAATGCGAGTGATACCCGGGGAATTCCAATACAAGCGATTGCTGATGAGAAAGATGGGGTTGTCCGATAGGTCAGCCTGGCGGTAATTGATGACCAGGCGGTGTTTGCCGAAGTTGTGAATGTGGTGGGTGTCGCAGTAGCTGTAGTAAGTTTCCTGCTCGCCCTTGTAAGTGATAGTAATCTTCCGAAAGACCCGTTCCGTTTTGTCTTGCAGCGCTTGCAGTTGCTCTTTCTTGAGTTGATCGGCAAAGTCCTTCAAGCTTGTCTGGCCGTTTTTCAAGTTCACCTTATCCGTCTCTGCTAGGGTACCCACATAAGGTAGCATCAGGGTCTGATCCAAGAAACGGCAAAAGGCCGGTTGGGTAAACCAATTATCAAAGGTTACGGGCCGATCTTCTCCAGGGTGACTTTCCACCCATTGTTGGAGCAGCTTTTCCACCATGATCAGCTTGCTGTCATACAGCTCTTGGAGTTCTGAATGACTCTTTTGTCGCCTTCGCCATACTCCCAACAGGTACCCTCGCCATTTTTGCGGATCGGTCTCCTTGAAGGCTTCTTTGCTGGCTTTTAGAGGAATTCCAGCGGCTCGGATGCCTTCCTCTAGCTTTTCGAAGTCGACCGGCTCCCAGAGCTCAAACAAGACCGGGTAGTCTGTTTCATCATCGCTATAGTGAATGGTTACCAGATCGTGTGCCCAAACATAAGTCCCGGAGACATGATCCCAGAGCTTGGTGATCTGCTCGAAATCTTGACCAAAATGAATGAGCAGCGTGTCATCCACGCTGAATACCCCTTTCGGTTTCATCTGTGTGCCTGGCAAGTTGGCTAACAGACCTAACCGGGCCTGGTTCAAGGCCTCTAACGAATAGGGACTTTCGGTGAGCAAACGGTTCAACGAACTCTGATTGCGGCTCTCGATCACAAACAGTCGGTTGATCCCATCAACAGTTTTGTTTTCAGACACGATCAATCCACTGATGTAGCGCTCGAATTCGATGAACGCTTCGGCAGAGAAAACTTGACTGAAGAAGGGCGCATAGTGCTGCACCAATTCGGGAAACTCGACCAGTGGAAACATAGGCACCTCCAGAATGCTGTTCTTACTCTGGATTGTACCGATTTTCGAGCCGTTGTGTCACTGCTTGGTTATTCAGTTATTAAAGTGCTGCGAATATCGGGTTACTGCAAAAGTCGAGATATAAGACGGATAAATACCTGGCATTTTCCGTTCTTTCAAACCTTCGAGAACTCTCGTCTGAACCTCGTTGTCTTTTTCGCCCATCCCTTCGATTAGATCAGCCCACCCGTCTAAGTAGTATCCCAGGTTATTCACATTGATACTTTTGGATGGCGTTAGAACAGTAGTTTGTGGAGGCCTAGTCGGGGTTGGTGCACTTAATGGATTTGTGTTTGGTGGTTGTTGTGTCATGGTATCCCTCCCTGATCAGAATGTAAAAGCAGACGCCATGAAGACGTCTGCTTGGTTCACAAAGATTTATCGAGAAACAATTTGCTCGGTAGGTGAGATTTCTCTGCATGGATGCCACGTTGTCTCACTGCTACGATATTGACGGAGATGCTATACTGTTCTCAAGGATAGAGCTGGCCCTTGTTCCACTCTATCGCTTGTTGTTCAATTGGGAGCGCAGTCGACTAATCTCGCGCTCCCTTTTTTTCAACTCTCTTTCATAATTGGCGGTCTTATCAGCATCCCGCCTGTGATGCTTTTCTTCATTGACCCGGTTTTGGTGGGTCGCCCATTGGGCCTGGTCTTGCCAGTAGCCCGCTGGGTTGGTACCCAATCGGGGTCTTCTCTTCCATTCTCTGGAAGAGAAGACTTCCCAAACCAAAAAACCAACAATACCAAAGAGTATCTTGAAAGGCAGGTTGACCAGTTGATAAGAATTGTCCATATGAACCCCCTGTGAGAGTTAATTGTTAATGTGCGACGAATGGTCAAGGGCCAGTCTTAAAAGAGTATACATGAAAAACCGTCAGGATAATCTTAAAATCTTCGGATATTTCAGTATAATTCTCAATAGGAGGAGGGAAAAACAATGTACAAAATACGTCTCGGCTTCACCAATAAGAACATACCCGTCGAGTTAACCCTGGACGAACGTCGCCAGGGGACATATATCATTGGGACCACCGGGACCGGGAAATCTACGCTTCTGAAGAACATCGTGTTCCAGGATATGACCCAGGACCGCACTCACGGGCTGTGTGTGCTTGACCCGCACGGCGACCTGATCGATGAGCTGCTGGAGATGGTGCCGCAGAATCGGATCGGTGATGTCATCCTGTTCGACCCCATGGATGAAGAATACCCCTTTGGATTGAATTTGCTGGCTTGTGACCGGGGAAATCCGCACGAAGTGCGTTGGGTGGTCTCAACCGTGATGGGTACCTTGCAGCGCTTGTTTGAGTATTCATGGGGGCCACGCTTGGAACACGTCCTCAGGCATACCCTACTGACAGCCTTGCAGCTTCCCAACTCGACATTGATCGAAGTGCTCCTGTTGCTTACCAATAAAAACTTTCGCAATGAAGTCGTTGCTGAAACGAAGGATCCGATTCTCACACAATTTTGGCAGGATTTACCCTACAGCCACAAGGAGCGCTATGAGTTGATCAGCTCCACTCTGAATAAAATCAGCCCCTTCATTACCGACCAGAGTATGCGCAACATTATCGGTCAGCCGAAAAATACCATTGACCTGCGAAAGATAATGGATGAGGGTAAGATTCTGTTTGTCAATCTTTCCAAAGGTGATCTGGGAGAAGAGAACTCATCTCTCCTGGGCTCGGTTTTGGTGAACCTCATCATGATCGCAGCCCTGAAGCGACGCGAGATACCCAAGGATGACCGGCTTCCCTTCCACCTGGTCGTGGATGAGTTCCAGAACTTCGCGACTGAGAGCTTTGCGATCTTGCAGAGTGAGGCTCGTAAATACGCCGTAGACGTTGTCGTGGCTCACCAGTTTCGTGATCAGCTCGATGACCTGCTCAAAGGCTCGACTTTGAATGTTGGCAATACGGTTATCTTCCGGGTCACAGGGCGAGATGGCTACGCCATGGCCAGCCAATTCGATAACACGCCGCCCGAGCCCCAAACACGGACCGAGCCGGTCTACCAGGAATTTAACTACCAGGGGGTCGATTTCCTGATCGAGACCAGCCTGAATACCGGGGAGGGTAAGCTCTATCAAGAAGTAGAGCTACCCCGCCGCCCGTATAGCGATGTTGAGGCAGAGATGGCCAACCTGTTGTCGAACCAGGCCAGATTACGAAGCCTGGTGCCGCCTGATTTACGATCCAAGGTCGCGGGGAGAAGATAAGCGGCCTCGCTTAGTTGAGTACCACATCGTCACAGAAGAATTGGGTAAGGATATCCGAGATAAAGTCAGTGGCTGAACAGATCAGGCAGAATTCACGTAAACTCGCCAAGCCAAAAGTCGAAGTTGAAAAAGAAATCTTTCGCCGCTCGCTAGGCGAGATCACAGCAGATGAACCGCTAACGCAAGAAAGAGAAAAGCAAATAACTGAGCTCGTTTTACTCTAAGGATATGAAAGGGTATTCCGGTTCGTGGTTTTCAGTGGTGATTGCTCATTAGCACCAAACGTGTTACGCTGATTGTTGATGGCAAAGGAAGCATCCCCGACATCGGCGGCTTGTTCATCCCCAAAGATATGGGGCCGCCTTTCATCCGCAAGCTGCTCATCTTGCTCTTCCTGGCTACCCTGGTTATCTTGATGGGCTTCGGTATCAGCATCATCTAACCCAAGGCTAACTCCCGGGCTGACAAACGGCTCGGGAGTTGCTATATTGGGGGCATGTTCAAGATCAAACTCCCCCGCTACGGGCGTATCAAATCCCCTCCAAAGATGCAACTGACAGAGCGCGACAAGCGCATCCTGGAAGCCGTGTATGCTTACGATGGCATCCTGAGCTTCTCCCAGGTGCAGCGCCTGTTCTTCACCGGCAAGAGCCAGGCCGAGCAGCGCTTGAAGCTGCTCTACCAGCATGGCTATCTCAACCGCCTGGACCGTGACCAGCGCCGCCGCTTGCCGGAGATGATCTACTGGCTGGACAAGAAAGGCGCTGAGCTGGTCGCCAGCCTGGACGGGACGCCCTCGAGCGAATTCGCCTGGCGCAAGGAGCCGCGCTGGTTCCAGGTGGAGCACGACCTGGCGGTCAACGATTTCCGCATCGACCTGGAGCAAGCCTGCCGGGAGCATCCCGAGGTGCAGCTCGAGAGCTGGACGCCGGAGAGCGAGTTCTGGGCTTATCCGGATAAGGTCGAATACACATTACCAGGAAAAAAAGATGCACCGCTACATCCGTCCGGATGGGTTCTTTATCCTATCAACGTCTGAACATCTCATCCGTTATCTCTTGGAGATCGACCGCAGCACCGAGGACAATCCCCGCTTCTTGCGGGAGAAGATCTTGCCAGGATTGGCATATGTCAAAAGCCAGGCTTATGGCGAGCGTTTCGGTCACCGCAGCGGGCGCTGGCTGGTGGTCACCACCGGCGAGCGCCGCCTGGCCAACATGCTCAGCCAGGCCGAGCAGTGGGAATGCCAAGGGCAGTTTCTATTTCACCACCTTCAGCCAGGTCAATCCAGAGACCATCCTGCAAGCGCCGATCTGGCGGCGGGCTGACCGGGATGACCTGGTGCCCTTGATCTTCATCGATTGAAACTTCCCCTTGACAATCCTGCCAGCGCATGAAAGCATAAAGGCAGAAACCTGGAATAGCAGGAATACAGCATCCTGCTAAACCAGGATTGCATGAAAACATAACCACAGGAAAGCATAAACCCAGGATCGCAGAATCGCATAAACGCATAAAACGGGGGAATAAAAATGCGCCAGATCGTCTTTACCAACGACAAAGGTGGGGTAGGCAAGACCACTACGGTGGTCAACCTGGCTGTGGGATTATCGGATGGGGGAGTGCGCACCATGGTGGTGGACATGGACCCGCAGGCTGATGCCACATTTGCGCTGTTAGCTGAACGTCCCCCGGAAGCCTCCCAAGGATACCTTCCGCCAACCGCCTATGGCATGCTGACCGGGCACTATTCTATGGAACAGGTAGTCCTCAAGGTGGAGCGCTATCCAAACCTGTCGCTCATCCCCGCCAACGGAGACCTGGCAGATGCATCGATCAAGCTCTCCCGCCGCCCAACCCGCTTGCGCAGGCTGCTCCAGGAGCTTCCCCCAAATCGTTATGATGTCATCCTGATCGATACCGGTAAGGGTTTAGACCCTCTGGCGGTCAATGCCCTGGCTGCAGCAGATGAAGTGGTCATCATGGTCACACCTGGACGCCTGGAGCTGGATGCCATTGATCGTTTGAACGAACACGTGGCCTTGGTGCGCGACGAGGTGCTGATGGGGTCTCCCTTCCCCAAGGTGCGCGGGATCCTCTTGACCCTGGCTGACCAATATTCGGTCACGCTTGACACGCTCCGCCATATCCGCGATAAGTACCCGGATTTGCTCTTAGAGACACGCATCCCGAAGAACAACGACCTGCAGAAGGCTATAGGTAGAGCAAAAAGCATCTTCGAGGTGGCGCCTTTGAGCAAGAGCGCCCTTGCATACCGCAAGTTGATGCAGGAGCTGGACTTATGAACGCACCACGCCCCATCGGTTTGGGAAACCCGGATGTGGAGGGAAAACGATCCCTGTTCTTGCCTCCGAAACCAGAGCCTAAGCCATTATCGAAACCCACTCAAGCAAAGAATAAACCTAGTCGTCCAGCTCCAAAACCGACCAAGCAGGAAGTGAAACGGATCCGCACGACCACCGAACTGACCCCCAGGGCGCTGACGATCCTACAGAAAATCCAGCAGCAGCACCGGTTTGAGACCGGCAAAGTACTGCCTCTGTGGAAAGCCGTCAGCCAGGCCATCGAGCATTATGGCCAGGTGAAAAAGATAAGCTGAATTTGGGCTTGAGTTTCTCCATTCTTATCGTCTATGATGCGGGCACCAGAGCCCGCCACGCACGGACCTGGTTGGCAAGAGGGATGTGTTGCCTGCGATGACTTGCCCGCTCGCAGGCGGTTGAGAAGGCAGTGGGGGCAAACGCTCCCTCCCTAATCTCTCTCCAGGGGAGTGTCCGCTGCCCACCCAGCTGCTGGCGGCTCTGGCGACAGCATGATTATTTATGCAAACTGCCCAAGCATCATCACCATGGGGAGCGATCCTTTCCGGCTTGCCCTGGATGGAGATATTCGCCAAAACAGGTCAATTCGTCAGGCAAATCCTTTTTCCCAGCAGGCAAGGGTTGTACGAAGTGCTCGAGTACGAATCGACCCTGGAGTTGTTGGATCAGAAAAGGGGAGAAAGCCATCTTCAAGAAGCGCCAGAAAGTGCGCTACCTGCAGGATAACATCATTGCTTACATGGATCAGGCCTGGGGGGATGGGAAGTTCCTGCTGGATTATCGCTGCTCGCCAGGCGCAGCGGTTGACCAATACCGCTTTGGGCACAAGACCTACATCCTGATCTCGCTGCGCGAAGTGAAGCAGCGCGGGGATACCGACGAGTTCTATATCGAAAGGAAGATCAAAAACGGCTTTTTGCGGCAGCAGGAGCAGTGGGAGACCGATATCAGCCATCCCACCCGGCAGGTTACCACGAAGGTGATCTTTCCCCGGGAAAGGCCGCCCTTGCGGGTTGCCCTGGTCGAGAATATTCGCCAGAAGACGACCCTGATAGGCGATGAACACCAGCGCCAGTTGCCCGATGGTCGCTGGCAGGTGGCTTGGGAGACGGATAACCCGCGTTTGAATGAGCGTTATGTCTTGAAATGGGAGTGGTGACTGGAAAAGAAGACGACGGGACCGCGGATCCCGTCGCCTGGCTTGCTTCTAGGTGCCACCACCACCGCTCATCACACACACTCCTTTCGTGGGGAAAGCAGAGCCGTCATAGGAGAACAAATACTGAAGCGCATCAGAAGTACATCATAATTATAAGCGATATACGCCTGTATAATTGTCAATGTTTAAGATTCATCTAGGTGTTTTTTGGGTTTTGGACCTGGTTTACGCTCGCGGGCCAGATAATTCCTTAACTGCTTGTTCTGTTGTGAACCAATTTCGCCCTATTTTTCTTACCCCAAATTTCCCCTTGACTTACCAATAGGCGTAGATGGCTTGGAGATAGTCCGCTGAGCTCAGCAGCCTGGCTGAGCGAGATCAGCTCATCAAGTCTCTGGTTGGTCTTACACTGTTGTTCCGATTGTTCTGGCATCTCTTGAATTTTACACCGAATTCCGAGAATCGCCAGAGTGCCGCTTCCGCAGCGCGGCAACGAGATGCTGCCGCGCCTGGCTGCAGCGTCACACTGGCTCAAGGACGCCGCCCCTGGACCATCCCGCGGCTGCGCCACGGCATCGTCCAGATACGGGCGGCTCAGATATGGATTTTGCCATCAATTTGTGCTATCGTATTTATGAAAGGGGGATATATGCCAGAAAATAATTCCAGCAAAACAGTCAAAGCAGGTTCAACAACCTACTTCTTTGATATCAAGGAAACCAAGGGCGGAACAGACAAATTGAGATAGTGGGATCACGCATCAGCGCCTCGCCTACTGAACCAAAATTGGGGTGGCTTGCCACCCAAAAGCACGACCAATTCTTCCAGGGGCAGAATGGTGAAAGCCCCGGCGGCAAAAACGATGACCGGAGAACTGCGGAACCCAAATTGGCGGTTCAATTCCTGCCGCAATTTGCGAATGCCGCGTGCTTTCAGCCGCTCCGCCACCTTTGACTTGGCGATTTGGGCTACATTGTAGGCTATCAAGGTGAAAGTTAGCCGGGCAGCAGCGACCACCGTGTTATGGAAAGTCCACAATGCTTCTTCCAGATGCCAGCCTGCTTTGAGTTCTCGAAAACCACTGTTCTCAATCGTCCAGCGATTACGCCAGAAGGTGTAGGCTTGCCAAGCCGTGCTGAATGGGGCCGTTGCTACCAAGGCCCACTCTTCTTTTGTTGTCGGCTCATCCACTGGGCAGGCTCTGTATAGCAAATCCGCTCAGAGTTGGGGCCTGTACTCCCAATGCCTGTGCCGCTTCAACAAAGCCTTCCCAGTCATTGAGTTCATCCATTTTTGCTACCCGCATCTGCCGGGTTTGCTTATGCCCGGATAGATAACGCACATCGGGATGTTCTTGCCAGGCTTCAGGGATCACTCGCAATAAGCCCATCAGTTGCTCGTACATCCGGCGATCTTCTGGCAAGCGCACCATGACATCGATCTGCCGGGCATATTTCAGGTTCGCCAAAATGAAACCATCCGCATACAGGGCATCCATCAGCAGCCATTCAATGGCTGCTGTTCCGGCGATTTCCCTCAATTCGTCCACCATCGCCAACACAACTTCGCCTTCTTTGCCTTTTTCTCACTCTTTCCCCGTTCGCAGTCGCCAGTTGACCCACAACGGTCCATCCTTCTGCAAACAAATCAGCCCAACTACCCGCATTTCTGGCCCAATCCCACTACCATCTACTGCGTACAGCTTACTGCGAATCAACCTCCGCTTGTACAGCACCCCCACACAGTGCCGTCGATACGCATCCAGGCTCTCTACTTGGATCCGTTGCAGTTCTTCACGCAATACATCCGGATGATATGGCCGGGAGCGTGCCGATTTCGTTTCCTGGCCCTTCCCTCGCCGTTGATTGAAGCCCTCCTGGAGCTGCACTGCCGTATACCCCAACTGCAGTAATACCCCTGCATCTTCAAACAACGTATTGGCTGCCGCACTCAGGCTCATCGCCTCTATAAATGGCAGCACCGCCAGCGTTCGTAATGCCAATTCATCTGGCACTCCTGCCCGTTCCCGATCGACTTTGATCAGTTCTATTGCTTCAAAAACTCCCAACTCGCAGGCCAGTTGCGCTAATGCATCTAACGCTCCATCTCTGGATGTCAATATCGCCTCATATTCGCCTTTCTGCAATGATGCCAATACCTTTTCTCGGTTATTCTCTCGCCATTCCCAAGCCATTTTCTGCCTCCGTTATCCTTCATAGCTTGAAGTCTACCGCAAATTCCTTATCTCAATTTGTCTGAGGGCGGAAAGCCTTACCTCGTTATTACGGAGAGCCGCTTCAAGGGGGAGGGGAGTGAGCGCCAACGAAGCAGCGTCGTAGTGTTCCCTGAGCAAATCAAAGAATTTACCTCCGCATTACAAGAAATGGTAAGTGAACTGGGATAGGAATACGAACCGTTAGTTGAACCGTGTATCTTTTACTCAAAATAATCGAGAATAATTTCGGCAATCGAAATCGGTACCGCGTGCTATTGGCATCCCCAACCGCTATTAAGCAGATCGCTCGCTGGACGTCCAGTGGGAGCGTAATAGTTGCTACCGGCTATCACACTTTCCCTTTAAAAGAAACCTTACATATCGATCACAGAAAGCCGTTACGATTTTTTCAAACGATAATTGAAAGCGATCTACGATATTGATTTTCCTAGCGAAGATTCGGGATTTTCTAAATGTGTTCCTTAAACGGCTGAGAATTTCCAATTCTTCTTACTTTTGCAATAAGTTGGGGTGAATAATAGTATAAGCTGCACCAATTAGACCAGCATTATTACCTAGTTTCGCGAGAAGCACCTGGACTCGTATTGCCGGTACCATGATGTTATGTGAAGAGATGGCTTGCTGAATAGCCGGCATAAAAAAGCTGGCGCTATTCATAACCCCACCACTCATAACCACAATTTCAGGTGTGAACAGCATAATAATATTAATCAAACCAATACAGATGTATTTAGCGGCTATCTTCAGAATTTCAATGGCGTATTCATCCCCATTTTGGGCAGCTTCTGCGACCATACGAGCATCGATCCTGGAACTATCTCCTTCTGCCATTCTAAATAACAGAGAAGAAGTCAGTCTTGATAGATTGGACTTCGCCTGGCAGGCGATAGCTGTACCTGAGGCCAAACTCTCCCAACAACCCTGCGCGCCACAATAACATAGGGGACCAGATGGGTCAATAATTATATGACCTCCCTCCGGATGAACGCCATCGAGACCGCGATAGATTTGCCCGTTTAATATGAAAGCTGTTCCGATACCCGTCCCAATTGTGATTGCATATAAACGAGAACAATTTTGACCAGCACCAACCCGATATTCACCCAATGCAGCCGCGTCCGCATCATTTTCCAGGGTTACAGGAACATTGAACCTGTCTGCCAGTATGGATGTGATGGGTACATTTTCCCAATTGGGTAAGGTATAGGGATTTTGAATTGTCCCATGCATGCGGTCTATAGGACCAGTTGCGCCAATACCAATGCCCTTTAATTGCGTCCCCTGGACATCATGCAGTGTTTTTTCGATTAATAATACGATACGATTTATTCCAGTCTCTGGCCCTAGCTCTGGTTGAATTGGGAGCTGGTATGATGCCAGCAATTGGCCACGTTCATTTATGGCGCCAACCCGGACTAACGTACCACCCAGATCAATACCAATAGCAACGTCAGATTCCATCTATTTTCTCGAATTCGAGCGGAGCGTCATACCTGGTTTCAGATATTAATTACCACTTTTATGGTTTTCTCCGGATAATCTCTGCATAGATTCAATCCTGTCTCGACCTCTCTTAATGCAAGCCGGTGTGTTACCAGGGTCTCCAGATTTACTTTGCCCTGGCTAACCCAGTCGACGCCCATCTGAATTACCCTGCGGTGACCTGCTCCCCGCCCAATATAATCATTAGGATAGGCATTGAGGTCAAGGCTTCTGGCAAGTAAGATGTTCTTCCTGAACAGAGGAAATACCCGTATGGCGTGAGATAACCCCTTGACTTCTACGTTCAAACCAGTGAGCCTGCCAAAAGGCTTCACAACCGCGACCGCAAAGTCGAACAGATCTTGTTCTCGGGACTGATCGACAGAGGCACAGACGTGAACAAGATCGATCTCTCCCATATCTCGATGGATGGCTTGAACAAGTTCTTCAGCAGTGTAATGATTGCGGTTGTAGACAAAATTTGCCCCAAGCTCTCTGGCTTTTGATAACCGAAAATCGACAAGATCAATCGCACCAACCAAGACATCAGCCATCACTTTGATCGATTGCAATGTAACTAGCCCCATTGGGCCGACACCGATCACGAGCACCTTTTCACCGCTGTTCATGTGAGCGGGATACACCGATTGGATCAGCGCCCCATGAAACATTTCACAGAGGGGAGCAACGTTATCCGGAATATTGTCTGGGACACGCGCCCAGGCCCAATCAGCATCGACCTTGGTGTATTCGCAGAATGCCCCGTTCATCGTATAGAAGACTAATCGCTCACCAATTCGAACTCCCGACACCTTTGAACCAGTGGCTACGACAGAGCCACAGACCTCATGACCTAAAATTTGGGGATAAAAGTCGTGGTGAGATTCAAACGTCCCTTCGAAAATGTGCACATCCGTGGCATTGCAGATCGAAGCTGAATGCACTTTTACCAGAATATCATTCTCTCCCAGCACTGGTTCGGGTACATCTTTGATTAATAATTTTCCTGGTCGAATGACTATTGCAGCTCTCATAGACAAGTACCTCTCTAATAGGCAAGCTTATGTTAATTTTCGAAGCCGTCAGGAGGAAGCTCCCCACAATTATTCCTCAGGCTGTGTAACAACTAACTTTACTACCGTTTGGACAGTGAGCGCAGATCAAAACTTCAGCGCACCTTCGGTCATTCCCTTCTGTATCCGGTTTCGGAATAGAAGATAGATAATAATAGGAGGCCACGTGGCTAAGGATAAAGCAGCCATTTGCAAATTCCACAGGGAAGTGTATTTTCCATGAAAATTCATCATCCCGAGCGTTAGTGTCCTCATAGATGTATCGCGGATGTAGATCAATGGCCAAAGGAAGTCATTAAAAATCCAGACAAAGTAAAATATGCCAACCGTCACTATACCCGGCATTGCCAGAGGGATCATGATCCGCCAAAAGATACCGAACTCGGTGCAGCCGTCTATGCGGGCTGCTAACATCAATTCTTTGGGGATACTCATGAAGGTGGCACGCAGGAAAAAAATGGCGAAAGGGACCCAACTCCAATAGGTAAAAAACAAAGCCAGATAGTTGTCTTGCAGGTGTAAAGAACTGATGATCTTAAAACTTGGTATGAGGATTACCTGAGGGGGAATCATCATACCAAGTAAAAAGTAAATGAATAAGAATTTATCTCCTTTAAACTTTAAACGCAGCAAAGGCATAAGCTGCCGCCGAACAAAATACCAGTAATCCCAGAACAGAAATTGATGTGACCAGAAGGCTGTTAAACATCAGCCTACCAAAGTTAGCTACCTCGAAAGCCTTAATAAAATTGCCCAGGAAAATCGTTTTTGGGAGTGCGAAAGGGCTTTCCGTGATTTCTTGAGGGGTCTTGAGAGCCGTATAAGTCATCCAGATGACTGGAAATACGATTGTAGTGAGGATCAAGATCGACAGTAGATATATTATGAGTTTAGTGGTCAGGTTCAGCTCAGTAGACTTCATAACGCGTTTCCTTCGAGAGCAGGCTAATTCTGCGTCGTTCCAGCGCGTGTGACACGTAGCTGCACCAACGTAACTATAAAGACGATCACAAACAAAACCTCTGCAATGGCTGTCCCATATCCCATGCGACCACTGGTGAAGGCGCGGCTGTACATATATGTCGTAAGTACTTCTGAAGCGTGGTATGGCCCCCCCGATGTCATCACGTAAATCAGATCGAAGACAAGAAAAGCCTGGTTGATCGCCAGGATAACCACAACAATAGTAACCTCTCGCAAGAGGGGAATGGTTATATACCACAAATTCTGGAAGGGACCCGCACCATCGATCCAGGCAGCTTCATAAAACTCCTTTGAGATCGTTTGTAATCCCGCGAGAAACAAAAAAAAGCTAAACCCAAATTCCTTCCAGATATTGACAATCATGACGGTATATAGCGCTGTGTCCTTATCCCCGAGCCATTGATGCTGCAAGGAGCCAAGGCCAAGTTTGAGCAGTAATGGGTTGATGATTCCCACGGTCGGGCTCAACAAAAGCGAAAAGAGAAGGCCAACAACAATAAAGGATAATACTGTCGGCATAAAAAACACAGTACGGAAGATCTCAGATCCTTTGAGACCCGAATCAAGAATGACTGCTAAAAGCAGTGCTATGGTGCACTGGATAAACACCGATCCCCCAACTAGAATAATGTTATTTTTAAGGGATGTCCAAAAGAAGGGGTCGGAGAACAGCTCGATGTAATTCTCCAACCCAATCCACTTGATCGTACTGATACTGATGCCCGTCCACTCCGTAAAACCAATACCAATCGCCATCAGCATCGGCAAGGTAGAAAAAAGCGTATAGAATACAAAACTGGGCAGCAATAGGAACCAATGGATCTCTCTGTTTACCCAATTTCCGAGCCTGGCTTGCGGTGAATTATTACCAGATATATTTGTTTTCTTTTGGATGGGAACCTTTTTGGCTGAGGTTTCCAATTCTAACTACTCCATCTTCAAGACAATCTTTATGGTTTTGTCCATTTCATCATGACACAGATGTAATGCTTTCTCTGCATCTTCCATTTTGATGCGATGGGTGATCAGAGATTTCAGATTGACTTTTCCTTCTTGCATCCAGTCGGCACCCATTTGAAATACCCGGCGCTGCTGAATACCCATCTCGGGTTGTACAAGCGGATAGGCAGCAAGATCCAGGCTGCGCGCCATGAGAATATTCTTTCTGAACAAGGGGAAAACGCGAACGGAATGCTGTAATCCCTTTACTTCGACATTCAAGCCGGTTATTCTTCCAAAATCAGTGCAAGCCTTGACCGCAAAATCAAACAAGTCTTGATCTTTCGACATATCGACTGAAGTGCAGACATGGATAAGATCGATCTTTCCCATCTCCTGGGTGATCTGCGCAAGAATTTCATCACTGGTAAGGAGGGAGCGGTTATATGTATAATCTGCGCCGAGCTCCTTGGACTTCTGTAATCGGAAATCAAATAAGTCGATTGTGCCAACAACTACCCTGTTCATGGCCTTGACCGACTGGAGCGTGGTGAGACCCATAGGTCCTTGACCAATGATCAGGACATTTTCGCCGTCTTTCATCGGCGCCGGAAAGACAGACTGGATCAGCGCCCCATAAAACATCTCGATCAATGGGGCTTCTTCATCTGAAACGCTCGCCGGAACGCGCGCCCAAGGCCAGTCGGCATTCACTTTAGTATATTCACAAAAAGCACCATGCCCGGTATAGAACACAATTCGTTCACCGATATTCAGCCCTTTAACTTGCTTTCCAGTTTCGACGACATCACCACACACTTCGTGCGCCAATATTTGGGGGTAATAATCGTGATAGCCGGTAAATGTGCCCTCGTAGATATGATGATCGGTTGCATTGCAGATCGACGCACTTCTGACCTTAATCATGATCTCGTTATCACCACACACCGGGGCGGGGACATCTTTGATGACCAATCGACCTGGGCGTTCAACAACAGCCGCTTTCATCTGGAATTCTCCTTTACTGTTTCATAATTTATAAATTGATCTTATTTCACCCGATTGCCTATCTGAGGGAGCACTTTGTGTGATCGAAGGATCTCCCATTCAACGGCAACGAGAACCTGCTGGTTTAAGACCAGCATTCAATAAGACAACCCGAACCGTTTAATGGACTCCACGCTTACGTAGATATTTCGTTTCAATGGCGTAGTATTCATCTGCTAATTCAGGGGTGACATGCGGTTCAATCATAACCACGCCATAGTATGAATCTTCAATCAGCCGGAGCAATAAGCGGTCTGTATTGACTGCGCTATCTGGAAGAGGAGGATAGTATATAAAGCCAGATTCAACCCATCCAGTAAGCGACCCGCCTTTAGCATTTTCGGAATGGCGAGTAGGATCATAAAGACAGCCACCTTTAACATGAACGTAGGCGATATACTCTTGCAGGCGTTCATAGGCTCCAGGATAGCCTTCTTCATTGGCCTGGTAATAATTTACCGGATCGTACGTGGTTTTGAGGTCTTTCGAACCGACTGCCTCAAGGATCTTAAGCATACCAGTCACGGTGGCGGTGGCATCGTGAGCTTCATTTTCCAAGAGTAATGTAATGCCGCGCTCTTGAGCGTACCTCGCTGCCTTTTGCATCAACTTTACAAATTGGTCGATGGGGGCTTCCCTCCCCAGGGCAAAGTAATAGCAATAGCTGTTAACATATTTCGAGTTTAAGGCTTTAGCTATATCAATTGCCTTCTCTAAAGCTTTAAGATACTCGTCAGGCCTGGCTACCAACTCGGCTGAAAACGCAGCCGGAAAGGTTACACAAGCCACACCGATGCCATACGCATTAAGGATTTGTTCACATTTCTCTACATCGCGCCCTTCATACCGGTCTTCCCAAGCCACCAAGCTGGTATCGCCGCCTTCCAAATTCCAGGGCCATAATTCAACCCAGCGGGCTTCATATTGTTTGAATTTACCCAAAATTTGGGATAACGTGTTCGTTTTTCCAAGGGTGTAACCAGCAATTCCGAGTATCATGAAATATCCTCCTGATCTAAATAGAAGCTTTATCAAAAACATTGTAGTCAGTACCAATAAATATTATTGAATGGGCGTATTGGTTCTCGGCAGATTGCGTTACCGCCGTCCATTTGATTGATGGTGACTGACTACTACGTGAGGAGGCGTATTTTAGAGGCGTCGCCTCAATAATACACCTCAGTTATTTCTATGAGCTCTAATTACCGAAGCGCTGCAGGGGGGCAGCGCTTCGGTAATGCAATCGATCAACCGCCCTGAAGTTCCTGGGATGCCTTAGCGGAAGCATCTTCCATGTTTTGGGCGGCCTGTTCCGGCGTCAGATCTCCACTCAATACACCCTGGCTAGCATTCCATACGTATTCGATCACAAGGTCTTGACGCATGAGGTGATCATTGAACTTGGTTGCGTCAGGAGCCGTTTGCATCAACTGCATCTCTTTCTTTGCCAACTCCGGGATATTCCAGTTTTTTGAGTCAAACTTATAGAATGGCAGACCGGTAACATCCTCAGCCCAGATACGGTTGGGCTCTTCCGTCGTCCAATATTCGAGGAATTTCTTGGATTCTTCCAGATGCTTACCACGTTCTGAGATCACGAGCATAACCCCACCGCTGGTGACACTCAATTGTTTTCCGGGGTAACCCTCAATTGCTGGGAAGATAATGTAATCCATCGGGAAATCGGGAGCTTCAGTAGCCCAAGAGCCGATAAACCACCCACCAGTCTGGTGGAATGCGGCTTTGCCATCAAAGAAATATTTGTAGGCTGTGGGCCAGTCATCGCTCAAATATCCAGGCGAGAAATACCCTTTATCGAGCAATTCGCGATACATCTGCCAGGCTTTGAGGCCAGGTGGGTCGGTGAATTTCAGGTCAGTTGTGATTGTCTTGTCAATCGTGCGCATGTGTACGGCTTCAAAATTCCGCTCACCATACATGCGCTGCATGAGGTGGCTGATCCAGTGATCTCCGGGCCAACCTTCCTTATTCCCATAAGCGATGGGAATGATGCCCGCTTGTTTTAGCTTTTCACAAGCTGCCAAAAACCCGGTCCATGTACTCAGCGAGGCAACATCGATATTATTGTCTGCGAGTATCTGCTTATTATAGAATATCAGGTTCCCGATCCAGTCGTCGAAAGGAACTCCCCAAAGTTTTCCCTGGTACTTGAGATCGACAATCGCTGCAGGCACCATGGTAGGTAGGAAGGGTGTGACAAAGTCGGTCAGGTCAACGAGCTCACCGGCTTCAGCGTACTGCCAGGCATTCGAACCACCATTGATCTCAGTGAAATCGGGTGGATCACCACCAGAGTAGGCTGTTTTTAGGGCGGTTTCGAAGGGGTTAGCCTCGTATTTGGTGTGGTTTATTTTAATAGAGGGATTGGCTTTCTCAAATAACGCGATGATCTTATCCATCGTTGGCCCCTGAGGGGGTTGGGCATAAGAGTCCCACATGGAAACTTCAACCGCCTTGACCGTCTCCGGAGCCTGGGTGGCGGCTGAGGGCACCTCGCCCGGAGTGGCCGTAGCCTTTGCACAAGCACTGAGGGTGACAGCACCTGCACCGAGCATGGTCAGACGTAAAAAATCTCTTCGACTAATTTTGTTGTCATTCATGATTGTTGTCCTCCGATTCTCAAAATAATCATACTTGCCATCCTATGCATCGACAAACCATGGTGTCAGTTTCAATAATTGAAATCACTTCACCTCCCCGTTGGACTCATGGCAAACGAGACTCGTGTGGAAACTAACTATTTATTCGTATGTTCCCATTCGTATACACATCCTGAAAAACCAAGCAGCTCGACATTGAAACCAATATCCGCCGTAGATTGCGCTTGAGGACCATCCTGGGGCAAGAATATATGCTTTTCCTGGGACCTTAGCTTCAATATAGGTGCGTGTTATATCGGACGAGTGGTTGATGAGGGTCACGTAGTCACGATCTTGACCTAACAACCACCCCAGCTCAATGGCAGGGTCGGCAACAGAGAATGGGGATTGGATCTGAGCCAAGGCTTTTAACCCTCGATAAAGGCGCTGGCAATTCCCTGGCTTTTCAAAAGCATTTGCCGTACTACCCAATGCATATTCCAAAGGATAAGCACATATCACGGTGTGCCCATGTCCAACCGGTTTTGTCAATAGAGCCGGTCGACCCTCTTGATCGACTGCCAAAACACGCGCATCGGATACTTCGAACTGCACCCCAGTCCCCTCGAGCCTATCAGGGCAATTGAACTCAATGACATCTCCAATCTTCAGGTCAAAAAAATCCTGCGTCATTGTGAGGCGAACCACAGATTGCCAGGGAGCACGGTCAGCAATCCGAGCGCCAAAGAGCAAATCGACCTCAGGTAAGGAAAGAGCAGATTTGGCACATAACGAAGCATAGAGCACAGCTCCGTCTTCAATGAAAGGTTTTGCCTTCGACCAGAAAGAGGTATAGAGGTGACAGATTGGGTTCGGTGAAGTTGTGGATGGGACGGGCGTTATGATCAAGCGGATATTTGACCAGTCATCCAATTCGCGTGGGAAGCTAACGATTATGCCTGCCTGCCGGCAGAGGATAAAACTCGCTAGCCAACTTTTTACGGTAAACTGGTTCCCAGCTCGATCATTCTCATGGGAGAGTATATCAGTAGTTACATATTGATAAGGGTGATCTGTTGAGAATCCGTATTGGCGATAATCCGGGCCATGCGCCCATTCATGAGGCACAATGATGCCAGCCTCGGGGACAGGCAGTGAAGTATGCTCGAAATCAATGTGCTTGATTACCTGGGAGAACAATCTTAATTCACGACCGGCAGGTTTTTCGTTTCCCTGATGATCCGTGACACCAAACTGTGTCTCATGAGGACAGCGAATGTACGGGGCCCGATTGAACAATTCGGGTGAGGCGTCGGTATAGCACCAAGCTGCGTATCCTTGGGCACCTGAGGCGAGCGCTGAGTATAAAATCGTATTATAGTAACGGCCAACAATGTCGGGGCTGAATTGGGCATTGCCTGCGCCAAATTCCTGCATCATAACCGGGCGACCTGCCCCCCGACTTAACATGATCTCGAAAGGAATTCCATAGGTCGTGCGTGTCGACAGAAGCGGTTCCCGATATAAGATCGGATCATAGTTGGGGTATGGGTGGACACAAAATATATCCACAAATGGAGCTAAATTATCCGCTCTAAAAGGCCCCCGGTTCGTTTCCTGTCCAAGAGTGCCACACAGGATTAAATGGTCGGGATCAAATTTGCGCAACCCGGCACACAGCAACTGAACCCAGTTGGCCGCCATCGCATCGCTGGTTGAATCAGCTACAATCCAGAATGGCGGCTCATCGGTTAGATCCCAGGCAAGTATGGCGGGTTCTCCACAGTAGCGTTTAGCGAACTCTTCGACGTGACGCGCTTGCCAATAGAGGAGCTCCGGGTCGCTGTGCGGATGACGCCCATTACGCCAGGGGATATCCCAATAAGCATCTCCGACCTCACCACCGATTAAAAGTGCCGGATTGAGGTAAATATCGAAGCGATGGGCGAGAGAAATGATATGGTCAAACTGGGCAAAAGCTGATCTGGTTGTATTGTCCTGGGCGTGGCTCGAACCAAGCATGCAAGAGATCGAAGCGAACCAGATTGAACCCTAGCTGCTTCATTCGAGCAAAATCTGTCTCGACGAGATTGGGATCCCATTCAAAAGGCCACTGCATCCCGGAATGGGCGGGAATCCAATTGACCCCAACGGGTATAAAAAATTCACCGTTGGAGGTCAAATAATTTCCACTCAGCTTTACAGGAGAAAGCATTTACAGCCCTCTTCCAACCAAGAAGCTGGAATAAACTCAAATTACCAGACTTAATACAGGATCATCTGGACTTTGGACTGGGTGTATGACAGCTTGACACATGGTACTGAATATGTTATCATGTTGATATGTTGTTATAGCAAGTATATGATATAATTCTTGCGTTTGTCAAGCCAGACACCCAGATGCGTTTCTCGACGATGACCCCTAAGAAGCGGAACATTACAAAAACATCTATGACTATCCATCGATAATCAGCCAGATCTTCACTGGAAACCCTCCAACGTAACCCGAGGATTGGGGGAGAAAGGAATTGAAGTCATGAGCAATTTACGAAAAGAGATGACTGATCAACCAGATGTCCTGATGCGGGCCAGCGAAAATTACTCGGGAGCGGGAGTCAATTAGATGAATTGCCAGGAAAATCCAGTCGGGTGTGTTTTCTCACATCATCTTAACCGGAATGGGCGCGTCTTACTGATTGCTTATATCCTTTATGGTTGAAGTTAAGCAACCTAGGATTACCAATCTCGATGTGGGAGACATCAGAATTAGTTAATTTTGCACCCAATTGCATTTCCAGTTCTACCCTACTCGTTGTTGTGTCACAATCCGGGGAGAGCGCTGAAATCAAAAGATTGGTTACATTAAGCTAAAACTCCAGGATTCAGAGTTGGTATTACAAATTCAAACGAGAACAGCCTTTCACTATGGGCGGATCTAATTATAGAACTGTGTGCGGGGGACGAGACCTCCGTCTCGACAAAGACATTCCTGGCCTCGTTGGCTGTATTACATCTTTTGGGTTGTACGATCGGGGGTGGAAAGATTGAATTGGAAATGGTCAAGCTCCACTCATTGGCAAAGCAAATACGGCTATACCTGGAAAGCCAAACCGAGCAGTTCGAGAAGATGGTAGACTTTCTGGACCATACCAAGGAAATTGTATTTCTTGGGCGAGGTTATAGCCTGGCAGCAGTAAATTATGGTGCATTATTTTTCCAGGAAGCATGCAGGATAGCCAGCGATGGGACTATCCGCAGCACAATTCAGGCATGGGCCAATGGAAATCGTCAATGCAGAATTTCGGCTCGATCAGTATTTACGGGTTGTAATAATAGTCAAGAGATGAACAATCATCTTGTGACAGATATCTCCGCTTTTGGCGGGAAGGTTATTGTGGTCACACCGGAGTTGGAAAACTATTCTGACCCTTCGGTTATGGAATGTGCTATCCCAATGGTGGATTGTGATCTGTTACCCCTAACTGAAATCCTTCCGATACAACGACTTGCTATACAGCTAGCATCATCGCAAGGATTTGAGGCGGGTGTTTTCAAGAATGCGGGGAAAGTCACGGTTACGGAATGATAAGGCGATAATGCCTGGTTATGTTCGGGTTCATAATAGGAGGTAAATAAATGACTGAATTACCGCCAATTACTGAAGAGCGCCTGGATGTAACCAATTATGTGCCACTTTATAAACAACTTTCTCTAATCTTACAACAACGGATTAAAGTGGGAGTATATAAGAGTGGGGAAAAGTTGCCTTCGGAAAGGGAAATAATAGAAACATATAAAGTTAGCCGCATCACTGCAACGGCTGCAATTCAAGATCTGGTACAGAATGGCCTGGCCTATCGGATAAAAGGAAAAGGAAGCTATGTTGCGCGACCTAAAATTGTTGGATTGTCTAGCTTCGGAAGCTTTTCCACAGATATCCAACAAAGAGGGATGAAGCCATCATCGCGGATACTCGAATTTTCCATCGTCCCCGCTGACCAAGAATTAATCACCCACCTGGGTTTGAAACCGGATGACAATTGTGTTAAATTGCACCGCGTACGGTATGCGGATGGTGCTCCAGTAGCTATTGAGATTGCGTACCTACCCGAGAAATTGGTACCGGGATTAGAGAATGAAAACCTTGAGCAAGACTCGCTTTTTAGGGTTCTGAATTGAGTGTATGGGCTGCACCCTTCTTGGTCTGAGGGAGTATTTGAGGCCGCTTCCGCTACCCAAGAACAAGCGTCGTTGCTCAATATTAAACCCGGGAAACCTGTGCTATTGATCCACCGGGTTACTTTTGATAATAACTATATGCCGTTAGAATGGGCTCACTCAATATATTTGGCGGATAGCTTCAGCTTTTCGACAGGTAGACAGCCTATTACGATTTAAGCTAATAATAAAGACTGTGGCTTTTGTCTTCCTTCGCTCACCATCTCCTTCGATGTGACTGTTAATGATTCCATTGGATCTAGGGAATTGTTGGCTTGAAACTTGGCTGATGTATGAGTGGGTTCGGAATAGGGATTCTATTTTAGCCAAACCTGGGTGGCTGGGCTAGAGCAGCCTCTAGTCAATTTCATTCAGATTGGGAATAGAACACAGCATTGCACTTAGATGAATTTCCCTTCCCGAAATTCTTGTAAAGCATTATCACCCAGAACACGTATTGGCATAGTGCAATCGGAATCGGTACTGGGCATTCGCCCAGTGCTATTTACACCCCCACCGCCATTGAGCGGAACCCCCGTAACAATCGTCAAACTATGTAATATATAGTTAGATTATATGAACTATATTCAATTTCTTGACTTATAAGACATATTGATGTAATATATTCCTAGGATCGTAACTCGAGATTCTTAATGGAAAATTGAAATGCAATCCATTGGTAAAACCGTAAAGCTCAATAGAACCTGGAAGGGCCTGTCCTCGAACGAACTGGCAAAGAAGGCGGGCATATCTGCATCTTATTTGAGCAAGATCGAAGGAGATAAGGTAAATCCTTCGATTGGCGTCATTGTGGATATCGCCGGTGCTCTGGATATCGGCCTGGACGAACTATTGAACGGCGGGAGCGGATTATCAACGGAAACGAGCGGCCAAAAAGTCCGCCCAAACTTGTGTGCTACCGTCGTTCGAGCAAGCCAGCGCAAGACGATGCGACCGGCCGGCGCATCGGTGATCTACGAGCTCCTCACCCCCGACCTGCAGCGCGATATCCAGTTCATCATGGTGCGCCACATCCCGGGTGAGAAAGTCCTGGTGTATTCCCACATCGGTGAGGAGAGCATACTCTGCCTTGATGGCAAAGCCAAGGTTACCGTAGCCGATGAGGTCTTAATCTTGGATCCGGGTGATTGTATCTCCTACGATTGCTCGATTCCACATTCTGTCACTGCCTTAGGGGATGCGCCCTGTGTGATTGTCTCTGCTTCAACTCCGCCAAGTTTTTAACGACCATATCAGCAAGGCAAAAGGGAACTCTATGATCGCAGATTTCTTGCACATTCTCTCCCAAGACCAGATAGCCCGCCTTCACGAAGCCGCCCTGGCTTTACTTCAGAAGACGGGTTTCGTCATTAAAAACCGGGAAACGTTGGACTTGCTACAGGCTTATGGCGCTGAGATCACCCCGGACAGGTACCTGGCGCGCTTTCCTGTTCGTATGGTCAACGAGCTGATCGGGAAAGCCCCATCTTTGTATTCCCTGGCTGGGCGCACACCGGATTATGACCTAGAGCTTAACCTCACCTCCAGCCTCACACGTCCAATTGCTGGCTGCAATAAGATCTTCGATTTAAAAAGCCAACGCCGGCGAGACCCGGATACCCAGGATATGGTGGATGCCGCCCGGCTTGTTGATGCGCTGCCCAATTTCAATTGCAATGCCGCCTTCATTTATGGCGTCGAAGAGCCTGCATCGGTACGTGCCATCCACTACTTAATGATCTTGCTGGAAAATACCCAGAAGCATATTTGCATGTCGCCATATGGTCCGCGTGATGTGGACTATATGATCGAAATGGCTATCGCCGTTCGCGGGAGTAGGGAAGCGCTTGCAAAACGGCCGATTTTCAATGTCATCACCTCGCCCGTCAGCCCCCTCGTTTTTTCGGAGCACTTCTCAGCCGCCATCACACAGGCTGCCAGGGCATGCGTCCCCATCATGATGGGATCCACACCCATCGCTGGCGGAACCGGCCCGGTTACCCTCGCTGGTCTGGTGGCGCTTATGCATGCCGAAAACCTGGCTGGCTTGATGATCGCCCAGGCTGCCAATCCCGGGTGCCCGGTTTACTTCGGACCCCGTCCTACCACCATGGACATGAAATCCGGGGCCTCGCTTTGGGGGCCGATCGAATGGGGTATCGCCTCCTCAGCCGCCGTCCAGGTGGCTCGCTGGTGTGGTATCCCCTCAGACTTTATGGGTTTCGGCTCGGAATCAAAGCTGCTTGATCAGCAATCTGGCATTGAGAGGTCGATGCTTGGCGTGATCGCCTTCCTTACCTCTCCCAGCCTTATCTCTGGCGGCGGCTACATTGATACCATCAACACCGGCAGCCTGGAACAACTTGCCATTGACGATGAAATTTTTGCCATGGCGCGGCGCCTGGTGCGTGGTGTTGAAGTGGATGCCGATCACCTAGCTTTGGACTTGATCGACCAGGTGGGTCATGGGAATACATTCCTTGGAGAAGAACATACCCGCCAGTATTTCCGCAAGGAGCATTTCCTTCCAAAGCTGGCTGATCGTCTGACCTATGGGGTTTGGGAGGATAGAGGTGCAAAGGATATGGCACAGCGCGCTCGTGAACACGTAGATAAGACCCTGGCCACGTATCAGGTGCCGCCCCTCTCTACCGATGTAATCAATGAGCTTAAATCTGTCTACTCGTCAGCCAAACGAGAATACCTGAAAGGCTAAGGAGTGCTCAATGTCTCAAGCGTCATTCTCCCCAGTTTCCCAGGCGGTCATCGACGGCAAACCCGACGAAGTGGTACGTTTGGTATCCGAAGCCAAAGCGTCGGGCCGGGATCCGCATGCCATCCTGGATGAGCTGATCGCTGGTATCCGCGAGGTCGGCGAGCTATTCGGAACCGGTGAATTCTTTCTGCCAGACCTGGTGCTCGGCGCGAAGACCATGAAAATGGGATTGGCTCTTATCCAGCCCGAACTGGCTAAAAGCGCAGCAGGTGGTGAAATCAATACTCGCGGCAAAGTCCTGATCGGCACCGTCAAGGGTGACCTTCATGATATTGGCAAGAGTCTCGTGGCCTTAATCATCGAAGTCAATGGCTATGAGGTCCACGACCTGGGTGTGGATGTTTCGGTTGAACAGTTCATCACCGAGGCCAGAAGCTTGCAGGTCGATGTGATTGCTCTTTCCTCCCTGCTCACCACCACCGCGCCGTACATGCATGATGTGATCAGCTCCTTGAAAGAAGCTGGTATCCGTGACCAGTACCGGGTCATCATCGGCGGCGCTGCCACTTCTGCCAAGTTTGCCGCTCAGGTTGGGGCAGACGGCTGGGCAGAGAACGCCTCCGATGCCCTGAAACTTCTCGATAATCTATTGACGAATAGACCAGGATGAGAGCGTAATATGCCTGCCCAACCGGACACCCCTACCGCATCTGACACTGCTGTTCGCCCCCCCTCCAAAGAGCGGTTCATCACTGCCTTGAAAGGCGGTACGCCAGACTATGTGCCACTCTTCGAATTCCCATGCAGTCAAAATTTGTACGAGTACTTATTAGGCTATCGCCCCCAGTATTATGAAGCAGCCGATGTTATCCAGCTTTCGCTCGATTTAAGCTTGGACGGAGCATTTATCCCTTATGGTGGTTTTAAGGGCTATACGGCCAGGGTAGATAAACAAATCGATGAGAACACCTACGTTGATGAATGGGGTACAACTTATAAAGACACTGGCGCTAGCTGGCCGGTTGCCGCGCCTGTTGCCTATCCGGTTCGCACAAAGCAAGAACTTCAGCGATATAAAACTCCCGATCCGACCCTCTCCACCCGTCTGGATGGGATCCGTCAAGCTCGGGAATTGTCTCGGGATCGTGTGGCAGTCATGGGTGGAATCAATGGCCCCCTGACAGTTGCTCATATGCTTTCCGGTCTGGATATTCTGATGGTGTCAATTCACGAAGACCCATCCTTTGTCGACGATTTATTGAAAGTCGGTTACGAGTACTACTATGAAGCTTGTAAGCAGATGATTGCTGAAGGGGTAGATGCAATCTGCATCGCTGAGGATATGGGTTATTCATCCTCCCTCTTTATGTCGCCGAACAGTTATCGTCGCCACTTATTCCCACTCCTGGAAAGTCTGATTCATCTCATCCATGATGGCGGTGTGCCTGTATTCCTGCATTGTGATGGGAACATCAATCAAATTCTGGACGACCTGGTGCAGTTAGGTATTAACGGGCTGCACCCGCTCGAGCGCAAGTCAAACATGGATATCGTTGCTATCAAGCAAAAATATGGCGACCGCCTTTGCCTAATTGGCAATGTTGACTCGACTGTTGCCTTGTGCAGCGGCACGCCAGCTGAAGTCAGGGACCAGGTGTTCGAGTTGCTCGAACAGGTCGCTCCTGCGGGCGGCTTCATCCTTGCCTCCGACTCCGATCTCAGAGACGATATGCCTATCGTAAATATCCAGGCGATGTTCGATACCGGTCGGATGTATGGTAAATACCCAATAACGTTGCCAGATTGTTAACATCCTTTGGTGGAGGAGAGCGGGTTGAAATGGAACAAACCCAATGGTTAGCCACAGCATCGAACTACCTACCCGGTGGGGTATGCTCGTCAGCCCGGGTTCATAAGTCATTGAACCGACCGGTTTATATTGCCAGGGCTGAAGGCAGCAAAATTTACGATATCGAAGGCAAAGAATATATCGATTTATTTATGTCGTTTGGTGCAGGCTTGTTGGGGCATGGGAATCCCATCATCAAGCAAGCCCTTAACCAGGCGATTGAGCTTGGCTTTCCTTGTGCTTATGAGGGTGAGTATCAGGGGAGGCTCGCTCAGAAGATAGTTGAAACTGTCCCATGCGTCGACATGGTCCGTTTCACGCTCTCTGGTACAGAGACCACCTGGTATGCCGTTCGTATTGCCAGGCAAATCACAAAGCGCATGAAAGTTGTGAAGTTCGAGGGTCATTTTCATGGGTTTAACGATTATCTAGCCTACAACTATTGGCCTTCCGAGCAAGAAATGTGGCCTGCATTAACACCAGCGATCAAAGGTATACCGGAGAGCTTCCAAAATGAAACGATAGTTTTGCCCTTCAATGACCTCGAAGCATTGGAGGAGTTGTTATCATCTCGCGGGCATGAAATCGCCGCCGTAATTTTAGAGCCGCTCAACTATAATTCCGGCGCCATCGAGCCCTTGCCTGGATACCTGGAGGGTTTGCGAAGATTAACTGAAGAGCACGGCATTATTCTGATCTTTGATGAGATTCTTTCCAATTTCCGCACCGGTTCAGGCTGTATCCAGGAGTATTACGGCGTCATACCTGACATGTGCACGCTTGGTAAGGTTATCGCCGGTGGTCTGGCCTTATCGGCATTCGGTGGGCGACGGGAGATCATGTCTCGCATATCTCCGGCTGGAGACGTGCAGCACAGCGGAACATATAATGGCCTCTGGTTATCGATCATCGCTGGCTTGGCTTTCATGGACACGGTCACGCAACCCGGTTTCTACGAAAGCTTATTACCGCGTTGTCAGCGCATGTATGCCGGTATCAATGAGATTATGCAAAGACGCGGCTACCCCGGCCGCGTCCAGGGTATTGGCGCACGTTGTGCGTTCCTATTTGGTCGCCTGGCAGAGAAAGAGCGCCTCATAAACTACAACGACTTTGTCAATAACGACTGGAATATGGCGCTGGATTTTTATCAGGCTGCTCTGGAGCATGGGCTATACATGCACTCCGCCCACCACCATGGTATCTCCGCCATGCATACGGATGCTGATATCGATGCAATTCTGGAGCGCATGGATGATGTGGTCAGTAGTCTGCAGGTAGAAGATCGTTCGCCATCGATAGAAAGGTCAGAGAGTCCGGAGTTCTTCTAGTTGTTGATCATAGTCTATCGTTGCCCACAACAACAGTACGTATTCTGATCTCTTGTTTTCTGATTTTATTTGTGCCGGTGGATGTCTAATCGCAGAGTTACAAAAGACATAAGGAGCGCCTATAAGTTAGATTATATGTTGAGAATAAACCATGAAAACACAGTCGATCGATAGTATATCCACTACCCATAATTTAGAGGAGGATCCCCATGTATAAGAACAAGAAAGCCCTGGTTATGTTGGCTCTGTCGCTTGTGGTATTGGCTACCCTGCTGAGTGCCTGCCAGGCGCAGCCAGTGGTATCTACGGTGGTGGTCACCCAGGAAGTCGAAAAAGAGGTGATCGTTACCCAGGAAGTCGTGGTCACGAAAGAGGTCGAGGTCATGGTAACACCTGAACCCGAGAAAGAGATGACCACCTACGAGCGCATGCTTGCCACGGGCAAGACCACCGTTGCCAGCTATAACGAAGTACCGCACAACTATTTCGATCCGACCACCGGAGAGTTCTCAGGAGTTGACTGGGATATCATGAAGTATATCTTGGACAAGTGGGGTGTCACCGAGATCAATCCCATCGTTGCCGACTGGTCAGCTTTGATCCCGGGGCTGCAGGCTCGGCGCTGGGATCTATTTCGGTGGGAATGAGCATCACCGATAAGCGCGAAGAGGTGATCGACTTCTCAATCCCTGAGTTTGCCTATGGCATGGCGTTTGTCGTACCGGAGGGTAACCCTAGAGAATCTCAAGTCCACAAAGATTTGCTAGGTCACCGTGTCGGGGCAATCTTGGGTTCGATCACTTACGAAGCAGCCCTTGCGATGGAAGGTGTGGAAGCGGTACCGTACAGCACCCACAATGACATGATCAACGACCTGGTTGCCGGGCGTATCGATGTAGTTTGGGCAGATGAGATCGTCTCGGGGTATGCTCAGGTTCATGAACCCTCAACCGGTTGAGATCATCCAGTATGAAGAAAAGGAATTTGTGCCAACTGGTGCAGGTTTCAATCCGGATGATGATGATCTGCGCGAGGCTTGGAACAAAGAAATTGAACAAATGATCGCCGATGGCACCATGCTCAAGATCCTGGAAAAGTATGGATTGACGCAGGCAAATATTGACGCAATTCAAAGATAGCTACAAGGACCGAGGAGGCCCTCATGTTCGCCAATAAGAAACATAGGTTGTTGATCGTCCTATCGCTACTGATGTTAGCCTTGCTGGTGAGCGCCTGCCAGCCACAGCAGGTCGTCTCGACAGTAGTCGTCACCAAGGAAGTTGAGAAAGAGGTGATTGTTACTCGGGAAGTCGTGGTCACACAGGAAGTTGAGGTTATGGTCACTCCCGAGCCCGAGAAAGAGATGACCGCGTACGAGCGCATGCTTGCCACCCACAAAGTCACGATAGGCAGCTATAACGAAGTTCCGCATAACTACTTCGATCCGACCACCGGTGAGTTCTCGGGTGTAGACTGGGATATCATGAAGTATATCCTGGATAAATGGGGCGTGACGGAGATCAATCCTATCGTAGCTGACTGGTCGGCTTTGATCCCTGGGCTGCAGGCTCGACGCTGGGATTTGATTTCGGTGGGGATGGGCATCACCGATAAGCGGAAAGAAGTCATTAACTTCTCGGACCCCGTGTTCGGTTATGGCATGACCTTCGTCGTCCCGCAGGGTAATCCTGAAGAATCTCGTGTCCACCACAGGATCTGCCAGGACACCGCGTGGGCGCCATCCTGGGCTCTGTTACTTACGAGGCTGCTCTTGCGATGGAAGGTGTGGAAGCTGTGCCTTACAGCACCCACAACGACATGATCACTGACCTGGTTGCCGGGCGTATCGATGTTGTTTGGGCAGACGAGATTGTTTCCGGGTATGCACAGGTGAAGAACCCCCAACCAGTCGAGCTGATCAATTACGAGGATAAAGATTATTATCTAACTGGTGCGGGATTCAACGCAAGAAGATACCGATCTCCGCGATGCCTGGAACAGAGAAATCGCACAGATGATAGCTGATGGGACGATGCTACAGGATCCTGGCAAAGTATGGGTTGACCCAGGCTAACATCGACATCATCAATAGAATGAAATAAGCTACGGGAGAAGCTCAATCCCAGAGGACATAGTCTCTTATGATGTGAAGGCAAATTCAAGATGTATGTCCCAGGGATATAGTTCCCTGGGACATACTCCGCCTTCATATTTCCGCTTGTGAGTATTCTTGAGAGGATAGACCGATGCCAACGATAGCATGGAATGATGTAGTAACTTTTTTCCCTGTCCTACTAAAGGATTGGCGATGTCTATTTTCCTTACAATTATCATCATGTCGCTCTCGCTGATCCTGGCCTTTTTATTGCATTGGCTCGATCTGTCGAAGCTGAGATGGGTTCGGGCGCCAGTTACCGCTTACGTGCAAATCATCCGTGGCACTCCAGCTTTGGTTCAGATCTATTATATTTTTTATGTATTTCCTTTCTTCGGTTTTACCCTTAATGCAATCCCCGCTGGTATATTAGGGCTAACGTTGAATTATGCCGCCTATTTATCTGAAGTATATCGGGCAGCTATTCAGGCCATACCAACGGGTCAAACCGAAGCTTCAACTGCACTGAATCTGAGCAAGGTACAAACACTGGTTTTTGTCATCCTTCCCCAGGCCTGGCGCATCATGCTGCCGCCGGTGATCAATTACCTTTTAGGCCTCCTGAAGGATACATCACTCTTATCGTTGATTACCATCCAGGAGCTAATGTTTTCTGGATTATTGCTAGCATCTGTAACCTTCAAATATTTCACTGCGCTTACCATGGTTGCTTTATTTTATTTCGTTGTTTGTTATCCAATTTCAATTCTGGCAGACTGGCTCGAGCGCAAGATGCGACCCGAGGAGTACCCTGGGCAGGGGAAGCCGACTCGCCGGGCATGGATGACGAAGTTACACGATCCACGCGTTGCCCAATAACGGTTTCCTGGTTGGAGGTTTGTCATGGAAAATAATATTAGCGACCCCATTATCATCTGCGATTCTGTGGTGAAGCGTTTCGGCGAGTTTGAGGCACTTAAGGGAGTTTCACTTACCGTCAATCGTGGTGAAGTGCTTGTCATATGTGGGCCTTCCGGTTCTGGCAAATCTACGTTTATCCGCACAATTAACGGCCTTTCATCTCATGATAGCGGGAGCATAATTGTCGATGGTATAGAGCTGACAGGCCCTCACAAGGCGGCTCTAGCCCGCTCCGAGATCGGTATGGTGTTTCAACAATTTAATTTATTTCCTCATCTAACCGTGCTTGGCAACGTAACGCTGGCTCTGACAAAAGTAAAACATAAATCTCGTAAAGAAGCAAATGAAATCGCATTAAGATTCCTGGCGAGGGTAGGAATACATGAACAAGCCAATAAGTTCCCCGCCCAGCTATCGGGCGGCCAGCAACAGCGTGTCGCAATTGCCCGTGCCCTGGCTTTGGGGCCGCGGATCATGCTCTTCGACGAGCCCACTTCAGCTCTCGATCCAGAAATGATTAAAGAGGTATTGGATGTTATGAAAGAGCTGGCAAGAAGTGGCATGACCATGATTGTCGTATCGCATGAGATGGGTTTTGCACGCGAGGTCGCCGACCGTGTCGTGTTGATGGATCATGGTGAGATTATTGAACAAGGCACCCCGAAAGAATTCTTTGACAATCCCAATCACGAGCGCACCAAGCAATTCCTTTCGCAGATCCTTAAGCATTAACTGACTTTCCATTGAGAGGCTGATCATGCGCTATCGTGTTGGGTTGTTGTCCATATCCGATGGCCGCGGCAGAGTTCATCAAAACCTGCTCACTACCATTCAGGAACACAACGCACGGCTTGTAGCAGCGTTGGAAGCGAGCGGGCAGGTCGAGGTGATCCAGGCATCTGCGCCGCTCACCAGCCCGGAGACCGCCCGTCTCGAGGCAACCAGACTTTTACAGGCAGGTGTAAGTGGCACGATTATTCACCAGCCTGTCTTTGGTTTTCCTCACTATGCTGTTATTGCCGCGCAAATCCTTCCATCACCATTCCTGATCCTAGCGCCAAAACACCCTGACCTCCCATCTTTCAACGGATTGATGACAATTGCCAGCGCCTTTGCCCGGCTGGGAATCCCCCATGCTCGCCTTTGGGGGAATATCGATGACCCAAGCGTGTTCCAGCAGGTCATGGCCTTTATCCGCGCTGCCTCGGCTGTACGTCGGCTGCGCGGCCAGGTTTTTGGGTTGTTGGGTGGTCGGAGCATGGGATTATCCGGCAGTGTTCCCGCCGTAGACCTGTGGGTACGTAAATTTGGCGTGGATGTTGATCATGCCGACGAGTATGAGATTGTCCGTCGTGCCGATGGTATCGCCGCGGATCGTGTTGCTGAGGGTAAGCGCTGGCTTACTGGCAATTTTGGTTCCATTGATTACGATGGCCTCCAGTTGACCAGCTCGAAACTGGAACTGCAGATCCGCTCTTACCTGGCTACGAAAAAAATCGTGGCGGATTACGGGTGGGATTTCTTGGGGGTTAAGTGCCATTATGAGATGAGTGAGTATTATGTAACGCAATGTCTAACGGCTAGCTTATTAAACGACCCTTATGATTGGGAAGGCTCTAAGGAACCTACAGTTGTCTCGTGTGAGGCCGATGGCGATGGGGCATTGACTATGCAGTTATTAAAATTATTAACCGGAAGCCCGGTCTCCTTGAACGATATCCGCTATTTTGATCAAGAAGCTGGCTTATGGGTGCTGATTAATTGCGGTGCTTCTCCCACCTGGTTTGCCGCCCAATCTGCGAATCCGCGCGAGAACCTGGCGAAGGTCAGGTTGGCACCGGTGGTTTCTAAGTATGCCGGTGGTGGGGCGCATGTCTGCTTTCAATACAAAGGGGGTCCGGTGACTATCTCCAGGCTGCAGCGTTTAGGAGATTCTTACCAGTTGGTTCTACTAAAAGGCCAAATCGAAGAAAGACCTATCGACAGAGTGAGAGGAGCTGTGAATTATTGGCCAATAGCTTTCGTTCGCCTGGATCTCCCAGAAGACGCTTTGATTCAAATCTTGAACGCTAACCATATCCATATGGTTGTTGGTGACTTGACCAAAGAGCTTGAGTTGGCTGCAGAATTCCTCGGAATTGATGTAATTAAACCCGGTACGAATTAACTATACAAATGCTAATTAGAGCATGAGAATCCCAAAATAAAGCGGAAATAATCGGGCGAAGCGACCTTCTCAGTTTACTCAATCGGAATTGGTACTGGGTATTCACCAAGGGTTGTTTTTCCCCCCACCTACCCCCGATTGCAGAACCTCCAATCATCAGAGAGCTCCGCCAGGGGCTCTCTGATCATTTAATCCTCTTGACGGTGTCTGTATACTGGCAGCATGAGTTCGATTGAAAGAGGGGAGTATGAGCCGGATGATCCGTCCTTGCGACCGCTGTGGAGAAGTGAAAGAGGCCTGTGGGTTGAGATTCTGCATCCCGGCGATTTCTACGCCGCCTACATCTTCGACCAGGCGGCTTCCCGGGAGGCGGATGTCACCCAGGTCATCGCTCAAGCCCAGGAGCTGGGCTATCCCTTGCGCTACTGGTGGCTTTCCCAGGCCATGGATTTGATGGGTTCCCCCGATCGCCTGATCGTTTGCGTTCACCACCCAGGCGGCAGCTCAGAAGCAGGCATGGATCTCTACCAGGCGTTGCACGATAAAGGCGTGACCTGGGACGACCTGGAAGCCGCCGCCATGGATGAATACATGTGGCTGGGCGCTCCGATCCAGGAGCCTGGCTGACCTGTCTGCAAGCGGATGGGTCGCCGCTCTTCCCCCCGCCATCTGCCGGTTGACTGGCGGATTTGAGGCGCTAAAATCGAGCTATGCCGGATATCGAATGGCGAGCCGTCATCTTCCGAGGAAATGATCCAGGAGATCGAGGAGTTCGTCCAGCGCAGCCGCGAGAACAAGTACGCCTACCAGGTTGGCTTGAAGGATGTTGATTTCGATATCGATCAGGACCGGCTGGAGGTTTTGGGTCTGTCCTTGCCTTTCAGGAGTATCGACCAGGCCGAAGACGCCCTCGCTCAGGCGGTCATCCAACCGGCAAAATTCATCGAGCACGACGCTACAATCCACCAAATTCTGGCTTTTGACCATCGACCGGTAGGGTATAGCGGCTTCATGGACTGCGTCACCCACTCGTTAGCTCTCACCGATAAAGGCCTCTTCGAAGTCGGGCGCTATCCCGGCGTCAGCCTCTCGGAGCCCGGCAAGCAATGGCAGTGGTTCATCCACCGCCGCCTGGCCACCCCGGAAGAGCTGCACGCCTGGCAGGAGACGCACGAGATATCCGCCGAGCAGCTCTTGGAGCGAGTCTATACTGCCTTGACCGGACTTGGCGATTGATCATTTATCAAATATCAGGAGGGATATGACCCATGAAACGCCATCCACTCCTGCCCCAAAAAGACCGTATGAAATCTTCGGCCTCACCGAGAAGGAGCAGCTCTTCTGGCGGGTGAGCGACGAGCGCTTCCGCTCGCTCCTCGAAGACGAGCTAACCATGGTGCACCGCATCGAAGCCTCCCACAACGACTACGGGGAGTTCCTGTTCGTCACCGCCAGCCGCCCCGGGGTGAAAGAGCGCATCTGCATGACCTTCTACGGCCTGGGATTCCACGAGCACCGCGAGCGCTGGATCACCGACGAGTGGTTCTGGTACCAGGCCAACCTGACGCCCGGAGTTGTATAGCAAGCAGCTCAGCCGGGAAGAAGTCCAATCGCAGATAGAGGAAAGGCGGGCGAGCATTGCCTCCGATATTGGCGTGCCCGCTCAGACCGACCGCGGGCGGATATTCGAGATGCTGGCCGACCTGATGGATGAAGATGGGGCTTTGGCTGAGTTAGAAGACCTGGACATGCTGGGCATCTGGCTGATTGCCGATGTCCGGGTGGAGATCCCGCGCAAGACCGAGCTGCTCGATGACGAGATCAAAGAGAAGCTGCCTCCCTTATACAGCGGCGAGGAGAAAGGCCTGGAAGCCCAGGCGCAGGTCAAGTTCTTCACCCCCGATAGCAACTGGACCTGGTACGCCAGCGAGTTCGACGGGGAGGATATCTTCTTTGGGTTGGTGTCTGGGTTCGAGGTGGAGCTGGGCTATTTCTCGCTCAAGGAGCTGCAGGAAGCCCATGGGCCGCTGGGATTGCCCATCGAGCGGGATTTGCACTTCGAGCCGAAGACGCTCAAAGAGCTGATGGAGTGGCACGAAGAGCAGCAAAGAGGCGAAGAATAGCCGAAGGTGATTTTATCCTGATTGCGGATACTATCGGATAACCGGTCGATTTTATCCATCGAGGGGTTTGGGTTATAAAGGTGAGATGTAATGTCTCCGCCTGGATCTCATGTCGCGTAAGAAGCGTTACATTAAGTAATATCCACCCTGGAGAAAGATCAAGCCGAAGTGAGTGCTGTGGCAATGATAACAGAATTGTGTGCTTATGAGAGTCAAAGATTTCAATCGCCGTGCAACCGCCTGCAGTTCATCGTCTGTGATCCCTAAGTAGCGTTTGGTATAAGCGATGCTCTCGTGATTGAGCTTGTGCATGATCAAGGCCAAGTCGACCCCTTGCATACGGGCGTGGTATCCCCAGGTTTTTCTCAGACTGTGGGTACCGAAATTGCCTGGCAGTCCCACTTCATGGCAAATTGAGACGATAAATTTCCATGCCTGTCCTCGTTTGATAGGCTCGGAGTAGCCATTCGTCTTGGTGTTGAAAAACACAAAGTGCTCAGAGTTTTCAGCAACACCAGAATAAGCCTCCAAATATTCTCCCAGGGCTTCTTGGATGCTTTGGTTGATGGTCACTTCGTGGCGTTTGTTCCGTTTTTGTTCGTGAATCCAGAAGTGGCGTTTGTAGCGTCCCCGCTCATCCAGAAATTGACCAATTCGCAATTGCAACAGATCTGAAATACGCAAAGCAGTGTTGACCCCCACCGTAAACAACAACAGATCGCGAAAGCGCCCTTCACCACGTAGCAGGTTTTTGATTTGTGCGATCTTTTTTCGGTCCCGAATGGGTTCAACAAAGTTCATAAAATGATGTGAACATAAACGATGTCGATGATAATTGTGTTCACCAGGAACAGCATAGCAAGTTTGAAAGCGAAACACAAGGACCGAAACATCGGCCTTTTCCACAAGGTAGTGAACACAATAGAGATTTTGTTTCCAAGGGCGATGGATGGACTAAAATGATGTAGAAAGCCAAAGATTACTGTGGCATAGAATAACCGAACAATTTATCCAGACTTGTAAACAATACCTCCATCGAGGCTAGGCCGTCGAAGCTACTCGGCGTCGCTTAACGACAATTAGAATTAGCATTTATATCGTTGACAGGTGAAGAATGATAAATTAAGGCTTAATACTGAAATCCGCGCTCGTTGAATTAGCTGGCCGCTGACGACTGAATGTTCACCGCGATGACAAAGCATTCACGCCCCCCCTCAGCAGCCCGATCACCCCCGGCAGCAGCAACAAACCCAAATAGAGCAGGGTGAATGCAACCATCGGCCCAAAATGCCCGTCCAACCAGCCCTCCCGGAACCCCTTGAGCACCAGGATCAGGAAAGCGACCAGCAGGGAGAGCACCCGGCCCCAGGTGGTGCGCGAGCGCAAAAAGACGACCGCCCCAGCGGCCAACAGCACGGTATCGAAGACTAAGCCATAGAGCTGCGAAACTCCCCAATCATCATCGAAGAAGATGACCGTCAGCATCGGTAGGGCGAAGGCGTAGAGGGCGAAAGTCAGGCGCGTCCAGTCGTTCCAGGCGCCCCGGAGCAGCCGGGCCAGCGGCTTCAGGGAGCGTGCGAGCAGCAGACCCAGGAGGATGGCACCGAACGAGGGGAGCCAGACCCACCACTTGTAAAACACGCCGTAGTAGTTTTGATTGTTGTAAGACCAGCCAAAGTAGAGCGACATACCCAGGTAGGCGTAGGACCAGCGGGGGAAGCCTTTCCACACGCCGAACAGCAGTCCCAGCGCGCAGACGAAATAAACTCCCATCTCCACAGTGAGGGTGATCGTGGGACGGTTAAGGCTTCGCTCCAGCAGAGTGAAAGCCGGGTAGCCATACCCACCCAACTCGGCGACACCCTCCAACAAATAGGCCAGGCCGTAGAGTAAAAATGGCAAAGCTCCAATAAGCGCTTCACCCCAGGAGGGCTCGCCTCCCCACCCAAGCCTCCGTCGTATCCTGCTCCCCGATTATCCCCAGGGAGGCATCTTCAGAGCCCAATGATGTATGGTAGCTCCGGGCGTCCAGGTAGGCAAGCGGAAAATACCATACTTCGCGAAAAAATAAACGGACCATCTTCAGCCTCCTTGTGGTAGGCAGGGTATCAGAATCGTCCAAACCGGACAGCGCCTGGGCGAACACATCTCCCATCTCCCCTCCAAACTCATTCAGGAAACGATCAGGGTACAGCTTGAGCAGGTGGGAGTACAGGCGAGTTAGCAAACGACCCAGCATGGCTAGATCCCCTCCCCGCCCAGTTCCCTGCTAGCCGTAGCCAATATCGCACCCATACGCTTAATTTCCACCTCCAAAACCCGGTATCCAAATTGCGTCAACTCATAATACTTACGTTTCCGGATATCAACACTGCCTGATCTGTTTTTAGAACCAGAGCTCCCAATATCGTCGGTAGATTTCCGGATCACCCCCTGCTCTAGCAGGCGGGCCAGTGCACCATAGAGTGTGCCAGTGCTCAGGACTACCCGGCCCTCACTGAGCACCTCCACATCCTTGAGAATAGCGTAGCCGTGCTTGCGCTCGTTGGACAGCGCCAACAAGATGAATAATGTTGGCTCGCGCAACGGCGTCAACCCATTAGGTACTTCCTCATCGATCGGGAAATTCTGATTGAACATTTCCTTACCTTCTCCACTTAACTATGACGGTTATCGATATGTCGCTTAACGATATAATTAGTGTAGCAAAAATTTAGGGGATTGTCAATTGATTGATGGTCAGCAGGTGCACGGAAAATCCGTAAAATCCTGAAACTCTTTTTTTTTAATTTTTTCCAAGAGAAGCACACAACTAATCAAATAATCCACAACATTTTAGTACACCTAAGGGCAATCGATGGACCATTTTTGATATCCGCCGGTGATAGAATAGCAATACTCGTGCGGAGGATAGGGCTCTGCTGGAGAGCAACCCGAGCGCCGACACGATTGACCGTTGACAGGGCAGAGGGCACCACCCTCTGTCCTTGTTGTTTCTCCCTGTCAATGGTCGCAAAAAGCGAAAAACTCACTCATAACCTTCATCAGGATCATACGCTGCTTTCCAAAAGAGACTGCATTTGTTTCAGGATTTCATCATGTCGAATTTGATCGAGGCCGGGCGATTTGAGTTCCTGGATCAATTGGCGAAAGGTTTCTTGGTGGGATACCAGCAAGTTTGCGGAGGTGGGATCCAGGGCTGCAATGCCCTGGTAATAATCTTGGCGCAGCAATGGATCTGATACTTCAGCGTAAATCATGGTGGTATCAAGATGTTCATGACCCAGGTAACGTTGGAGAGAAGATCACTGGCATACCAGCTGCCAGCATCTGGCTGGCGAAGGTGTGCCTGAGGCGTTGGGCTGTCACGGGTACACCACATTGGCGAGAATAATATACCAGGCGTCTTTGTAAGCTGCGCGGATGTAGAGCTCCATGCTGGGTGGTGAACAGATATACAGCAGTCCGGGTCAGGACGGATGGCAAGATGCTGTTGCACAGCCAACGCGACCGTGTCACTCATGTAGGCAATCCGATCCTTGCGTTCCTTGCTGTTGTGGATGAACAGCTTGCGTGCATCCATGTCAATATCATTCAACCGCAAAGAGCAAACTTCGCTGATCCGCAGCCCGCAGTGCCACAGCAAATAGAAACAGGCCAGATCTCTGACGGCTAACATCGCATCCGAGATCAGTTTTTGCTTCCGTAATAGCCTTTTGAATCCCGTCGTTCCAATCGGCGAACCTGTTCTAGTAGATAAGGGACGGGGTAAACGGTGTGGCGTATCCAACACTTTGAGCTTCAGGATCGCCTTTGGCACATCGTAACCTTCCTCGACGAGAAATTGGCACAGAGCCCGGAAATAAATCAGATCCCAATTGATGGTACCGGGTGCTATCCCCTCACGTAACCTGGCATCAATGTAATCTTCGAGCCAATGTGGGGTGAGCTGTTGCCACTCGCTCCACTCATAGTGCTGGATGAAAAAGGTTGTGATGTGGTTCAATCGACTGAAAAGCTGTCTGGTCGAGCGTCGGACAGTCTTCGCAGGCCAATTGCGCTGTTTCAAGCGCAAGAAGCGGTACAGCGGCGTGCGCAACCATTCAGGTACTTCGTTCAAGCGCTCTGGCATGGCTAAAATATCTGCGCTCGGCTTCTGTTGGCTTTGATGATCATCCGACATCGACCAAGCTGTGGATGCATGCACAGGGAATTCGACCAGCGTACCCGACAAGGGAGTTACGGTGGCCTCATCCATGGGATACCTCGGATAGGGTTGCGCAATTTTCGATGACCTTTTGGATCCCGGCGTGATAATCCTGTTCTACTTGCCTGTCAGCCACATTCACATACAACTGGGTGGTTCGTATACTGGTGTGCCCAAGCATTTTCTGAACCGAAGTGACTGGCACCTCAGCTGCAACCATGCGGCAGGCAAATGTGTGTCTCAACTGGTGGCAAGTAACCCAAATATCCGCCTGGTGGCAATACTTAGCCAACTGCAATTGAATACCGGTTATCGTGATCGGCTTTCCTCGCCGGTTTAGAAACACCTTTTCTTCAGTTTTGGCAGGGCGTTCTGATAGATATTCCTTTAGCAGCAGGGTTGCCGTAGCTGACAGATAAGCGACCCGCTCGCGTTGGCCTTTGCCAATGACGCGCAGATGCGGTGGGCGGTTCTCAGATAAGTAAACATCGGCAAGGCGTAGATTGACCACTTCTCCTACCCTCATCCCGGTATGCAGCATCAAAGTGAAGATCGTGCGGTCTCTCAGATGATCGCCGATCGCTGTGAAAAGCTTCTCGATTTCACTCTGGCGAATATCTCTCGGCAGGCGGTGACCCTGGTCGATATAATGTCGCTGGGTGATAACCGGATTAGCGATCCCCTCTTCACGAATATATGCCAGGTAGTCATAGAACATGCGCAGGGCAATCAGTCGCCGTCGGATTGTAGCCTGTGCACGTCCGAGATCCTGTTGCCATCCGATGAACTCATCCACATCGTGCACTGTGATGGCTTCAGGGGATTGGCCCTCTGCCCATTTGAAAAAGATGCGTATATCGCTGGCATAATGCAGTGCAGTACTGGAGCCAGGCTTCCGCCGTCGCCAGTACTTCTCGAAACCATCGATCTGTTGTTTGGGAAACATTTGTCACCTCCGTGAGCCGTTGCTTGAGTGTAATGCAACTATTCACTTCGGTGATCGACCCCCGTATTTGGGGCTATCTACTTAATGTAAGAAATGTTGTGCGAAACCAAATACATTAAAATGCAGGTATGTTATTGGGTGGAATTGAACAATTTATAATAATTGCGATTCTTCTTCAGTAACTCGTTTATCCCATCTACCGCAAAGCCAATATCTCTCAAAAACAAAGCATCCAAAATCGCCCGAAGCTCAATCTGTAGCTGATATATTTCCTCACCAGTTGTCGCGGCTTTAGATTGTAGCTCGATGTCATAATGGGTCAGGTAATTGCGGGTGTTACAGACTTGGTCAATGAATTTATTACGCTCGGTTGTATCAGCAATAAATGAAAAGAGCAAGATATTCTGAAGCGAGCGTATTAGTTCTTGGAGCCGCTTGCGCAACGAATACTCGTTTGCATAACGAAGTTTTCCCTCAACAAGACTTTTTCTGAAAGATCCGTCAATCTCGTCGGGGATGGCCTGGAGGAATTGTTTATAAAGGCCGGCGATGTACTCATCATCTGGCTGATACTTTCCGCCGTACATTCTCCTATGGTAAGTTTCAATGGCTTGTGCCAAGCCTAAAAATCGGAACTCTGCGTAAATATCATCACGATAAAGGAGCGAGAAGTAGATATCAAGAACAGGTTTCAGGTCATCGGCTTTTTTGAACCAATTCTGAAGATAATAATCCAACCGGTTTTGTAGATACTTCAATGTAAAGACCATCTCCGCTGGATATATCCTTCGTGCTTTTTTAGTTTGCCAGGGTCGTGCATAGTAAATTTGTATTGGAAATGGAAATATCTTACCGTTTTCTAATACCTTATAGTTAGACGCGCAATATCCTTCCATTTCAATTGGAAAAACCGGAATACCGACACCCAAGGTTAAGAAATCCTGAATACGTCGTATAACGGGTAGAAACTCCTGGTAGTTTCTCTCATAGTTTATGGATGTTATTTTGATCCAAGCTTTTTGGGAAATGCTGAACTCACCTGCTGAAGGTCTATTCAGCGAAGGACCAACGCTAATGAATGAGATTGTATATTCACCTACGGTGACTTGACAGGATTCAGGGGCGTTGTATGTCAAATTCACATCTGAGAAATTATTGCTTTGCTCAAAATGGAAGGGGTTCTGATCAAACCAATCATCAAGTTGAGTAAAACGCACCCGAATCTCTTGAAACCTGACACTCTCGCTGGATGCAAAATGGTATCCAATAAAGGCATACTTGCAACGGAACGCGGTCTGAGGAATAACCCTGGTTTCACCGAGAGTTACATTTCCCTTATGCTGTGTACAATCCAATAAACTGACTTCCTTCCCCTTTAAAGTTATTCCCAGGATGATACCCGCATTGCGGAAGATGGGTGGATGAAATTCACCATCACCTGGGACATGTAGATCTCCCTGCAACTCTAACCTTACACCATCCTCAGGTGAATAAATTAGCTCGCCGGGAACTTCATTCTCCGGCGATTCCGGCAACCACCAACGACCTTTCAACTCAAATGTGTCTTCCATGCTTAAAATCCAGAATCGTTAAACACTTACCCTTTTGATACCTTTCCTTACTCCCGAACTCAAACTGATTACTGTAATGGCCATCCTCCATGGGCGTCAATGGTTTGATCTACCTCCTGCATAATTCTCATGGTTTCACGAAGTGCAACAATGATTTTCTGGTAATGGGTGAGGTCGTCGTATGTGAGCTGGCGGCCGCGGCGGTCTTTGAGCCATTTTTCGCAGACCTGGTAGCCGCCGACATGGAAGTTCCAGATCTCCGGGGGAACGCCTTCGAAGTATTGATCTTTACTGATGTAAACCCGCTGTTGGTTTTCTAGGTACCTCGGATAGCCCTTTTCGACCAGGTTCCCGCCAGGGACGGGATAGCGGGTGATGAAGTGCGCTAATTGGGGCGATTTAAGCAGGTGCAGGCTGACGAGCTCGCCACCGAGTACAGAGAGGCGCCAGAAGAGATCGAGGTTGCCGGTAATGGGCACGCGAGGAAAGTCGATTTTGAGGAAATCGGCATAGCGCGTGCGGTAAGCGGGGGAGTGTATGAAGGCGTAGATGTAATTGAATATGTCTTCGGGGCCGAAGGCGGTAGATTGGCCGGGGGATATGTGCGGGTCAAAGTGTAAGTTTAGTTTTTCTTCTAAGGATTAACAAATTCGGGATTGAGATTGGGGATCCGACCGAGATCATCTATAGACCATGGCGTTGTGGCAAGAAAATTGTTTTGAATCAATTGTTGAGAACTTTACTTTCCGCTAACTGAGGGAGCGCATTAACGGGGCAATGGGCCCCAAACATGGTAAGCTCGTTTTTTGCCAAACAAAAGACCATGAGGTGAGCCCATTACCGCCATCGATCATACCATGAAAGTCCTGGTCGCACTGACCGAAGGTCTCCCGGTGGGGACCAACCTGGCACTTTTACAATTCTGTGGATGCTGGTCAGCGGTGCTTTGCTGCCCCAACGGGGAGCGCTCTTTCCGGCGCTGCAAGCCACCGGTCTATCTGAACAGGCTACCCGTCGAGCTTGGGCTGCTTTCCGGCGTGGCGTTCGGCAGACTGTGGTGATCTTGCGCTTGTGGCAGGAGCAGATCGAAGGACTGCCCGGCTGGCAGGTGCATCGCCACGAAGGTTATCGGGCTATTACGGTGGATGTGACCGCCTTCTGGCGCCCGGCATTGCGGAATTGCCCGAGCAAGCACTACCATCCGGCCGCCAACCGGGCGCTTCCGGCGGTGATTTTCGGTGTGATCGGAGAAGTGGGTCATATCGGGGATCAACGCCTGGCCTGTCCGTTGGCATTCAACGTGTGCATCCGAAAGACCCCAGCGAGAGCCGGCTGTGGCAGGACTTGTTGCGCTGGGCACGCTGCCATTTGGCTCCTGACGATGTGGCAGTGATGGATGCAGGCGTCAAGCTAGCCGATGTACATGCAGCCGGGCTGGAGCATTACCTGCTGCGCCTGGCAACCAACTTCACGGCTCGCCGCAATCAGCCCCTGCCCTATGGTGGCAAAGGCCGCAAACCCGTCTATGGCGAGAAGATCCGTCCGCTGGAGCGCAGCTACAAGGGTAAAACCATTGCAGCCAGCTCCCCCGATCGGGTGGAAACCTGGACGAAAGACAACGCTGCCATGCGAGCCGAGATCTGGGAAGACCTGATCCTGCCGGGTGTGACCCCTGGGCCTCAGGCCAAGACTTTCCGGGTGTATGCCATCTACGATCCAAACTACACCATGCCCTGGCTGCTGGCGACACCCCTCAACCTGAAAGCGGCTACGGTGAAAGCGATGTATCAGGATCGCTGGCCGGTCGAGCAGATACCGCTCTCAGCCAAGCAAATGGTCGGTGCTCATCGCCAGTTCGTGCATGCTGACGAAAGCATCCAACACCTGCCAGAGTTGGCCCTTCTGGCCGGTTCGATCCTGAGTTACCTGGCTGCTACGGCACCCCTGGCTCCAACTGGTTTCTGGGATCGCCAGCCCAAACCTACACCCGGCCGCTTCCGCCGCATGCTGATGGGCAAGCCATTTCCGCAATTTTACCGATTGCCCCAGCAACTTCGCAAAAAGGTGTCGGTGACCGGGCCTTTACCCAAGGGAAGCCTGGCTCCCAGGCGAAAAACAACCGCTTCAGCGCCGATAATCGTGCCTTGAAGCGAAAAATGGGCTCAATTGGTAAGTTCTGTGCTCCCGGAAGTTCATTCCGGCAGCTTCGTCATCTGCTTTTAGCGGAAACAAAGTGAGAAGGATATTGGAAAAGCGGGAAATAGAAATTATACTCACGTGTACTAAGTGAAATAGCATTCCCATCTCCTGGATATCGGCTGGAAAAAATATGATTAAAGTTGTCGGTAGCCAATTGTCTAACTGTAATTAGGGCGAGGTTGGGAAGTAACATATATTTCGTAACATCGCCTCGAGTGCGCTTTATACAGCTGTTATCAAATAGAAGTGGCCGAATGTCAAATGGACGGTAAAGCCATTTGATTTTCATTCTCGAAAGCTTCTCATTATTACGTAAACTATCCCTAAATTGATCCAGATCAAAGCCGGACCAAATTGGCAACGGAACTTTTTGCGTAATATCAGGCGTAAAAATTGAGGGGTTTTGCAAGTAAGAAATCCATTGATCGAATTCGTCTTGATTGAAAGAGGATACGAATTCGTCTCTCCCTGTCTGAATGCCAGAATTTGAGACCGAAAATATATTCTTTATAGACATTCCTGTGCAATACTCATCGACATTCGCAAACCCCTTTGGTTTAAAGAATTTAAAATTTCCGAGGCATAATTCTTGTAGATGATTGTCGAGCAACACCCACTCAGTCTCCGATATATCCTTACTGAGTAATTCAGTATATTTGTAGTCGCGGCTGCCCCAAAGCTCAGAAAAATGTATTTGGCAACCCTTCGAATTATCCTGGTTTTTTTTGATGAAGAGACCGATCGAAACACCTTGCTGAATATCGAATACATTCTCATCAATCAGATTATCGGGTGCGACTTCACCTCTGCGACTGTTCCCATGAAGGTCCAGGATGAATATTTCATTGAAATCATTAGCTAATGATTTACGCATGGTACGGTGAGTAATACCATCAAGATAAGTATGGTTAGTGACAAATGCAATTATTCCTGAGCCGGTGCTCTTGATCCGTACTTGCGCCCAACGGATAAATTTCATGAAGTCATCTGGATTCCATTTCTTCTCACCCTCGGGCTTCCATTTTTCCATCAAATTATTGATATATTCCCCTTTATTCATCTGACCAAAATTTGAATACGGTGGATTACCCAAAATTACCATAATGGGTAAATCTTGCTTAACCTGGTTGGCAGCAGATGTTTCGGCGGCAAGGAACTGCGTAAAGAGTGGTAAGCCCGTATGCTCGTGGGGCGCTTCGAGTGTATTGGTCAGGTAGACGCGAATGCGCTCGTGGGAGCTGAAATCATAAGCCCAATCTTTGCGTAGTGGTTCGGGTAAATCCTGTCCGGCGAGCTGCAGGGCTAACTTGAAGTGGGCGACAGCGTAGGGCGCCATGAGCAGCTCGAAGCCGAAAAGGCGAGGCAGAAGATGCTCACGGACGTAACCAGGCCACATGCCAGCGTTGCCTTGCTCGATGAAACGCTGGCGAATGAGATCGACGACTCCGTAAAGGAAGGTGCCGGTGCCGGTGGCGGGGTCGAGGACCAGGACGCGATGGCTCTCGGCCGTTTTGCGAGGTTGGTCTGTGCCTTTGACGACTTTAGCCGGGTCGGTGTTGCGGACGGTTACTTTGGAGGTATCGGCCAGGCCTTCGGGTAGGTTAAAACGGGTTTTGAGCAAGTAATCGACTGACCGGACGATGTAAGAGACAACCGGCTCGGGGGTGAAATAGACGCCGCGAGATTCACGTAGTTTAGGGTCGTAGGCAGCCAGGAAGGTTTCGTAGAAGTGTACAACGGGGTCTTGCTGTTTTGTGCGGTTGCCAAAATCAGCCAGGACGGCGTGCATATCAGTATGAGCTAGCAATGTGACAATATCATCGACGAAGCTAGCAAATGGCTCGTCATCTAACTGGGGACCGGTTATCTGATAGAAGAAGTCGCGCAGGAAAGGGTTGGTACGGGGAATAAGAGTCTGGGCTTCCTGGCGGGTAAAACCGGGGGTTAGGTCGCGCAGGCGAGCAGAAAAGAGTCCATAAGCCAGGGTCTGAGCGAGCATATCGGCAAATTCGCCGGTCTTCTCGGGCTGGTCCAGATCTGCAACCAACACTTTAGCAAAAGCTTCACGCCAACCCTGTAATAAGTGTAGAGGCTTCACCACGATGCGAAAGCTTCGAAGATGATTCACGAATCAGATGGGTCAAGCGCGCCATGCGTGGGCCAGATCCCGAGGGCTCGAGATCTCTTGAGGTTGATGGTCGAGGAAATCGTCAAGTAATTTTTCAAGAGCAGCCGAGCTATCGCGGATTTTCTTTAATTTGCCATCTTGGGTAATTTCTGCAAGTCGAACGACCCTTCGTCTTTCACCATTTACATACCATCGAAATTCGATGTAATCGGTGAGAAGCAAATTTTCGATTGAGGAAAGATATCGTTTTAGCTGGGGAGTGCGTTCAACCTGGTCGAGTGGTTTGCCGATATCCTTGGTCTCGATATAGCCTAGAGTAAGTGCGCCAATATTGAGTGATTTTGAGATGACAAAATCAGGAGCACCGCAGGCAATGTGACGAGGCTCATTGGTGACGAGTAGTTCAGGAAAAAGTGATTTTAGGAGGGAGTGGAGGGCAGGGCGGTGGGTGTGCTCAGTGGCGTTGCCCTGTGCGAGGAGATTCTAGGTGTTTTAGGTATTCAGAGATAGGGTGCATGGCTTCTTGGTTATATTATAAGGTAAGTGAGCCTTGAGTTTTACATCAGGTTTCTCAACTCTTCTCCTTGATCAACTGAGATTAGGGATTTCGCTTGATAGGCCGGGGCAAAATCGGCACATTCAGAGATAGCGTATGTAATACCCTAGATATTACCTGAGGAATCTGCACACATGAACGCATAATCCGATTTCAATGATGTCTATCACCAGTCGGAAAACCAGGCTGGTTACTTTACCGCCGGCCAGGTTCACCAAGCCGGGTTTTCCGGCAGGGTCGCCTTAATGCTTTTGGCGATAAAAATACAGCAACTCATCTAAGATGCTGTATCTGTGCCCAAGGGGACTCGAACACCGACCTTTCACCAACTCGCCGGGCAGTTCTGCCAGTTTGTTGCGCTGCTCGAAGCGCAGCATGGCTAGAAACTGCTCGACGGGTATGGATTGCGGTTCGGGATGAGCCCGCTTAGGTGCCCCCAAGGGGACTCGAACCCCTGTTTTGGCCTTGAGAGGGCCGTGTCCTGGGCCACTAGACGATGGGGGCGTCTGACGGCGCGGGAATTTTACCACGCCCCTACCCAGCCGTCAACGAACAATGTCCCATTTTCCGGCAAATAAAACGCCCATGCTGAAAACGAATGCCGCGCCCCGCCTCATCTCCCTTGCCCGTGCTATAATTCCCGCGCGGCGTACTTCTCAGCCGCAACCTTACCGGTATCCCCGTCGCACCTCGTGCAGCCGCTTGCCAAAGGAGGCAGCATGTTCGACCCCAACAGCATCGATCCGCTCAGCCAGGAGCTTGAAAAATGGGAGCAAGACCGCCTGCAGGAATCCCTTGCCTCCCTCCCCGAGCGCCAGCCCGAATTCCTCACCACCTCATCCGAGCCTATCAACCGCCTCTACACCCCCCTGGATATCGCAGACCTGGATTACCTCCAGGACCTCGGCTTCCCCGGGCAGTACCCCTACACCCGCGGCGTGCACGCCACCCTGCACCGCAGCCGCCTGTGGACCATGCGCATGTTCGCCGGCTTCGGCACCGCCGAAGAGACCAATCTGCGCTTCAAGTACCTCCTGCGAGCAGGGTCAGACCGGTCTCTCCATCGCCTTCGACCTCGCCACCCTGATGGGCTACGATAGCGACGCTCCCGAAGCCCTGGGCGAGTTTGGCAAGTGCGGCGTCGCCGTCTCTTCGCTCAAAGACATGGAGATCCTGCTGGATGGCATCCCCCTCGACCGCGTCTCCTCCAGCATGACCATCAACTCCCCCGCCGCCGTCATCTGGGCGATGTATCTCGCCGCCGCCGAGAAGCAGGGCGTCCCTCAGGATCAGCTGCGCGGCACCCTGCAGAACGACATCCTCAAAGAGTACATCGCCCAGAAAGAGTACATCTTCCCGCCGCACCCCTCCATGCGCCTGGTGGTCGATACCATCGAGTACGGCACGACCTCCGTCCCGCAGTGGAACACCATCAGCATCTCCGGCTACCACATCCGCGAAGCCGGCAGCACCGCCGCCCAGGAGCTGGCTTTCACCCTGGCAGACGGGCTGGAGTACGTGCGCTGGTCGCTGCAGCGCGGCTTGGATATCGACGGCTTCGCCCCCCGCCTCTCCTTCTTCTTCAACGCCCACAACGACTTCTTCGAAGAGATCGCCAAGTACCGTGCGGCCCGCCGCATCTGGGCGCGTGAGATGCGCCATACCTTCAACGCCCGCCAGGAGCGCTCCTGGCTGCTGCGCTTCCACACCCAGACCGCCGGCGTCTCCCTCACCGCCCAGCAGCCCGAGAACAACATCGTGCGCGTCGCCCTCCAGGCTTTAGCCGCCGTCCTGGGCGGCACGCAGTCCCTGCACACCAACAGCATGGACGAAGCCCTCGCCCTGCCCTCCGAGCACGCCGTCAAGATCGCCCTGCGCACCCAGCAGATCATCGCCGAGGAATCGGGCGTCGCCAACACCATCGATCCCCTGGCGGGCTCCTACTTCCTCGAAGCCCAGACGAACAAGATGGAAGCCCAGGTCTACGACTACTTCCGCCGCATCGAAGCGCTGGGCGGCGTCCTGCCCGCCATCGACAAGGGCTTCTTCCAGAGCGAGATCTCAGACGCCGCCTACCGCTACCAGCGCGAGATCGACCAGGGACAGCGCCGCATTGTCGGCGTTAACGCCTACGCGGACGACTAAGCCCGTCGCCATCCCCCTCCTGGAGATGGACCCGCAGGGCTACCAGCGCCAGGTCTCCCGCCTGGAGCAGTTGCGCCGCACTCGCGATGCAGGACGGGTTGGGCAAGCCCTCGACCGCCTGCGCATCGCCTGCCAGGGCACAGAGAACACCATGCCCCACATCCTGGAAGCGGTGCGCGCCTACGCCACCCTCGGCGAGATCATCGGCGTCATGAAAAACGTCTTTGGCAAATACGAAGAGCCAACCTGGATTTAGGGATATAATAGCTCCCGGAATTTTATGTTGAAAATTGGGACGCAATTCTGTCCTTAAACCCTGTTCTAAGAGGTAATGTTATGGCTAACGTAAAGAAAACCAAAGGCGTCATCGGTATCCTTACCGGCGGCGGCGACGTCCCCGGGTTGAACCCCGCCATCCGCGCCGTCACCCTGCGAGCGTTGCGTGAAGGCTACCAGGTGGTCGGGCATCCGCCGCGGCTGGGCTGGCGCCATCGAGATCATCCGCGACCCCGAGTACGACAACAGCAACAACTTCCAGATCCTCACCGAAGAAGTCGTCAACCGGGCGGGGCGCACGGGCGGCACCTTCCTGCACACCTCCCGCACCCGGCCCAGCCATGTCAAGAAGAACGATGTCCCCGCGCACTTGAAGGATACTTACAACAAAGACGTCAACGATCTCACGCCTGAAGTGATCAAGAACCTGGATTACCTGGGCATTGATTACATGATCCCCATCGGCGGCGATGACACCCTCAGCTACGGTGTGCGCCTCCACAAGGAGGGTCTCAAGGTCGTTGCCATCCCCAAGACCATGGATAACGACGTGCCCGGCACGGATTACTGCATCGGCTTCAGCACTTGCGTCACCCGCACCATCCAGATGGCGAACAGCCTGCGCACCTCCGCCGGCTCGCACGAGCGCATCCTGGTCATGGAGGTTTTCGGTCGCTATGCCGGCTACACCGCCCTGCTCCCCGCTATGGCAGGCGCCGCCAACCGCTGCGTCATCCCGGAGTACAAGTTCAACATCGAGCGCCTCACCGAGCTGCTCATCGAAGACCGCCTCAACAGCCCCAGCCGCTACTCCGTGGTCCTCATCTCAGAAGGCGCCATGTACGAGGGCGGCGAGATGGTCTTCCAGGATACAGCCACCGACGCCTACGGGCATATGAAGCTCGGCGGCATCGGCGACCTCGTCTCCGCCAAGATCAAGGAACTCTCGCCGAAATACAACAACGGCAAGTCGGTCAACACCATCAACCAGAAGCTCGGCTACATGGTGCGCGGCGGCGACCCCGATGCCCTGGATGCCATCGTCCCCATGGCTTACGGCAACCTGGCGCTGGATATGATCTTGAACAAAGTCCACGGGCGCCTGATCGTGGTCAAGAACGGGCGTTACGATAACGTGCCGATCGACGTGGTCACCAGCTCGAAGAAGCTGGTGGACCTGGAGCGCTTCTATAACACCGATCGCTTGCGCCCGAGCTATACCAGCTTCCAGAACATCCCCCTGTTCATCATGACCAGCGACTGAGCCGGTCTTTCCAGTAATAAAATCGAGAGCAACCTGTGTTCGCCCGCCGCGCAAAACGGTATTCAATCAAAAAAGAGAGCAGCTGGCGTCTCTCTTTTTCTCTTCTCCAGGATTACTGGAAAGTGATCTTCTCGATGCGGATATTCTCCACGCCCACAAGCTGCTGCAGCTTCACCACCAGCTCCGAGCAGTAACCGGTGGTAAAGTTCGGGAATTCCATCAGGTAGCCCTGCCCGCGCTCAAAGACATGGAAGGCAAAGCGGTCATTGCCGGGATAGCTCATCACCAGCCCGTAGATGCGCCGCACGCGCAGCACATCCCGCGTCTTATCGCCGGATGAGCGCATGACCACGGTGATCATCTGCACGCTCTCACTCGCCGTGCCGCTGTTGGGAGCCACCAGGTAGCCCGGCAAAGGCGCCTCAGCTTCAAGTTTCGGCTCCTCCGGCGGAGCGGGAGGCGGAGGCTCCGAGAATGCTGCCAGCGCCTGGCTGCTCAAGCCCAACCTCGCCCAGGTCGCCGCGCGGCGGTCTTAGCTCCCGTTTGTTCCCTTGCTCCCCTTCCGGCGCATCCCGCTGCTCCCCCTCGCCTGCTGCGAGCGGCTCCACCGCCCGGGTCAGGGTTGGCGCTGCCTGGGGGATCGCCGGCGGATAGGCAACCTCAGGCATGCTGTTCTCCTCCCAGCCGTACGGGAAGGGCTCCGGCGGCGGCGGCGCGCCCGGGTCGTCTGGGAGGCTATCTTCCGCCTCCAGTGCGGTCGGTTCACGCAGCGCAGCAACCGGGGCATCCTTCAGGACCGGTTTTTGCAAAGCAGGGCGCGCCGGCGAGCTGTAGCGGGGAGGCGCAGCCTCCCTGGACGCCGGTTTGTTGGGGGCAGGTCGCTCGCCCGGATTCTGATCGACGGACACAGTCACGCGCAGGTCGGTGGTCATTTTATCCACCAACACTTTCGGATCGCCGCCGCTCAAGTCCAGGCGCCCGTCCACCAGGACGATGCGGTCATACTCCACCAGCTCCTTGACCTTAGCCCAGGTGCTGGGGAAGATCACCAGCTCAACCGTCCCCTGGATATCCTCCAGCGTCACAAACCCCATCGGCTTACCGGCTTTGCTCTGGTGATGGCGGATGCGCACGATCATCCCCGCCACACGCACGCGCTCATCCGGCGCCAGGTCGGAAAGCTGCCCCGAAAAATGAGATCACAGCCTGGCTGATCTCGCCCATCACCGGGCTGAGCGGGTGATCGGAGACGTACAGGCCGATCAGCTCGCGCTCCCAGTTGAGGATCTCCCTGCGGCTCACCTCCTCCACCGCCTCCGGCAGGGAGATCTGCTCGGTCACACCGGTGTGCACGCCGAACAGGCTCATCTGCCCCATTTCCAGCGGCGCGGAAGTGCGAAGAGCTCACCGAGACGATGCGGTCGATGGCATCCAAAATGGCGGTGCGCGCGCCAAAACGGTCCAGCGCCCCAACCTTGATCAGGCTCTCCAGGGCGCGCTTGCCCACATGGCGCAGATCCACGCGGTGGGCGAAGTCGTTCAGATCGGCAAAGGGCTGATCTGCCGCGGCCCTTCAGGATGGCGTCTACCGGTCCGTGCCCCACATTCTTGACCGCGCCCAGCCCAAAGCGAATGGATGCGCTGCCATCCGGGTGATCTTCGATGGTGAAATCCCAATCGCTGATGTTCACATCCGGCGCGCCGGTTGTAATCCCCATCCTGCGGCAGTCCGCCACGTACAGGGCGATCTTGGCGGTGTCGTTCTGGTTGACCGATAGCAGGGCGGTCATGTATTCCACCGGGTAGTGCGCCTTCAGATACGCCGTCTGCACCGCAATCACGCCATAATCGGCGGCATGCGCTTTATTGAAGCCGTAGCGTGCAAACTCCTCCCAATCGTCGAAGATCTCGCCCGCCGTCTCTTCGGGCATGCCGTGCTCAACCGCCCCGGCGACGAATTTCTCGCGGTGCTTGAGCAATTTCTCCTTCAGCTTCTTGGAGACGGCTTTGCGCAGCTCGTCGGCTTCGGTTGCCGTGTAGCCGGCCAAGCTGCATGACCGCAAACATCAGCTGTTCCTGGTAAACCGGATACCCGTAAGTCTCTTTGAAGATCGGCTCCAGAGCGGGGTGGCGGTAGGTCGACTTCTTCCTCCCCGTGCATGCGGCGGATGTAGCCGGGGATGAAATCCATCGGACCCGGACGGAAAAGCGCCACCATGGCGATCACGTTGGACAGCTCTTTGGGCTTCATCTGCATCAGCCAGCGGCGCATGCCCGAGCCTTCCACCTGGAACACGCCCGCCGTGTCGCCCCGCCCCAGCAGCTCGTAGGTCAGCGGGTCATCGGTGGGGATATTGTCCAGGTTGAAAGATCGATGCCATGCCGCTTGCGGATCAGGTCGCAAGCGCGTGCCATGATGGTCAGCGTCGCCAGCCCCAGGAAATCCACCTTGAGCAAGCCCAGCGATTCCAGCACCGACATCTCGAACTGGGTGACGCTCTTCACCGGGCTGTCTTCGACAGAGCTCCCCGTGGGCCGGTGCAGGGGGATATATTCCAGGATGGGCTTATCGGTGATGATCACCCCGGCGGCGTGCGTGCCGGCGTTGCGCACCACGCCTTCCATCTGCGCCGCAGTATCGATCAACTCCTGCAGGTAGGGCGTATTCTCGTACAGGTTGCTTGAATTCCGTCACCTCTTCCAGCGCCTGCGGGATGGTGACGGGCTTGCCTGGGATGTTGGGGATCAGCTTGGCGACCCTATCCACCTCGCTGAGCGGGATATCCATCACCCGTCCCACATCGCGGATCGCCGCCCGGGCGCCCAGCGTGCCGAAGGTGATGATCTGCGCCACCTTGTCATCGCCGTATTTCCTCACCGTGTACTCCAGCATCTCTGCCCGGCGGTCGTCCCGGAAATCCAGGTCGATATCCGGCATCGAGATGCGCCCCGGGTTGAGGAAGCGCTCGAAGATCAGTCCGTGCTCGATGGGATCGACCAGGGTGATCGCCAGGGTATATGCCACGATCGAGCCGGCAGCCGAGCCGCGGGCGTTGTACCAGATGCCCTGCTCGCGGGCATAGCGGCACAGATCCCATACGATCAGGAAATAGGTATCGAAGCCCATCTCGTGGATCACGCCCAGCTCGTAATCCAGGCGCTGGCGGATCGCGTGGATCGTCTGCTCGTCCGGCGAAACGGCGCTGCACGCCTGCATCGCACAGCTCGCGCAGGTAAGCCTGCGGCGGTCTTGCCATCCGGCACGTCGAAAATCGGCAGGTGGTAACCTTTGAACCCCAGGTCGACGTTGCAGCGCTCGGCAATCAACAGCGTGTTGCTGAGCGCCTCGGGCACCTCGGCAAACAAGCTGCGCCATCTCCTCCGGGCTGCGCAGGTAATAGGTGCTGGCGGTCATGCGCATGCGGTTGGGGTCGGTCAGCAGGCAGCCGGTCTGGATTGCCAGCAGGATATCCTGCAGGCGGTGCATCCTCTTTCTTGATGTAGTGCACGTCATTGGTGGCGACGAAGCGCGCCTGGTAGCGCCGCCCCAGCTCGATCAGGTGCTGGTTGATGCTCTCCAGCTCTGGGATATCATGCGATTGCAGCTCCAGGAAGAACCGCTCAGGACCAAAAATGCTGTAATACCAGTCGAGCTGCCGGCGCGCAGCCTCCAGGTTGCCCTGCCCGATCAGGCGCGGCACCTCAGCCGACATGCAGCCCGAGGTGCAGATCAATCCCTCGGAATGCTTCGCCAGCAGCTCGTGGTCGATGCGCGGGTAATAATAGAACCCTTCCAGTTGCGCCGCGCTGGCGAGGCTGCAGCAGGTTCTTATAACCGGTCTCGTTCTCCGCCAGCAGCAGGAGGTGGGTGGATTTTTTATCTTCCTGGGGGTCGCGCGCTTGCATCGCGCGCGCCGCCAGGTAGGCTTCGATGCCGATGATCGGCTTGATGCCCGCCGCCGTGGCAGCATGGTAGAAATCGATCACCCCGAACATCGTGCCATGGTCGGTGAGGGCCACAGCCGGCATGCCCATCTCCTGGACGCGCTTCACCAGCTTCTTGATGTTGCTGAAGCCATCCAGCAGCGAATATTCAGAATGGACATGCAGATGGACAAATGTCATATCGTTAATTCATTAAACGGGAATCAAAGACCCCTAAATATGGGGCATATACGGGTCGCAGCCCAACCCGTAGCCCACCCCAGCGCCAGCTCACGATAGAGGGATTATAGCACGAGCCGCCCTACGCCAGGCTGACGTTTGGCTTAAAATCTCGACAATTTAAGGCGAAACCCGGTCGCTGCCGCGCCCTTCCCATCCACGCCTTAGATTGTCCCTTTTATCTCTTTCTTATCTCACTATGCTATAATCGCTCGCACGAGGAAAAACCGAATGTTAAAGAAATTTGTGCGCATGTTCGGGGGCGACCCCAATAAACGAGAGATCGATAAAAATACCGAGATCATCGAGCAAATTAACAGCCTGGAAGCAGCCTTCGATGCGCTAAGCGATGCGGCGCTGCGGGAGAAGACCGGCGAATTCCGCGCCGCCTGCAGCAAGGTGAGACGCTGGACGACCTGCTTCCGGAAGCCTTTGCAGCCGTGCGAGAGGCGAGCAAGCGTACCATCGGGCTGCGCCATTATGACGTTCAGATGATCGGCGGTATCGTGCTGCACCAGGGCAAAATTGCCGAGATGCGCACCGGTGAAGGCAAAACCCTGGTCGCTACGCTGCCTATGTATCTCAATGCCATCACCGGCAAGGGCGTGCACCTGATCACCGTCAACGACTACCTGGCGCGGCGCGATGCGCGCTGGATGGCCCCCATCTACAACGCCCTGGGGATGAGCGTCGGCGTGCTGCAGATGGCTGCCCGCACCGAGAACGGCAAGAAGGCTTTCATCGTCGACCCGGAACGCGAATCTCCGCACGAAGACCAGCACCAGCTGCGCATGGTGCCGCGTGCCGAAGCCTACGCCGCCGATATCATCTACGGCACGAACAGCGAGTTCGGTTTCGACTACCTGCGCGACAACATGGCGATGCACGTGGATGAGCGCGTGCAGCGCGGGCACTATTACGCCATCGTCGACGAGGTCGATAATGTCCTGATCGATGAAGCGCGCACGCCCTTGATCATCTCCGGGCCCGCTCAGGACGAGGCGGAATGGTATATTCGCATGGCGCAGGTCGTCAAAGCGCTTGCGCCCTGAAGATTACGAGATCAGCGAGCGCGACCGCAACGTGACCCTGACCGAGCTGGGCGAAGCCCACGTCGAAGAGCTGCTGGGGATGGCGCTGCGCGATCCGGACCGACCGGAAGATGTAACCCCCGAACAGGCGCGGATGCTGGGCTACCTGGAGCAGGGCTTACGCGCCCAGCACCTCTTCAAGCGCAATAAGGATTACCTCGTCCAGGCGGGCAAGGTCGTTATCATCGATGAGTTCACCGGGCGGCTGATGCCCGGTCGCCGCTGGTCGGATGGGTTGCACCAGGCGGTCGAGGCAAAAGAAGGCGTGCGCGTCCAGTCCGAAAACGTCACCTACGCCACCATCACCATCCAGAACTATTTCCGCATGTACGAGAAGCTGGCAGGGATGAGCGGCACCGCCGTCACCGAGGCGGAGGAGTTCGATAAGATCTATAAGCTGGGCGTTATCGCCATCCCCACCAACCTGGAATACCAGGCGATCATCGCCGGCTCCGAGCTGATGGAGGTCGAAGCCCGCGATGAAAGTGGTTATCGCTACAACTACTACACCCGGCGAGACGACCAGGAAAAAACCCCCGTATATTGGCGGCGCAAGGATTACCCGGATATCGTCTACCGCACCGAGGAAGCCAAGCTGCGCGCCATCACGCGCGAGATCTTGACCTACAATGTCTTAGGCAGACCGATCCTGGTTGGCACGACCTCGGTTGAGCTATCCGAACGCGTTTCTTCTCGGTTGAGGGCAGAGCCCTTACGGCGCCTGACGCAGGTGATGCTGATCCGCGACCGCTGGTTTGCCCAGAACAATCACGAGGAAGATGGTCGCCAGGTATCCGATTTGCAGTACCTGAACGCCCCACTGGACGAGCTGGATATCGCCCAGATGCGCAAGATGAGCCGTGACCTGGGGTTATCCTTCAATCCCGAAGAGCCGGCGAACCTGGAGCGGCTCTTATCCATACTGAATTTATCCTCTGAAGAGTCGGCGCGCCTGGCAAATGTGCTCAAAGCCGGCATCCCTCACCAGGTGCTCAACGCTCGCAAGCACACCGAAGAAAGCCAGATCATCGCCCAGGCAGGCGCTTTTGGCTCCGTAACCATCGCCACCAACATGGCTGGGCGCGGTGTAGATATCAAGCTGGGCGGTGAGCTGCCCGAAGAGACGATCGCCGCGGTATCCCGCATCCTTTCGCGAGCCGGTTACGCCGATCCTTACGACATGTCACTCGAAGAGCGCCGCCAGGCTCTGCTCAGCCTTTCCCCCGATGACTACGGTATTTACGAGGCGGACGTTCAGCAATTTTTGCAGCACATCGACGATATGGAGCGCGTGCGCAGCCTGGGTGGGCTGCACGTCATCGGCTCCGAGCGCCATGAAGCCCGCCGCATCGATAACCAGCTGCGTGGGCGATCTGCCCGCCAGGGCGATCCCGGCTCGTCGCGCTTCTACCTCTCCATGGAAGACAACCTGATGCGCCTCTTCGGCGGCGGGCAAGCGGATGGACTGATGCAGCGCCTGAAGATCGATGACGCCATGCCGATTGAGATGGGCATGGTCGGGCGCATCGTCGAGCAATCTCAGACCCGCGTCGAGGGCGCTAATTTCGACGTCCGCAAACACCTGCTCGAGTACGACGACGTACTGAACACTCAGCGGGTAAAAGTCTACGCCCAACGCAACCGCATCTTCACCAAAGAAGATCTCAGCGAAGACGTGGCGGAGATGCTCTCTACCGAGGTCGCGCGGCGCGTCCCCGAGGCGCTGAACGATGCAGAAGGACCCTGGAAGATGTTGGCATGGCTGGATCAAATCCAACCGCCTCTTCAGGTCAACAATACTTATTTTCCCTCCTACACGTTAAGGATTCTCCTGGAAGAGATCAGCGGCGAGAAGACCGGGCTCAACACCCGCGAAGCGGTGGATAAGCTCGTCCAGGTGGCAAAAGAATCGCTCAACGCCGAAGAAACCCATATCCTGCATACCGTCCATACTTTGTTGGACCAGGCGCAGGAGCGGCTCAAGACCCAAATATCCGAGCGGCTCGAAGCAGTGGATGCCTTTTTCGATGGCTTGTCGATGGAAGATGATGAAGGTGAACCCCGCAGCACTCGCCAGATAGTGGAAGAGCTCGCCGCTACCGCCCGCATCAACATCCGGCTCTCGCCCGAGCTGCAAAGAGGCTTGCAAGACGCGGACAAACAGGCGATCGATGAGATCCGCGACAGCGTGCAGGCTCAGGTCGAGGAAGCCTTAACTTCCCAATCCATAACTCGATTGATCGGCTCGATCGAGCGCCGGCTCGAAGAATCGCTGGAGTTGCAGCCAGAAGCGCAATCCGCCGGGGATTGGGATGAGATTGCAGACAAAATCCTGGGCGCCATCGAGCAACACTACGACCGCCGCAGAGAGCGCCTGTTCGGCTCCGCAGGTCAGGTGATCACCGACCTGGAGAACGCGCTATCCCGGACGAACGGATTCCTCTCGAATAACGCATTAATCCAACTACTGATGCTCCTCCCCCAGGGTGCACGCGCCACGTTCGACAAGAAAACCCACCGCCGGGTATTCCAGCGTACCACGCGCCTGACGTACATCTACTATACCGCGCAGCTTCTCGAGCGGCGCGAGCCGAGCGAGATCACCCAGGACGTGCTGGATCACCTGGAAAATGCGCGCAAGATCATCCAGCGAGCCTGGGGCGCCACCGAATGGGCGCGCATCGCCAATTCTCCCATTTCTGACCTGGACGAGACCACGCAGAAAGGCTTGCAAAGCGTGCTCGGCGAGGAGAACTTCCAACAAGCGTATAACAAGCCGCTCTTCTCCCTGGAAAATGAGCTGACGGGATAGCGTTATCCAGGAGCTTGGGCGCCAGGCGATCACCGAGATTTACCGCCAGCTCCTGCTGCAGGTGATCACGGAGCTGTGGGTGGACTACCTGACGCAGATGGAGGCGTTACGCATATCGATCGGCTTGGAGGCGTACGCCCAGCGCGATCCCTTGGTGCAATACAAGAACCGCGCTTATGAATTATTCCAAAACCTGCTGCAGGATATGCGCACAGGCGTCGTGACCCGCATGTTCATCTATCGACCACGCGACATGAGCGCGGTGCAAACCACGGTCAAGCGGGCTGATGAAAGCCTGCCAGATCAAGCCGAAGAGGCTGAAGAGGAAGAACCCCAGGCGGCAGAGACGGTGAAGAAAGAAGCGCCCGGCAACCAGGGTAAGAAGAAGCGCAGGCGCCGGCATTAGTAACCCAAATTGGAAAAATCCGCAGAGTTTTACCGCAGCATTCCAAAAGTCGACCTGCACCGCCACCTGGAAGGCTCGCTACGCTTCAGCACGTTGCGCGAGCTGGCGAGGTCGGAGGCGATGGAGCTACCGCCCACCGCAGAGCTGCGCAGTATGGTGCAGATCCAGGCTGGCGAGCCGCTCACCTTCGAGAATTTTCTTTCCAAGTTCAGCACGCTGCGCCTCTTCTACCGCTCCCCGGAAATCATCACGCGCATCACCCGGGAAGCGATCGCAGACGCCGCCGCCGATCAAGTAGTATATCTGGAGCTGCGCTTCACCCCGGTCGCTTTGAGCAAAGCCCAGGGTTTTTCCCTCGCGCAGGTGATGGATTGGGTGATTGAAGGCGCCCGCCAGGCGCAAGCTGAGCACGGTATCACCACGCGCCTGATTGCCAGTATCAACCGCCACGAAAACCCGGCGTTGGCTGCGCAGGTATCCTACCTGGCTGCCGAGAGGCTCAACGAGGGGATTGTTGGGCTGGATCTGGCGGGCAACGAGGCTGACTTTCCAGCCGAGCCCTTTGTGGAGATTTTCAAGACTGCAAAGCGAAACGGCTTATATCTTACCGTGCATGCCGGTGAATGGGGCAGCGGGGATAACATTGCCCAGGCGATTTCCCGATTCGAAGCCGACCGCATCGGGCATGGCATCCGGATACTCGAATCGCCAGCAGCTTTCGACCTTGCCCGGCAAGAGAATACCCCCTTGGAAGTGTGCATCACCAGCAACTACCAGTCAGGCGCTGTCTCGCCAACGGAAAGCCACCCGGTCACCCGCATGGCAGAGCTGGGATTGAATGTGACCCTTCATTCGGACGACCCGGGAATCTCCCAAATCACCCTGGCAGATGAATACCGGCTGGTATGCGAGGGTTACAAATGGTCTCTGAATAGCCTCCAAAACCGGGTGATTGCCGCAGCCAATGCTGCTTTCCTGCCACAGGCAGAAAAAGAAAACCTGGCGCGTCACCTTGCAGCCAGGTTTTCTGATCTGAACGCTTCCTAAATCTTATTGAGAAACCCGGGTCTCCCATTCCGCAACAGCCAACTTGATCATGCTGCGGATCTCATCATCCGGAACTTCGTCAACCCCGCTATATTGGTCCAACCCCACCATGACCACCATCCCTTTGTTCGGAAGCTCCAGCAGGCGCACGCCGCGTTGAGCCATGTCTGTGCCTTCGATCTTTTCCTGAAGGATCTCATCGATCTGAGCAGCGATGCTCTTGGCTGATGCCTTGGGGACAGTGACGTCCGCCTGGATGGCGCGCGCCAGGATATTGATCGGGTTCAGGCTGGGTCGCTGGATCGAAGACGGGTCGGAGGCGACTGCAGCGGGCTGCAGGGTGGCTGGCTCGCTACTGCCCTCGAAGGAGAGAAGCGGCGCAACAGCCTGGGTGGGTTTACTGGCAGGCAAGCTGAACCAGGAAGCCAAAACCTCAAAATAAGGCGACAAACGGGTCCGCTGCTCCCTGCTTAAGTCATTGGTCGAGCGGATCACCTTGCCTTCGACCTGTAAGAATACCGCCTTGCCGCTCCGGTCGGTCATGACGCCAGCCACTTGCACCAGGTTGGCTACCGGCGAGGTCTTTGGCTTTTCATCTTGCAACCGCTCGCCGCGCGATCCGGTTACCAGGCTGCCCAGCGCAAAACCGATACCAATAGCAACCAGCGCTATCAAGATCAAGAAAGAGATATCACCCATGCTGCGTACTCCTGCCTGAGAAATGAACTTCTGGCGTCCTATCTGGCTATCCACTCAATGGATAATCTATGTTCAATTCTATTTCAGAAAATTCAGGAGGGCAACTATCAAACTTGTTATGTGCCGGCGCCCAGCGGCTGGCAGACCGGACAGAAGTGTGTACCGCGCTGACCAATGACCATCCGCTGGATCGCAGCGCCGCAGCGGTAACAGGGCTCGGCAGTACGCTGGTAAACCCGGAAATAGTTCTGGAAATCCCCCCCGCGGTAGACCCAATCGATGCTGGCGCCGTTCCTCTCGATCCCCTCGCGCAACACCTGGCGGATGCTGGACCAGAGACCAGTCGCCTGTACCTTAGAGAGCGAGTTGGCGAAGCTCAAGGGGTGAAGGCACGCCAGGAAGAGCGCTTCATCGGCATAGATATTGCCAACGCCTGCCAGGAAGGTTTGATCCAGCAGGAGCGGTTTTAGCTGGCGGTGTTTTTGCTGGAGCCGCTGGTAGAGATCATCGGCGCCGAAATGCTCATCCAATGGCTCGGGACCCAAAGAGCCCAACACCATCTCAGGGTGATCTGTGAGCCAGACCCTGCCGAATTTGCGTGGATCGTGGAAGGCTAACCTGCGACCCGATTGAAACTCCAATAACAGCCTGTGGTGCGGCAATAGCGGGTCATTGACCCTCTCCAGCAGCAGGTCGCCGCTCATGCGCAGGTGGATCAGGAGCGTGGCTCCGTCCAGGTGCAGGACCAGGTATTTACCCCGCCGCGAGATAGCATCTATACGCTGGAGGCGGATACGGGATGTAAACTCGATCACGCTCGGGAACGCAAGACTCCGCTCCCAAAGCACCTGCCCCGAAGTAATGATTTCCCCAACCAGCCCGGGAGACGCCTCCGTCCCCTGGCGCAAGTTTCGGGCGATTGTCTCTACCTCAGGAAGCTCAGGCATGGGTCATTCATCGAACAACTCGCCCACGCTCCGCCCCTCGTGCGCACGCAGAATCACCTCCGCCAGGAGCGGAGCTACAGAAAGAACCGTCAGCCGGTCTTGGAGACGGGCGCGCTTCTCAGGGGGGATGGGAATGGTATCGGTGGTAATGATCTGCTTCAACGGTAGCTCAGACAGGCGAGTCACTGCCGGGTCCGAGAGCACGGCATGGACAAATATCATATAGACATCGCGGGCGCCATGTAACTTCACCTTCTTGACCGCCTCAGAGACGGAGCCTGCCGTGTCCACCTCATCATCGATCACGATCACATCTCGATCTTCGACGTCCCCGATAATCGTCAGTGCAGCAGCGCGATCATCATCTCCGGAACGGCGTTTTTCGATGAAGGCGATAGGCGCATTGATCTTGGCTGCAAAATTGCGACCCTTCTTGGCAAATCCCAGATCGGCGGCAACGACAACCGGATCCTTCATCTGCGGTAATAGCTTGATGATATGCTCTGAGAGGATGTGAAATGAAGTGAGGACGTCGCCCGGAATGGAAAAAAATCCTTGTATCTGACCGGCATGCAGATCAAGGGTGATGTAACGATCAGCCCCTGCCACCTCGATCATATCCGCAACCAGGCGAGCCGTTATGGGGACGCGTGGCTTATCTTTTTTATCCGAGCGGGCATAGCACACATACGGAATGACGGCGGTCACCCGGGCTGCGGAATCCAGGCGCAGCGTCTGGAGCATAATGAGCAGCTCCATCAAATTGCGATGCACCGGGTAAGATGTTGTCTGGATCACGTAGACATCCTGGCCGCGCACAGAATTGTGCAAACGGACGAAGAGATTGTCGTTGGGGAACAAGTGTACATCGCGTCCGCTCAGCGGTAATCCAAGATAACGGGCGATATCGCCTGCCAGCTCGGGACAGCCCGTACCCGCGAACAGCTTGATCTCTCCATATAAATTTTGATCACGCCCAACGAGATGTGTCATAGCTTCTCCTGCCAATTAACTATGCAACTATTGATCCCATTCAGACCTGAGCACGCTCATCAACAGGATATCGAGGTATTCGCCATTTTGATACTGCGCCTGGCGCATGCGCCCTTCCAGCACAAAACCGGTTTTTTCATAGCAACGGATGGCACGCAGGTTGTTCGCATATACCCTTAAATATACCCGGTTGAGGTTGAGAGTGTCAAATCCGTGCTGCAGTAACAAGCGCATGACATTCGTCCCGTAACCCTTGTTCCAACATGTTTTATCACCGATCGAAATGCCCGCCTCGGCTGATGCGCGCCCGCCAGTCGAAATTGTGTAAGCCACACGTGCCGACCAACCTCCAGTGATCCTGTTCACAATGATCGATCGCCAGGACATGCTCTGCTGCAGGAGTCTCCAGCATACGCTCGTACCAGCGCTCCTCCTCAGCCAATGAGAATGGCAGGAATATTTCCAACCCGGCGCGCACCTCAGGGTCATTGAGCCAGAGCACGAAGAGCGGCAGGTCTGCCCGCTCAACCGCACGCAAGCGGATACTACCGCCGTTGATCATTCACTCCCCCCATCCAGGAGCATCTCCACAGCCTGCCAGGGAGATATCTCCCGTCGATCGAGCCGCGCCAAGACCGTTTGCACGTGTCGCTCCGTTACCGTGCTGCGCCAGCGCGATACCAGCTCCGCTTTGAGCAGGTGCTCCAATTGAGTCATCAACCGCAAACGAGCTTGCTTTTCCCAATTGCCGCTCTTCTGCAAGTACTCGCGGTGCTTGTCAATCTCGGCAACCAGGTGCGCGATGCCGGCATCCTCTGTCGCCACGGTGCGCAAAATAGGCGGCTCCCAAGCCAGCCCGTCACTCGGGGTAAATTCCTCAAGCAAAGCAAGCTGTCCCATGCGGTGATCGCTCAGATGGTGCGCACCAGGCTGCAAGAGCCCGCGCAAAGCGCGTTCGGTATTTTCCACGCCCGGCATATCCGCCTTGTTGATCACCAGGATATCTGCGATCTCCAGGATACCGGCTTTGATCGCCTGGATATCGTCGCCTAACCCAGGAGCTTCAACCACCAGCGTGGTATGTGCCAGGCTGGCAACGTCCACTTCCCCCTGACCCGCCCCGACTGTTTCGATCAGAATGATCTCGAAGCCGGCGGCATCCATCACATCCACAGCCGCGGCAGTAGCGGCAGCCAACCCGCCGAGAGAGCCGCGTGACGCCATCGAACGAATGAACACACCCGGATCGCCCGCCAGGTCGCGCATGCGCACCCGGTCGCCCAGGATCGCCCCACCGGTGAACGGGCTGGATGGATCTACCGCGATAACACCCACCCTGCGTGCGCCTGCATCCTGTTCGGGATGGCGGTAATGATATGCCAGCCGGTTGACGAGAGAGGATTTTCCCGTCCCCGGCGCGCCGGTTACACCGACGAGATGAGCATTGCCTGTATAACGGAACAGGCGAGCCAAAGCCTGGCGCCCATCTTCCGTATCATTCTCGACTTGAGTCAACAACCTGCCGAGCGCCAACCGGCTGCCCTGTCTGACAGGTTCGACCAGCGAGCTCACATCCTTCAAGCGCCAGTCCCCTCCCCAACCGCTTTGCGGACATCCTGGATGATCTGCTCTGTCAATGTCCCAGGACCGTAAACGCCGACCACCCCCATCTCGATCAAGCGGGGCACATCCTCATCCGGAATAATTCCCCCCACGAATACCTTTACATCTTCCTGCCCGTTGGCTTTGAGCAGCTCAAAGATACGTGGCACCAGAGCCATGTGCGCTCCGGACAGGATTGAAAGCCCCACTGCATCGACATCCTCTTGTAGAGCAGCTTCGCTGATCATTTCTGGGGTTTGGCGTAATCCGGTGTAGATCACTTCCATACCTGCATCGCGGAGCGAACGCGCTACCACCTTGGCTCCCCGGTCGTGTCCATCTAATCCCGGCTTGGCGACCAGTACACGAATTTTTCGTTCGCCCATAAATTCCCTTCCAGTTCGTTGAGTAGGATCGGTTGGATTTACACAGTCGACGCTGGATGTTCCCGATGGATCGGTCTCCCATTGAACCGGTCTGCGTAAATCCTGATGAGATTATACCGCGAGAGCCTGTGAGATTAACGCAAGAAGCCGCCCTTACGAGCGGCTCCCTGTAGCGCTGCGGCAACCTATCCGAGTTTCAGGAGGGATGCCGCAGCGCTATGTTGGTAACTACTATCAACCATCACGGCATCACCTCCTCTTCGGTGGGATAGCAAACGGACATTCCTTCACCTGATGAGCAAGCACGTAAAGTATCACATAGATTTCATGGAATGTCAATATCCGATGCAATCGGTCTAAATACCGGATAATCCGGGCCACTCCTCCAGCGGCTGGTCGGAGCGCACAAGATGCATCCCGGCTTGAGCAAAGCGCTGGTATGCAGCCTCTGCTTCGTCTGTGTAATCGACTACGCCGGGAACGACGACCGGCGAGGTGCAATCCTCGAGGAGATAGATTTTTTGAGCAAGACGCTCATCGTGGGCTTGTAACGCTCCCAGCAGATCCTCCAACGTCCATGCCACGCAGTGAGACTTGGCTTGACCTGCAACCACCACCGCATCAAACTCGATCAGCTTCTGCAGGAATTTCTGGTTCTTCTGGGCGATCTGCTTGCCCTGGGCGTCGTCCAACACCTCCGGACCTATGGCTGAATAGCTCTCGGTTAGAACCATTTGACCTTTGACGATCAGGTCCACCTGGCTGTTGCGTGCGATGGTGTGGAAGAAGATGGCTTCTTCTACTGCCGGCACCACTGCGTGACCGATGCCGCCGAACATGGCGTGGTAGGGCCAAATTGTCAGGTCGTATTTGTGCCGCTCCTTCAATTCTTTCGTGTAATGAAGAAGATGCTCCTGACCGTATTCTGGGGTGATGCCCAGGCTGCTGGCTACCTGCGGGTTAAACATCCAGCGACCGGAGTGCACATCTTCGTGCGAGACCAGCGTCATCGGCGAGGGATGATTGCCTGCCGCGTCCACCAGGAAGATGGGATGGAAGATCTGCATTGCTCGGTGCGTATCCAGGGTCAGGGTAATTTCCGTCAATGCGCCCAGGTTGCGATAGATGAATTCACACAGGCGCTGATTGTCTTCGACGGCTCCCTTCCCCGAGCGTCCGCCGACGAACAGCTCAAACTCTGGGATGCAGAAAGTATTTTGCACATCCACGGCAATCAGCAAAAGCCGCACTCTGTCGGAAGCCGCGGGAGCAATGGCGTACTTCTCCGCCCACTGCACTGCCTGAGCCGCGCGTTCCTGGTACGGGACGCGCCAGACCTGCCCGACGGAGGCAGGATGATAATGCGGCGGTAAAGGTAATGGATTCATAACCTGCTACGCATCGATCATTCGTCGTGATTCTGGATATACGGCTCCGACCTTGTGAAGCCCGGCAGCTTACCCACCAGTTGCTGCGGTTTATGGATCATGATGGGCAGATGTTCTGGGCAGATCCAATACGCCGCCTCCTGGTAAACCAAAGAGATCAATGGGACTTGCTGGTTGGTTCTATCGCAATAAATACACTTCGAATCACCTGTAGACAAAGGACATCCTCCTGATGCAAGAATTGGTTAGCTAGCGCTCCACCTGCTTGCGAACTCTGCCGCGCGAGTGACCTTTACCGCGCGCCGCGCCCCGGTAAGAAGGCGCGGTGATCGGGTAAATTCGGCACAAGCTCTCGTCCTCCATCCGGCTGAGCAGGCGAGCATCTAGCTCGTTCTTAAATAATGCGTAGGTAATCACAGTTGGCAGCTCAGATACATAGCGGTAATTAAACAGTTGGTACAGCTTCTCCCTCACCCACGGCGTTGCGGATTCGGTGCCGAGATCGTCCAGGATCAGCAGCTTGGCTGATTTTACATCCTCAAAGAGCCTGTCCAAAGTGAGACCGCTGGACGGATTGAATGTGGCTCGCAGGTGATCTAACAGGTCTGGCACAACCATAAACACCACCTCGTAGCCCAGGTCATGCCAGTAATTGCCAATCGCAGCGGCTAAGTGGGTTTTACCACAGCCATAGGTTCCCTTAAAAACAATCCAGCCATACGGCTCTTTAGCATACTCCAGCGCCGCCTTGAAAGCCAACTCAAGGCTTTTCTGATCTGCGGGCGCCAATTTTTCTTCTCTCCGTAAAGAGAAGCTGGCAAACGTGCGCTCGTGTAAGGCTTCCAGAGAGGACAGCGCGTGATAACCGCTATCTTCCGCCGGACGCCGGTAATCGGTGGCGTTGATCCGGACATCGGTGACCAGCTCCGGATCCTGGAGCCTGGAGAGGATGCGCGGCTCGATGAGATCGAGGGGCAGGTTGGTGGTCACCACCAGGGGCAGGCGATTGATATAGCGATAATTCAGTATCTGGAACAATTTCTCCTGCGCCCAGGCGGTGGCGTTCTGCGTGCCGAAATCATCCATGATCAGCAGCGGCACCTGGCGGATGTCCTCGAAGCGCTGCTCAAAAGTCGTGTCCGGATCGCTATACGCGAACCGCAGGGAGTCCAGCAGGTCGGGGACGGTGATAAACAGCGTGGGCACTCCCAAACTCACGGCAAAATTCGCAATTGCAGCAGCCAGGTGCGTTTTGCCACAGCCGTACTTCCCCTGGAGCAACAACCAGCCATTCAAGTTGCGGGCATACTGGCGAGCCTGGTTAAACGCCGCCTCCAGCGAATCGGCTTGATGCGGGCGAAGACCGATGCGGCCGCGCGCGTTGAAATTCTCAAAGGTAAGTTGGCTGAGCTCCTGCAGATTGCTGAGCAGGAACAAGCGCTGGCGCGCCTGCTGGCTCACGACCTGGCTACGGCAGGAGCAGACCTGAATCTTGCCAAACTCGGGGTGCCCTACAGGAACGTCGAAGCGCAGGAATCCGAGTCCCTTACAGTACGGGCAGTCCGGGTCGCCCTCCAGGATCGTGTGGGGCGGGTAATTTTCGTCGCCAGGCGATGAACGCCCGGCGCTACTCTTCTGCATACCGGCGGCGAGCCTTCTCAGTGTCTCGTCGATCTTCTCGCTCATCTCTTCCCTCAACCTGCCATCTATTTAGGATGGCGCTGATATAGCGCCAATTGCGAGCATTGTTCTCAACAGCGATTTTAAAAGCATCTTCGATCCAGCTCGGTGGATAGGTATCTTCTGCTTCGCGCAGGGCATCGGCGATCATGGGCGTTAGCACCCCGATATGCCCTTCGTACAGCTCGAATATATTCGGAGGCACATCTCCCAGCCTGATCTGCAGCTCGGCATCTTCGGAAAAGCGCCATTCGCCTTTTTCAATCGCTCGCAGGGCGGCGCGTCCTTTGGCAGAGTTCAAGAAGTAGAAGTTTTCTTCCTGCTTCCCGCGGGCGACTGCCGCCCGGAGCAAGGTGCCGCGCGCCGTGGCTTTTTCGAGGGCGCCGGTCAATGCAAGGTCTGCCGCCCGGATGTCTTCACCCAAGCCCTGCATAAATTGAGTATCGCTTTGGATATCTTTCACCCGCAGGTAGCGGAATGCGCCTTCCATGCGGTTCAAGCGCCAAAAGATATAGATCGTCAGCTTGAGCTCAGCCAGATCGTCGATCGCTGTGAGCAGCTCGCTGAAAAAAGGCTCCGGAATGGGGGTTTGCCGGAGTTTCCCCTCAGGGAAGCCCTTGAAGGATGCCATCTCAACCTACTTGCGATAGATCGACCACTCGAGTGGCTGCATTCTCGAACTTGGCGACATTGTTACGGAAGATCAGCTCGACCGTACCGACGGGTCCGTTGCGGTGCTTAGACACCTTGATCTGAGCCACATTCTTCTTAAGCGCATCTTTCTCGTAGAGCTCGGGGCGGTGGATGAACATAACAATATCGGCGTCTTGCTCCAGTGATCCCGATTCGCGCAGGTCGGAGAGCTGCGGCTCCTTATCGGCGCGCTGCTCGATCGCGCGCGAGAGCTGCGCAGCAGCCAACACCGGTACATTCAATTCACGCGCCAGCACTTTCAGGTTGCGCGAAATGTAAGACACTTCCTGGACTCGGTTTTCAGCCCGTGACCCGCTGCTCATCAATTGAAGGTAATCCACAAGGATGAGGTCGAGCTGAAATTCGAGGTGCAGGCGCCGGCACTTCGTCCTGAGCTGCAGCGGAGTGAGCGCAGGAGTATCATCCAGGAAGATGCGCGTATCGCTCAGCACTTCAATCGCCTGGGTGAACAGGGGCCATTCGTCTTCATCCAGCTTCCCGGTACGCAAGCGCTGCGAGTCGATCCCCGTCTCCTGCGAGATCAGCCTCTGCACAAGCTGCTCATTCGACATTTCCAAGGAGAAGATGGCGACATGTTTCTTGTGGATCTGAGCGGCATTCTTTGCCGCGGTGAGCATGAAAGCGGTCTTGCCCGTGCCGGGGCGACCGGCAATCAAGATAAAGTCGGATGGCTGCAAGCCCATGAGCAGGCGATCCAGATCGATAAAGCCGGTTGGGACGCCGAAGAGATCGCCCCCCTGCCGGGCAAGCTGGTCTATGCGATCGTAATAGTCACTCAGCACCTGCTGGATCGGCTGCAGGTCGCGCGTCAGGCGGCGCTCGCTGACGCCAAAGATGGCTTTTTCCGCCTCATCCATGACCTCGTCTATCCCGGAGCCCTCTTTGAAAGCCAGCTTGGCGATATCGTTGGCGGCTGCCAGCATACGCCGGCGGAGAGAATTATCCTCGATGATGCGACCGTAGGCTTCCGCGTGCAATGAGGTGGGAACGTTAGTCACCAGGTAGGTGAGGTAGGCGGCTCCCCCAATCTCTGCCAGCTGACCCATCCGTCCCAAATCTTCGGTTACCGTTAAGAAGTCAATTGGGCTACGCCGCTCATGCAAGCGGACGAATACCTGCCAGATCCACTGGTGGCGGTGGATGTAGAAATCTTCAGCCTGCAGGAACGGGGCTACATCATAATAGGCTTCAGGATTGATCAAAACCGAACCCAATAAAGCCTCTTCCGCTTCGCGGTTATGCGGGACAACCGGAGCAGATTCGGTAGCCAGCTCGTCTGTAGACAACATCTCAGCCATCTCACCACCGCCAGGGTTTGATAGATATGTTTCCAGCTACGGTTGAAAGATCCGGATTTCGACTAAAAACCGGGGACGCAAGCCAGGTGGGCTGGCGAACCCCGGTAGATCAGGCGTTTGAGCAGATGACAGACGGGATCAGCGATCCTTGTCGTCCTCTGACTCATCGCCCTCCTCCGGACCTTCCAGGTCCAGCTTTTCAAGGAAGTCCTCAAAAATCGAGAGCCGGTCCTCGCCGCCCTCGGGTTCAGGGGTCTCTTTGGGCGCTGTTTCACCCGGCTCGCCTTGCTCCTGAAGGTCTTCCTCAGGTGTGATCCCGGCCGAATCCATCACAGCCCGCGCTACTAATATCGGGACGTGCGCCCGTACAGCCAGGTTTAAGGCATCCGAAGGTCGGGCGTCAATATTGAGCTCGCGGCCATCCACCTCAGCCACAATATTGCCAAAGAAAGTATCATCACGCAAAGACAAGACCTCGACGCGGATGATCTGTGCATTGAGGGAATTGAATACGTTCTTTAACAGGTCATGGGTCAATGGGCGAGCAACCTCGACGCTCTGCAAGGCTATGGTGATCAACTCAGCCTCGTAAACACCGATCCAGATGGGTAAGTAGCGTTCAGCCTGCGCCTCGCGCAGGATGACGATACGCTGCTGCGACATCAGGCTGACGCGGATACTATCGATAACAACTTCGATCATATCAGACATAGATCACTTACCCCTGGGTCAGGACGACCGCCGGTGTTGGATTTTGAATCTGTCCGAAAATTCGAGGAGTTCCCCCCTTTTTTGGGTAGGTTCTTTGCTGTTTACGGACGGGATTTATTCTAACACGGGCAGGGCGTGGATGCAACCAGTCAAATGTTAAAATCAAATCGAAATCCAATTGCCAGTTTTTAAGATTGGGTTTATAATCCAACACCACCAGAACGAGGGCTAGAGAAGGTGCAATTCCTTACAGGGAAGGTCTGCGGCTTGTGAATAAAATCAAGATACTTTGGATTGAAGGTAGACGGGCTGATAGCCCGTCTTTTATCCCAAGCCTGCGGAAGAAGGGCTACAGTGTTGAGATCGTAGCCAACGGCGATACCGCGCTGAGCAACCTTACCGACATAGATCCTAACCTGGTGATCCTGAACGCCTCTTCCATGCGCACCAATGGAAAAAGAATCTGCCAGAACATTCGCAAGATTAACGGAAATTTGCCGATCCTGGTCATTACCAGCCCCGATAGACCCGTCAGCAGCGACCTGTGCGCTAACGTCATCCTGACCTTACCCTTCACACCCCGCAAGCTGATCAACCAGATCGTCCCGCTATTACCCGGATACAGCCAGAAGATCCTGCATATCGGTCCCATCCGGCTGGATATCGAGCGCAAAAGAGTGCGCTGCCACGGACGCGTCTCGCGCCTCACCCCAAGGTTGACCAAGCTCTTGAAAGTCCTGATGCAACATCCGGGGGAAGTGCTGCAACGCGAGCAATTATTCTCCCAGGTCTGGGAAACCGGCTATACCGGTGATACGCGCACGCTCGATGTGCATATCAGCTGGCTGCGCCAGGCCATTGAAGAGAACCCACGCAAGCCCGTATTGCTCAAAACCATCCGCGGCGTTGGCTACCGCATGGATATCTAAGCCGGAACCAGGCAGCCTATAGACCGGCGGGTTTACGGCATACCGCCTGGCTACGCTCACCGCTCACGCTGACGAATAGCACGCAGACCGGTTTTGCTCCCGGGATGAAGGGGATCGCTACCGCCGCCGGAGCCACGCCCTTCTTGCGCGGGCGGGCGACCTGCGCCACGCTATGGAAGGTCGTCCCGTCCCAATCCGGATCGACTTCCCAGTAATCCAGACCCTCTAACAACACATCCGCCAGCTCCACCTTCAATTCATTTCCGCATAAAACCAACGAAATCCTGCCGGCATCACCCATCTGGACGGGCTGCTGCGGCTGCGTATCCGGCGGTTGGACCGTCTGAAGGGCAACCGGCGCAGAGACCGCGCCCGCAAGCCGCACGCGCATCGTCTGCAGGGCGCGCGGGGTAACATCGCTCAGGATGAAGTCCCTGCCGCAACGACCGGCAACCGAGCCGAGCGTGCCGGAGCCGGCAAAGAAATCGGCGACCAGGTCCCCCGGATTCGACGAAGCCAGCACGATGCGCCGCAGCAGCGCTTCAGGCTTCTGCGTCGGGAAGCCGGTGCGCTCTGAATGCAAGCGCGCCACCACAGGAAAATACCACCAGTCCTCCGGCACTTTACCGCGCGCCAGGTCTGGCACCTTACCAAAGCCTGCCTTGGTAGAAGAAGCGAACGTCTTGACGGTGTTCGAATCATACGGCTGGCGCACCATGTCCACGTTAAACGTATAATCCTGGCTCTTGGTGTAAGCCAGGATGGTATCGTGCTTGCGGTTGAAGGCGCTGCGGATTGGCGATGGACCGTGGTAAACCCAGATGATCTCGTTGAGCAAGCGATCTGCGCCGAAGATTTCATCTAACAGGATACGGGCATAAGCGTTTGCATGCCAATCCAGGTGCAGGTAGAGCGTGCCGGTCTTCGCCAACAGGCGATGCATCAGGACGAGACGGGGGTAAAGCATATCCAGGTAATTGATCCAGATTATCCCAATCATCGGGATAGCCCTCCGCCAGCTGCCATTCCTTGGGCTTGCGCGAATCTTCGCCACGCCCCACCCTCGCCGGGTAGTTCCGGTTCGTGAAGAATGGCGGATCGGTGTAGATGAGATTGATCCGCCCTTCATAATGGGGCAATAATGCCGACATCACCGCCAGGTTGTCGCCGATGGATCAGGGCGCTTCCAGGCGGAGTATCAGGATAGCCTGCACCCGCAGGGTAGAGGATGGCGTCTGTCCGGAGCGTCGCGGGGATCGGATCGGGCGCTTTTTTTGTGCGCCAGGAGAGAATTGCCATAAGGTAGATCGCAGAATAAACAGAGACATGGGATCGCCAGCGATCCCATGTCTCAAAAAAGCAGGGTTAGCGACCCAGCCTGGCTTTCAGAACATCTTCCAGCGTGGGAACACCGATCTCCTGCAGCTCATAGCGCACGCGTTGTGTGGGCTTATTCAGCCGGACAATCCGGTTCAGATCGATCGGCGTCCCGATGAGCACCAGGTCTGCATCGGCAGCATTGATCGTCTCCTCCAGCTCCTTGGTCTGCTTGCTGCCGTAGCCCATGGCGGGCAGCACCTTGCCGGTCTTCGGGTATTTTTCAAAGGTGGCGTTGATCGAGCCGATGGCATAGGGTCGTGGATCGACGATCTCAGCTGCGCCGTAGCGGCGGGCAGCCAGGTAGCCGGCTCCGAAAGCCATCTCGCCGTGCGTGAGTGTAGGACCATCCTCAACCACCAGGACGCGCTTTCCGCGGATCTCCGCCGGGTTATCGACAAACAACGGCGAGGCCGCTTCGATCACGATGGCAGACGGATTCAATGCGCTAAGGTTCTCCCGCACCTGAATGACATTATCGGCGCTGGCTGAATCCACTTTATTGATGACGAATACATCGGCGATGCGGGCATTGGTTTCGCCGGGATGGTAGGTCAACTCATGCCCGGGGCGGTGCGGGTCTGCTACAACGATGTTCAGATCGGAGCGATAGAAGGGGAAATCGTTATTGCCGCCATCCCACAGGATGACATCCACTTCCTGTTCAGCCTGGCGCAGGATGCGCTCATAATCCACACCGGCGTAGACGATCACGCCGTTATCGAGGTGCGGCTCGTATTCTTCCCGCTCCTCGATGGTGCACTCGAATTTATCCAGGTCATCATAATTTGCATAGCGTTGAACAGCCTGCCTTACCAGGTCGCCGTAAGGCATCGGGTGGCGGATGGCAGCTACACGATAGCCCATCGAGATCAAGATCTTTGCCACCCGGCGGCTGGTTTGACTTTTTCCGGCGCCAGTGCGCACAGCGCACACCGAGACGACCGGCTTGCTGGATTTGATCTGGGTGCTCTTCAGTCCCATCAGCCGGAAATCTGCCCCGGCAGCCATCACCGCCGAAGCTTTGTGCATGACATACTCATGCGGGACATCGCTGTAGGCGAAAACGACCTCATCGGCTTGCAGCTCTTTGATCAGGCGCGCCAGGTCCGCTTCCGGGTAGATGGGTATGCCCGCAGGATAGCGGCTGCCTGACAAGCTGCTGGCGGATAAGTACGGCCTTCGATATCCGGGATCTGGGTGGCGGTGAATGCAACCACTTCATACTCCGCATTGTTGCGGAAAAAAACGTTGAAGTTATGGAAATCGCGTCCTGCGGCTCCCATAATGATGGTACGAATTGGGCTCATGGATTTGTGTTCTCCTTGATTGGATATTGATCAACAACGAGGGTACGTGTCCTGTACTTACATTACCTCAGGCGCCTGGATACCCAGCATGTTCAACAGAATGGCAATCGCCTGGCGAGCGGCAGCGACCAGCCTCAGGCGGTTGGCGCGCATCTCCGGCTCGGCTTTCAGCACCTGGCACTGCGTGTAAAAATCATTAAAGGTTTTAGCCAGCTCGTATGCCAGGTTGGCGATATGCAATGGCTTATATTCCTGAGCGGCGCGCTGGATCTCTCCAGGCAGCCGCGTGATGAGGTCTACCAGCTGGATCTCGGCTGGCTCGAAGTCGTAAGAGGGTGTAAAGGAATCCGGCAGGTCCCCCTCCATGCGGCGCAGGATGCTGTTGGCGCGCACATGCGCGTACTGGATATAAGGCGCCGCTTGCCCGTTGAAATCCAGGGCGGTTTGCCAATCGAAGGTGACGACTTTTGTGTTATCGCGTGCCAGCATGGGGTACTTGATGGCGCCCAGAGCAACCTGCTGCGCCACTTGCTGCATCTCGCTTTCACTCAAAGCGGGATTCTTCTCCTGCACCACCTGCAAGGCGCGCGCTTTCGCCTCTCGCACCAGGTCTTCCAGGAGCACAACGGTTCCATCACGCGATGCCAGGGTGACGTTCCCCGGCAGGTTTACGATCTCGTAGCTCATATGGTAGCAGCGCTTTGCCCAGTCTGGATGCCCCATCACTTCCAACGTTTTGTAAATCTGCTGCATGTACAGAGACTGGCGCACATCGATCACATAAACCGACCGATCCGGGTTGTAATCCTCGAACTTTTTCAACGCCAAAGGCAGATCTTTGGTTGCATAGAGGGACGTGCCATCCGAGCGTAAGACAACCAGGACGCGATAGGTCTCCTTACCGATGCCCAGCAGGTCGTCGAGGCGCACGATGACCGGTCCAGCCGGTCTCTCATCGATGGCGATCCCGCGGCGGATCAGGTCATCCACCAGCTCCTGACCCGGCTTTTCCATCTCGTGATCGAAATAGATCTTGTCAAAGCGCACGCCAAGCAGGGTGTAGATCTGGTCGAAACCCTCCAGAGACCAGCGACGGGTTTGCTCCCACAAGCGCATCACGTCCGGGTCTCGCTGGTCCCAGCGTGCGTAGAGGAGGCGCACTTCCAGCTCACCCTGCGGGTCTTCTTCCAGGCGGCGGTTCGCTTCGGCGTAGATATCCCCCATCCAACGGGTTTTATCGGTCCCGGGCGCTTCACCGGCGTGCCGTGCCTGATAATTCCACAACCACTTGATCACGTGCAAGCCCGTATCGTTGATGTAATTGGCGCGGATAACCTCGAACCCAGCCGCCTCCAGAATGTTGCACAACGCGTCTCCGAGAACGACGTTGCGCAAGTGACCCACGTGGAACGCCTTGTGCGTGTTGGGCTGGGAAAACTCGACCAGAATACGCTCCCCTTTAGCGTCTCCCCGCCCGAAGCCATCGCTTCTGCTCCAAAACAGCATCCAGAATGCGGCGTGTATAAACCCCGGTTGAATAATACAGGTTAAGGTAACCCTTGATCGCCTCCACGTGGGAAAACCCGGGGGGAACGCCGAGCCGCTCCGCAATGGCTGACGCCATCTCCTGGGCGCGCTGCTGAACGTGGATCGATTTACCCGTTTTCTCTTTCAGCAAGCGCGCTTCAAGCGCAGCAAGCTGAAAAAAAGAAGTGGATATCCCCCACTCGCCATTGAAGGGCACCGGATTCCATTGGATTTTATCCGGAATAGGCAAATTATGCTGCGCGCAGAAATCTTTGATCTGCGCAACGATGTTTTCTCTCTCCGACTCGAACATGGATCTCACTCGGGAATCAGGTTTGGCGCAAAACGTGAGCTACGCCAGGCAGGATTATAACACGCAAAAAAGCGGGAGCTTGGATAGCTCCCGCCAGGGAATGTAAACATAATTCGAGCGAGTTAAGCGCCCGTTTTCTGCATGGCAGCCAGGCGCTTCATCAAGCGACTCTTACGCCGGGCAGCGTTGTTTTTATGAATGGCGCCTTTTTCCGCGGCTTTATCCAGGGCGCTGATCGCCTCAAGTGTATCTTGTTGCGCCACTTGCAGGTCTTTGCCCTCCAGGGAAGTGCGAGCCTTCTTCACATAGGTGCGCGCCCCGCCGCGATAAATGCGGTTGCGTACCCTGCGTTTTTCATTTTGTTTGTTGCGCTTGATAGCAGACTTGATATTAGCCAAGAGACATCCTCCAATCCAATCCTAAACCACGGCGCATTATTTTACATGAGGTTCGTCAATTTTGTCTAGCTTCTACGCCCATCATTTTCCAATTCACCGGTAATTTATGGTAAACTCATGGCGAAATTACTGGTTCATCGGGAATTGCCGTGGAAATACCCAGATTTGGGTTGGGAGGCTGGATGATACGCTCGCGAACTGATTTGATGGTCACACGCCTGCGTGAGATGCAGGCAGCATCACCGGAGATCGAGGCATCCGCGGTAGTATCTGTGGACGGCTTAATCATGGCGTCAGCCCTGCCAGCCGAGGTGGAAGAGGACCGTGTCTCGGCGATGTCGGCGGCGATGTTAAGCCTCGGAGAGCGGATCGCCGGAGAGTTAGGGCGCGGCAGTTTAGAGCAAGTCTACATTCGCGGGGATAATGGCTATGTCATCCTGACGGCTGTCGGCGAGGAAGCGGTATTGACCGCCCTGGCGAGAGAAGGCGCCAAGCTGGGCTTGATCTTCCTTGAAATGCGCCGGGCGGCGGAAGACCTGACACGCCTCGTGGGATGACATGTTCCAGGACAGTACGAAGCGCCAACCCCGTGGGGAGGTTGCCGGTAAACGGCCCTCCCCACTTCCTTTTTTATCTTGGCGATATGGATTGGTTAAGCAGGATCATCTCGTAACATGGAGGCGGGCATGACAACCAAGTACATCTTTTTCACGGGCGGCGTGGTGAGCTCGGTTGGCAAGGGAGTTACTGCCGCCGCGCTGGGGAAAATCCTCAAGGAGCGCGGCTACAAGGTCGCCGTCCAGAAGCTCGACCCGTACATCAACGTCGATCCTGGAACGATGAGCCCTTACCAGCATGGCGAAGTGTATGTGCTGGACGATGGCGCCGAGACCGACCTGGATTTGGGGCATTACGAGCGCTTCATCGATATCAGTCTCAATCGAGTGTGTAATGTAACGACCGGGCAGGTATATGCTGAGGTGATCGGCAAAGAGCGGCACGGCGACTACCTGGGCGGCACCATCCAGGTGATCCCGCATATTACCAATGAAATCAAGCGGCGCATCGGGTTGGTGGCGAAGACCACCGGCGCCGAGATCGTCCTGGTGGAGATCGGCGGCACGGTTGGCGATATCGAATCGCTGCCATTCCTGGAAAGCCTGCGGCAGATGCGCACAGACATCGGTCGTGAGAATACTGTTTATATCCATGTCACCTGGCTGCCCTATATTGGAGCTACCGGTGAGCTCAAAACCAAGCCCACCCAACACTCGGTGCGCGAGCTGCGCTCGATCGGTATCTCACCGGATGTGATCGTCGCCCGCTCAGATCACCCCGTAGGAGAAGACCTGCGCGAGAAAATCGCCTGTTCTGCGACGTAGACCGGCAGGCTGTCTTCCCCATGGTGACCACGCCGATCCTTTACGAAGTGCCGCTGGTGCTGGAGCGGATGGGCGCCGGGGAATATCTCATGGAACGCCTGGGACTAGCGCCGCGCCAGAAGCCAGATTGGAATGTCTGGGAGAAGCTGGTCGCGGATGTGGGCAGCCCCAAATCCAGCATCAAGATCGCCCTGGTGGGCAAGTATGTGGAGCTGCACGACGCCTACATGAGCGTGCGCGAGGCGCTCAAACATGCCGCGTTATCTCTGGGCGTGGAAGTGGATATCAACTGGGTGCACTCCGCAGAATTAGAAAAGGGGAAATGCTGGGAGCTCATCCGAGAGGTGGACGGCATCCTGGTTCCGGGCGGTTTCGGCAGCCGGGGGATTGAGGGCAAGATCCAGGCTGCGCGCTACGCCCGGGAAAATAAACTCCCTTACCTCGGATTATGCCTGGGCATGCAGCTCATGGTAGTCGAGTTTGCCCGGCATGTTCTTGGAAATGAGGAGGTCAATTCCAGCGAATTCGACCGCTCGACGATCCATCCGGTGATCGATCTGATGCCGGATCAAAAGAGCATTACCGACATGGGCGGCACCATGCGCCTGGGTCTTTACCCTTGCCAGCTCACCCAGGGCAGCATTGCTGCGCGCGCATACCAGAAAGAGGTGGTGCAGGAGCGGCACCGCCATCGCTTCGAATTTAACAACGCCTATCGTGCGATCCTGGAACAAGCCGGATTGCGCTACTCGGGCATCTCTCCGGATGGTCGCCTGGTGGAGATTGCTGAGATGGCAGACCACCCCTTCATGCTCGGCACGCAGTTCCATCCGGAATTCCTTTCCCGCCCGAACCGCCCGCACCCGCTGTTTGTTGCCTTTCTGCAAGCAGTCAAGGAGCGCGCCCATGAACGGCTGCAGATCCAGGAGCTGGCTGGCGAGCAGGTATTCGGGAGCATGAAGTGGGTGATGAACGTTTGTGAAAATTATTACATTGAAACGCTGTTTTTCGGTTATACTTCATGTCTTGGAGATGGATAACCATTTACGCGTCTGTAAGCCGCGTCAAGCATCAACTCATTCCATAAAAAAGTAAAAGAGGTAAATAGATGGACACAATGATTGAAGACATCGTCGCGCGAGAAATTCTTGACTCCCGCGGCAACCCCACCCTCGAGGTAGAGGTTACGCTCTCAGATGGTAGCTGGGGGCGAGCGGCTGTTCCTTCAGGCGCCTCCACCGGCGTCCACGAAGCCCTGGAGCTGCGCGATGGCGACAAATCACGTTACCTGGGAAAGGGCGTGCTCAAAGCCGTAGATAACGTCAATACCGCGATCGCTGACACGCTGCTGGGTTGGGACGCCACCGAGCAAAAAGAGATCGATATGGCAATGTTGGCTCTGGATGGCACGCCGAACAAGTCCACCCTGGGCGCGAACGCCATCCTGGGCACCAGCCTGGCAGTGGCAAAAGCGGCTGCCAATGCGCTGGGGTTGCCCCTCTACCGCTACATCGGCGGTGTTTACGCCCACGTGCTGCCCGTTCCCATGATGAACATCCTCAACGGCGGCGCGCATACCGGCTGGCAGTCCACCGACGCGCAAGAGTTCATGGTCATGCCCCTCGGCGCCCCATCCTTTGCCGAAGGTCTGCGCTGGGGAGCGGAGATCTACCACGCGCTCAAGTCCGTGCTGAAGGAACGCGGCTATACTGCCCTGGTCGGGGATGAAGGCGGTTACGCCCCGGCGCTCAAAGCCAATTCAGAAGCTGTGGAAGTCATCTTGAAAGCCATCGACAAAGCGGGCTACAAAGCTGGCGAGCAGGTAGGCATTGCCCTGGACCCAGCCGCCTCTGAGCTGTACGAGGAAGAGACCGGTCTGTATAACCTGCGCAAGGAAGGGCGCAAGCTCACCAGTGAGGAGATGGTCGGCTTCTGGAAATCCTGGGTCGACCAGTACCCGATCGTCTCGATCGAAGACGGGCTGGCGCAAGATGACTGGAAAGGCTGGCAGCTCATGGTGAAGGAAATGGGCGACCGCATCCAGATCGTTGGCGATGACCTGCTGGTGACCAACCCCGAGCGCGTGCGCCGCGCCATCAAGGACAAAGCCGCCAACGCTCTGCTGGTCAAGCTGAACCAGATCGGCTCGCTCACCGAGACGATCGAAGCCGTGGAAACCTGCCACCGCGCCGGATGGCGAGCGGTGACTTCCCACCGCTCCGGTGAAACCGAAGATACCACCATCTCAGACCTGGCTGTAGCACTGAATATGGGTCAGATCAAGACCGGAGCCCCGGCGCGCTCGGACCGCGTGGCGAAATTCAACCAGCTGCTGCGCATCGAGGCTGAGCTGGGCGACTCCGCCAGCTACGCCGGCTGGAGCGCTTTGCGCCGCTAAACCGTTTGGAGATTAACTATCAAGGCGCTGTGTAAGCAAGGCTTACACGGCGCCTTATTTTTATTCTGGCAACCTCAGCAGAAGGTTGATGATGAGATGCTTGAGGGGTTCAAGCCGCCGGTTGTTCTTGGGGCTGCTCGTCTGTGATGACGGTCTCGGCTTTTTCTTCTTCGAGCTCTACCTGGAGCGGGCGCAGGGCGTCGTCCAGGGTTTGCCCCTCGCGCCGCATGCCAGGGGCAGGCGTCCCGCAGTATGGGCACAGGTTCCAGGGCAGCTCCATCAGCTTGTTGCATTGGTGACAATTCTTCTTAAGGCGCGTGTGGCAGCTTGGGCAGATGATCCAGTTGTCTTTGACGCGCCTGCCGCATCCCGGACAAAGCTGCGCATCCTCAATGGATTGTAACAAGGCTTCTTCTTCGAGCGTGCTCTGGTATTCCTGCTCCAATGTACGCGGCGGGCGTAGGATGAGGTATACCACGACGCCCGGCAAAAAGAGCAGCGCGACCACCAGCACCGCCAGCAGGCGCGCCAGGGGATCACGCGCCCGCGTCCGGATATCGCGATACGTCCATACCACCAGGCTCAGCCACAGTGCAGCCAGGAACGCGCCGCCAAAGGCGGTGATGACGATGACAAGACCGGTCAGCGAGGTAGGATCAAAGGTCATAGGGGTTCCGCTGCGGGCGATTATAGCATGGAAGTCGCGGACCTACTGGCGGCACTTGCGATGCTCCGGTTTTTGGTATATATTGAACGTGCATCAGGTACAGGCAGAGGAGGCAACATGGCAGAACCGGAACGTGAAAGCTACCGCATCGCAGACCTGGCACAATCGCAACGCCCGCGTGAGCGCCTGGAGAAGCTGGGGGCAGGCGCCCTCTCCAATGCTGAACTGCTGGCAATCCTGATCCGCGTGGGAGTACCGGGGGAAAACGCCGTCGAGCTGGGGCAGCGCTTGCTGATCAACCTGGATGGTCTTTCTGGCATCCAGCGGGCTGCTTTTGAAGACGTTTGCCAGCAGAAAGGCATCGGACCCGCCAAAGCCGCCCAGATCAAGGCAGCCATCGAGCTTGGGAACCGGCTGGCCATCGAAAAATTCGCCCAACAGCCCGCCATCCATAGCCCGGGTGACGCGGCAGACCTGGTGATGTACCAGATGAGCGCCCTGGAGCAGGAGGAGCTGCACGTGATCGTGCTCGATACTCGCAACCACGTGCTGAAAATCGATCCGATCTACAAAGGCTCTCTGGATTCATCCCAGGTGCGCATCAGCGAGCTTTTCCGCACCGCCGTCAAGCGTAACGCAAAATCCATCATCGTGGTGCACAACCATCCCAGCGGCGACCCGACGCCAAGCCCGGATGACATTGCGATTACGCGCGCCATCGTCCAGGCAGGCAAGCTGCTGGACATTGAGGTCATGGATCATCTCGTGATTGGCAGGGGGCGCTACGTCTCGCTGAAAGAGCGCGGGCTGGGTTTTAGCTGATCTTCGGCTGGCTCAGATGTAGCGGATTTTGAAGTCGGAGAACGCGCCCTCGGCTGGCAGCCACTCGGTACGCACTTCCGCTACCCGCGCCGAGCGCGGTCCTTGCTTCAGGGCAGCGATCAGGATCTCCAGATACGCTGGCGGACCTTCTGCCAGCACCTCGACGCTGCCGTCAAAGCGGTTGCGCGCCCAACCGGTGAGACCGAGCGAGCGGGCATTCTCTGTAACGAAATTACGGTAGCCGACGCCCTGTACATCTCCCTCGACCATTGCATGCAGGCGGATTATTTTCTGCTCTTCCATGATCGCACCTGACCTCCATCTCAACTGCGGCGCTTGCCGGCAACGACGATCCCAACCGGGATGACCGCTATCATTACGAATAATACCATCCAGGGCAGCAAGTTATTGATGGCGGTCAGATAAATGTTCTCACCGAACACGTCTTTACGCCATTCGCGCTCAAGCTGAGCCAGCGGAACGCCAAGCGCCGCTTCTGCGCCTCGCTCGCAATCCAGACCGTCGGTGTACTGGCGCAAGAGGCGCTCCAATCCACTTGAGCCGTAACGTTGTTGCAGGTAGCGCGTGAAGGAGGCGGATTGAGCGTACGCCAGGAACGTTCCGGAGGCATCCCGGGGGAAGGATTGGCACAGGGATAGAATCGAAGGGAGGTTACCCTTGCTGTGCGCACCCTCCAACAAGACCAGATAATCGGGATTGGGATACAGCTCGGCGACCGAAGCCAGACCCTCGCTCAACCAGGCGGGCAGGTTGACATAGCCAGCCCCCACCATTTTGTAGAGCAGGATGTGCATCAGCTCATGGGGGATCTGGCGCTCCATCTCCAGGCGCTGCTCCGGTCCTTCAGGCAAGGATAACACCATCACCCCCAGGTCGGGATCGGCGTGCGCGCCGATCCAGCTCTTCTTGATCGATTGCAGGATCTCCTGCATATCCTTGGCGCTGGCATAGGCGTAGATGTCCACAGTGGAATCGAGCGACAAAGGCAGGAGGGTCTGGGCGTTCTCCAGGCTCAATTGAGCCACATCCAGGATATCCTGAGCAAAGGCTGCGTCGCCCTGGTACCAGTGAGCGACGAATGGCGCCTGCTGGCGCTGGTCCCACTGGAAGCGGTTATCCTCATAAAGGATGGTCTTCCTGGGGCTGGTAAGAGTTTTCCCATCCTGCAGCGTGAGCTCGAACCAGAACTCTACCGGGGAAAAAGCCCGGATCGGATCGGCGGTGAGGTCATGGATATAGGTAAACGTCCCATCATCGGCGAGAATGGCTTCGCCGGAGCGAGTGTCGGAGCTGTTGCCCGCACGAAAGAAAAGGTGCACCTTTGTGATGGTGGCTGGCGAATTGAGTGCGGCTTTAAACCGGATCTCGGCTCCATAAACGTAATCTGCGCTGGTTTCCACCTGTGCGGATTGGGCGTATGCAGGCGGCAAAGCGAGATTGAGAAGAAGGAACAAGTTGATCAGCAGAACGAAAACCCATTTATGCGAAAAGCCAGACATCTCATGCTCCCAAGTATGCCAGGAGTGGCGTCACCGTGAGCGGGCTCAGCAACGTGCTGGTGAAAACCGCGCTCGAGACGAAGGAAGGCTCTACATCATATTCTGTAGCCAGGATGGTCATGACCACGGCGGTAGGCATGGAGCTTTGCGCTACTCCAGCCTGGTATGCCGTACCGCTCAGCCCAAAGAGGGCGGCTAAGCCGATTGCCAGAAGTGGAGCCAACACCAGGCGCATACTATTTGCCAAACCCAGTGCAAGAAACTGACCATTCCATTGGGAGTGATAGAGCTGCAATCCCATCAAGACCATCAACGTGGGGATGGTGGCGTCACCCAGGAGCGTGACGGTGCGATCCACCGGCAAGGGCAGCTCCCAACCCGCCCAATTGACCAGCAAAGCTGCCAGCGTGGCATACACAGCCGGGACCTTTGCAAGCCCGAGCAGGGCAGCCTTGACGCCGCCATTTCCCAGGGACGCCAGAAACACACCCAGCGAGTACATCAAGAGCAAGACCACCACAAAATACAAACTGGCATAAGGCAGAGCCTCTTTACCAAATGCAAAGAGGTTCAAGGATAGACCATAATTACCGGAATTGCTGAACATCACCGCCAGAAGGAAAGCGACCAATAAGCGCCTGTCGAAATGGAAGAAGCGCCCCACCAACCAGGCCAGCAGCCCGATCAAAACGACGCCGGCAACGGCAAAAGCCCCCATGCGAAACATGTCGCCAGGGTTCAATTTGCTATCCGCCAACAGCTTAAAGACAAGCGCGGGGCTGAAAATGTAGAAAGCAAGCTGGGATATCGAACGCGGGTTTACCCTGACATATTTGGCGAGCAAGTATCCCGATGCCGAGGCGATGAAGATGGGCAGAATGTTATTGGCAAACAGGACAAGCAAGTAACTCAAGCGATCTGATCCTCATCATCCTCTGTGAGGTCGAACAGGTCGTCGTCTTCATCATCGTCCAGGAGGTCGAAGAGCGGCAGGTCTGCCATCTCATCGGTGAATGCCAGGTTTTCAAGAGCGGTAGCGATGTATTCGGCGTCGTCCTCATCGTCGGCCATTTCGTAGAGCGCTTCAAGCGCCAGCCGCACCCCCTCGCCACCGATCTGGGAGAGCGACCAAGCCGAGGCCGTGCGCAGCTCCACGTTATCATCCTGCAAAAGCTCGAGCAAGCGTGGGCGGGCTTCTTTTATCTCCAACTCGCCAAGCGCCTGCACAGCTTCGATGCGCACCTCCGGAGAGTCGCTATCGAGCATCATCAGCAGGCGGGAACCCCATTTCTGGTTGGCGGAGCGCCCCATGGCATACAAGGAGCTGATCAGCCAGTCTTCCTTGCCGGAGGAAAAAGCCGTTTCGATCAGGGCCGGCACTTCCTTGCGGCTGGAAAATCCCAGCGCCTCCAGGGAGCGGCGGCGTACAATCACAGCATCGCTGCCACGCACTTTATCGATCAGGACGTCCTCGATCTCGTGCAGGGTCTTCTCGTTCAGCTCTTCGAGCTCGCCCAGATAGACGTATTTACCCAGGGCAGTGGCGGCGGCAGCGCGCACGTTGGCGGCGTCATCCGATTGGAGCAACAGCAGCAGGCTGGGCACGATCTCGGGGAGGTCGTATTCCCAAAGCGAGCGCAAAGCCAGCTCGCGGACATTGGGGTCTGCATCCGTGAGGGTATAGACGCACATGGCGTCGAAGGAGAGCAGTGAATCCGCCTCGCCGAGCTTCTCAAGGTCCTCCATCACCGCCTGGCGGCGCCAGGCTGGCACCTGGGGCCAGGAGCGCGCCAGCTCGGTCAACTCAGCCGGCTCCAGATCGGAAAAGCGGTTCAGATAGCGTGGATTGAAGGGAGTATCTACATCCAACAAAGCATCCACAAGCTGCTGAAGGCTGATCTGGGCTGGCTCTAACATCGAAGCGCTCTCTTACTTTGGAAGCTGACTCCCTTACTTCGGGAGCTGGAGCGGGTTGATGAAATCCTGCAGGTTGATGTAGATGAGCAGGATGATCAGCATGGCGAAACCCACCAGGTGGATGGCGTTCTCATACTGCGGCGGCACGCGGCGCTTGACGATGATCTCGGGCAGGGTGAAGAGGATGCGCCCGCCATCCAGCGCAGGGATGGGCAGCAAGTTGAAGATGCCCAGCGACAGGCTGATGACCATGAAGAACCACAAGGGATTGCGGATCTGCTGGTAGATATCGAACATGCCTTTATAGCCCACCGGACGCCCTTCCTGCGCACTGACCTCGCCGCGCACCATGCGCAAGGGCAAGGCGAGCACACCCACGGCGTAATCCTTGGAGAGCGAGAAGCCGCCTGGGATGGCTTTAGACCAGGTGGTGGGCTGGGTAGCGTAGCCCATGATGATACCGATGGCGCCGTCTTGCGGAGGCGGGTTGCGTGGCGTCAGCTTGACCACGGTCACCTGCTCGCCGCGCAGGTAGGTGATCTCGACCGGTTTGCCCAGGTTGTCGTAAATGATCTCCTGCAGTTGCTCGACCGTCGTGATCGCCTGCCCATTGATCTTCTGGATGACATCGCCGGAGAGCAAGCCGGCTTGCGCAGCCGGGGAGCTTGGGGAGATACCCTGGATGAGCACGCGGTCCGGCACCGGCTCACCCAGGGTATAGATGAATACCACGGCGAGGATCACACCGACGAGGATATTCGCCATCGGACCGGCAAACAGGATGACCAACCTTTTCCACGGGTTGGCAGCCGCCATGCCGCCTTCAACGGTGGGATCATTCTCACCCTTGATGCGCACAAAGCCGCCAAGCGGGATCCAGTTCAACGAGAAGCGCGTGCCCCAGGCGTGGAACAAGGTTACCAGGCGCGGGGGGAATCCGACCCCAAACTCATCCACATCCACCTTACACAAGCGGGCTGCCACGAAATGACCGATCTCGTGGATGACGATCAAGATCGCCAGCCCGGCAATAAATTGACCCAATTGGATTACAAAATCAGTTGACATAGCTATCCATTATCCAACCAGCGTTATCCTTCATACCCGTCGATCGGAGCCGGGAATATGACCCGCGCTCCATAATTGCCGCTGATTATATCTCGCCTGGGAGAAAAATGCGGATTACAACATTCTGAGGCGGTTTTTCTAAGAGAATTCTAACCGAGCCGGACCGCCGGGCAGCGCAGTAAGCACTTCCTGCACGCCCTGAACCTGGCGGAGAAGGGCTTCTACCTGCAAGACCTGCTCCGCCGGGCAAAAGACGTGCACATTGGGACCGGCGTCGATGGTGAAGAAGACGGGCAAACCCGAGCGGCGCCAGGCAACCACTGCCTGCATCACCGCCAGGGTAGCGGGCTGCCAGTAGAGCAGAGGCGGGTTGGAGGTTTGCATCACGGCGTGCATCATGAGGCAGTCCATCTCGACGACATCCGCCAGGAGGGCGAAATCACGCTCAAGCAGGGCTTGACGGCAGAGCGAGAGGCGGCGGGGGGTATCCGCCAGGCGGGCTTGCTGCAAAGGGCTGGTATCCGCCAGGACGTGACCCTCACGCGAGCTGACATCCTTGTGCTCCTGGCTGATCAGGGCAATGCAATCCGCCAGCGCCCAGTGCTCGGGCGCGGCGATGGAGAAGGCATACGAATCCTCATCGCTCACGCCCGCCTGCCACTCGACGAAGCCGCCAGGCACCGATCGGCAGGCGGAGCCGCTGCCGGTACGCGCCAGGCGAGAGAGCTGCTGCTCATCCAGGGAGAGACCCGGCGGCGGCAGCCCCGCCAGGGCAAGGGCAGCGAAGGCGGAGGCGGAGGAAGCGATGCCGGCGCCGGTGGGGAAATTGTTCTCGCTGGTAACCTGAGCGTATTGGTGAAAGCCAGCCAGGCGGCGCACCTGGGCAAGCAAGCCGCTGACGCGGTTGAGCGCCTGACCCTTCAAGGGGTAGCCGTTCAGCGTCAGGGCATCTGCCTGAAAAGCCGCGTCGAAGGTGACGCTGGTGCGGGTGTACAACCCCGCCAGGTTCATGGAGATGGAGCCGTTGGCGGGCAGGCGCAGGCGAGGGTCACGATCGCCCCAGTACTTGATCAGGGCGATGTTGGGCAAGGCAATGGCGGTGGCGGAGGGCATACGCCAAGTTTATCACGATGTCCATGCGCATGGCAGGCAAGTGTAGGAGGAATGGATTTGTTTCAAGAAAATTGCCCTGGAAAAACGATTGTAATGGAGTTTAATAACTCGAGTGTTGTGATTTAGCATCCGGCTGGCCGAACATCATGATGGTAGGACCGCCTGCTGTTTGGCAAATAGATACACGAAGATATCCTCCATTGATTGACCTTGCTGTAACTGCACATTAACATACCCAATCAACTTCTGAATAAGGGCTTGGCCTTGCTGGCGGCATGCTTCTCCGATGGTTTTGATCGGGCGCTGACCTTTATCCAGTGATGGCGGCAAACAATCCAGGTGCAGAAGGGAGTAAGCTGTGAACACCAGACACCAATGTTTTCCAATGGCTTTAGCATCTCGCATGCGATACTCATCTAACCCTAGATGTTCTTTCCCATCCTGATAAAAGGTCTCAATCGGCCAGCGCAGCAAATACGTGGCAATGATCTTTTGGGCGTTCCAGTCCACTCGATTGGTGACCAAAGTAACGTAGCTCCCGCTCAGCTCTGCATTTTCGTAGCTGATGACAATGCGGATTTTCCCTAACGTCGGTATGCGCACGCTGATTGTGAAGGTCCAGTAGCTCTTCGCTCCCACTTTGACTTCTCGGAAAGCGTTGGCGGGGATGAGTGTCACCAGGTCTTGCACTGCGATATGCGGCCCTTCCATCTGGATCGCGTGCCCGGTCGCATCTTTCAAGGCAAAGCTGTTGGTTTCCAAGTTGCGGTTCTTCTTCAAGATGCTGATCCAGTCCTTTTTGCGGCGTTTAGCCACCTGGATCAACTCTTCGGCCAGGTACCAGCCATCGAACAGTAGCAAGCCGAAACGCAGCTTATGAGCAATCGCCGCTTCGATCAGCTCGATGCCCAGCTCAATTTTGGTGCGAAATTGCTCGTGCAACCCGGCAAACTCTGGTTCTTTCAGCAAAACCGGATCGGCTTCCCGATGCAGGTGGTTGCGTTCCTTCTTTTTCGCCGGGATTTCCCGCTCGGGGAAATGCTTGTGGACAAATTCTTCCCAGCGGGTCAGTTCTTCATACCGACGATAAATCCGCAGGTCGACCGGAAAACGCACCGGGCCGCTCACATAGTGGCTGGTGACTGGATTGTGGGCTAGAGGATAGCTGTTATCGCTATGATCGTAGTGACGGGCCACATATTCAAACAGACTGCCAACGTGTTTGCACAAGGTGTCATCCAGGATCAAGGCAGAAGCCTCCTTACTCTTGCGAACCGCTTTCGTCTGTTCAAGCAGATAGTGAATGCGGCGTTGGTTGACCTGCTCTTCAAACCACGGCGCTTCCGAAAAATAGCGGGAGAGATTGGTTTTGTCGGCGCTCTCCACAACACAGCGAGCAATGTTGGCCAGGCTCTTGTTGGGCAGAACCATCAGTCCCGTCAAGTAATTCTGGAAATGCTGGAATTGCCGACGGTTCTCAAATAGATCCTGGAATGCCCCAGCGTGGGCAGCCACTATGGGAGCAGGAGCGACTATCGGAAGTTGCATGGGTTTCGCCCTCCACAAGATGTTCCGTGAGGGCTAACCGTATCATGACCAAGCTAAATTGTCAAAGTACAACAGTCGAGTTAATCACTCAACAACCGTATATATTACAGACACGAAACACTGATAACTGCAAGGCCGGGGTTTCTAAGCCCAAATTATTGTACAAGGGGGGTAATTATCTGGGCTTCACTTGAACTTATGGAGTGTCTACTCTAATCACGGCTCACCTTCAGCTGGTTTGGGCATGATCACATGAACCGCCTTGGGTACCATCTGGATCTCGACCGGAGTGTGACCAATCACTTCGCCATCCGCTTGGACTAACTGGGGAGTCCCGATCAGCATCAATGCGAATGCTATGCTGGCTCTCCCAGTGAAATAACTTCGTCCCTGGCTGACCCGGACGGCGGAACAAGTCCCACACCAGCCGCACGTAATCGCCCAAGGTGTGCGCCGTGACAAGGTACACCTCAAATTGACCATCACTGAGGTTTTCGGGCGGACCAAACAGAAAGTCCTCCTTCTCTAACAACTTAGTGTTGGAAATCAAAACCTCAGAGCGCGCTCCGCCGTGTCTGACCATCGATCGTTAACGTATAATGTCGTAGATGAAATAGGCTCGACCGTTTGACCGTCGTCAAGACGTAGGCCAGACGACCAAAACGTTTCTTCTGCGCCGACTTGGTTTCATTCATTATCTCCGGACTTATTCCTACACTAACATTCGAAAAGAAATAGCGATCCCCCACTTTGAGCGCATCAATCTCAATGACCGTGTGGTCCCCGGCTAGCAGCTGGACCGCTTCATCCAGTTTCAATGGAACACTTAAAATTCTCGCTAAGCGATTACCTGTGCCTAGCGGCAAAATACCTAATGGAACTTGGCTGTGCACTAAAGCATTCGCCACCCCCACCAGTGTGCCATCGCCGCCAGCAGAAATCACAAGCGATGCGCCCCGTTCACAAGCCGCTCGGCAGGTCGCGGTGACATCTTCCTTGCCCGTTGTCTCATAAATTTCAACCGTCCACCGGGGCAACGTGAAATGACGCGCCAGTGCTGAGCAAAGCTCAGCGGCCTCATCTTCTTTCCCGGCCTTTGGATTGAAAACCACAAAAGCTTTTTGAATAGAATTATCCATAAGCGATTTCCTCTTGTTGACGGCGAATACCACCTGAAATGTGTCTGCCATTTCTCGATCGGAGTGTATGCCCGATCGAGTTTGTTGTCAACCAGTCGCAACTTGCAACAGACCGTTGCGCCCGCGATCAACTCAGTGCCTGGTTGGTGTGAGCTTTCACCCCAACCTGACTTCTCTTTTTTCCCCCAACTGGTGTAGTCAAAGCTCCCCCAGCAGGTGGATGTGACCGGGAGGTGTTTGTTATAGAATGAGATTTGAGGCAGTGTACTGGATTATATCCCTGGGCTCATCCAGTCCGGTATTGGAGTGACCGTTCCAACGCTGGTAAAAGCATGGTTAAATGGTTGTGGGGCAGTGCGTACAACCGCCCCACAACCTGACGACGAAGAGGACACCGACATGCGCCTGAACCTGATTTTACAAGAAGTGGTAACCGACCTCTACTCTGCCTGGAGCGCCAGCGAAACCAGAGGCGACTTTCTGTAAAAGAGATTAAGATAGATAATAGTAAATAATTAACTCCAAATAGTGTATTGATATGCAAGGCAGATCAATAGTCAGACAAACCGCAACTGCTGCTCCAGCACGACGCATTGTGCGGATCATCAGAAAACCTAATACAACCATATCGACCATGAAAGGAGATCAACAAATGAAAAAATCCATGATATTAAATTCTGGTTTTGCTAGTAGCTTCTTCGTAACCATGGCACCAGTATTGGCAGCGGAACCCGACCTTGTAAAGCTCTGGGTAGTTAACGATACGGAAGGTGAGGTACTGATATCGACTTAGCCGGTAGCAGGCGGTACTTAAACTAGCTTAGCCGTCGCTAATGCGGAGCACGCGAACGTTTACGTGAATGAGAGCTGAAGAATGTGAGCCTAGAAAGCAACGTCTGCGGATGCAAGTGTGAAGAGACCATCGATCTGTCCAAGCCCAGATGCATCTGCGGAACTCTCGCGACTTAGCTCAGGACGGATCATTGACCAATGCATTGGCATAGCTTCCGACAGATTGTAAAATATGCTTGCTCCAGAGATGATCCATTCCCAGTTGTCCGGAGATTAGCCGCGCTTAAAATCAATCTACGCTAAGCCAAGAGCGTAAACCAGATAAGCACAGACAGCTGGTGCCTATCCATGCTCATCTGACTACAGGATCGCGTGGGAAGCTGTGTCCCATACACCTGACTTTCTATCGCAATTTGAAGATGCGATGCAGAAGTACATTTTAGACGGCACCAGCAACCATTTCTAACGTGCCACCAACTGGCGTAGTCAAAGCTCCCCCGGCAGGTGAATGTGACTGTGAGGCGTTTGTTATCGAATAAATTTTAGCCGTCTTCTTGATAATATCCCTTGCTTATCAAGTCGGGTATTGGATGTCAGAAGAAATTGCGGTTCGAAACCCGGTGCGCTAAGCTGCCCAGAGTGCCGGCATAAACAGCAGGGGCAGCTTATCCGAAGGATTGAAAGGATCACACCATGAACAAGGATATTTTCGAAGGCAAGTGGAAAGAAATGCGCGGCCAGGTCAAAGAGTGGTGGGGCAAGCTCACCGACGATGAGCTGGAACAGGCGAACGGCAATGCCGAACAAATCGTGGGCTTGCTCCAACAGAAATACGGCTACACCCGCGAGGCCGCCGAAGAGGAATTTAACCGGCGGATAGCGGATGTTAAAGACGCGGTTTCATAAAGTCTGAGGCACCCCTGCACAACTTATGGCAAAGCTAGAAAGGAAATAGATGGTGAATAATAAGGCATTTGAAAACAAAGTGAACCGGGACATTGATAAGACGAAAGCCGATGTGGCTATATTGCGAGAGGATGCGGCTACGTTGGGAGAGGATAGCGCCACCGGGTTGGGCGGGATATTTGACCAATTGGCAGACGACACAAAACAAATGGTATCTGTGGGCGTAAAGACCATCAATCAGGAAGTTGGACAAGGATTGAGCCAATACAATGCAAAAGTCCAGGAATATGCAGACAGAGTCCCAGGTGACTTCAGCAAGAAGGCTGCCGAATTCCCCTGGGTGACGATCACAATATCCCTGGTTATTGGTCTGATGCTGGGTATGTTACTCAAGCCTGGCAGATAGCCCGTTGGGTAGTTCCAGACTGGCTATAACAGCAGTCCCAAGAAGAGTTAAACTTCTTGTTGAAACGGTCATGCGAAGGGTCTGCGCCCTTCGGATCACCCCAACTGAAAATCATCATAAAAAGGAGAAACATCATGTTGTGGACCATCATCATTATTCTAATAATCCTGTGGCTGCTCGGCTTTCTCGGTAGCAATATTAGTCCTCGCTTCCCGAAAACCGGCAGTTGGATTCACGCTCTCATCGTCATCGCCGTCATACTCATCATATTACAGCTCCTCGGGGTGGTAAATCTCTAGCGCAGTCGGACCCGCGCCCGCTAGTTGTGTTGTCAAAGCGTGAATGCCAGCTGAGAGCCTACACTTGTTGTTCCAATAGGAGTTGCTGGATAATGAGAAAATAACCATAGACGAAATAGGTGTAAAAGCCCATGCACAATTGGCGATGGTCCAGGGCTGCAAGTCGAATGCAGGCTCGCCGTGTCATAGAGTTGGTTGCAGCACAATGAGAGGGTTGAAGCGATTTTCTCGTTAACCTCCCGACAGATTTGTGGGCAGCATGAGAGGAAAATGGGGTGAAACGATTTCGCTACTCTGCCATTCTTTTGAGCCTGGCTCTGGCCTTGATGGCCTGCCAGTTGATACAACAGGCAGGGAAGCAGCCTGCAGAACCAGCCAGCGCAGCCACCGCCAGCCTTAATAATGACATCCCGGCGGACAAAGCCTCCCAAACCGAGCAAGCAGATCCCGCCGAAACACAGGCGCCGGAAATAGATCATCCTGATCCCGCGCGGCAGGAAAAACCCCCGCAATCCAAGGCAGCCGAAATCCAGCCCAAAGAAATGCGTACATCGCTGACGCATCTCTCCAACTTAATGGGCTACCAGGTGCTGGATGAGAATGGGGATAAACTGGGCGTCGCCAGCGACTACATTGTCAACACTTGCGAGACCTATATCATTTACATCCTGATGGAGCCGGCAGCCAGCCTTAACGTCGCGCCGGGAAGCCAGGTTGTGATCCCTTTCGAAGCAGTGACGATCAACAGCGGCGTGTTGGATGCCCAGAATAAGTCGATCCAGCTTCGCCTGATCCCGGAGCAGTTCTCAGGTGCGCCGACATTTCCCACCGGTCAGCAGCTTACGCCAACCGATTGGGAGGAGGCGGTGCGGGCCTTCTGGTCGAAGGCGGTGCGCATCGGTAAGCTGGCGACCAGCTGCAATGTCCCTGGTGGACCGGTGTACAAGGTCGCCTACGCCACCCAGCTATTGGGGGTCGAGCTGTACGACGGACAAAACAGCCTGCTCGGCGCAGTCCAGGAAGCTATTCTAGAGCCCGAAAGTGGTAAAGTCGGTTTCTACATCGTTAAGCCTGCAAAAGGCGATGGGCTGGTGATGGTGCACTTGCGAGCGATCAACATCCCGAAAGAGGCGCTCTTACCCGGCGGTGCGCTCTCTCTGGTGCTGCTATCCGATCCGCAAGTATTTTGGAACGCGCCGCGTATCACCAGTGTCGATGACGCCAACGATGCCGCGTTGCAAAGCAAGATGCGGAAGTACTGGAATGGGTAGATAGGAAGAGAACGAAACGTAACTTGAGGAATTTATGGCCAAAAAACCATATGACCTGATTGTAATCGGCGCAGGTGGGGCGGGCAGCACCGCGGCCACGATCGTGGCAGGTATGGGTAAGCGTGTCGCGTTGATTGAGCGCGATAAGCTTGGCGGCACGTGTCTTAATTATGGCTGTGATCCAACCAAAACACTTTTACATACAGCACACCTGCTTTACCATGCACAACACGCCTCCGCGCTGGGATTGTGCATCCCACAAGCCCAAGCCGATTGGGCAGCGGTACAGTCGCATGTGCGGCAGGTGCAGAAAACCATTCGCGGCGGCACACTTAAACAAGCCCGGGCAGGCATTGCAGCGCAGGGCGTTGACCTATTCATGGGCGAAGCCTTGTTCACATCACCGCAAGAAATCCGCGTCAACGGCGAGATATTGCGCGGAAAACGATTTGTCATCGCGACTGGCACAGTTGCCTTCATTCCGGAGATTGAGGGGCTGTCGGAGATTGGCTACATCACCAACGTGGAGGCTGTGTCGTTACCGGAGCTGCCAAAGCGCTTGGTGGTGATCGGCGGTGGTCCGATCGGCCTGGAGTTCGCTCAGATGTTCAGCCGCTTTGGTGTGCAGGTGGTGGTGCTCGAGCGTGAAAAGCAGCCCTTGCCGTGCGAAGATCGCGAGCTGGCGATGGCGCTCTGTTCGCAGCTTACCGCGGAAGGCATCCGGATGGAATTTGGCGCTGAGATGCGCTGCGGCGAAATCAATAAGCGTGGCAAACATATTCACATTCACGGCGCAAAAGGTAAGGAAGAGGACCTTGTGACCGATCAGGTATTGGTCGCGGTGGGGCGGCGACCCGCGTTGGACGTGCTCAACCTTGACGCAACCGGTGTTCACTTTACAGAAAAAGGCATTACGACCAACGCCACCTTGCGCACGAATGTGCCCCACATCTGGGCTGCTGGTGATATTACCAGTCCATATCAATTCTCCCATGTCGCTGCCGCTCAAGGCGAACTGGTCGCACATAACGTGTTTTCCAGCAAGCCGCAAGCATTCGATGACCGCATCATCCCCTGGGTGACATTCACTGATCCCGAACTCGCCCGGGTCGGCTCGTCCGAGGCAGACTTGCAAGAGGCAAAGATCGAGTACCGCGTGGGGCGCGCATATTTCAATAAACTCGACCGCGCAATCGCCAACGATCAGACCTTCGGCAGCGTAAAACTCCTGGCGGATGCGGATGGCAAAATACTTGGCGGGCATATCCTCGGTGCCAATGCAGGCGATCTGATTGCCCCCGTAGTATACGCGATGCGTTTCGGTCTGACGGTTAAGATGATCGCTGAAGCGATGCTGCCATATCCGACGATGGCGGAAGCGGTGCGTGGGGCTGCTGCTCAATTAAAAGTGAGGAAAAGTCGAAAGGATTTGTGGGTCAACCAGATCTCACAAGATCGACCCTGAAATTAGAAACAATAAGGATAGCTTTAATGTCTGGGATAAATGAAATCGCGAATGTCTGGAAAAACCTGAAAGAAGTCGATTTGCGCCCTCTCCGGGAGGCAGCCCTTAGACCGGTAAAGCTGGCCATCGTTGGCAAGCCGGGGTTGGCCGTCATACCCTGGCTGACCAAATTCGTCAGGATCCTCAACGGCCGGAGAGTAAAACTCAAACCGCTGTGTTAATTTCCGAGCTCGATTCGGAAGATTGGGTAAGTGCAGCCGAATTGATTATCCTCGTGCTGGATGCTACTTCCCCTGACTTCAGCCTGGAACAAGCGCTGGCAAAGAAATGGGTCGGCGCAGGCAAGAAAGTATTGGTTTTTATCAATAAAATTGGTCTGGAAGGAAACCAGCCATTAAATTCTAATTCGTTGAGATGGGAGATGGGGCAGGTCCTGCACGGCTCGGCTCTTGACTCGGTTTTCATGCAGCACGAGTTCGTCCCGGTTATCTTGGAGCTGCTCCCGAAGCGCCACCTGGCTTTAGGCCGCCAATTTCCCCTCTTTCGGGTGGCCATCGCTCACAAATTGATCAATGATTTTTGTTACTCCAATGCTGTCTATTCTTTAAGCACGGGTGTGGCAGAGGTGGTCCCGATCTTCGATATCCCATTCAATATAGCCGATATGGTAGTGCTCACCAAAGCCCAGGCATTCCTGGCTTATAAGCTGGGCTTAACGTTAGGCTTCTCTACCCGCTGGCAAGATTACTTGGGAGAATTCGGCAGTGTGCTCGGCGGAGGATTTGTGTTGCGCCAACTGGCACGTATGTTGATTGGCCTGATCCCAATTTGGGGCATCGTGCCGAAGGTGGCAATCGCATATTCTGGAACTTATGTCGTCGGACACGTTGTCTTGCAATGGTATCTCAACGGGAGGCATATATCCACTCAACAGATGCGCGCCATCTATTGGCAAGCCTTAATGATCAGGAAAAATATCGCTCGAAACATGGTTTCCCGGCTGCGGCGTCCACGTCTTAGCCGGCGCAAAGCTGCTCAATTGCAGCGCTCAACATTAAAACCCTGTCAATTCTGCAGGAAGCCAAATGCACCTGACGCAAATTTTTGCCAGTATTGTGGCCAAACCTTTCAACCCGCCTTACCGTGTGATATTGAAAGTCATACCTGACCGTGAACTTTAAATTCATCTGTCCTCGAATTTAATCGAGCTGTCACCCCCACCCCTGATGGATCTCCCCCAACTGGTGTAGTCATAGTTCCCCCGGCAGGTGGATGTGACTATGATGCGTTTGTTATAGAATGAATTTACAGAAGTATGGCTACACCCGAGAGGCGCCGAATAGGAATTCAACCGGCGCCTGATAGAAGCGAAGATGAAAGGAGTATAAGATGCTTTGGATAATTGCAGTGGTTTTGATTGTTTTGTGGCTCTTAGGACTTTTAGGACATATAGGCGGCAACCTCGTTCATGTTCTGCTCGTAATAGCCCTGATCGTGATCGTGTTTAATTTTCTCCAGACGCCGGCGCACGGCCTAACCTATAACCTACCTGTTCCTGATCCCGTTTGTGGGATTTGTGGGTAATCTAGTGTCTGGTACCGTGGTCCTGGAAATACCTTCTGTGTCATCTCAAGTGTGTTGAGCGCCCGAATGGTATGGATGCTGATAAGACTGGATAGCTAATTCAAGGAGGAGGCGTTTTGTGAATACTACATATATCATTATCGCCATTGTTCTGGTATTGGTGATAATCGGTGCGATATTAGGCCTGGTTTTTGCTCGCCGTAGACGTTCGGAGCAGCTCCAGGATCATTTCGGACCTGAGTATGATCACACTGTGCAGACCATGGGCGACGAGAAGAAAGCACAAACAGAGCTGAATGAACGGCAGAAGCATGTTGAGGCTTTGGATATTCGTCCACTTTCTGTCAGCGAGCGCGAGCGTTATCTGGCTGATTGGACCGCTGTCCAATCCAAATTTGTCGACGAACCGGGACAGGCGATCGTCGATGCCGACCGCCTGATCATGGAAGTCATGCAGCTGCGTGCCTATCCAGTATCTGATTTTGAGCAGCGGGCGGCTGATATCTCGGTCAATTATCCTGATTTGGTGAGTAATTACCGCGCCGCGCGGGAGATCGCCATCAAAAATAAGCAGAACCTGGCAGATACCGAAGAATTAAGGCAGGCAATGATTTATTACCAATCTCTGTTCGAGGAACTTCTCGAAACAGAAGCAGTCGTTGTATAGGAGAAATAGAGATGAATGAACAGTATTTTGGAGAACCTTCAATACTCGGATCGTTGAGAGAACCGATCAGGACATGAACAACCCGGCAGTAAATCCGGATCCTTTTGCCGACAAAGTCCCGGTGGATGCGGCTCTTATCCACGAGACGCCGATGGGTGGGACCGTTGCTGTCGACTGTAGATGCCCCGATGGATGAGACGATTGTCCACGAGGTCCCAATGGGCGAGACGGTGCCTTATAAAGACCCGTGGCGAAACAATTGTTGAAGATGCCTGAGGTGAGCAAGTCGATCCCCTACAAGGCTCCGGTGAGTCGAGACGATTACCCACGAAGCCCCTATCGACACGAATGCCGGATCATCGGCGGCCTCTGCTTAACCGAGAGGAATCAGAGCATTTTCGCACGCGCTGGAATGAGATCCAGGGCAAGTTTGTGGACGAACCGCGCGCTGCTGTCCAACAGGCGGATGCGCTGGTGTCTGAGGTGGTCGAGCAAATCACCCAGATGTTTGCCAACGAACATAGCTCGCTGGAAGGCCAGTGGAATCAGGGCAATGATGTCTCTACTGAAGATCTCCGCAAGGCTTTGCAGCATTACCGCTCCTTCTTCAACCGCCTGGTGGTTTGAAAATAGACGAAGAGATAAACAAAGATCGATACAAATTTCGGCATTACACAGAGTGACCTGACCCCCATTACCAGGTAGCAGGTCATCCTGTGCGCATGAAATTCAAGATGCCCGTTCAGAAGAAAAGCGGTGGCTAGACAGAGTCTTAAGGGAGTTGTCGATGACCTGCCCTTGTTATAGCCAACACAACCCAGCTCCCCATTGTTCAATCTGGAGAGTAATTCTATGGCGAAATCCTATCTAGACAGCCTGCTTGGCGAGCGTGAACAGATCCAGCACATTGCCCGCCAGCATTGGTTCATTCTGCTCAGTTCCATTGCTCTTGAAATCTTCACCATCCTGGTCATGCTGGCGGCGATTATCACATCTGTGATCTTGCTGCCAAAGTTCCTCTTGATTACGTTCGTGGTTGGTTTTGTTTTGCTTCTGATCCCGATCGTTTCAATGGTCCACGATGTCCTCATCTACACCCATCACGAGTATATCGTCACCAACCGGCGGGTGATCCAGATCTCCGGTATCCTGAACAAGCAAGTCATCGATTCCTCGCTTGAGAAAGTCAACGATGTCAAGATGGCCCAATCTGCCTTGGGTCGTATTTTTAATTATGGCGATGTGGAAATCCTGACTGCCAGCGAGCTTGGCGTCAACCTGTTCAGGCGCATCGAGAATCCGGTGCATTTCAAGACTGCCATGCTGAACGCCAAAGCCCGCCTGGAGAGCGGTGAGCATTGGGACGCATCTACGCCGGCTGCCTCGGATAATGTCCCGGCGCTGTTGGCTCAGTTGGCTGCCCTGCACCAGCAAGGCGTGCTGACCGACGAAGAGTTCCAACAAAAAAAAGCCCAACTGCTGACTAAGATCTGAGTATCCAGAAGGAATACAGCCATGAACGATCACCTACCCTGGGAGTTCACCTGCAAAAAATGCGGCGGTCATAAATTGACCGTCACTCGAGTTTGGAACATCCTGGCTGGGCCTGATAGTGAATGCTGGCAGGAATGGGGGCCACTCGAGGCTGATCATCACTGGCATTACGAATATAAAGAAAGGGTGGAGGAAAATCCAGACGATGAAGTTGAGCGAGGGGACTTCGGTGAATATGCAGAAGATGACTCTGCTTCTGAACCGGAAGAGTATGAAATATTCGAGCCGGAGAACAACCCGGAAAGTGACGAGTTTTATGTGAATTGTGCAAGCTGCGATCGGGAGATCGAATTTGGCTGGTCACAACCCGATCGAGGTGGGCTCATTTTTCCCGTGGAATGTTCTGACTTCATTTCCGGGAAAATCTACCCGGAACCCAGATATTTGGATTCCTGGCAGCAGAAGCACTGGCTCCCAACGGGAGATAGCCAGACATGACCAGTCTCCGGATCAGTCTGAAAAAAAAAAAGCAGTCGAGATGCATGGCTGCATCGTATGTGCCAGAACATTCAACGTTCTTGTCGTTTATACCCCGGACGGCAGGGTTGGACCCGACCGAGCTGAAGCAGATCAAGGGCGAGATTGTAGCACACGTTTCCGCGTATTTCGGATTTGACTTGCCGGTGACTTTCCCCTTTTATCAAGGCGGTAATGCCGGCCAGCCCGTCCAGAATCCGCTGGCGACGCCAATTCCATAAGAGTAGCACTTTTGTGTGTTCATTGGTCGGCGAAGCCGCCCAAAAACACACAAAAAACTCCTTATCCCGAATTTGCCAGTTAGGAGGCAATTTTGAACAATGAAGCAAAAATCGAGGGTAAGGGAGTGAATCCCCACGCGGGCGGAGTTGTATTCCGCGTATGGGCGCCCCATGCACAGCGAGTATCCATCATTGGATCGTTCAACGACTGGAGCAGCGACAGGCATCCCTTGCAAGCCGAGGAGAACGGCAACTGGTACGCCGACGTGGCTGAGGCACATATTGGTGATCAGTACAAGTATCTTGCTGACCACCGCGCAGGGCGAGTTTAAGCGCAATGACCCGTATGCCCGTGAGGTGACCAACTCAGCCGGCAATACCATCGTTCACGATCCGCACTTCGACTGGGCAGGGGACGACTGGCATCCCGCGCCATGGAACGAGTTGGTCATCTATGAGCTGCACGTCGGCACATTCAATGACGAGGAGAACGCCGCCAAGCCCGGCGGGTTCGCCTCGGTGACCGCCCGTCTGGACCACTTGAAAAAGCTAGGCATCAATGCGATCCAGATCATGCCGGTGGCCGAGTTCGCCACAGACCGGTCGTGGGGGTACAACCCCGCCCATATCTTTGCGGTTGAGAGCGCCTACGGAGGTCCAGTGGCGTTCAAGCGCTTTATCAAAGGTGCCCACGAGTATGGCATCGCGGTGATCCTCGATGTCGTTTACAATCACTTTGGGCCGGGCGACCTCGATCTTTGGCAGTTCGACGGCTGGTCCGAGGACAACCGCGGCGGAATCTACTTTTACAATGACGACCGGGCGAACACTCCGTGGGGCGACACCCGTCCCGATTACGGACGCGGTGAGGTCCGTCAATTTATTCTCGATAATGCCACCATGTGGCTCGAAGAGTACCATGTGGATGGCATTCGCATCGACGGTACTATTTACATTCGCGCCATCCACGGACCCGGCAGTGCTGACCTGGCCGATGGTTGGAGACTGCTCCAGGAAATCAATACCCTGGTCGCCCAGAAATTCCCTGGTCGCATCACAATTGCCGAGGACCTGCAGAACAACGCGTGGCTCACCAAAGAGGTGGGCGCCGGTGGCGCCGGATTTAGTGCGCAGTGGGATGCCAATTTTGTTCACCCTATTCGTCAGGCGGTAATCACGCCCCAGGATGAACAGCGTTCGCTCGCCGCGATCCGCAACGCGGTCTGTTATCGCTACAACGATGACGCTTTCGAACGGGTCATCTACAGCGAATCGCATGACGAGGTGGCGAGCGGCAAGGCGCGCGTGCCGCAAGAGGTCAACCCACAGGATCCGAAAGGCTGGTACGCTCAGAAACGTTCAACGCTGGCCGCTGCCATGGTGTTCACCGCGCCGGGTATCCCTATGCTCTTCCAGGGCCAGGAATTCCTCGAAGGAGGCTGGTTCCGCGACACAATCCCCGTGGATTGGGACCAACGTGACGAGTTCCACGGCATCGTGCGGCTGTATCGCGACCTCATCCGGCTGCGGCTGAACCACGACGGCTTAACCCGCGGCCTATGCGGGCAATTCACCCAGGTCTATCACTTGCACGACGAACGCAAAGTCATCGCCTTTCACCGTTGGGACAAGGGTGGACCGGCGGACGATGTCGTGGTCGTCGCCAACTTTTTCCACGAACCGCAGGAGGGTTACGTTATCGGCTTCCCGGCTGCTGGGACGTGGAAGCTTCGTTTCAACAGCGATTGGCAGGGGTACAGCGAAGACTTTGGCGGCCATCCCAGCGCCGACGTGGTCACCGAACCGGGCCAAAACGATGGCTTACCCTTCCACGCCACATGTTCCATAGGTCCTTACAGCGTGTTGATCTTTTCGCAATGATCGATTTATCATTGACGTGTGGGAGAGACATGCCATGATCAAGTCTGAAAATAAAAAAGCAGTCGAGATGCATGGCTGTATCGTATGTGCCAGAATATTCAACGTTCTTGCCGTGTATACCCCGGACGGCAGGCTGGTGGATTGTGCCGTGACCAGCCCCGGCGGTCACTGCGTGCCGGGAGAACAACAACCGCTGGTCGCCTGCGATAGTCACACAGCAGAAGAAATTGAAGCTGCTTATCAAAGGTGGCAGGCCAGGAATGACCCAGAGTTAGACGATGAACAAGAAGACGAACAAGACGGTGCCCAATGGACTTTAAGGATTATTATGAAATATTAGGTGTACCGCCGAACGCTGATAAGAAGGTTATCAAGCAGACCTTTCGCCAGTTGGCAAAAAAGTATCACCCTGATATAAACCCGGGCAATAATGAAGCAGAAGCAAAATTCAAGACAATTAATGAGGCTTACCAGGTTCTATCGGATACGGAAAAGCGCAAGAAGTATGATGAGTTGCGTGCTCAATACCAGCGCTGGCAGCAGACGGGCGGTCGCCAACAGGATTTCGACTGGCAAAATTGGTCAGCCCGACCTGGTCAAGGAGTGCACGTCCAATACGCCAGTCCAGAAGACCTGGAAGACCTATTCGGAAGCGCATCGCCATATTCCGACTTCTTCAACAGTATCTTTGGCCAGGTGCGCGGGCGCGGCAGAGGCAGTGGTCGAGGTACCTCACCCAGTCCGCGCCGCGGACGCGATGTCGAGTACGAAGTCGATCTCACACTGGAAGAGGCTTATCATGGTGCAGATCGCCTGCTGGAAATTGATGGGCACCGCATCCAGGCCAGTATTCCACAGGGTGTGCACACCGGATCACGAGTTCGCCTGGCAGGTCAGGGGGAGCCGGGCCACAACAGTGGGCCGGCTGGAGATCTGTATTTAATCGTCAACATCCTGCCTAATGACACTTTTGAGCGCGAAGGAGATAACTTGCACATTGACGTGCCGGTCGATATCTTCACCGCCATTGCCGGTGGTGAAATCCGCATCCCAACCCTGGAGCGGCCGCTGATATTGAAGATCCCCCTCGGACCAATGCCGGGCGGAGTTTCCGCCTGCGTGGCAAGGGCATGCCCCACCTGGGTGATCCCAAAACGCGCGGCGACCTGTTTGCCTTGGTCAGGCTAGTGCTGCCCGACCCGCTGACCGACCAGGAGGTCAACAGCATCCGCGAGTTGGCCGCCTCCCGGCCAAACCGTACTGAAACGCATCACAAATGAGGTCAGTTATGATTCCCGAAAATCCATCCCCAAAGCGGTATTGGTATGGTCCATACGAAGGCTATGAGTCGCGCGGCCAGCGCCGCTTACAGGACGATCTGGGGGTCGACGAGGCTGCCGCTGAGGCGATCCTGCGCCTGCGCAGCCAGGTTATTGAATTACAGTCTCATATTCGCCGGTTAGAAGCCGAGCTAACCGCCCAGTATGCCAGCCAGCATATGCGCCTGGCTCGTTACCGGGAAGTCTATTACGAGGCCACCTGGATCGAACTGGAATATGTGGACGACGAGGAGTGATCTCCCCCAACTGGTGTAGCAAAATATCCCCTGACCGGTGGATGTGTATCGGAGCCCGTGGTTATAGAATGAAGTATGACGCTTTTGTGATTCACATCATGATATTTCATAAGGAAGAAAATATGACTTTCCTGAAATTACCTTCCAAGGGGGGAGTTATCCGCTCTATTCGCGTACATCCATAACTGATCTAAGAAAATGAGATAAGTTCCATCAATTCCTAACCATCAGAAGCATACAAGGAGAAATTACCATGGAATTCGAAGGTTACTGTGTCAAGTGTCGCAAGAAACAGACGATCAAGAATGGCACCGTCAAAGAGACACGCAACGGTCGGCGGATGGCCCAAGGTACCTGTCCGGTGTGCAAGACCAAGGTAACGCGCTTTCTACCCAACGAGAAAGCCGGATAGGTTTTGGGTTCGAAGAAAGACAACATGCGCAAGCGAGCTCCCACAATGTCTGTTTTTGAGAGCATTGGAGGGCTTGACGGCTATCTCGGCGTATATCAATGGGAAACCTCAATGGAACCAGCTAAGTGGTCTGAGCTTTCTCATAATGTTTTCTAGCTTAACCTCAAGCAATAAAAAGGAGTTTGCTAATGTCAGTCGCACGGGTCACTGAAATCAAATCGTCTTCTACAAAGAGCTTCGATGATGCAATCAAGACAGGAGTTGCTCGCGCCCAAAAAACTCTTACGCAAGTCAGAGCCGCGTGGATCGAGAATCAGGAAGTCCTAATCGATGATAAAGGACAAATCACCGAGTACCGGGTCCAGATGAAGGTAACGTTTATTCTCGAAGACTGAATCGAAAAAACACATCTTGCACCCGGTTTCATGGATAATCAGTATGGAGCAAATGGATGCAGGAAGGCTATATCCACTTGTTACTCGAAGCAGCTAATTTCAGGATCATCCTTGTTCGATAGGCCGCTGAAGTTCGCTGCACTATTGGAATGAAATTTATATACGCGACATTGGAGGAATAAGATGAAACTATCCGCACCGAAGCAGATTACCTGGTTCGTAGCGCTAGCGCTTGCTGTACTCGCACTCCTCGGTCAGACAAGTGTTGTAGCTGCACTGAGCCCTTATTCATTCTGGCTTGCCATAATTGCTGCTGCACTCATGCTATTAGCAACCATAGTTAAAGGGCTATAATTCATCCCCAATTACGGGGCTGCATTGCGTTCACGGCCTGAAACGCGACAGCCCCGTAATATGGGGATATGTCTTTTTATACATAGTTCCAACCATAGTAGGAGAATCGCTATGTACCATTTATTCCAATTTACATCCATTTTATTTTTGGTGGTGCTACTCAGCGCATGTTCAGCCCAGGCTTCCGCTCAAACCGGTCCCCGGCACCTCACTCAAAAAGACGCGGGTAAGACGGTGTCTCTTCAAGCCGGTGATAACCTGGTTATTGAGCTTGAAGGCAACCCATCCACAGGTTACAGCTGGGAGACAGCCAGCCAGAATTTGAAAACCCTCAAGCAGGCTGGTGAGCCAGAAATCAAAGCCGCAGATCAAAAATTGATAGGTGCCCCGCAGATGATCCTCTTGCATTTCACGGCGACAAATGCCGGGCAGGAGACCCTCAAACTGGTCTACCACCGCTCCTGGGAGAAAAATACCGAGCCGGCTAAAACCTTTGAGGTCAATATTATCGTTAAATAATCATTTTTTGCCCCAAACGCACCTAGCGCCCAAAACAGCGCCAAGTTTGTTTATAAAATGATTTTGTTATTGTTTAAAGTAATTAAACAATCTTCTTAAAAATGGTGACTGCCGAAACAGAACTTTTTGCCTTTGCTGAGCGCAACCTTGAAAGTTATTTTTAAAGAACTACATTGGATTTTCTTTAGTATCGTTCCTTATACGCCTTAGTTCAACTCGGATTGATATGGCGGCGCAGTGGACCGAAAATCGTAAGACCTCTCTATGCAAGAGAGAATACTTATGAAATCAAAAGATTTGAAAAAACCCGTGCCCGCCAAAAAAGTTTCGCTTAGACGTGTGCTTTATAAAAACAAGAAAATCAAGAAAAATGTCGAGCATGCTGCAAGTGAACTCACCTCGATAAATGAAGTTCTAAATCAGGGGATAAAAGTCAATATTCCTGTTCAGACCATCGAAGAGACAATCACTCTGAACGAAGATGTCGAGCACAAAGTGGCGAGAGCCGCAGACGATTTGAATCAGGTTAACATCGAACTTGCTAAGGAGGTGGATGAACGAGTAGTCATGGAATCCGAACTCGCCGACACAAAGACCGATCTAGCCAAAGTACGCGACGATTTATCGAAATCCCAGACCAAAGAGGAAGAAACACGAAATATTTACTTTCAGGATGCACTCACAGGCCTTCCAAATCGTGTGTTATTTGAAGAGCATCTCGACCAGGGGTTGATCCAGGCAAAACGGCGCGGTTGGGAACTCGCTGTCCTGTTTATTGACATCGACAAATTCAAGAGCATTAATGACTCTTATGGTCATGATCTGGGAGACAAAGTGCTGCTCATGGTGGCAAACCGTTTACAGTCTTTAATCCGTGAGGAAGACACGGTCAGTCGCTGGGGAGGCGACGAGTTTATGTGCCTGTTATTGGAGGTCAAGCAAGAAGCCGATGTGCCTCGCATTGCAGAGAAGATGGTTAATCGGATTGCCGAGGCCTGCGAGTTTAATGGGATTGTTCTTTCTATAAGAGTCAGTATCGGTATTGCCATATATCCCGCAGATGGAGAAACGGCTGACATCCTTTTCAAAAATGCCGATACGGCAATGTTTAAAGCTAAGGGAACTGAGAAGAGAGTTGTGCTGTTACGCGAATCCGCTTTTGACTGATCCATGACTTCTGGATCATCACTACATAAAGTTCCCCTCAGCTTTGAGCATAGAACATCCATTGGCTTAAATTAGTTGATTCTTCGCCCAGTCATTTTTCAGTATAATGAGCATTGTCGACACCCGCCCACCAGCCGATAACGCAAACCCTTAGGTTAAAAGCCCGAAACCATAGCCTTTCAAATTGTTCTCGTATTGGGAAAAAACTTGTAACCGTTTGATCCCAGGTCGAATCCTGCCAGGCCTGTAACCGGCCACACAGTGTCACCTGAGAGATCTCCCCTACTATCAGATTCCACTATTTCCTTTTGGTAGATGCAAACTATCAGGCAGATAGTTCAATTTCCTCATTAATAAAAAGGGAAGGAAAAAAGGGGAAACATACTCCCCGCTAATCACCAGCCTGGCGGTAATGATGAATACCTGGTGTCTATTGCCCGTACTTGATAAGGGCGATTTTGGGTAAAGCAATGGCGGTGGCGGTGGGCATGAGATAAGTGTATCACGACCTCCCGGTACGCAGCAAATGACAGGATAAAGATTAAAACACGGAGTACACGAAGGGATACCAAAGGTGACAAAGCAGCAAACTGCCAAGAGAGAGAAGCTGAGGCAGGACGGTTGACACTTGCCTAAAAATTGCAGTACTATGCTTGTCTACCTGCACCGTTCATTTCTGGTTTTTGTGATCACCACAATCCAGCTATTTCGCGTGCTCTCGGCCAGAAGCCATCAACTCACCGACGATGCCCGGACCACCGAGCTAGTAGCAGACTGTAAGTTATGGGATGTCTTGCCTCCTTCGCAGCCAGTGAGGACACTGGTGCCGGCATGCCCTGGGGTGGATGCGATAAGGTTTTGGCCCCTGCCGGTGCAGCAGCCATGGGTGGAGGTGGAGAGAGTGGACAGGAAGATGAGGCAGGAGTATTTGCCCGTCTCACGGATGATCGGGGGTACCCGGGAAGCTGACTGGTAGGCTATCCCCTGCGCTAGGCGAGTTTCTTGGTGGGCAGCTTGGCCTTCTCTTGTTCTTTTTTCTTTTCGAGCTTCTCCTGTTTTTGCTTATCAGCCTTGTTTTTATCCTTCTTACTACGTTTGTCTCCCATCGCGTTTCTCCTTTGTTAGTATACTGACTGGCCAGTAGAGCGAGGCAGACCAGCGCTGCCTCGTAAAAAACCATTATACCCGCACTTGCGCTGCAATCATGTGATTGAAGTGGGGCTCATTCACGGTAACTCCTAATGTGTCAAAAGAAACCGCCTCCTTCGCTCAAGGAGGCGGTTTTATTTACCCTGCTCTGTTTGTGTCGCAGAGCAAAACACATCTCAAGAGGGGGGAGAAACCTGTCTCGAGGATGCGCCAGCTGGAAAACTTGCCGCAACATCCTGCGTATGTAGATTCAGAATGAAGACACCATCTTCAAAACAATTCAAAAAAGGAGACCGAGAATGAACACGAAAAAGCTATGGACGAAGTTCTTGATGGCAAGCACGCTTCTGGCGCTGCTCTTTACCGCCGGATGCGGCATGGGGAAAGCCATCGAGGGTCCTGTTGATCAAGCCCTGAGGGAGCAAGGCGATGCCTACATGACCCGCCTCAAGGATGGGGATTTCGAGGCAACCTATCAGATGATGAGCTCAGAGGCGCAACGAGTCCTTGACTATTCGATTGGCATTACGCGGGGCGTGGTGGATCTGGATAGCATCATTAAGGATGTGGGCTCCCAAATCGTGAGCTGGGAATTCGAGAAGGGCCGTGTCTTCACCGAAAACGGGGTTGCCAAGGGGCGCTCTGGAAGGCAGGGTGGAGACTGTTTCCGGGATGCCCGGCAAGGTGCGCCTGGAATTCGAGCAGCAGGGCGGCGAGTGGAAAGTGCGGAGCTCCAGCTGGGAAATTACGAAATAAGTTACACACTCGGATTTGCGAGGGTAGGTCGCAAGACAGCGATCTACCCTGCTGTTTAAGGTGCTCTTGATACGAAGGGGAATTTATTCAACGCCAAGACTCAAGCGGGTTCAGGCTCAACATCAAGGGGATTGACCCCTTGCATTCGGAAAGATTATCTGCCATACTCTATACGTCCACCAGATGATCCGCCGGTAAATTCCGAAAACCGTTCAAGAACACCTGGGCAATGCCATAGCAATATCGGGACGCCGATACCATGCACACAGCCAGGCTGATACGTGAAGGGGCTCTTAACTTGTTTCTCAAATTTAGATATCTCATCCTGAGCGCCATCGTCTTCGCGCTGATGTGCCTGAGCGTGAGCAAACAATACTGGGTGGGCGATTTTTGGCTGCACAGCGCGGTGATCAATGAGCTGGCTTTTAACCCGCTGCATCCCAAACACCCGCAATTATCCCTGGACGCACCCCATCCTTTATACTCACCCTATGCGGTGACCTGGTCGCTCTTTTCCCGGGCGACCCATTGGAACGCGATCAAGACGCTGTCCTTAGCTGCCGTTTTCAATACTTTCTTGTTCTTAACCGGTTTGTATCTCTTTGCGTCAGCGGTTGCGCCAAGGGACGGCGGCGGGGTTGCTTTTTACAGCTTGCTGTTCATCCTGTTGCTGTGGGGAGCCACGGTGTGGAACTGGAGCGGCTTTTTTCACCTGCGGGTCTTGGGGTATGTGCTCCCTTACCCGTCGACGTTCTGCCTGGGGCTGTCCTTCATCGCCCTGGCGCTCAACAAGCGGCGCATCGACAAACGCCAGGACTTCTGGCTGGCGCCCATCCTGATCTTTGCCGCAATCATTCTGCTCTCTCACCCCTTCACCTTTATCTTTCTCGCTTCAGGATTGCTGGCGATGATGTTCAGCGCGAAGCAGAGGTTTATCTCTGAGCTGATGAAAATCGTTGGTGTGTTGCTCGGCGCACTATTCCTGGCGATTTTGTGGCCCTATTATCCCTTCATAAAGTTCATGATAGGCGAGTCGTGGGTCTATAACAAGACGCAGACGGCTATGTACCGGGATGTTTTCATCAATGTGTGGCCGGCGTTGATCGGATTGCCATTACTCGCCCTGGATCTGCGCGCCAACTGGCGCCAGCCGCTGCCTTTGATGTTCTCGATCTTGCTGGGCGTTTACATCGCCGGTGGATTGCTCAGAGCATACAGCTACGGACGAGTGCTCCCCTTTATGGTGATCCTGCTGGATATCACCATCGCCAGCCATCTCGTGGACCTGGAAAACAGGCTGGCAGCCAAAGGCTCCGGCGTGCTGAACCGGCCGCTCATCCTATGTTGCGGCGTGACCCTGATTATGATCGCGGCTGGCTACCGCACATTTATCAGACCAGCGTTGGATCGATCCATCTTTTCTGCGCGCAAGTCTTACGAGTACTTTTATTTCCTGCCCAAATATACCGGGCACTATGACCTGATACTGGCTGATCCTGATATTGGCGCGATGCTGCCGACGTTCAGCGGCAAGGTCGTGGGATCAGGTTACGATGCTCCCTTTGTGCCGGATGCCAAGACCCGGCTCAATGATACTAACCAATTCTTTGACGTAGAAACCCCACAAGCGGAGCGGATCGAGGTGCTCCAAAAATATGGCGTAAAATACGTCCTGCTCGAAAAGACAAAGGCTGCAAATTGGAACGTCTTCCGAGAAAAGATGAGAGAGCTTGGGGATATCGTTTACCAGAACAGAAGATTTATCTTGTATTCTGTTTCGATACGGTAGTAGATCAGGCTACCCAACGCCGCGGTCATCCAGTATATTCGCCAGGAAGCGTCCTTTGTGCAGATCGGGGCGGATGGGGGAGAAAAAGTCGGTGAGGACGACGGGCGTCTTGCCCTCATTGCGCTCGGCGTGCGGGGCGTTGGCGGGGATGTGGATAAACTCCCCGGCGTGCAGGAGGGTCTCTTCGCCATTCACGGTGAAAATGATCTCGCCCTCCAGGCAGACAGCCACCTGCTCGTTGGGGTGGGTATGCTCCGGGGCGATCGAACCCGGATCCCAGCGCGTCCACAACACCGTGAGGTTCTCACCGGCTACCAGCAGCCGGGCGAAGACCCCTTTATGCTTTTCGATCTCCCAGCCGGGGACGTCTTTGGGGTTTATGGCAAGGCTCATGTTATCTCTCCAGTGTGGATTTTTAAGGGACAGGGTAACCCGCCCTGAATGAAATGATACCAAATAAAACGGGATGCGGTGGAGTCGCACTCCTCCCGCATCCCGCATTGGGGTGGCTGAGCGAACAGACTACTTCAACAGCACCGGCAGGAAGAGCTTATCCCCGACGGTGACCGTGAAGGTGCTGAACGCCTCCAGAGGCGGGATGCCGTCATCCACGACGCGGGCGGTGAGGGTATAGGTAGTGCCGCCTTGATCTGGCGAGGGCGTCCAGGTGATGACACCGGTATCGACGTCAATACTCGCGCCAGCCGGCGCGCCGGGGTCCAGGCTGAAGGCGAAGCTTTCCGGGAGATAGAATGAACTCTTTGGATTTGCATCCATGCCATTACCCCATATTCACGTTAAAATTAACGAAATTCGATGATGATTGTTAGGGATCAAAGCAGGAGAGAAAGCCCGGACGAGCCTTACAACACTGTAATGACAATCGTAATGTAATTTACATCGCTCGTGTGAAAGGGAATTTTGTCCTAAGATACGCTATAATTTTTTAGGCGGTCCACTTGTGAACCCTATCGAAATAGCCAGGGAGAGCATGACAAGAGGGAGAAGGGAGCCTTGATTAATAGCTGGAGGGGACCTTATGAACGCCAATCGACCAACCGGTAAGACCTTTGCGCTCATCGTGCTGATCACCAGCGGGGCATTTATCCTGTGGCTGTGCCTGCTGCTGATCCTGTGGTGGAGTCTAAAAGCCCTGGGGAGCTCTTACGACCTGTGGGCGATGATCGAGGCGCTATCGACGGCGCTAGCGGCGGCAGCCGTGTTCACTGCAGGATTTATCGCCTACCGGGAGCTCTCCGAGATCTCCAACAGCCGGGCGCTGGAAGTAGCAGACCGGCTTTTCGAGGAGCTCAACTCGGACGAAAACATCGCCGCCCGGCGCTGGATCTTCCAAAACCTGGCGGCAGATCCGCGGGAAGGTGTGGCGTCGCTGCCGGCGGAAGGGCGAGCGGCGATCAAGCGCGTCTTAAACTCCCTGGACCGGGTGGCATTCCTCACCCAATCCGGCTGGATCGAGGAAGAGCTGGTGATGCCGTGGATGAACCCGATGATCGTGAAGAGCTGGGCGAGGCTGAAACCGTACGTGCAGTATGAGCGGGAGCGCCGCCACGAGCCGGATTATTACCAGAGCGCCAGCCGGCTGGCGGAGCGCTGCATAGCATGGCGGGAGAAGAACGTGCCGGCGGCGGAGATTACATGGATAGAGGACGCGCTATAATTGGAGACCACTATGACTTATCTTCCTAATTCTTCTCGTTACCAAACGATGCGCTACAAGCGCTGCGGGCGCAGCGGTTTGAAGCTGCCGGCAGTCTCGCTGGGGTTGTGGCACAATTTCGGCGGCGTGGATACGTACACCAACAGCCGCGAGATGGCGCTGCGGGCGTTTGACCTGGGCATCACGCATTTCGACCTGGCGAACAATTATGGTCCGCCGCCGGGCTCAGCGGAAGAGACCTTCGGGCAGATCCTGGCGAAGGATTTGAGACCCTATCGGGATGAGCTAATCATCTCCTCCAAAGCCGGCTACACGATGTGGGAGGGTCCGTACGGCGATTGGGGCTCGCGGAAATACCTGGTCGCCAGCCTGGACCAGAGCCTGAAGCGCATGGGGCTGGAGTACGTGGATATCTTCTACCACCACCGCCCCGACCCGGAGACGCCGCTGGAAGAATCGATGCAGGCGCTGGACCACATCGTGCGCAGCGGGAAGGCGCTGTATGCAGGCATCTCGAACTACCCGGCTGACAAGACGCGTGAAGCGGCAAAAATCCTGCGCCAGCTCGGCACGCCGTGCCTGATCCACCAGCCGAAATACAGCCTGTTCGAGCGCTGGGTGGAGGGCGGCTTGCTGGCGGCGCTAAAAGAAGAAGGCATCGGCTGCATCGCGTTCTCGCCGCTGGCGCAGGGGCTGCTGACGGATAAGTACCTGGGCGGCATACCGGAAGGGTCACGTGCTTCGAAGGCGCACGGCTTCCTGAGACCGGCGCAGATCACGCCCGAAAAGCTGGCAAAAGTGGAAAAGCTGAATGCGCTGGCGCGGGAGCGGGGGCAATCCCTGGCGCAGATGGCGCTGGCATGGGTACTGCGGCACGAGGAGATGACATCCGTGCTGATCGGGGCGAGCACGGTGGGACAGATCGAGGATGCAGTCGGGGCGCTGGAGCGGCTGGAATTCTCCGGCGAGGAGCTGGGACGCATCGAGAAGATCCTGGGGTAAGCGCAGCCAGCGAAGACCGGAGGGTGTAAGGTAAAGAAAACTCCACAAATTGGGCTGATCGTTCTGGCATACATGGCTTTCATCGCCCTGGGGATGCCGGATGGATTGTTGGGGGTGGCATGGCCCTCGATCCGGGCGGGATTTTCCATTCCAATCGATGCCATTGGCTTGCTGATCTCGGCAAGCGTAACCGGCTACCTCATCTCCAGCTTTGCCAGCGGTCCATTGATCGGGCGGATGGGCGTTGGGCCGCGTCCTGGCAGCCAGCTGCGCCATCACAGGCGTGGGGCTGATCGGCTATACCCTGGTTCCGGCATGGTGGATGATGGCGTCCCTGGGCTTGTTTGCCGGGCTGGGCGCAGGGGCGATCGATGCAGGGCTGAACACCTATGTAGCGGCGAATTTCGACGCGGGAATGATGCAATGGCTGCACGCCTGCTATGGGGTCGGCGTGACGCTTGGACCGATCCTGATGACCCTGACCTTGTCCACCCTGAACGCCTGGCGCCCCGGATACCGGCTGGTAGGCGGCTTCCAACTGGCGCTGGCGATTTGCTTCTTGCTCACCCTGCGGCTGTGGGATAAAAGAGGAGCGCCAACCCAGCCAGAAGCGCCGAAGCGCCTGACCGACTACCAGACGCCGATGGGGGAAACCCTGCGCCAGCCGCGCGTGTGGCTGAGCGCGCTGCTGTTCTTCTTATATGTTGGCGCTGAAGTCTCTTATGGCACCTGGACCTACAGCCTGCTGGTGGAGTCACGCGGCGTCAACGCGACGACTGCCGGCCTCTGGGCGGGCAGTTATTGGGCGACCTTTACCATCGGACGGGTGGTAGCGGGCTTGTTTGCCAAAAAGGTGGGAGTGAATGCTCTGGTGCTTGGCGGATTGGCGGGAGCTTTAATCGGCGGAGCTTTACTGGCTTCGAACCCCAACCAGGCGGCAAACCTGCTGGGGATCGTGTTGATTGGGTTCTCGATCGCCCCCATTTTCCCGGCGTTCGTATCCGGCACGGTCCAGCGGGTTGGCGCTCATTTTGCGGCAAACACGATCGGGATGCAAATGGCTGCCAGCGCCCTGGGGATGGCGGTGATCCCCAGCCTGGTGGGGGTGCTGGCGGGCAGGCTCTCGCTGGAGGTGGTGCCGGTCTGCATGGAGATCGTCTTTGGCGGGTTGCTGGGGTTGTACCTGCTGGCAACGCAAGGACGCCAGCCGGCGGCGATGTAGCGACACTCGCTCCGCCGGACAGGAGCGCTCGCCAGGAATCCTGGCGAAAAAAGATAGCGCCGGAACGAAGCTCCAGCGCTATCATTTTCGGGTAAGGATGCAGATGGACTACGGCTGACTGTGGTACCCGGTTGCCATCGCCTGGAGCTCTTCGTCGCTCTTGGCAAGGGCGCGGATGCCGTTGTGACACTGCCGGCAGGCGAAATTCAAGCCCACGGGGGCAACGACATAAGTACTCGTGTCGCCGGTGGTGATGTACTGGTCGAACCGGGATGGATCGATGGCGGTTTGGTGGGAGTGGATATCACCGATGAAATTGGCGGGGTCGCCCCAGGCAGCTTTAACAATGCGAGGCAAGTGGCAATCCGAACAAGCCATATTCATCTTGACGTGCATCTCGTTCTTTTGATAATCCGCTTCTTTGTAGTGGCACTCAGCACAGGAGGTAACAGTCACCGGCTGATCCTCTTTGCGCGGCTGGACAACGCCGCTGTGCGGATCGTGACAGTCCACGCACTCCAGGACAGAGTGCTTGCCGCGGTAGATCATCTCAGACGTGGGATGCTTGAAGCCGGTGGTATCTACATCCTCCACCAGCTCGATGTCGGCGTTGCTATGGCAGGCAAGGCACATGTCTGAAGAACGGTCGATCGACATCCGGATATTTTGAGGATCGGAGATGTGCTGGCTGCCGGGACCGTGACAGGCTTCGCAGCGCACACCGGGCTCGTTCCAGGTGCCAATGAGCCCCGGCTTGCCATCCTGGTTGCCACTCAAGGTATAGCCGGTGGTATGGCAAGCGCCACAAGTGAAGAGGACATTTTGCTCGCCAGATCTAAAGCCAACCCAGTCAGCGCTCTTGCCTACCAGGTCATTGGCAAAGTTCCACTGGTTGAGATAACTGGTATCGCCGGTCTTGTTGAGAGCATCGGTGATAATGTAACCATCCTGATCAACAAAAAGGGTTTTCCAGTTATAGCCACCGACCACATAGCTGATATCCTCCCATGAGTAGCCTTTGGGCGTACCAGAAAGCTGGGTATAGGGGTAGGTGGGCGATTCTCCTCCGACGACGGGATTCAGGCTCCAGGGATGACCTGATTTCATGTATGTCCGGTAAATATCGGGATGGCAGCCGGCGCAAACCTGGTCGCCAACGTACTGCGCGGGGCTGGGACCGACCGGGTTGGCGGAGCTGGGAGCGGGCTCGGCGCCGGTTGGACCCTGGGGACCTTCCGGACCCGCCGGACCCGCCGGTCCGGGAGGACCTTCGGACTCGGCTGTGCTGGAACAAGCCACCAGTAGGATGCTCAATACCAGGATGACGGCGATCAGCAGCAGATTGCGTTTGATCATGCATTTACCTCCAATAGCAGCGGCTCAGAGTACCGGCTAAGGCGCCGCGGCAATTTTCCAATAGCCTTTCTGAGTTTCCTGGGCGGATTGCTCGGCTTGCTTGAAGAGCTGCGCACAGGCGAGAGAAGGCTCGATTGTTTGAGTAATGGCAAGCCCTTGCTGGAGCAGATCCAGGTTGACAAAGGTATCGCCGGCTGTGACATAGCGCAGCAGGCGACCGTTGGCATCTTTATCGGGCTTGTCGGCGACGAGCTGGATATCCTGACCATACACCAGCTCGCCGTTTTGGATCGCAGCCTGCCCGGCGTACGATTCGTCGGGGGGCAGGTCAAGGCCAAGATAACGCACCGTGTAAACCAGATCGTCGATCAGCACCTTGACCGTGATGCCATCCACGACGGCAAGGACCTTACCTGCCTGCGGGCTTCCAGCGGGGATGCACTCCAGGCTGAGGGTCTGGGTGGGGGTGGCTGTAACGGCAAGGGAGGCGGGGGTGGTGGCTGGCACAGCGGGCAGCGGCGTAAGGAGGGGCGTGCTCGTTGGTCGGGGCGTGATGGGCATGGTGGTGATGGTGGGCGGGACGCTGGCGGTTGCCATAGCTGCCTTATATTCGACGGTGGCGGCATTGTTGGTAAGGATCACTTTGAGCTCGGTGGTAGGCGTGGGGAAGAAGCCCGCCAGGAGGTCTTCCCCGGAAGAGCGGTTCTTCACGAACATGAAGGCGTCCACGGCAATCACAGTCGTAATCAAGAGCACCACCAGAACAATCAGCTTGTTGAGGAGGTCTTTCTTCCAAAAACGGATCAGTCTCGACATTTTTTTATGTTCGTACAGCTAAGATACCGCTAAAGCAAACGGGCGGGCGATTATGGCGTGTACTGGCGATCCGGAACATCCCCATGCTCACCATCATGACAGGCAACGTAGCAGGTGCCCACGCCGTTGGTGAAGCGCCAGGCAGACTGGCTGGTATAGCCCGGATAGATCGACACGACGCTGGTGTCGAAATTGATCAGGCGGTCCTGCTCGCTACCGTGAGAGTCGTGACAGGTATAGCAAGCGCTGAAGCTATGGTATGCGTGCAAGTTCTGAACGCCGGATTTGAAGCGGGTGGTGGTAACCGGGTTGGTGCCGGTGGCGTACGTGCCGAACTGGTGACACTTGAAGCACAACTCGCCGCGGGTGTGGATGGGCTGGCAACCGCCCTGGGCGCAGCTCTGGGCTGGATCCGTCTGGGTGATGTAATTGGACGAGCCATCCAGGATATGCAACAGCGGGGAGCCGTGCGGACCAGCCGTGGTGTTATCGGCGTTGTCGTGGCAATCGGTGCAGTAGAGGATCGAATCCTGCGACCAGGGGGCGACGAAGCTGCCGGGATCCATATTCTGGTTGCGCCCCTTGGCGGCTAAGGGGTGGTAGCTGACCTGGTAAGAATTGAATTCCTTCGCCATATCGCGGCTATCGCGCACCTGCGCCGGGTTGGTGGCGGTCAGCTTTCCCAACCCGTTGGGGATGTAACCGATGGCAGCCGAAGAACCGTTCCAGCCGTAGCCATCCGGAGCATAAGTGGGCAGTGTGGCGTAGGAGGAGTGGCATTTGAAGCAGATCTGGGATTCCTGCTCGGCGACGTCCATCCAGGAGAATGCGGCAGGCGCGCCGGGGGCGTTCCACAGGGGTTGGACGCCGCTGGATTCGTACATCTCCTGCTGGACGGCAGGCGCGGCATTGGACTCGCCCGCGGCGGTGCGGGCAGAGCTATGCGGCGAGTGGCAATCTTCACATTCGATATGACGGCTTGACCAGCTAAACTGACCACCATAAGTCTCACCCACCTGGTGGATATTGACCGTGGCGGAGACATCGTGAGAGAAGAAGCGCGTCAGCGTATTGGTGTAGCTGGTGAACGCCGGCTGGACGTTCGTCCCGGAGCCGCCCGAAGTATGGCAGCTAAAGCAGATCTCCTCCTCCGTGGCAAGGCTGCGATATTCGTTTGCCTGGGCGGTATGCGAGCGGTGGCAATTGGAGCACTGGTCGTTGGTGGGCGAGAAGTTGGCATGCGGCGCGGCTGCGTCCGGCGTCGCCGTAGCAGCGCGGTTTGCCGGCAAGGTGACGGTGGGAATGAAGGGCGGCGTGGGGGTGGGCGTCGCAGTGGGCGGGAGGACATCCACCACACGCAGGCGGACCGCGTCGATATAGATCGTGACGTTATCGGTTATCCCACCCGTCAGGGCGGAGCCGGCGAGGCGCACCTGGGCGGCATCGATCCTGGCATCCGTGTTGAGCAGGCTGGTGAGCGGGACGGTGAGGGTGGTCAGCGAGGTGGGGACCAGCGCTTCGGGCTGTCCGGGGATGGGATTGAACTTGAGGGTCAGAACGGTACACCAGCCGGCAGAAACACAAGACGGGTTGGTCGGCTCGTAGACCTGCAGGTAGAAGGTGTCGTCCACCCAGCCGCTCATGTACATGCTGACATCCAGGTAAACCGCAGCGATGGAGGTGAAGGTATTATCGTCAATGGCAGTGAAGGTCCAGCGCCGGGCGGTGCTGGCGCCATAGGGACCCGTGGAGCTGGCAAGCAGACCGTTGAAGGCACTGTCAATGCTGTTATCGGGGTCGAGGATGGCATACGTCGCAGTCTGAGCGCGCCCCCACAGGTCGAGGGTCTCTGCGATGTTGACCCCGCCCGGTCCGCCCGGTGTTGCCGTGGGCACGAGCCAGGGGGTGGGCGTGGGCAGCACCGGTCCGGCGTACTGCAGAGAGCTGAACGCCTGGAGCATGCCGTAGCCAAAATAGGGGTCGATGCCCGGATCGCCGAGATCGCGCGCGCCCAGCAGGAGGGCGGTGCGCAGGTAATCCCGATCGCTGAACTGCGCCTGACCCGCCAGGAGCGCAGCCACGCCTGAAACGTGGGCGGCTGCCTGAGAAGTGCCGGTGGCGGGGCGGTAGGAACCGCCCAAGCCGGTGGAAAGGACGCCAATACCCGGAGCGGATAGGCTGATGTAATCTCCGCTGGCGGAGAAGGGCGCCCAGTAACCGTTGTTATCGACGGCGCTGACCGCCACGACGCCAGCATAACCGGCGGGGTAGTTGGGGACGGAATTGCCGCTGTTGCCGGCAGCAGCAACCACCAGCACATTTTGGGCGATGGCGTAATCCACGGCAGCCTGGAGCAGCTCGCTCGAACCGGTGCCGCTGAAGCCGAGATTGATGACCCGCGCTCCCATATCGACGGCGTAGGTGATGGCTTCGGCGACCTGGGCATAGGTGCCGAAGCCGGTATCATCCAGGGCTTTGACCGGCAGGATGCGCGCATTGGGCGCGACGCCAGCAATACCAACGGCATTGTCGACGCCAGCGGCGATGATGCCCGCCAGATGGGTACCGTGACCCTGCGTATCGCGGGCGTTATTATCCCCGGCAACCATGTTCCAGCCTTGCCAGTCGTCGACGTAGCCGTTATTGTCGTCATCCAGCCCGTTGCTGCGCTTATCGTTGCCGTTGGCATCCAGGCCGGTCTCGCCGGCGTTCTGCCAGATGCGGTCCGCCAGGTCGGGATGGGTGACATCCACGCCGGTATCGACCACCGCCACGAGGACCTCCTGCATGGAGGGGAGGGCGTCCCAGGTTTGAGGCGCCTGGATGGCGGGCAGGTTGCCCTGGGAGGGGAATTCGGGGTCATTGGGGACGCTATCCAACTGCACGAGGTAGTTGGGCTCGGCATACAGGAAATTGGCGCTGGACTGCAAGATCGCCAGGATGGTAGCGAGCTGCTCCGGCGGCACCTGGATCACGAGCGTGCTGAGAGACTCGATCTCACTGATATCCTGCGTGGGGTTGATCCCCAGGTCACGCAGCGTCTGCATGGCAGCGCTTGCGCGGCGAGGATCGATCTTGAGCACAATCTCACCGGCGGCGTGCGAGTCATCGATCTGGACCGGATCGACCGCCGGCAGGGTGGGAAGCGGTTGCGAGGTCTCCTGCGGCGTGCCGAGCGGGGTGGGAGGAATCTCCTGGGTGGATGAAATGACGCCCGTGGGAGTGAGGGTAGCGTTTGAGTCCGGCGCGCCCAGCGAGGGCGTGGGGGTGAGGGCATGCTCAGGAGGCACGCCGGTGCCATCGCCGGTCACCGGCGTGGGCGAGGGGGTGGGCGTGGCAGGGGTGGCAAAGGGCGTGAGGGTGATGTCCTCGCCGGCTGAGGTGGCAGTCGGCTCTGATGCCGTGGACTCGGGCGCCTGGGAGGGTGTGGCGGTCGGACGCTCGCCATCGGAGCTGGAGAAAGTGGGAGTGGCAACCGGCGGCGTGGCGGTGGCGCTGAGCGTGCCGGTGATCACCGGGGTTTCGAGAGTCGAGGAGGGCTCAGTGGGGAGGGGCACGGCGGTCTGCAAGCTGGGATCGTGCTCGGGATAATAGGTATTCGTGCTGCTGATGAACTCGACATAGGGGATAGCACCACGGCAGCCGGGCTCGAGCTGCAGGGTGAGGTTTTTCCAGGTGAGGGGGTTACGGTTATTGACCAGGGTTGAGAAAGCGTTGGCAAAACAACCCGGACCGGCGTTATAGCTGGCGAGGGTGAACTTCCACAGATCTTCATAAGACGCCACATCTGCAGCTTCGCTGCGGGTAGTGAGCTTGATCACCCGCTTGACAAAGGTGGCATTCGCCAGCAAGGTCTCGGCAAAGAGCGGGATGCTGCGCTCCGCCTTAGGGAGATCGAGGTAATACTTGCAATCGGCGCAATCGGCGTCGGCGCGCTGGACAACGACGCCCATGAGGGCGAGACGGATATCGTCCGGCTGATCAGCGTATGCCTTGCTGCAGGTATCCGGTGAAAAACTGGAGGCGCAGACCGAATTGTAGAAAGGCGCGTCCCAACGCATGGTGGTATCGGCGCCCATCACGGTCATGTGTCCCAGACCATATTCGAAGGTGTTGACGTACAAACGCTCGGGCCAGAACTGGGATTCCCAGGCGAAGATGTTCTTCAACAAGCGCGGGGGAACACCGCTCTCCTGGGCAGTCGCCAGGATGGCGGCATTGAAGCGGTTCTGCCAGAAATTGGAAGCTTCTTGAGCGCGCTGCAAGCCGCAGCGATCGGCTTCTTTGTCGGCGTTGAGCCCCCCGTTGGAACAACCCTGGGGGTCTACATCACCGAAGGTGATCAGCTTGCCTGCCAGCTTAGGGAGCTGGTATTCCGTGTAGAGCTGGCTGGGTTTCTTGGGAATTTCCAGCCAGGGGGGAACAGCACCGAGACGGGCGTTCCAAATCGGATCACGACCGGCGCCGGCGAGCACAGCCCGCGGCACCTGGACAGCAGCAAAGAGAGCGCCTGACAAGAGCGCCAGAACGATCAGGATGCGGATGGCTGCGGAGCCGGCGGAGTCTGTCGTGTGCGAGGCGTCATACGCTTAGGGCGCAACCAGGGAGTCTTATGCGCGTTGGACGCGCATAAAACCCCCTGTCATGGTTGCACGGGCAGTTTGGAATACAGGAAAGGATCGCGAAAGCAACATGCCCGGCTGCCCGGACCCCTTGGCAGCCAGGACATGGTTTGGGTTGCGTTCGATCGAGGTGAGTGCTTTTCACGATGTTCCCTGTCATCCAGGTCAGGAGGAGGAGCCCTCCTGACCTGGGAGAGGCGCTATCCAGCCAGGACTACGGAGCAACGGTGAAGTTGACGTCGCCGGCGTGGCAGCGCAAGCAGATCGAGCGGTTGTCCATGCGCAACAGGGCGCTGTCGGCAGCGAGGGAGGCACCGTTTGCCAGGGCGGTCATCTGCGCCGAAGAGCCGTGAGCGGTGTGGCAAGCCACGCAGGAGCGTCCGATGGACGTACCTGCACCAGCGGCAACGGTTCCATCCATGGAGAGGCGGATGTCACCGGCGCCGTGACGGTAGTGATAGGTGAGGTCGCCACTGGAGGCGTTGTCACCCCAGCCCGTCAGAGCGCCGGCAGCATTGGTGACTGCCTCGCACTCGGTCGGGTGGGTGGGGTGGATCCAGGGAGCTACGCCGTCCGCATCCGCGTAAACGGGGAGCGTGACGCCATTCACAACCACCCCTGCCACCGGGGCGCCGCAGTAGACGCTCGCATCGGTGTTGTTGCGCAGGCGGGTGTTGTTGAAGTAGCGGTCATGGCACTGGGCGCAGAAGTAGGCGGTGTTGACAGCAGCCGGGATGAAGGTTGTCGTCCCAGGTGCAGCCGGGTTCCGAACTGCGTAGACGTTATTGGCGTTACTCGGAGCCTGGTAGTCGCCAACTGCAAAGCGACCCGTTGTACCGATGGTGTACCATTCCTGACCAAGGGTTGCGAAGTTGTCGGGTACCAGCCAGCCGGAGACCGGCGTGGTGGCGTCGTTGGTCGGGAAGGCGCCGCCGCTCCAGTTGACACTGGTGGCGGGGGCAGTGTAGCCACTGGAGCCCTGAGGCTGCCAGCGCAGCAGGCGGTAGGAAGCCACGCGCGTATCGGGGGTGGTGCTGGTATCCCAGCCGGCGTTGCCGTGCGGGTCATGGCAGGAGGTGCATTCGAGCACCATCTGACCATTGGCGCTGTTGTTGGCGCCCGAGCCCCAGATCGCACCAGCAGCGCCCACGGCGTGAGTCGATGTCGTGGGGCGCGAGGTGGCATTGAAGGCCGGGTTTTCGGTAGTTGCGCCAGACCAGGCAGTCGCCATCAGGGCATTGGTGAAGCCGCCGCCGAACAATGGATTGCCAGGAGCGCCTTCCGAGCCGCTGCCATAGACACCATTCGCGACGTTGGTGAACGCGCCTGCACCACCACCATGGCAGCTCATGCACAGGTCTTCCGGATCAGTGATCAACAGCGCGTTGCTGCCGAACTGAGCCGTGTGGGCGCGGTGGCAGCCGGCGCAGGAATCGGTGGTAGCCGTGAAGCCCCCATGCGGACCGTTGTCCGCCGAGGCTACGGTGACCAGCGCCAGCACCAGCAGGCCTCCGAGCAGTAACGCTAAAAGTAACTTTTTCATGTACATTCTCCTTTACATGAGTAGACTTGCTTGCATTTTGGGGTCCTATTTACTGCCCGTCTTTGATTGCTCACCTCCTTTGAGTGTTGTTTGCAGGATGATCGCATCCCTTTCTTACTCACGCCGGAAAAAAGCCGGCGTTAATAAGACCATACTTGAAGACGATTATTCTCCCGGTCGGTGACATAGACACGCCCGGAGCTATCCATGGCGACATCGGTGGGGTAGTTGAACTTGCCATCTTCGATGCCAAATTCGCCAAAGTTATACAGGAAGACAGGGTCGGCGCCGGTGACATCATAGACGCGGACAAACTGACCGACGGCATCCGCAACATGCAGGTGGTCGCGATTGCTCATCCATACGCCGCGCGGCAGGTTAAGCGAGCCCTCGGTGGAGCCAAAGCCGAAGAAGGTTTTGTAGCGCATGTCCGGCGTCCAGTACGAGATGCGGGCATTGTTGCCATCGGAGACAAAGAAATTGCCCTTGCTATCGGTGACGACACTGTTGGGGAAGGAGAACTGACCATCGCCGTTTCCCTCCTCGCCAAAGGCTGCCACATCAGGGTCGAACTCGAGCCAGGAACCGTTCAGCGCCGATGCCGGGATAATCAGCACCTGGTGCTTCTCACCGACCAGGTTAGTGACCAGGAGGTCACCGGTTTGGTCAAAACGCAGACCCATGGGAGACCAGTCCTCCAGCAAATAATGCTTGCTCTGCTGCGGCTGGTCAGGAAGCTGGTAAAAGATATTGCTATCAAGGAAGCTGTAGTAAAACTGGACGCCAGCGGGCAGGCTGCCATCATTCAGGGCGGCAACTTCTTCGCTGAGCATCGTGTCCCGACCGATCATGCTATCCAGAAAGTTCCCATCTGCGTCAAAGATGTGAACGACATGGTTGTAGGTGTCGCTGACGATAGACGCGACCGGTGGCATCTACGGCAAGATAAGCCAGGTCGCGGGTATTGGGATTGGTACCAGGCGGTGAAAAACTCAGAACGAGGTTGCCGTCCCGGTCAAACATTTTTATTGAACGCTCACCTTCCGATTCGGTGACATAGATGCGCTGCCCATCCGGCGATACCGCCACCCCGATGGGGCGATTGACATCCGGGATGGAAAACTGGTAGGTAGGTGGGTAGTAAATGTTCTGCGAGATTGCATCGGGCAACATCTCCGGCAGGGGCTGAGGCCGGGTGAGGTAGCGGAAAAAGAAGTAGCCGACGCAAGCGAGCATCAAGAGCAATAGCAACAACAGGAACAGCAAAAGACGGCGCTTGCGCTCGTCCTGGACCTGCTCGTAGACGGCTTGCTGGACTTCTGGGTCGACCGCGGGTGCGGGCTGCGGGTCGACAGGCGGGAGGGATTCGGGATCAGGTGTCGTCATAAGATGGTTAAGAGTACCTATCTGTTGATCAATTTTTGCACACGCTCGACGCCGTTGGAAGCAGTAAAGTTGTTGGGGTCGAGCTGGATAGCTGCCTGGTAGGAGGCAAGAGCTTGCTGCAGGTCGCCCAGGGCTTCGAACGCCATGCCCAGACCGGCAAAAATGGGGGCATAGCCCGGCTGAGTCTGGGCGGATTTATTCAGTAGCTCGATGGCTGCCTTGTAATCTTTCCTGGCATAGGCAGACATGCCACGCGCATAATCGCCGTAGTCCGGCTTGCCGGCGGCGTCATAAGCGGTTGCCATGGCGTCGTACGCCTCTTGAAAGTCGGGCACAAAAGTTGTGGCGGCTGAGAACATGTTGACCGCATTGGGGTAATCCTCAAGCGCAGCATAAGCCATGCCGAGCTTATACATGGCATCTGCATCGGTCTGGCTCCAGTTGACGGCATTGGTGAGCGGCTCGACGGCCTCCTGGGGCTTGCCGAGCTGCAGATAGCTATCGCCCAGGTAATAAGCGGCAGCCTGCAGGGCTTTATCCAACCCGGGCATCTCCTCGTCCTTACGGGCGGTGTAGAAACGAGTCAGCGGATCGATGGCGTCCGTAGGCTTGCCGGTGCTGGCGCTGGCAACACCAATCACAAGCCAGCCACGCTGGTTTTCCGGCTGGCTTGCCAGGACCTGCTGAGCCTGGGCAATGGCATCTTGATAACGCTGGTAGAGCATATACACCTCAGCCAATGCCATGCGTTTCTCAAGATCTTCCGGGTTATCGCGTACAGCTTGCTCGGCGTGGGCGATAGACATCTCCGTGGAACCGGCTTGAGGCTGGTTGACGTAACGATCATAGTAGTAATAACCGCCAAAACTGACCACTGCCAGCACCAGGACAATGCCTGCCAGGATTGTAATCCGGGTTAGCTGGTGCGTGTCTGACAAAATACCTTTATTTTTCATACAGGCTTAACTTCCTTTGCTCATCTTTTGTACTTCCTCGCGAGCGCCCATGATGCGCTCGTATTCGAGGGGGTGGTCGCGCTTCATTTTTTGCTCGTCCATCAAACCGGTAAAGATACTGGTATTGCGCTCACGGAAGAGGGTGAAGTAGAGGTGCCCCACGAGGACCGCCAGGATGGCGAGGATGGCGGTCAGCCCGTGAACGGAGCGGGCTGTCTGGATGACCGAAGTGGGCACAAACTGGGTGACAATTGTCGGCACCCACAAGATCACGCCCGTAAAGAGCATAAGAAGGGCAAAGACCAGCAGCGCCCAATAGCTCAATTTTTCTTCGATGGTAAAGCGGTCAAACTGCGGGCGCTGTGGCAGCCTGCCCAGGTTGTATTTGAACATGTCCAGGAAGGCGGCGCCGTCGCCGCTGCGCGGCAGCATGGCGCCCGGCTCACGCTTAACGAACCAGATGGCGAGGATACGCACGAAATGAAAGGCGCACAAGGCAGCAAACGCCAGAGCGGTGACCTCGTGAACAGCGTTCAGGTTGTCGATGCCACCGAGCAGGGTGTTGATGATCCAGGCGATGAACGGCGCCCGGGCAAACATCTGCAGCACGCCGGTCACACCCAAAATCGTGAAGGTGATGATCAGGAGCCAGTGCTCGACGATCTCCACCGATTTGAAGCGCACGAAGCGACGCGAGCCATCTGCCATGAGGCGCACCCGGTCTGCCAGGGCGAACGTGCGCCGCAAGTGCAGGGCGCGCGCTTGTTTTTGAGCATGAGCTGCTTTGAAGTCCTGGGGCTGTATCACGGGGGTTTCCTGGTTCATCGTAGTCATAGGCTATCCGTTCTCAATCGCCCGTGGCGGGTTGACTGAGCTGTTTTTTCTCGTTGCGTCTCTTGCGTGCATCGACCAGGATGTAGATCACCAGCAGAGCAAAGGCAGCAAAGAGGAGCAAGGCGTAGAGGCGCGCAATGCCGGTCTGGAGTGTTAATCCTGCGCCGGATGAGCGGGTGTGCCCCGCGCTCACGCTGGCAAAGCGGCTGCCGGCATCGGCGTGGCACTTCTGGCAGGTGCTCAGCAGGTTGGCGGCGTACACGGTGGAAAGGGGGTCATCCGAGGCGCGGATGGTATGCACGCCGTGGCAATCGTAACAGACCGGATTGCTGACGGGATTATCCAGACCTTGCTGGCTGAACAGGCTCAGGGGCATGCCGTGGAAGCTATCGATATCCGGCTTGAAGATATCGGAGGCGACGCCGTACTGCGACATCATTTGCTGGTCGGCGTGACAGCGGGTGCAGATGGGCACACTGGCATTGCGAAAACCCGCCTGGCCCGGTCCGCTAATGGTGTGGTTGCCGTGGCAACCCGCGCAGGTGGGCGAATCGAGGCTGCCGGCAGCCACTGCCTGACCATGCACGCTGGATTGGTAAGAGGAATAGGCAGCGGCGTGACACTGGGCGCAGGTCTGTGAGATGACCTGCGGCGAGCCCTGGGCGCGCTGGACGCCGTGGCTGCCATGACAATCGGTGCAGACGGGGGCGTGCAGGTTGCCATCGGTAAAAGCCTGGGCGTGCATCCCCTGGGTAGTGGCTTTGTACTGGTCTTCGTGACAGGTGCGGCAGGCTTCGTTCAGCTCGACGGTGAGGGCGCGTGTGCTGGCGTAGGGCAGGTCGGCGACGATCTCAGCATCCGGCTCGGCAGTGGCATGGCAGGTCGAACAGGCAACTTGCTGAGTTTCGCCATGCGGGTAACCGGTAAGCGTGGGGTGACAGGCAGCGCAGCCCAATCCTGCCTGCCCGTGGACGGATTGGCTGAGCTCCTGCTCCAGGACGGTCAGGCTGGTGGTGGATGAAGTCCTCGGCTTTTCCGATGAGGTTCGGATAGGCATGGCACATCGTACAGCTGGTGTTCCAATACTCCAGATAGGACTGGCTGCCGCTCACAGCAACCGGGAGTAGGCTCTGGGGTGGCAACGACTTCTCCTCCGGCAGCCGGCATCTCATGCGGGGTGTGGCAATCTGCGCAAGTCTGGGTCAATGGGTCGGCGGCGTTGTGGTTGCCCGCCTGGAAATCCTGGTAGACGCCGGTATGGCAACGGCTGCAGACCGCATTGACCCGCTGCGGGGGCACATTGGGCGCCTGCATCTCGTGCGAGCCGTGGCAATCGGTACACAAGGGAGCGTTGACCTGCCCGCTGGCAGCCACTGCCGAATGGATGCCCTTGGCGTTAACCACGTCGGCATGGCAGTTGCCACAGGTCTGGTTGAAGTGGGCTTCCATCGCCCGACCGTTATCGTACGGCAGGCTGACCAGGATGGTGGCGTTATCGACGTGACACTGCTCGCAAGTGACCTGCTCCACATCCGAGTGCGGGTAGGTGGAGAAGTCAACGTGACAGCCGACGCACAGGACGCCCGCCTGACCATGGATCGATTGGTTAAAAGCGCCTTCATTGATCGTCAGATTGACCTGCAATGAATCGCGTGTGTAACCGTTGAGATCTTTATCCTGGTGGCACATGATGCAGTTGGCGTTGGTCAACCCACCGGACTGTGAGTCTGCGGCTGCCAGGGCGGGCATGACCTGCCAGCCATCCACAGCATGCAGCCCGGAATCCGAGCCCGCGCTCAAGGTTGCGCCAAGTGAAACGAGACCCAGGATGAGCAGTGCAGCCACGAGGAGGGTGAGGGGTTTCTTGTGCGGTGTCAAGTGAGATACTGGCATATCGTTACTCGCTTTGGAGACAGGCGATGAGGTGCACGGCATGTCCCTTAGCTGATGTTTGCAGTGGCAGTAACGCCGCTGCCGGCTTTGAAAATATTCACCAGATCATCGGTGGTGGATGCCTTGAACCGGGTGCTCTGGATCAACTGCACGTTGGGATTATCCAACCGGAGCTCAAGCAGGATGACATCCGGCAAGGAGTTTAGAAAATCAACCAGAGAGGGGCACTTGGCTTTCTTGAAATCGCCCTCTTCAAAGATGATGATCTCGGGCTGAAAGGCGGCTACCTGCTCCAGCAAGTTGGGTGAGGAGAGGTCCACCAGGCGCACGTCGAAGACATGAGCATAGCCCCGCAAACGCGAGGCTAACCCCTGCACCAGAAGGGAATCACCAGTTAGAGCAACAACCTTTTTCATCAATCCATCTTACCCAATCAATTTTGTTCCCAAATTCACAACCGAGTATAAATATGAGAGATTATTAATACAATCTCAGAGTGGGTAATCTATGTTGCTCAAAGGGGTAGTCTAATTATAAGCATAACCTACCCTTTAGGGTAGGTTATTGGGGGACACAAGGATCCGGAGGAGGTTACAGAATGCCTCTCTGGATCGCCCAGGTGACGGCTTCGGTACGGTTGGAGACGCCCAGCTTTTGCAGGATGTTCTTGAGGTGATACTTGACGGTATTCTCGCTGATCAACAATTGCTCGGCAATGAGGCGGTTCGATTTACCGGCAGCCACCAGGCGCAGGATCTCAATCTCGCGCTCGGACAAGAGGTTGCGCTCGCCCTCCGGCTCCAGGGTAGCCATGAGCTTCAGCAGACGGGCGGTGAGGCTACGGGTGAGGGCGGCTTCGCCGCGCTCCAGACCGTTGACCATATCGAGGAAGTCCTTGGCGTTGAGGTGCTTGAGCAGATAACCATCGGCTCCCGCCCGCACCGCATCCACCAGGTTGGCTTCGTCTTCAGAGACGGTGAGAATGATGACCTTGGTATCGGGCGAGATGGATTTGATCTGGCGCAAGGCTTCAATGCCATCCATGACCGGCATTTTGATGTCCATGATAACCAGGTCGGGCGCCAACCCGCGCAGCGACTCGACGGCGGCGAGACCATCGCCCGCCTGCCCCACCACGCTATGCCCGCCCGCTTCAAGCAAGCTGATAATGCCATCCCGAAATAACGAGTGGTCGTCGACGACGAAGATGCGCATCAGGCTGGCTCCACTCGCAGGCGCAGGGTTACCGTCGTCCCAGCGCCAGGCTCGGAGACCAGCGTGAGCTGGGCGCCTGCCAGCTCGGCGCGCTCGCGCATGGTTTGTAAGCCGAAGTGAGACGGGTGATCGATGCTCAACTGCCAGGGGTTAAAACCCACGCCGTCGTCCTGGATGGTCAGCATCAGCATATCTGCCTCAAACGCTAATTTTACCAGGGCAAAGTTGGCATGGGCATGCTTGCGGATGTTGCTGATTGCCTCTTGCACAATGCGCACGAGGTGCAGCTCGACCTCGGGGTGGAGGCGGACGTGCTCGGCAGCGGGCTCGACCACCAGCTCTACCGGCAGGTCCAGCAGAGGTTACACTGGCGAATATACTCGCGCAGGTCGCCCGCCAGGTCTTCGCCGCCCGTCTCAGCCAACTTCAAGCCGACAATTGAGGCGCGCACATCCACAGACTGATCGTGGACGGCCTGCATAATCTGGTCGATATGCTTCTGGGCGAGGCGGTTCTCGTCCTTTGCAATCAAGGTGGAGATAGCGACGATTTTGGTGTTCACATAACCGAGAAACTGCGCCACGCCATCATGCAGCTCGCGGGCGATGCGCTCACGCTCGTCCATAATCGCTTGCTGGCGCACCTGGGTGAGCTTTTCCAGCTCCTGCTTTTGGCGCACAATCGAATCGACCAGGTGATTGAAGCTATCCGCCAGGCGGGTGAACTCGTCATCACTGCGCCAGCGCTGGGTGATACGCACCGAATCATCCCCGTTCTCGAATGCGGTCATGGCGCGCTGCATCACTTCGATGGGGCGGATGACCAATACATTCGCCATGAGGATGGCGATCACAACCGCAAGAGCGGTCAGCCCCAGGGTGAGGAGCAAGGTCTGGCGCAAGCGAGACAGGAGCTGCGCCTCGCTTTGGGCAAGCGAGACATCGGTTAGAAGCACGCCGAGATGCGTGACATTCTCCGTGTGGCAACCGGTACACTCCGGCGCGCGATCGATGGGAGTGATAATACGCACGGTATCCGACCCGGTATCGATGTGCTGCGCCCTGGGGCGGCTGGCGGGAGGGTATACGTGACACTCGACACAACCCAGCGAAGCGGTATCCAAGCGGGTCTTCACTTCGGAGGGGATGCTGGACAACTGAACAACACCTTGCGGGTCCACAATCCAGATCCGGGTAATGTCGCCCTGCTGGCTGGTATTGGTAAGGATCTCCTGCATCATAGTGTGATCATTGACCATCATGGTATGTTGCATGCTGGCAAGGATCAGGCTGCTCATCTGGACGGAGGTGTTTTTCGCCTGCTCCTCGAAGGCTTTTTTCTCGGCGAGATACAGGAGAAACATGATCAGGGAGACGATCAACAGAATCGGGATGCCAAAGAGCAAGGCGACTTTATAGCGCAGACCAAAACGCCAGCGATGGGGGGATGGAGCAGCCGCCACTTTCATTCAAAAACTTGCGGGTCTCCAACCGCCAAACCGACAATGCTGGGACCGGTGTGCGCCCCCAGGGCTGGTGAGACAACGGAAACCGGATCGAAGATGCACTCGAACTTGTTGCTCATCGCCTGGCGCAATAGCTCGACAGCGGGCAGGTTCTGACCGTGGAGAAGCTGCACCCGCAAAGCTGAGCCGGGGGCGAATTGCCGGGCGACGATCTCCGGTATGCGCTGCAGGGCGCGGTTGAATGTGATCTCCTGACCGAAGGAGAGGTAGACGCCATGCTCCTTCTCTGGACCGATAATTGGCCTGATCTTAAGCATGGAAGCCATCAGACCGCGAATATGACTGATGCGCCCGCCATGCACCAGGTATTTCAAGCTGTTGAGAGTGAAGTAGCCCTGCGTGCGCGCCTGGATCATCCGCAGGCGCTCGGTGATGGCATCGGTTGTGTACCCGGCGCGGATCAGGCGCGCGGCGGCTTCCACCATCCAACCCAGCGGCGAGGAGAGGGTCAGCGAATCGAAGAAAGTGACGCGGGCTTCGGGAACCAGCTCGGCGCCGAGACGGGCAGAGTTCAAGGTGCCGCTCAAGCCGGAGGAGATGTGAACGGAGAGGATCTCGGGATCGATCCTGGGCGAGCTTGCGATACAGGGTGGCAAAATCGCCGGCGGATGGCTGCGAGGTGGATGGGAAGCTATCTGTGCTCTCCAGCAGGGCGTAGAACTCGGCAGGCTCCAGGTCTACCCCGCTCTGATAAACCTTGCCGTCCAGGGTGAGCGTCAAGGGCATGATATGACAATCGAGGCTGGCTGCCTGCTCTGGCGAGAGGTCGGCGGCGCTATCTGTGACAAGCTGCATGAGATTTCCTCCTTGCGGGCTGGATATGGGACTGCGTACGCCCGCGCAGTACTTATCAAAATAAGTTTACCACGTCCGTCCTTTTCCGCCCGCGTTTCTCGGGTAAAATCAGTGCAACGGTGTATATATTAGAGTTACGCAATTGAAGCGGGGTCAAAATCAGAGCAACGGGTGTAACCCTTGACCGAACTGCGTAAGTCCTAAAGATAAAGAACCTGGATAGGGAAATCATGCTGAAAAAATTGCGCGAGCCGGTAAACGGATTGACTCACCTGGGAGCGGCGATCGCTGCGGCTCTCGGACTGGTGCTGCTGTGGATCATCAGCCGCGGCAGCCTAATTAAAGAAGCCTCGCTGACCGTGTATGGCTTGAGCCTGATCTTGATGTTCACCGCCAGCGCCACGTACCACCTGGTCAGAGCCAGACCGCAGGTGATGAAGCTGCTGCGCAAGCTGGATCATTCCGCCATCTACCTGCTGATCGCCGGCACCTATACCCCGATCTGCCTGCACTACTTCAGCGGGTTCTGGCAGTGGGGCATGGTGGCTTTGATCTGGGCGCTGGCAATTGCGGGGATCTGCGCCAAGCTGGTGTTCATCAACGCCCCGCGCTGGCTCACAGCGGGCATCTACCTGCTGATGGGCTGGCTGGCATTGTTCGGCGTGAAAGAGATCTTCACCAGCATGCCCGTGTGGGCATGGGTCTGGCTGCTGCTGGGGGGACTGTTCTTCACGCTGGGGGCGATCGTTTACATCACGAAGAAGCTGGATTTCTACCCCGACGTGTTCGGCTTCCATGAAGTGTGGCATATCTTTGTGATCCTGGGCTGCTTGTGCCACTTCATTATCATGGCGGCGTTTATCGCACCGCACCCCATCGTGATGTAAGACCCGGTGATCATCTTAAGGAAACAAGCCAATGAATGACCTGCTTATAGATGCCGCAGAACGGGCAAGCAACTATCTCGACGGATTGAAAGAACGGCGGGTGGCGCCTTCGCCAGAAGACCTGGAGCGCCTCGCCCTGCTGGACACGCCCATGCCGGAGAAACCCAGCGATGCGCAGAGCGTGCTGCGCCTGTTGGATGAGATCGGCTCGCCGGCGACGGTGGCAAGCGCGGGGGGACGCTTCTTCGGGTTCGTGATGGGCGGCTCGCTGCCGGCATCCCTGGCATGCAACTGGCTGGCTGGGGCGTGGGACCAGGACGCCGGGATGCGCGTGGCTTCGCCCATCTCAGCCGCGCTGGAGGACATCAGCCTGAGATGGCTGGTCGATGTGCTGCGGCTGCCGGCGGGTTGCGGCGGCGGCTTTGTGACCGGGGCGACGATGGCGAACTTTTCCGGACTATCCGCCGCCCGGCATGCCGTGCTGCAAAAAGAAAGCTGGGATGTGGAGGCGCAGGGATTGTTCGGCGCGCCGCCGATCACGGTGATCGTTGGCGACGAAGTGCATGTCAGTGTGCTCAAGGCGCTGAGCCACCTGGGGCTGGGGCGCGAGCGGGTGGTGCGCGTGCCGGTCGACGGGCAGGGGCGCATGCGAGCGGAGGCGCTGCCACATATCACCGGTCCGAGCATCGTGTGCCTGCAAGCGGGCAACGTGAACACCGGGGGATTCGACCCGGCGGAAAAGATCATCCCCATTGCCCACGCGGCGGGCGCCTGGGTGCACGTGGACGGGGCGTTCGGCTTGTGGGCTGCGGCGGCGCCGCAGCGCGCCCACCTGATGGCGGGATATGCGCAGGCGGACTCCTGGGCGACGGATGCGCACAAGTGGCTGAACGTGCCCTACGACAGCGGTCTGGTCTTCGTGCGCGAGGCGAGCCACCTGCGGGCGGCGATGACGGCGCGAGCAGCGTATCTCATGAAGAGCGAACAGCGCGAGCCCGACGAGAACGTACCGGAGCTCTCGCGGCGGGCGCGCGGCGTGGAAGTGTGGGCGGCTCTCCGCTCCTTGGGCAGGGAAGGGCTGGAGGAGATGATCGAGCGCACCTGCCACCAGGCCACCCAGTTTGCCGAGGGATTGAAAGCAGCCGGCTACGAGATCCTGAACGACGTGGTCATCAACCAGGTGCTGGTCTCGTTTGGGGATGATGAGACCACGCGGCGGGTAATAGCAAGCCTACAGCAGGACGGGACGTGCTGGTGCGGCGGCACCTTCTGGCAGGGTAGGGCAGCCATGCGCATCAGCGTATCCTCCTGGGCGACGAGCGACGAGGACCGGGAAGTTTCCTTGGATGCTATCCTTCGCCTGGCGCGAAAGCATACGCAATAAAACGGACTTGCCGATTACATCGATCTGTTAGGACCTGGCAGTAGTCCAGATGATGCAACTCTACTTACACCAGGACTTTATCACTATGCCGGACCGAAGACTTTTCAGGATAATCAAGGGGTTTGGGGGCGTAACACGGTTGCTAACCCTGGTGTAACGCACGACGGTAGTATGAACCAGTTTGTTGCGGAACGAGTTTATGCGGACAATGGGAACAATTGGATAGAGGCAGGGTGGAAAGAAAATTCATGGAGAGATGACAGGCAGAGTGTTTATGTATCTGGATCGTTCATTGGGGGTCAAATTATCCTTTTTGATCAGTATCCAATCACAAGTGGGTCATTTGTTGAAACCCGAGTTTACTATGATCCCGATATTGCCATGTGGAAGGCTTTGTATTTTCTTGGGGGTAGTAGTTGGGCAGTTTTACGGCAGGCGACCCTTGGTTTTATTAATGCTGATAATGGATATAATAGAGGCGAGATTTATACGGCTAACGAAATTCACCCAACCTTGCCACCGTCGGCTTTTGACAAAGGATTTTTACGAATTAACGGGGTTTGGGATACATGGGATACAGACTTCGTATCAGAGGAAAGACAAGACGCTCCATACAAGCTCGAGATGAAGGCCCAGTACAATTACTTTATTATTTCTTCGCCAGTAATTTATCTACCTCTTCTTCGGAAATAATCACATGGCAAATTACATATGTATACATCTAGACCAGTACTTCTCCTCATAGTACTTTCAATAACTTTGGCAAGTTGCGGTCAGCTAGCAACTTTAGCCCCTACAGCAACTTCCACAAGTTTCATAAAACAGCCTGAGCCGCTACAGCCATTAATTACCGGTAATATTACAGGTGTAACAGAAAACGTCCTGGTGAGTGTTCACATTCATACTCCCGCGGGATGGGAGGCGATTGTCATTAATCGCAAAGGGGATGGAATTTGGGAGACCGTATTAACAGACGCATCCGGCGTCGATTATATTGTTACTGCTGAAGCCCAGGACTACTTAAGCGTACCGATAAGTTATACTTTACATCTAGAAGACATGAAAGTGTACTTTGTGGAGAATGGAACGGTTACTGATAAAGAGGCTATAAACCTGGATTTCGATTTTAAACCTAAATGATCCCTTTTCGACGAAGGACAATTTTAATGGAGCCTGGAGCGTGTGGGAGGCGGGTTATCTGATCGATGAAGCCAGAGACGATTCAGCGGAATCTGGCAGGCAGTGGTTACCGATGCTTCCGGGTTGGACTATATCATCACCGCCGACGCTGAAGGACTTGTCAGTGACCCGATCAGCTATACGATCCACCTGGATGGGCAGACAGCATATCTGGTCGTAGATGGACACGTAACGGACCAGGAAGCGATTGACCTGGACTTCGATTTCAAGCCAAAGTAGCTCCTAATAAAATTTGGGAGCACCGAAGTTGGTAAAGAAGGATACCGACAAGCAGTTATTCAAAAATCATTGACAGAACAGGATATTGATGATAAGATTTTTGAGTTAGGATGCCAATAAGTTACCGTTGGACGTAAGAAAGACGATGACCCAAGGAGCAATTCCTGGGTCAGATTTCTTTAAATGCTCCGAAGTAACACAAGCAGCATCAACATAAACCAAACAAGGAGTATTAAAGAAATGTCTGAACAAATCGTCGGCACAGTCAAGTGGTTCAACGGGAGCAAGGGTTACGGCTTCATCGCTCGCGAAGGTGGAGAGGACGTCTTCGTCCACTATTCTGCCATCACGACCGATGGGTACCGCAACCTCATGGAAGGTCAGAAAGTTGAATTCACCGTTGAGAAGGGTCCCAAGGGCCTGCAGGCTGCGAACGTAACGCCGCTCAACTGATTGCTTGCGGGTGGTAAGCTGGCAGCACAAGCAGCCACAGTTCCACTCCACAAGAACTAAATAACCCATTACCCGCCGTCCCGGGGAGTCATTCTCCGGGACGGTGTGCTTTAATATCATGACGATGTTCTCTCGCCTAAGGCGCGGATGACTTCCTCACGAAAAAGCAGTTCAGCGGAGGTGAAATGTGTCCGCAAGAGCTCATCTTTGAAATCCTGGGGGTCACGACCGGGCGGGATGGGCCAGCTTTGCAGCGGCTCGGCAGAAATCTGCTGGTCCTGACCCAGGATAAAAGCGGGGTTGACGGTGAGACCGGCTTTTGCGGCGGAGAGAGGCCAGGTGGCGTCGACAACCATTTCCCCGCCGGAGGGCAAAGCCACCCGCAAGTAGTTGTGGACATCGACAAAGCGGCAGTTAGCCGATTCGTACAGGGGGATCAGGTGTTCCGGCACGTCGCGGCGATCGACGGGCACCACCGTGGTGCAGGCGATGATCTGGGAAGACAAGCCCAGCTCGGCAAACAACGCCTGGAGCAAATAGTGCTTGCCCGAGCATGTGCCCTGCCACTCGCGCAGGATCGTCTCGGGGCGGCGGTCGCTGGCGCGGCGGTAAGGCAACTCGCGCACCAGTGCAAAAGCAGCCGGCGCATCGATCTCAGCCAGCGGGCTTAACAAGCCACGCTGCACAGCTTCTTGCTTCAGTAAGTCAAGCAGACGCATTGGATTTCCTGCTCCGGGTAAGGTTGCTGCACACGAGCGAGATTCTAGCAGTCCTGATGAAAAACAATTATAATTCCGAATACTAATCACTCATTTGTGGAGGTCCAGCATGTCTGATCTAATCGTAGTCATGTTCGAAAAAGTGGAAGAAGCCGAGGCGGCGCGCGAGTCGATCCGCAAGATGGAGAAGCTGGGCAAGGTGAGCCTGGCAGACGCCGAGGTGATCTCAAAGGACGCAGACGGGAAAATTGTGCGGCGCGGGCAGACCGATTCGGGCACAAAGTACGGGGCGCTGGGCGGAGGTATGCTCGGCTTGCTTCTGGCGGGATTGTTCTTCCCGCTGGCGGGCATCGCAGTGGGCGCAGGGCTGGGCGCGCTGGTGGGCAAGGCTTTTCACCTGGGGATCGACAAGAAGTTCATCGAGGAAGTCAGCGAAAGCCTGCAACCGGGCACATCGGCGCTGTTTGTGATCGTCAAGGGCGGCGATGTGAGCATGGCTATCGCCTCCTTCCGCCCTTACCAAGGCAAGATCCTGCAGACGACTCTGCCGGAGGAGCAGGTAAAAGCGCTCGAAGAAGAGCTTAAAGCAGGCGATTAAGCCGAACGCCCGGCCAGAGATCGACATTTGGAATTGGACTGGAGGCTTGTAAGCATCCCAGTATTCTGGTTATTCCGTTCTTCCCGTGATACTCGGCTCAGCCTTGACCGGCGAGCCGAGTATTTCATGGGAGAGGAGGTGGTGCTATGCCATTCCTCAGCGACTTGATCGGGCGACCGGTAGCCGATGTGGATGGGCAGGTCATGGGAAGCATCCTGGAAGTGCTTGCCAACATTAAAACCGACATCGCTCACCCGAGATTGATTGCGCTGGTGGTCAAGCGACGCAAAAAGCAGCTCACGGTATCCATGGATGACGTGGCGGTATTGATCGCGCCAGCGATCTCGCTCAAGAGGAAAGTCCAACACCTGATCCCGTACGAGCCGTGCCCGGACGACCTGTACCTGGTGCGGGACGTGCTGGATAAACAGATCATCGATACCAACGGCATCCGCGTGGTGCGGGTGAACGACCTGGAGCTGGTGCGGGTTGGGGAAAGCATCTATGTCGCCAATGTGGATATCAGCGGGGCGGGACTGGCGCGGCGCATGGGCTTGAAATTTCTGAACCAGCGCCTGCCCAGCCGGGGCGGGCGCGGCTCGCTACCGGGCATCATCTCCTGGGAGGATGTGGAGCTGTTCGCCAGCGACCAGCCGATGCGCCTGAAGGTGCCCAGCGAGAAACTCACCGAGCTTCACCCTGCCGACCTGGCGGAGATTCTGAGCGACCTTTCCCGCCAGGAGGGACGTGACTTCCTGGAAGCGCTGGACATCGAGACGCTGGCAGATACCCTGGAGGAGGTGGAGCCAGATTTCCAGGCAAGCCTGCTGGAAGGTATGCCCAACGAGCGTGTGGCAGACGTACTGGAGGAGATGCAGCCAGACGAAGCCGCCGACCTGCTGGCTGAGCTGCCGGAAGAGCGCAGCCAGGAGCTGCTCGATCTGATGGAGGACGATGAAGCGGCGGATGTCCGCAGGTTGCTGGAATACCCGGAGGAATCGGCGGGCGGCATCATGACCACCGCTTACATCGCCGTTCAAAAGCACATGGCGGTTGAGGAGGTGCTGCAAGTTCTGCGGGCTGAGGCAGAGGAAGCCGAGGTGTTCTTCTACATCTATGTAACCGATGAAGATAACCGCCTGGAGGGCGTGTTCTCACTGCGCGAGCTGGTGCTGGCGCAGCCAACCACCCGTGTTGCGGATATCATGGAAACCCGCATGGTGACGGTGAACCTGGAAGCGAGCCAGGACGATTGCGCCCAGGCTGTCTCGAAATACGACCTGATCGCCGTACCGGTAGTGGATAGCGAGGGCAAGCTGTGCGGCGTTGTCACAGCAGATGACGCCCTGGATAAGATCCTCCCCACAGCCTGGAAGAAGCGGCTGCCACACTTTTACACGTAGATGCGAGTATGAAGAGCACCAGCCTGTTCTTGAACAGATTCAGACCGTACCGCATCCGGCTCATCCTGCTGCTAAGCGTCATCGGTCCTGGGATCATCACAGCCAACGTCGACAACGACGCCGGTGGGATCACGACCTACTCCGTGGCGGGGGCGCACTACGGCTATGCCTTCTTGTGGATGATGCCACTGGTGGCAGTGGCGCTGATCGTGGTGCAGGAGATGAGCGCCAGGCTGGGCGTGGTGACCGGCAAAGGGCTGTCGGACCTGATTCGCGAGAATATGGGGGTGCGCGCCGCAGCCTATATATTGGCGGTGCTGGTCTTCGTCAACCTGGCAAACACGGTGAGCGAGTTCGCCGGCGTGGCTGCCAGCATGGAGTTCTTCAATATCAGCAAATTCATCTCGGTGCCCCTGGCTGCAGTATTAGTCTGGCTGCTGGTATTGAAGGGCAGCTACAAGACCGTCGAGCGCATCTTCCTGGTCGCCAGCACGATTTACCTGGCATACATCGCCTCGGGCATCCTGGCGCACCCAGATTGGGTGGAGGTGACCAAAGCCGCCGTAACCCCCTCCTTCCACCTCGAAGCCGGTTACGTGACCCTCTTTGTGACCATCATCGGCACGACCATCGCCCCCTGGATGCAGTTCTACCAGCAATCGTCTATTGTCGATAAAGGCATCCCAGTGAAGCATTACAAGTACGAGGTGGTAGACGTGGTGGTGGGCTCGCTGTTTGCGGTGACGGTGGCTGCGTTCATTATGATCGCCTGTGCCGCGACCCTGCACCAGCAAGGCATCCGCATCGAGACCGCCGAGGAAGCCGCCCTGGCGCTCGTTCCTTTGGCAGGCAAATACGCGGGTGTGCTTTTCGCCCTGGGCTTGCTCAACGCATCGCTCTTCTCCGCCTCCATCCTGCCCCTCTCAACCGCCTACCTGGTGTGCGAGGCGTTCGGGTGGGAATCTAGCCTGAGCCGGGATGTCAAAGAAGCCAAGGTGTTCTTCGTGATCTATACCGGGATGATCATCCTGGGCGCCCTGATCATCCTCTTCCCCATCCAGTCGCTGATCAAGACCATGATCGCCAGCCAGACCTTGAACGGTATCCTGCTTCCCGTCATCCTGATCGTCATGCTGCGCCTGGTGAATGACAGGAATTTAATGGGAAAGTTTATCAACGGGAAGATCTTCAACATCATCGCCTGGGTCACGGTCAGCATTCTGATCGCGCTGGTGCTTGTGCTGGTGATCGTTTCTTTCTTCCCGGGGCTGCTTTCATAGGGAATGAAGCAGAGACAATGATCCTGGTTACAGGCGGAACAGGCTTCGTCGGAAAAACGCTGGTGCGCAAGCTGGTCGAAAGCGGGCAGGAGGTGCGCCTGCTGCTGCGCCCTTCGCCACAATCCCCTCGCCTGCCGCGCGGGTTGTCCGTTGAGGTGGCGGTGAGCAGCCTGAACGACGAGCGCAGCCTGCGAGCGGCAATGGTAGGCGTGGATACGGTTTATCACCTGGCGGGTGTTGAGCGCCAGGGCGCTTACGCCGATTTGATGAAAGTGGATATCCAGGGGACGCAATCCGTTACCCGGACAGCGAAGGACGCCCAGGTGAAGCGCATCTTTTTCCTGAGCCACCTGGGAGCCGACCGGGCGTCGGCTTACCCGATCCTGAAGGCAAAAGCTATCGCAGAGGAGGCGATCCGCCGCAGCGGGATCGATTACACGATCCTGCGCAGCGCCATCGTCTACGGTCCCGACGATGGATTCACCACCGCGCTGGCTGGGTTGATCGCCACGGTGCCCAGCCTATACCTGATGCCCGGGGATGGGCGAACGCTGATCCAGCCGCTATGGATTGAAGACCTGGTGACATGCCTGGTCTGGGCGCTTGACAATGAGCGCATCCTCAATGAGACGCTTGAAATCGGTGGACCGGAATATCTCACCTTCCGCCAGGTGTTGGAGTTGATCATGGACGCCATCGATACCCGGCGCAGGTTGCTGCCAACCCGCCCTCCTTACCTGCGCGGGCTGACCGTCTTTCTGGAAGCGATCTTTCCCGGACTTCCCGTATCGGTTTACTGGCTAGATTACCTGGCAACCAACCGCACCTGCACGCTGGATACGATCCCGCGCACGTTCAACCTGATGCCAAGCCGGATGGCGCAAAACCTGGGCTACCTGGAAGACAAGGACTGGCGCCAATCCTTGCTCAAGATCCTGTTCCGGCGCTACCGGTAAAAGCGAGCGATCCCTTTAGAGGTAAAGCGGTGAAGAATACGCTACACATCCTGGAAACCCCCGACGAGATGAAGCTGGTGGAGGACCTGCAACGAGTGGTCTGGCCCGGCAGCGAGCTGGATATCGTGCCCGCCCACCTGTTGCTGACCGCCGCGCATAACGGCGGCATTGTGATTGGCGCTTACGCCGAGGAGACGGATGAGACACAGACCGTAAGCGAGCCGCGGCTGGTGGGGGCGGTCTTCGGCTTCCCGGCGCTATATAAGACAGAGGATGGACAGCATCTGAAGCACTGCTCACACATCCTGGCTGTGCACCCGGACTACCGCAACCACGGGATCGGTTTCAGCCTGAAGCGGGCGCAGTGGCAGATCGTGCGGCAGCAGGGAGTGGACCTGGTCACCTGGACGTATGACCCGCTGCTCAGCCGGAACGCCCACCTGAACATCAGCCGGTTGGGAGCTGTCTGCAGCACCTACCTGCGGGAATATTACGGCGTCATGCGCGACGGGCTGAACGCCGGGCTGCCATCCGACCGTTTCCAGGTGGATTGGTGGCTCAACTCGCACCGGGTGAACAGGCGCCTGAGTCGTGGCGTCCGCCGCCCGCTGGACCTGGCGCACTACTTTGCCGGGGGGACGGAGATCATTAACCCGACGGTCATCGATGGCGAGGGTTTCCCGCTGCCGGCGAGCGAAGCACTGGAAGCAGCGGATGGGGATCGCCTGGGCGCGGGGACGCCGCTGCTGCTGGCAGAGATTCCGGCTGATTTCTCCGCCGTGAAAGCCGCTCGCCCCGACCTGGCGCTCGAGTGGCGGCTGCACTCGCGCGCCCTCTTCGAAAAGCTGTTCAGGCGGGGCTACCTGGTGACGGATTTCGTCCACCTGAGCGGGCTGCACCCGCGTGGTTTTTACGTGTTGACCCATGGAGAGAGCATCTTATGATCATTTCAAGCATCCGCCTGTACCACCTGCGCATGCCGCTCGTGGCGCCATTCGAGACCTCTTTTGGACGGATCGAGACCCGCGATTGCGTGCTGGTGGAAGCGCAAAGCGGAGACCTGACCGGCTATGGCGAGTGCCCCGCCGACCGGGACCCGGGTTACTCCTACGAAACCTGCGACACAGCCTGGCATATCCTGAAAGATTTCCTGATCCCGGCGATTCTGGATCGTGAGATTGAAAGCGCCAGCGACCTGCAGGGAAAGATGTCCATGGTGCGCGGGCACCCCATGGCAAAGGCGGGCTTGGAGATGGCGCTCTGGGACCTGCTCGGGAAGAGCCAGGGGCTCCGGCTGGCGGAGATGCTCGGCAGCGTGCGCTCGAAGGTTGAAGTGGGCGTCTCGGTTGGCATCCAGGCTTCTCCCCAGGCGCTGGTCGAGGTGGTGGAGCGCTATGTAGCCCAGGGATACCGGCGGATCAAGATCAAGATCAAGCCAGGGAGGGATGTGCAGGAAGCCAGAGCTGTGCGCGCCCGGTTCGCAGATATCCGCCTGCAAGTGGATGCGAATTCAGCCTATTCGCTCGAAACAGCGGCAGCTTTGAAAGGATTAGATGAATTGAACCTGCTGCTGATCGAGCAGCCGCTCGCCGAGGATGACCTGTGGGACCACAGCCGCCTGCAGAGGCAGTTTGCGACGCCGATCTGCCTGGATGAGAGCATCGTGTCGCAACGCCATGCCCGCCAGGCGCTGGAGATGGAGGCTTGCCGGGTGATCAACATCAAGGCGGGGCGCGTGGGCGGGTTGAGCGAGGCAGTTGCCATCCACGACTTGTGCTATGCCAGGGGCATCCCGGTTTGGTGCGGGGGGATGCTGGAAACCGGCGTGGGGCGGGCAGCCAACCTGGCGCTTGCCGGTCTGCCGGGATTCACCCTGCCGGGTGATATCTCGGCGACAGACCGCTACTACGAGGAAGATATCACGCTGGAACGGTTTACCCTGAACGCCGATAGCACCATCACCGCGCCGGGTGGGGTGGGCTTGGGAATAACGGTGGACAGGGACAGGCTGGGGCGAACCAGCGTTAAAAAGCTGACAATGCCGTAAAAACCTGACGAGGCGCCCAGCCCCGTTTGCTTTTTCAAAGACCCTACGCTATACTAATTCGTGAGAGTGCAGAAACCGCTCGCCGGTCTCCGGTTGCCGGCGCCCATGCTTGTGAAATGCTCACCCCTCTCAAGAAGAATGGAGGCAAGATGCGCATCTACGATATCTCCCTGACGATCTCGCCTGCAATCCCCATCTGGCCCGGAGACCCGCCCATTGTGGTCGAACGCATCGCTACGATTGCGACAGGCTCCGAGGTCAACCTGACTCGCCTGGAGATGTGCGCGCACTCCGGGACACATGTAGATGCTCCGTTCCACTTCATCGATGGAGACGTACCCACCGTAGACCAGCTTTCGCTCAAGGTCTTGAGCGGGCGGGCATACCTGCTCCACCTGCCGGACTGCGACCTGATCACCGCTGCGGCGCTGGAAAGCGCCGAGATCCCGCCGCGCACGCGGCGCTTGCTCTTTAAGACCAGGAACTCCACCTTTTGGTCTGCGCACGGCAGCGACTTCCAGGAAAACTACGTGGGGCTGAGCAAGGACGGCGCCCAGTGGCTGGTGGATAAGGGCATCAAGCTGGTGGGGATCGATTACCTGTCTATCGCGCCGTTCAACGACACCCGCCCGACGCACGAGATCCTGCTCAAGGCGGGAGTGGTAGTGATCGAAGGGTTGGACCTTTCCAGCGTCACCCAGGGGCGCTACACGCTGCACTGCCTGCCGCTGAAGCTAGCCGGCGCGGACGGCGCCCCGGCGCGGGCAATCCTCACCGGAGTATAAAAAGCGCCAGACCGGGGCTTTCCCGAAGATTGTGGAGGTCGAACATGTCTCCGAAGGAGATAAAGAGCGTGATCGTCTCCTGCTGCTTGATCTGCCTGGGGTTGACGCTGGCTGGTTGCCGGGCGAGCGAGGCGCAAGAGACCCAGGAAGGAGAGGCTGAGATGGCTATCCAGATCACCAGTTCTGCCTTCAGCGAGGGCGAGGCGATCCCCAAGAAGCACACCTGCAGCGGCGAGGATGTATCGCCGCCGCTGGCGTGGAGCGGGACGCCGCAGGCTGCGAAGAGCCTGGCAATCATCATGGATGATCCCGACGCGCCGGGTAAGACCTTCGTGCACTGGGTGCTGTTTAACATTCCGCCAGGCACAGTGGAGCTGGCGGAAGGGGCGCGGGGCGCTGGCGTGGCGGGCGTGAATGATTTCCGCCGGACGGGTTACAACGGCCCTTGCCCGCCCGGCGGGGCAGACGCACCGCTATTTCTTCAAGATCTACGCCCTGGATCAGGAATTGAAGCTCTCAGAAGGCGCCAGCAAGGCGGACGTCGAGAAGGCGATGAAAGGGCACATCCTCGCCTCAGGGCAATGGATGGGGAAATTCAGCAGGTAGCGCTTAATAGACACAGCCCGCCGAAGCGGGCTGCGACGCATGTCCGGGGTCAGTCTGTAAGCCGCATTCTGTCCAGCCGAAGCCTGGATGATCATCTATCTGGGACGCACGTCGCCATGCGCCTCCTGCAGCCTACCCAGGACTTTGACCTGCGAACAGGTCGTGAGGCGAGCAGCCTCTTGTCCCTGCTTGGCCTTGCTCCCGGTGGGGGTTGCCTAGCCGCCTGCATTACTGCAGGCGCTGGTGGTCTCTTACACGAACGAAGGCGCCAAGCCTTCGCCACCTTTTCACCCTTACCGGCATCGCAGAGCGATGCTGTGGCGGTTTGTTTCTGTGGCCCGATCCGACAGGTTGCCCCGTCCCGGGTGTTACCCGGCACCGCGCTCTATGGAGTGCGGACTTTCCTCGACCCTGCAAAGCAGAGCCGCGATCATCCGACCGACCCTGGACAAAGAGATGATAATCGCTTCGTCCTGAGAAGTCAACCTGCGCTCGAAAGGTTGGGGATCTTACCGCAAGCGGTTTTTTTGTTTTGCGGGCGGTTGACCCGTTGCATGCTCCGTGTTAAACCAAACGATTGCCATGTTCCGATTCGCTTTGATGATCAGCCTGTTGGCGCTGCTGGCGCCAGGCGCAGGTGCAACATTGCAGGAGCAACCCAGCGAGACTCCTGCGGCAACGGTTGCCGGACCCCAGGTTACCGGGAGCCCAACGGCAACATTGTCCGTGATTCTGCAGTCTCCCGCCGCAGGGCAGGCGTTGCAGGGCAACGTACCCGTGCTAGGAACGCTACCAGCGGTGGATTTCAGCTCAGCAGAGCTGCTCTTCGGCTATGCGGATAACCCGACCGGCACGTGGTTCCTGATCCAAACCATCGGCGCGCCGCCCGAGGGCAGCCCGCTGGCACAGTGGGACACGACGACAATCAGCGACGGGACGTATACGCTGCGGGTGGTGGTCAGGCTGGCGGATGGCAGCGAAATCGAGCAGAGCGTGGGCGGCTTGCGCGTGCGCAACTATACGCCGATCGAGACGGATACGCCCACGCCGGCTACCCCCAGCGCGGCGCCCGTGATGGTGGGCACACCCACAGCGACGCTCACCGCCACGCCGGTGCCGCCGACGCCAACGCCGCTCCCGCCCAACCCGGCTGAGTTGACGCCCCAGCAGTACCGGGAGAGCTTCGCGAAGGGCGCCGTGGCTGTATTCGGGCTCTTCGCCCTGCTGGGGCTGTACTGGATCACACGCGGCAGGCGACGGTAAGCATACTGCACGCCTAACAGGCAGGATACGGTATGGTGTTTAGACAGACACACGCAAGCACTCCTCAAGGCGGGTACTACCTGATCGCAGGGCTGGGCAACCCGGGCCGCGAATACCGGCAAACGCGGCACAACATCGGTTTTATGCTGTTGGACGCCCTGGCGAAAAGCCTGAGCCTGAGCTTCACGCGCGTCGAAATCGAAAGCGCTGGTGACGCGGGGCGACTATTCCGGCAGGCGCCTGCTGCTGGTCAAGCCACAGACCTACATGAACCTCTCCGGGCAAGCCATTGGAGCGCTGGCGCAGTTCTACAAAGTGCCGCAGGAGAATCTGCTGGTCGTCTATGACGACGTAGACCTGCCCTTTGGGCTGCTGCGGCTGCGGGCTGCGGGAGGGGCGGGCGGGCATAAAGGGATGACATCGATTATCGAGCGCCTGGGGAGCCAGGATATCCCGCGCCTGCGGGTGGGCATTGGGCGCCCGCCCGGACGCATGGAAGCTGCGGATTACGTGCTGCAGGAGTTCTCGAAAGAGGAAAGCAACGAGCTACCTGTCATCCTGGACCGAGGCGTGGAGGCGATTGACACGTTCGTCACCCAGGGCATCGCGGCGGCGATGAACCGCTACAATCCGGCGACTGGAGAGGCGTGAGCCGCCGGTTTCGCGCATTCTTTTATCTCAGGGAAAGCATTGAGTTATGAGTCTTGAGAACCTGATCAGCCAGCTGCTCGTTACAGCCGATGACCTGATCTGTTCCATCCAGGGCGGGGAAAAGACCGCGCGCATTGGGGCTGCGCCGCTCCGCCCGCCTGCCCGTTCTGGCAGCGCTGCACACCTGCCTGAAACGCCCCACCTTGCTGGTGACCGACCGGGCAGACCACGCGCTGACGCTCTTCGATGAGCTGGCGCTGTGGGCGCCCGGCGCAACACGCTACCTGTTCCCCGAGCCTAACCCGCTGTTTTACGAGAAAGCGCCCTGGGGAAGGACCACGCGCCGCGAGCGGCTGCAGGTGCTGACCAGCCTGGCAGCGCACCATATCCCGGGAGCGCCTCAACCGGCAGGGTCGCCCATCATCATCGCCCCAGCCCGAGCGCTGATGGCGCGCACGCTGCCGCGCCGCGAGTTCCTCAAAGCCAGCGCGCATGCTCCGGCGGGGAGAAACGCTGGCTACCAACGCAGTGATCCACCGCTGGGTGGCACTGGGTTACGAGGCGGAAAACACGGTGATCACGCCCGGGCAGTTCGCCCGGCGCGGCGGCATTCTGGACATCTGGCCCCCGGCTGAGCCGCTGCCGGTGCGCATCGAGCTGTTCGGCGATGAGATCGAAACCCTGCGCGCCTTCGATCCGGCGACGCAGCGGACAGCGCAGACCCGGCTGGAGCGCCTGCTGGTGACGCCAGCCCGCGAGTTCATCCTGCCCGAAGCCGCAGCCGAACCGGCAAGCCCTGATGAGATCTCGGAATTCAACATCCCGCTGCTGAACGCGGGACCCGCCAGCTTGCTGGATTACCTGCCCAAAAGCTCGCTCGTGCTGCTGGACGACCAGCAAGCCATCCAGGATGCGATCACCGAAATCGAGGAGCAGGCGGTGGGCATGCGCCGGGACCTGGTGGCGGAAGGCAGCCTGGCAGAGGATTTTCCGATACCCTACCTGACCTGGACGGAAATTGCCGATTCCCTGCCACGCCTGACCGCGCTGGAGCTCAGCGCATCTGCAGAGGCGCCGGAGGAAACGCCGTCACGGCTGGCGGGCTGCTTCAGCGCCGGACCGCGCTTCGCCGGGCAGCTAAAACCCTTCATTGATCACCTGGTAAGCCGGGTCGAGGCTGGCGAGCAAGTAACTATCGTCTCCCGGCAGGCGTCTCGCCTGGAAGAGCTGTGGAAAGAGAGGATCCTGCCTTCTGAGTTCTCACCCCCGGCGCCGCCGGAATTCATCCAGGGCAGCCTGAGCGAGGGCTGGGTCTTCTGCGCGCCTGGGGCGGCGGCGATCCACCTGCTGACCGATGGCGAGATCTTCGGCTGGCGGCGACCCGAGGTGCGCCAGAAGCACCGCCAGGTGGTGGATGCGCCCGAAGCCGCCTACGCCGACCTGCAGCCCGGCGACCTGGTGGTGCACGCCGACCATGGCATCGGCGTATTCGTGGGCTTGGTGAGCCGCAGCATCGAAGGGATCGAGCGCGAGTACCTGTGCGTGGAGTACGCCGACGAAGCGCAGCTCTTCGTGCCCGTGCACCAGGCAGACCGCCTGACGCGTTACGTCGGACCGGATAACCGCACGCCTGCGCTCAGCCGGCTGGGAGGCGCAGAATGGCGCAACACGCAGTGCCCAGGTCCGCGAAGCCGTGCAGGAAGTGGCTGAAGACCTGCTCGAGCTGTACGCCCGGCGCAGCATGGTCGAAGGACATACTTTCAGCGTGGATACCACCTGGCAGCAAGAGCTGGAAGCCAGCTTCCCCTATATCGAAACGGAAGACCAATTGCGGGTGATGCAGGAAGTGAAGCGCGATATGGAAAACCCGCGCCCGATGGACCGCCTGATCTGCGGCGATGTGGGTTACGGAAAGACGGAGGTGGCGCTGCGGGCGGCGTTCAAAGCGGTTGCAGACGGCAAGCAGGTGGCGGTGCTGGTGCCCACCACCGTGCTGGCGCAGCAGCATTACAACACCTTCCGCGAGCGGCTGGCGGCTTTCCCGGTTGCAGTGGAGATGCTCTCACGCTTCCGCTCGCCCCAGCAACAGACGCGAGATCACCAAACGTCTGGAAAATGGAGCGATCGATATCATTATCGGCACGCACCGCCTGTTTTCGGCGGATGTGGGTTTCAAGGACCTGGGGCTGCTGATCATCGACGAAGAGCAGCGCTTCGGGGTGACGCACAAAGAGACGCTGAAGAAGATGCGCACCGAGGTAGATGTGCTCACGCTGACCGCCACCCCTATCCCGCGCACGCTGTACATGACACTGACCGGGGTGCGGGACATCTCGACGATCAACACCCCACCCGAGGAGCGCCTGCCGATCATCACGCACGTGGGACCGTATTCGCCCCGCCTGGTGAGGCAGGCAGTGCTGCGCGAGCTCGAGCGCGGCGGGCAGGTGTTCTTCGTGCACAACCGGGTGCAGACGATCAGCGCCATGCGCACGCACCTGGAAAAGCTCATCCCCGAGGCGCGCATCAGCGTGGCGCACGGGCAGATGCCCGAACACGAGCTCTCCGAGCGCATGGAGCGAATTCACCGAAGGCGCGGTGGACATCTTGCTGTGCACATCGATCATCGAATCCGGGCTGGATATCCCCAACGCCAACACGCTGATCGTCGACCGGGCGGACACCTTCGGGCTGGCGCAGCTCTACCAGCTGCGCGGGCGGGTGGGGCGCGGCGCACAGCGCGCCTACGCGTATTTCTTCCGGCACAAGCGCAAGCCGCCCACGCAGGATGGTCGCCAGCGCCTGGAGACCATCGCCGAAAACACACAGCTCGGGGCGGGCTTCTCGATCGCCATGCGCGACCTGGAGATCCGGGGCGCCGGCGAGATGCTGGGCAACCGGCAACACGGGCACATTGCCGCGGTGGGTTTCAACCTGTACACCCGCCTGCTATCCCAGGCTGTGCGCCAGCTGCGCAGCGCAAACGGTATGGCGAAGATACCCCAGGCGACTGCCCTCGAGGTGCAGGGACCTGTGCAGGTGATCGTCGACCTGCCGATCACCGTCAACATCCCGGCGAGTTACGTGGCGGATAAAATGATGCGCCTGCGGCTGTACCGCCGTCTGGCAGACATCCGCTCGCTGGACGAGGTGCAGGCGCTTGAGGAAGAGTTCAAAGATCGCTTCGGACCGCCGCCGGAGGCGGTCTACAACCTGTTCTACCAGTTGAGGGTCAAGCTCGTAGCAGAAAAGGTGGGGCTGGCATCCATCAACAGCGAGAATGGGCAGATTGTGCTTCGCTTTCCGGAGAGCAGCCTGCCCGACTGGATCCCGGAGTCTGGACGCAGGGGTGCGAGCCGGGAAGACCGCCTTATGGATGCCCTTCGTCCCGGGCAGCGCATGGCAGGAAGCCCTGTCGGGCGTACTGGATAAGCTGGTTCAAGCCGTGAGATAATGCAGCCATGTTCCCTGCGGGCATCCCCATCTCCAAGCGTTTATTCGACCTGCTGCTCACCCTGCCGGGCATCGTGCTGATCTCACCGCTCCTGGCGACGCTGGCAGTGCTGGTGCGGCTCAAGCTCGGGCGACCGGTGCTCTTCACCCAGACACGCCCAGGCTATCGCGAGAAACCGTTCGAGATGATAAAATTCCGCTCGATGACCGACGGGCGAGACGCCTCCGGCGCGCTGCTACCCGATGAGCAGCGCCTGACGCGGCTGGGGCACTTCATGCGCTCGTATAGCCTGGATGAGCTTCCGGAATTGTTCAATGTATTGCGCGGCGAGATGAGCCTGGTGGGTCCCAGACCGCTGTTAATGCGCTACCTGGAGCGCTACTCGCCAGAGCAACACCGCCGGCATGAAGTGTTGCCCGGCATCACCGGCTGGGCGCAGGTCAACGGGCGCAATACCCTGGAATGGGAAGAGAAGTTCCGGCTGGATGTATGGTATGTCGATCACTGGTCGCTCAGGTTGGACATTCGCATCCTGTGGAGGACGATTATCTCCATCCTGAAACGCGAGGGGATCAGCCATCCCGAACATGCCACCGCGCCGGAATTCCTGGGCAATGATGCGCAGCAAGCCGGCAGCAGGACACGAAGCCACGCCATGATTGACGACGCTGAGCTCTACGAACGCATGGTCACCATCCGGCGCTTCGAGGAGACGCTGCTGGAAAACTTCCCAAAAGGGGTTTTCAGCGGCACGACGCACACCTCCCTGGGACAGGAAGCCGACGCGGTGGGCGTGCTCAGCCACCTGCAGGAAGGGGATGTGGTCTTCAGCAACCACCGCGGGCACGGGCACTTCCTGGCAAGCGGCGGAGACCCGCGCCGGCTGTTCGCCGAGCTGATGGGGCGCAGCAGCGGCGTGTGCGGCGGGCGGGGCGGCTCGCAGCACCTGTGCTGGGGTAATTTCTACTCCAACGGCGTGCAAGGGGGCATTACGCCGGTAGCCACCGGCATGGCGCTGGCGGAAAAGCAAAAGCGCAGCGGGGCAGTGGTGATCGCCTTCCTGGGCGATGGCACGCTGGGCGAGGGGGTGGTCTATGAAGCGCTCAACATGGCGGCGCTGTGGAAAGCGCCGATCCTGTACGTGGTGGAAGATAACCGCATCGCCCAGACCACGCCGGTGGACCTGGCGCTGGCGGGCGACATCGCGGCGCGCTTCTCGGCTTTCGGCATACCCCTCGCCGAGCTGGACAGCAGCGACGTGCGCCTCATCTACACCCACGCCGGCAAACAGCTCGCTGAGGTGCGCAGCCAGGGTGGACCGCGCGCCTTGATCCTGCACACCTGCCGCTTCGGACCGCACTCCAAGGGGGATGACACCCGCCCCGCGGATGCGGTGCAGCGACTGCGCCAGGAGCGCGACCCGCTCAGCATCCAGGCGGCGCGGTTGGATAGGGAAATTGTGAAGAAGATCCAGGCCAGCGTCGACGCCCGGATCGAGCAGGCTTACCAGAGCGCTCTAACAGACCCGTACCCAACATTGGAGGGGCAGGTGACCGATGTCCACTGACCCCCAAACCGGAAGCACGCCCAGGCGCAGCGTGCTGGCTGCGCTCAACGCCGGTTTGCACGGGGCTTTTGCCGCCGACGAGAGCGTGATCCTGCTGGGCGAAGATGTGCTCGATCCATACGGCGGGGCATTCAAGGTGTCCCGGGGGCTATCGTCGGCATATCCCGAGCGTGTGTGGACAACGCCGATCTCGGAAGCGGGCATCGTGGGGATTGCCAGTGGTTTGGCGCTGCGCGGCATGCGCCCGGTGGTCGAGATCATGTTCGGCGATTTCCTGACCCTGGCAGCCGACCAGATCGTCAACCATGCGGCAAAATTCCGCTGGATGTACAACGACCAGGTGCGCGTGCCCCTGCTGATTCGCACGCCGATGGGCGGGCGGCGAGGTTACGGTCCGACACACAGCCAGACCCTCGAGAAGCTGTTCCTGGGCGTGCCCGGGTTGCGCGTGGTGGCGGCAACCGCCCTGGGAGACCCGGGCGAGCTGCTCAAGCAACTGATCCTGGAGGGCGAGGACCCAACGCTGTTCATCGAGAACAAGCTGCTCTATGCGCTGCCGCTATTCCAGGAGAGCGAAGCCGAGGAGCTGAGCCTTGAAACCGGATGGGAGAGCGATCACAGGCAAAACGAGGCGACAATGGGCTCCCTGACCGGGCAACCGCGGCTCCCCACCTACCGGTTGAGCCTGCGCGGCGCCCCGCCGCCCATCCTGAGCATCGCTGCCTACGGCTACATGGCAGAGCTGGCGCGGCAGGCGATGGTCTGGCTGGCTTACGAGAAGGAGATCTTCATCGAGCTGGTCGTCCCGACCCGGCTTGCCCCCCAGCAGGTGGAAACCATCCTGGACTCGACGTTAAAAACCGGCAAGCTGCTCGTACTCGAGGAAGGCAGCCTGGCTTGCGGCTGGGGGGCAGAAGTGGTCGCCCGCCTGGTGGAGAGTGACGACCAGCGGGCGAGCAAAATCCGGCGCCTTGCCGCGCTCGACCTGCCCGTGCCTGCCTCAACCGCCCTCGAATCCGCCGTGCTGCCGGGAATGGAAGCGCTGGTTGCTGCCATCGAAAATATGTTCTGAACGAGCGGACGGATAGACACAGAGAAAGCATGGTATAAACGAAGCATGGCGATAACCCTGATCCCAGCCCCCCTTGTCAACCCCAACGAGCCGGAAGCCATCCTGCAAGCCATTCACATCGCCAACGGTCAGCCTGTGGCGCAAGGGGATGTGCTCTGCACGCTGGAGACCACCAAGTCTACCCTGGAGGTGGAAGCGCCCAGAGCCGGATTTGTGGTAGGGTGGCGCTTCGAGAAAGGGCAGGCAGTGCCAGCCGGGGAAACGCTGTGCACGATTGCCGACACGGCGGATGAGTCGCCGGCTGATGAGGCGGATGGCGCGGCGCCAGCGGCGCCAGCAGACAGGCGCTTCACGAAACCAGCCTTGAGCCTGGCGCGCCAGCACGCGCTCGACCTGGAGCACTTCCCCGCGGGAGCGCTGGTCACCGAGGCAATGGTGCGCGACGCCATCCAGAAAAGCAGAGTGAAGGACCTGCAGATCCCGCCCAGCGCCTTCGACCCGACCGCCATCCTGGTCTACGGCGGGGGCGGGCACGGCAAAGCGCTGATCGAGCTGCTGCGCGCCCAGGCTGCGTACCGCATCGTGGGCTTGGTAGACGATGGCAAGCAACGCGGCGAGCAAGTGACCGGCGTGCCCGTGCTGGGGGGCAGTGAAATCCTGGCGGAGCTTTACAGCCAGGGGGTGCGCCTGGCTGCCAACGCGGTGGGAGGCATTGGGAATATCGCCGCGCGGATTGCGGTGTTCCGCCGCCTGGCTGAGGCAGGGTTCACCTGCCCGGCGTTGGTGCACCCTACCGCCTATCTCGAGCCAAGCGCCCGGCTCGCACCCGGCGTGCAGGTGATGCCGCACGCCTACGTGGGCAGCGAGGCTGTCATCGGATTCGGCGCGCTCATCAATACCGGCGTCATCGTCTCGCACGATTGCACACTCGGGGAGTACGCCAACCTATCCCCGGGCGCCATCCTGGCGGGAGAGGTGCAGGTTGGCGAGCGGGCGCTGGTGGGTATGGGCGTCACCGTCAACCTGCAAGTGCAGATCGGGGCAGGGGCGCGCATCGGCAACGGCGCCACGATCAAGAGCGATGTCCCCGAGAACGCAGTCGTGCGGGCAGGATCGACCTGGCCCGATTAATCCCTTTTCCTGGAGCAACCCTTGACCCGTCATAGCAGCGAAGCCCCTAATACGAAAGTGCCCATGTCCTCCCCCGATTTGAGCGACGCCGAGCGGGAGGCGGTGGCAGCCGTCTTGCGCACGCCCAACCTGAGCATGGGCGAGGAGATCGTAAGGTTCGAGGAGAGCTTCCGCCAGTACACCGGCAAAAAGCACGCCATCGGGGTCAGCTCCGGTACAGCGGGCTTGCACCTGTGCGTGCGCGCGGCGGGCATCGGCGACCGGGATGGCGCTTACCGGCACCTGGTGATCACCACGCCCTTCTCCTTCGTAGCTTCGAGCAATGTGCTGCTCTTCGAGAGAGCCGTACCCATCTTTGTGGACGTGGATCCCCAGACCGGCAATATCGACCCGGCGCTGGTCAAGGCCGCCGCCGAAGATTTGCAACGGGGTGGTCGAGCGGCGCGGCAATGGCTGCCGCGCCAGGGGACGAGCGCCAGGTGGCAATTGAAAGGCATCCTGCCGGTGGATGTCTTCGGGCAACCGGCGGACATGGACGCCATCAACGGGGTAGCCAGAAAACACGGGCTGACTGTGATCGAGGACGCCTGCGAGGCATTAGGCGCGCAGTACAAAGGAAAGCTGGCGGGCGGGCTGGGCGAGAGCGGCGTTTTCGCCTTCTACCCCAACAAGCAAATCACGACCGGCGAGGGGGCGATGATCGTCACCGACGACGACCAGGCAGCCGCGGCGATGAGAGCCATGCGCAACCAGGGAAGGGCGCCAGGGGACACCTGGCTGCAGCACACCTACCTGGGATATAACTACCGGCTGGATGAGATGAGCGCCGCGCTGGGGCGGGTGCAGATCGGGCGCATCGAGGAGCTGCTCTCCAAACGGGAGCAGGTGGCGGGCTGGTATGCGCAGCGTTTGAGCGAGATCCCCGGCGTGGAAGCGCCCCGCCTGGCTGCAACCACCAGCCGGGCGAGCTGGTTCGTGTATGTGATCCGTTTTGCAGCCGGCATCGACCGCGACGAGGTCGCGCGCCGCTTGGGCGAGAGGGGCATTCCGGCGCGACCGTACTTCCTGCCGATCCACCTGCAGCCCTACATGGCGGCGCAATTCGGCTACCAACCCGGCGATTTTCCGGTGACGGAAGACCTGGGACAGAGGGGGTTGGCTATCCCATTCTCGGGCGTGATGAGCGAAAGCGAAGTAGACCGGGTGTGCCAGGAGCTGCGCGCTGTGATCGCCGCTTGACGGACTGGATGCGGGCGTTTGGCGCGCAGCCGCCCGCTCAGGACGTGAATACCACTTCTTCCTTACCAGCCAGCTTATCCTGGATGCGCTTGACGACGATATCCATGTGCCGGGATTCGTGCACAAAATCCAGGTCATCGGTGCGGATGGTCAGCACCGGGCAGACATCGAAGCCCTGCAGCCAGTCATCGTAGAACGAATCCAGCAAGGAAAGATACTCCGCCGAGATGCCGGTCTCGATATCCCGGCCCCGCCGGCGGATGCGCTCCATCAGCACCGGCACCGGCGCCTTGAGGTAGATCAGCAAGTCGGGGGCGGGCAAGCTTGCCACTACCAGGTCGAATACCCGGCGGTAGGAGAGGTAATCGCGCTCGTTGAGGTTGCCCATGTGGTGCAAGGCGCGGGCAAAGATATGGGCGTCCTCGTAAATGCTGCGATCCAGAATGGCAGACTGCGGGGAGCGGGCTATTTCCAAGTATTGCTCGGCGCGGTGCCCCAGGAAGAAGACCTGCAGGTGGAACGACCAGGCGCGCATGTCTTCGTAAAAATTCGCCAGGTACGGGTTATCGGCAACCGATTCGAAGGCAGATTGCCATTTCAAGCGGGCAGCGATGCGCTCGGTGAGCGAGGTTTTCCCTGCGCCGATATTTCCAGCCACAATCAGCAGACGTTTCGTCATAACCTTTTCTCTCCAGCCCGTCGATGCGCTGCCCTCTCCTGCAGCGCTTCCTACCGGCAAGTTACAACCTGCCCTCCAGCTCGAGCTTGAGCGCTGCCAGCGACAGGTTGAGGTCGTGGATGAACACCACCAATGAGGCGATCAGGCACAGCATGCAGGTGATGAAAAGCGCGCCGATCAGCAGGCTGCTCTCGATCCCCAGCAGGGCGGTGAAGAACAGGGCAATAATGAGCAGCGCAGCCGCCAGGGCGCTCATGGAAGCGAGGACAATCGCCTGGCGGATCAGGCGAGCGCGCCGCCACAAGATGCGCAGCTCGCCTTGGAGATCGGCAGGCAGCGCGTCACCGGCGGCGAACTGCTCGCGCACCAGGCTGCGTGCCCGGTCAATCACCCGCCCGAGGCGGTTGGTCATGGACAACAACAACATTCCGACCCCGGAGATCAGGATCACCGGACCGATGGCGGTCTGCAGGATCGGAATGAGCTGCGCCAGGGGTGGGATTTGCATGGCAGACCGGTATCACGGACCCTAGCACTCGCTAAAGCCGCAGGCGTAACACTTGCGGCAGCCCTCTTCGTTTACGACGGCAGCCAGAGCCGCATTCCGGGCACAGGTCGCCGAACTTCAAGGGCTGCTGGGCGGACGAGGGATTCTCATCGCCGGCCTGGGCAGAGCGGGCAGACTCGCTGAGCAGGTGGTAGCCGTTGCCGCCTTGCACAGGCTCGCCAGATGCGGCTGCCTGGTCTTCTGTGCTTTCGAAGTATTCAGCCAGAAGCTGAGCGACGCCATCCGGCAGGGAGCGCACCCGGTTGGGACCGAAACCCAGCGAGCGACCACCGCCGATGCCGGAGAGCTGGCGCCAGACCTCTTTGAGCCGGTCGCGGGGCGATACCGGTGAAGAGATGCGCAGGATGTACGAGATCAGGCGCCCGATGGCTTCGGAGACCGCCGCCGTATCGGAGCCTGCCTTGGCGGTGTTGATGAAGACCTCGAATGGCTGGTTGCCGCCGTTCTCGTTGATGGTGACAAAAGCCTTGCCCAGCGGTGTGTTGATCGAATAGGTATAGCCGCGCAAGATACGCGGGCGCGGCTTCTTGGGATCGTGCCACAGGGCTACCTGCTCGGTCTTCGTCTCTTGCGCTGTGCTTTCTATGGCGAGGGCTGCCTCCGCCTCGGGCTGCTTTTGTTTGGCGGTCGCCTGGGTTTCCAGGACAACTTTCTGGCGCGAGCCGGTGATGTAGACGGTGATACCTTTGCAACCCAGCTCCCAGGCAAGCTGGTAAGCCAAAGCGACATCTTCTTCTGTGGCATCGCTGGGGAAATTGATGGTCTTGCTCAGGCTGTTATCCACAAAGGCTTGCAAGGCAGCTTGCATGCGCACGTGCTCATCGGCGCTGATATCACCGGAGACAACAAAGGTATGCTTGACCCGTTGGGGGATATTATCCAGATCCTGGCACGTGCCATTCTCCATCACCTGCTCGATGAGGCGCTGGCGCGACGGCTCATCGACGCCAGCCTGGCGCAAGGCTTGCTCGAAGAGCGGGCTGGTATAGGCGAGCTGCAGATCGTTGCCATGATCGTTGACGTGGCGGATGTACGCCAGGGCAAAGACCGGCTCGCAGCCGTAGCCTTCGCAGCCAGCCACCGTGGCAATCGTGCCGGTGGGGGCAACCGTGGTCTGGGCAGCGTTGCGGATGCCGTACTGGCGGATGCCAGCCACAATCGCATCCCAATCCAGCTCCGGACGTCCAAAGTCTTGCTGGTAAGGGGTGACCGGTGCGGGCGGCGCCCAGAGCAGGTCGCTCGGATCGTAGATGCTGCCCTGGATGGCGGGGAAGGCGCCGCGCTGCCGGGCAAGCTCGATGCTGGTCTGCATGGCGACATAGCGCACAAACTCCATCACCTGCGCGCCGAACTCCTGACCTTCGGCTGAGCCATAGCGGATACCGGCATGGTACATCAGGTCGCCCAGACCCATGATGCCCAGCCCGATGCGGCGCGCCTGGTGGGCAGCAACCGCGAGCTGGGGAACCGCCGGAACGTAAGCGTTCGCCTCGACGACGTCGTCCAGGAAAATGGTGGAAAGCTGGACGCTCCAGCGCAGTTTCTCCCAATCGACGCTGCCATCGGGTCCCAGGTGCTGGGCGAGGTTGACCGAGCCCAGGCAGCAGTTCTCGTATGGACCCAGCCACTGCTCGCCACAGGGATTGGTGGCTTCGAGCGGGTACAAATGCGGGACGGGATTGGAACGGTTGGCGGCATCCAGGAAGAGCAAACCGGGCTCGCCGTTATGGTGCGCCTGTTCGACGATTTTGTTGAAGAGCTCACGAGCGGGGATGGTCTTATAAACCTTGATCGGTACGCCGGCTTGCTCCGCATCTTCCAGAGTGCCGTTAAAGCCGTGATACTCCGGCGCGGTGACATCCGGGAAACGCAGCTCCCATGCCTCGTCCTGTGCGACGGCTTGCATGAAGGCATCGGTAATGCCCACCGAGATATTGAAATTGGTGATGGCATTCTCATCGGTCTTGCAGGTGATGAAATCCTCGATATCCGGGTGATCGACGCGCAGCACCGCCATGTTGGCGCCGCGGCGGGTGCCGCCCTGGGCAATCTCGCCAAACGCCTTATCGTAGACGCGCAAGAAACCCACGGGACCCGTCGCACGCCCGGCGGAGGACTTGACCAGGGTATTTTTGGGTCGCAGGCGCGAGAAGGCAAAGCCATTGCCGCCGCCGGTTTGCTGGATCAGCGCGGCATCGCGCAAGCTCTGGAAAATGCCCGCCGGGTGGCGACCCATGTCATCGGCGATGGGTAACACGAAGCAAGCCGCGAGCTGCCCGAGCGGAGTGCCGGCGCCTGTAAAGGTGGGCGAATTCGGAAAAAAACACTTGGTGGTTAATAGCTGGTAGAATTCTCGCGTGCGCTGGGCTGTATCCGGCGCCCAGGCTTCCTCGACTCTGGCGATATGGTACGCCACCCGCCAGAACATCTCCTCAACCGTCTCAATCGGCTCGCCGTTTTTACCGCGACGCACGTAGCGACGGGTGAGCACCTGGCGCGCATTCTCTGTAAGGTCGACCTGCTTGAGGTCCGCGGGGAGGGGTGGGGTGGGCAACAGACCCTCCTTGACGCTATGAGCTGGAACATCGCCGATCATAGTACATCTCCTCAATAACCCAATAATAAGAGACCGAAGAAGGAACACCGCAGATATTTCCCCCTGCGGATTGCGGGGATATTTTATGAGCTTTCTAGCAGCCGATCGATTTCTTTACGTATGGCGTGCAAATCGTCCAAGCCCAGGTACACAATCGCATATCGGATGTAGGCAATCAGGTCCAGCTCCTTCAAGCCGGCAATCACCCGGTCCCCAATCACGCGCGAGGAGACTTCGGAGCGCCCCATTGCCTGGAGCGCCGCCTCCACCTCGCCGACCAGACGCTCGATATCCGCAGCGGACACCGGACGCTTGGCGCAGGAGATACGGATGCCGCGAATGAGCTTTTCTCGATCGAACTCTTCGCGGGTGCCATCCTGCTTGATGACCAGGGGTGAAGCCAGAACCGGACGCTCGTAGGTGCTAAAGCGCTCTCCACATGCTTCGCACTCGCGGCGGCGGCGAACACCTCCACGAGTATCGTGAGTGGTATCGATTACTCTGGATCCATCTTGTTTACAATATGGACAGCGCATAGAGCCCCACAAACTAGAACAAATGTAACCACCATAGCTAGGGGGTTACTTTTCTACACCCCGTACCTGTGGGAGGGAGTGATGCCGATTTTAACACGCCCAGGCTGGATTGGCAAGGTATTAAGGTGCGATATTAATATTAATGTTTTAAAGTGACCGTAGGGCGAGTGTCGAGGGCTGGGATGCGCACGCCAGGAGCGGGCTCAGTGAGCCGCCCCGAGACGCGCAAGGATGTGAGGCCCTCCCCATGCGAAGGCAGGGATGGGGAGAGCCTCACGCGGTACATTCAATTCCGAAGACCGTCGGGAGGAGGATTCCGGCGGCCTTACGCGAAACTCCAGGCATAAAGCCATGCACCGTCTCCTTACTACCGCTAAAGGAAACTTAGCGACCCGAGATCAGCGGCTGCGATTGCGCAGGAATGTCGGTATATCCAAATCCTCCGTGTTGAAAGCGCGCGGCTGAAACTCCTTGGCAGGCTGGCTGACAGCCACAACCGGGGTGCTGGCGGGTCGCTCGCGGGTATCGCTGACCGGCTGCTCGACCACCCGGCGGGGCATGCCCGTGCGCTCGAAACCGGTGGCAATGACCGTAATGCGCACATCGTCCTTCATGCTCGGATCGATGACCGCGCCGAAGATCAGGTTGACATCCGGATGTGCGGTCTCCTTGATGATCGCCGCAGCCTGGTTGACCTCGAAGAGGGTGAGATCAGGTCCACCGGTGACGTTGAACAGGATACCGCGAGCGCCATCGATGGTGATATCCAGGAGCTGGCTCGAGATCGCCTGCTCGGCAGCCACGCGGGCGGCATCCTCGCCCTTGCCCACGCCAACCGCCATCAACGCTGCGCCGCCTTCCGACATGATGGTGCGCACGTCGGCGAAGTCCAGGTTAATCAACCCTGGGACGGTGATCAGCTCAGAGATGCCCTGAACGCCCTGGCGCAGCACGTCATCCGCCAGGCGGAAAGCCTGCTGCAGGTTGGCGCGCTTATCCACGATCTGGAGCAGGCGGTCGTTAGGGATGACAATGAGGGTATCTGCCTGCTCTTTGAGCTTGGAAATGCCGGACTCGGCGGACTGGATGCGGCGGGAGCCTTCGAAAGTGAAGGGGCGCGTCACCACACCGATGGTCAGAGACCCGACCTCTTTGGCGATCTGCGCAACGATAGCTGCACCGCCGGTGCCCGTGCCGCCGCCCATGCCAGCGGTGATGAAAACCATATCCGAGCCCTTGAGCACGGAATACAGCTCTTCCGCCGATTCCTCGGTGGCTTTGCGACCGGTATCAGGATCGCCGCCAGAGCCGAGGCCGCGGGTCAGCTTCTCGCCAATCCGCACGCGCACGGAAGCTTTCGAGAGCATGAGCGCCTGGGCGTCGGTGTTGACGGCTACGAATTCCACGCCCTGCAAGCCTTCTTCGATCATGCGGTTGACGGCATTGCAGCCGCCGCCGCCGACGCCGACGACTTTGATGCGGGCGAAGGATTCGAGCTGGTTAGGGAAATTTGTTTCTGTTGCCATGATGAGTTCCTCCTCACTCAATATTGAAACCACTTTGAATGCATTTGCCTGTATTTACGGATTTCTTGAACCTACTCATACTGAAACCCAATCCATAAACCTGCCTGTCGTATGTCACCATCGTCACTAGGGGAGAAGCCGGGTGAGCCAACTCTTGATCTTCTCCATGCGCGTTCCACCTCCTTGAGTATCCGAACCGGATCGAGAATATGAACCCCGCTTGTGATTGCCCGGCGGGATGAACTCACTCATCAAAAACGCCCAGCGCAGCAAGCCGACCCCGGTTGAATATGCCGGGGAATCGAGCTTGTCGACCATGCCGACCAGGTTGTCGGGTTGGGCAATGCGCACCGGAACACCCAGCACGCTGCTGGCTAAATTGCGGATGCCGGGCAGCGCGCTGCAGCCACCCGTCAGAACCATACCGGCAGGCAGCAAGCCATCGTACCCGGAGCGCTTGATCTCCTGCAGCACCAGACCGATGATCTCTTCGACGCGCGCCTCGATGATCTCTGACAGCTCCTGGCGGTTGACCTGAACGACTTCCTGCTCGCCGAAAGGACGGATGTTGAAGGATTCCTGGTTGCCAACCTCTGCCTGGAGGGCATGCCCGTGCTGGATCTTGATCTCCTCAGCTTGAGACATGGGCAAGCGCAAGCCGTGGGCGATATCCGAGGTGATGTGGTTGCCGCCCACCGCCAACACGGAGGTGTACCAGACATCCCCATCGATATAGATTGCCATATCTGTTGTGCCGCCGCCCATATCGACCACGACGACGCCCATCTGGCGCTCGGTTTCATTCAACACCACCTCGGCAGACGCCAGGGGATTGAGCACGAACTGGGAGACCTCCACGCCAGATGCCCCCACGCACTGGCGCAGGTTCTCCACGGAGGCTGCCGATGCAGTGATGATGTGCGTCTCAACCTCCAGGCGGTAGCCGTGCATACCCAAAGGCATGCGGATGCCTGCCTGACCATCGACATCGAAGCCGCGCTGGATGACATGAATGATCTCACGATTGTGGGGGATGGCGACAGCCCGGGCAGCCTCGATGGCGCGCTCGATATCCTCCTGATCGATCATCCTGCCGGAGACGCCCACGACACCGTGGCTGTTCACCGAGGAGACCTGCGAGCCCGCCAGGCTGACCAGCGCCGAGGTGATCTCCAGACCGGAGGAGCGCTCTGCCTTGTCGATCGAGCGCGACACAGCCTGCGTAGCAGCCGCCAGATCGACGACGACGCCTTTCTTGATCCCCTGCGAAGGCTCAAGCCCCACCCCGAGGATGCGGATCTGACCCGGCGACTCTTCAGTTCCCACCAGCGTGCATATTTTTGTCGTGCCTACGTCAATTCCCACTACGATTGGTCGGTCCATGCCACCTCTGCTCCCTGCGTTTCTCTGGTCAGCGCGCCTTACTTCTCCAGGCGATAGTAAGGCGTGTGCACATACTCCACGCTGATCAAGATAGGATTGATCTTCTCCTTCTTGAAGGTTTTTAGCATGGCTTGATAAACTCGCAATTTCATATCGATATCCCGCGTATCACCGAAGTATACATCCCAGCCCTGCGTATCCTTCCAGCCTAAGCCGTGCTCGCTGTCGTAGATCAAGGGCGTATTCTGAGGGACAAAGGCGCTCATCGAAATAATCGCCGAAACCATGTCCACCGGCATAAACTGGGCATTCGCCTGCGCCTCGTCTTGCGGACCCGCTGCCGGCGGGTTGCCATCCACGGGTGTGGGCGGACCCGCAGCCTCCACTGTCAGCGCGGGACCTACCTCGGCCGGATCACGCTGCGGGAAGGCGACGCCGTCGGCGTCCACCAGGATCGTGCGATCGGACTGCCGCCAGGTGAGGATCGGCTGGCGCTCGGCAACCGACACCTGGACTTCCTGCGGAAAACCGACCTGCACCGCCACCGACGAGAACTCCGGGAAGGCATCCATCAGTTTCTTCTCGAGCTCCGCAGCGCTCACCGTGAATATTGGCTGTCCGGAGATATCCAGCACCGTATTGACATCATTGGCTGTGAGGCGCTGCAAGCCGGTTATCTGCGCCGCCTGCACCTGGAAGGTTGGAGCCGTCCAAAGCAGGTAAGCCGCGACCGCCAAAGCGATGACCAGCACCCCCGAGATCAGGCGCGGTCCAATGGAGATCATCGGCAACGCCGGTAAGCGCATCTCGGCGCCAGGGACGCTTAATGAAACGTCATAGCGCCGCCGGGTCTTGGTCTTGCCACCCTTCGGCGCACGCAGTGGGACGCCATCCAGGCTGCCGCGCACCATGACGGGCGGCTGGCTGCGCGCCTCCGCTGTGTAACGGCGTGTGCTGGTCTGCGGTTTCGCCTTCTTGGAGCGCTTTTCTTTGCGCTTAGACGCCGGGTTTTGCACGTTCTTCAACCAATCGAATATCTCTGTCATATCGGCCTTTATCATCTTGCTCAAGATCGATAAAACCTGCGTTCCGTGCGATCGCGCTCAGCCTTGCGCTGCAGCGCCAGATCGATCAAGCGGTCTACCAGCTCCGGGTAGGTGAGCCCGGAGGCAAGCCACAACTTGGGGTACATGCTGATCTGGGTGAAACCGGGGATGGTATTGAGCTCATTCAGGTAGAGCTGACCGGTGTCCCGATCCAGCAGGAAATCAACCCGCGCCATGCCACAACAATCGACAGCTTTGAAGGCTTTGACCGCCATCTCCTGCGCCTGGCGGGTCACATCCTCCGGTATGTGGGCAGGGATAACCGCCTGCGAGCGGTCGTCGAAGTACTTGGCGTCGTACGAATAGAACTCTGCCGCAGGGATGATCTCGCCGGGTATGGAGGCAAGCGGATCGTCATTGCCCAGGACGCTCAGCTCAATCTCACGCGCGTTCACCCCGCGCTCCACCAGCACGCGGCGGTCGAAGCGGGCAGCATCCAGCAAGCCTTCGACCAGGTCTGATCGTCCTTTACACTTGCTGATACCTACCGAAGATCCCAAATTTGCCGGCTTGACGAACAGGGGGTAAGGCGCCACCGCTTCGGCTTCTTGCGCCACCTTTTCTAGGTCATTCTCAATCTCGCGGCGCAGGAAGATGCGATAATCCACAATGGGCACGTTGTTGGCGCGCATCACATCTTTGAAGACGCCTTTATCCATACCAACCGAAGAGCCCAGGACGCCAGCGCCGACATAAGCCAGGTCAGCCATCTCGAACAGCCCCTGGATCGTGCCATCCTCGCCAAAAGTACCGTGGAGAACGGGAAAGACCACATCCAGGGCGCTGAGGAGCTCAAATTTCGAGCTGTGATCAGCAGCGCGCATGCCGTACACGCCCGGCAGGGTGGGGTCTGGCAGCAGCGCGACCGGCTTCAGGGAGGAGGCTTATCCCCTCCACCATAGACTTGAGCAAGTTATCGCCGGTAACCCAGGCGCCGGCGTGGGTGATGGCAATTTCCGTGACAATATAGCGATCGGGGCTCAGCGCAGCAAGCACCGAGCGCGCAGACATCAGTGAGACTTCATGCTCTCCCGACCTGCCCCCGTAGATCACACCCACGCTCAATTTCCTGTCCGATGACATATCTTTATCAATACCCTTTGTATAATTTCGGCAGCCGGCTGGCTACCACTCTCCCAACATTTCGATCTCTAATTCCAGCTCAACCCCAAACTGCTCCAGAACCGCCTGCCTCGCCTGCCGCACCAGATCAGCGAAATCTGCAGCGGTGGCGGCGCCCAGGTTGATAAAAAAGTTGGCATGCACGCTGCTGATCTGCGCGCCGCCGCTGGTGAGCCCTTTCAACCCGGCAGCTTCGATCAGGCGCCCGGCATAATCGCCCGGCGGATTCTTGAACATCGAACCCAGGCTGGCTCCCGGTGGCTGCGTCCTGCGGCGATTGGCGACGAGCTCATCCATTTTCGCCTGGATCACCGCGGGATCGCCAGGCTGCAGACGGAGGAGCGCCGCCAGGACCACATCCCTGCCCGGCGACCGCTTGAGTCTGCTGCTGCGATAAGCGAGATCCAGTTTCTCCACACTCCAATGCTCCCGATCTGACGATCCAGTTTGCATCAGTTCTTTGCAGTGCAAGATTTCTGCCACGAGCAAATTGCTCGCCATATCGCTGCCGTGCGCCCCGGCGTTACCGTACACTGCACCGCCAATCGTTCCGGGAATGCCCGCCGCCCACTCCAGCCCGGAGAGACCGTGGCGGGCAGCCTGCCTGGCAACCAGCCCCAGGTTGGCGCCCAATTCAGCCCAGACCGTTGGCGGCGTGGCGGCTGTCTCGAAACGCACCTTGCGCGCCCGGTTCAACAACACTACGCCGCGGACGCCGCGGTCGCTCACCAGCACGTTCGAGCCCCCGCCCAGGAGGATGAAATCAAGCCCTTCCTCCCAGAGAAGCGAGACGGCTTGCGCCAGGGCATACGCCGAGCGGGCTTCCAGCAGCACCTCTGCCGGTCCACCCAGGCGGGCTGCCGTATAAGGCGCCAGGGGAACCTGCCTGCGCAACTGCTTTCCAAAGGCTCTTTCCAGGCGATGCATGCCAGCTGGTTTTAGAATGGTAAGGTTCAAGATCGCAACCAACCGCCGTACCCGGCGGGTCAACCCTGTTTGAGCAGCTCGATCAGGCGCAGGACGATCTCCCGCGCCGGTGGTACCTGCGTCTTTATGGCGGCAGGCTTACGTTGCTGGGGCTTAGCGGATGTCTTGCGCTTCGCCGCCGCAGCAGGACGCAGCGCTTGCGCCAGCTCGGCATCACTCTCGAATGTCCTGGTCTCATCCGGCATAGCTCCGACTCCTATCCTGTGCGGGTCAAACGGACTCACCCGCAGATAAGCGGCTGATCAACGCTGCGCTGACCTGGTCGGCGTCGCCCGCCGATAACACCAGGAGAACATCCCCCGGGCGCAGGCTTTCCAGCAGATAGGCGGTTGCCTGCGAGAGCTGAGGGAGAAAAACTACATTGTCGTGCGGCATCGCCCCCGCCACGGACGCCGCTGTGAATGCATCGGCGGGAGGGGCTTCGCGTGCGGCATACACTTCGGTGACGATGACCACGTCCGCATCGGCGAAGGCATGGGCAAAATCGGCGAACAAAGATTGCACCCGCGAGTAGGTGTGGGGCTGCCACAGCGCCCAGAGACGGCGCTGCGGATAGCGCTCGCGCGCCGCAGCCAGGGTTGCCCTGATCTCGCTGGGGTGATGAGCATAGTCATCGATCACCAGGATGCCGTTTGCCTCGCCGCGCAGGTCGAAGCGCCGGCTGGTGCCCCGGAACTCTCCCAGGGCTTGCGCGGCATCTGCCAGGGGCAGCTCAAGTAGATGCGCCACGCCCATCACTGCCAGGGCGTTAAGAACATTGTGCCGGCCCGGCAGCTTCAAGCGCACCTGGGCTGAGGCAACCGCACCCGCCGGCGACGCCTGGCGCAGCGAAAGGCGAAAAGAGGTTCCGCCCAGCTCATTGCGCTGCAAGTCGGATGCGGCATAATCGAGCTGCTTCTCGACCGAGGGCGAGAGAAGACCATAAGAGCGCCCCTCACCCCGAGCGCCGGCAAACTCCTGCAGCAAGCGCCGGGCGCCAGCGTCATCCTGGCATGCCAGCAGGATACCGCCCGGGAGGATATTGTCCGCAAAGGCGGTGAACGCCTGGTAGAAATCGGCAGGCGTAGGGTAGCAATCGGGGTGGTCGTGCTCGATGTTGGTCACCACGGCAATCGTCGGGTTCAGCCCGAGGAACATACGATCGTACTCATCCGCCTCGATGACGAAGAGATCGCTCTTGCCGGCATGGGCGTTGCCGCCCAGGTCCAATGCATGGCTGCCGATGATGTAGGACGGGTCACTCCCCAAACGCGCCAGCACCCAGGCGATCATCGCGGTCGTGGTGGTCTTTCCATGCGTGCCCGCCACAGCGATGACGCGGTAGCCACGGAGCAGATTGCCCAGGAACCCATCGCGCTTGTAAACCGGGATACCGGCGGCTTGCGCGGCGACAACTTCTGGATTGCTATCCGGGATGGCTGAAGAGCGCACAACCAGATGCGCCCCGGCAATATTCTCGGCGCGGTGCCCAATCATGACCGTGGCTCCCGCAGCCTGGACAGCCTGCGCGGCGGGGGTCATCTGGCGATCCGAGCCAGATACCACCTCGCCCCGCTCCAGGAGCAGGCAGGCAATGGCAGACAAGCCGCTGCCACCAATCCCGATCAAGTGCACGTGAGCCATCTCGCTGACCATCCTAAATGAACACCACCAGAATAAAGAGGAACGATACCGCAATGGCAAAATAAATCACCGGAATATTCAACCACACCGGCGGTAAATAAGCCAGGATCGCCGGGGGCTCCGGCGGCCTGGATATGTAATCCGGGAATGGGTAACCCGATGCGATCATGAAGAACCAGATCGAGCCAAAGATCAAGAAGCCGTTGATTGCGCCCAGGAAGAAGCCGAGGAGAGAATCCGACAGCCGCTCGCGGGCAAAACGCGGACTGGCAAACTTGGCGATATTCGGCGACTGGTAGCCGAAGAAGACCAACATACACAAGATGATCGTTTGCACCCAGAACTCTGTCAAATCATTGGGGGGCGAGAAGAAAGCTTGAATAGGCGGAATATAACGAATAGAAACCTCAATAATGAAGAGCGCCAGGATAACGCTGAAGGTGACCAGCAGCTCCTTTGCCCAGCCGCGCATCGCACCGATAATGGCAGTGATTAGGACTAACATCCAAAAAGCAAAGGTCAATGTCATCATGGTCTATCTCCGCGTAACCCTGGCAAGGGATAGCACCTGGTTGGCAAGCGTAACCCCGGCGTCCGGTTTGCTCAACAAGCGCATGTTGGCGCGCATCGATTGCAGGCGGGGCGCATCTGCCAGCAGCCGGTTAACAGCTGCTCCAAACTGAGCGGCGAGGTCTGCATCCTGGATGATCTCGGCAGCGCCGCGCTCTGCCAGGTATTGAGCATTCACCTGCTGGTAGCGCCAGGCATGCGGATACGGAACCAGGATCGCCGGGAGGGCGAAGAGCGGCAACTCTCCCAGGGTGGAAGCGCCGGCGCGGGAAACCAGCAGGTCGGCGGCGGAGAAGGCGGCTGCCATCTCCTCATGCAGGTAGGGGTAAATATGGTAGCGGCTGAGCAGCTGCGGCGGCGTGGATTCTGCCAGCTTCACGCGGGCTGCCTCGACCTCGCTCCAATCCAGCTGACCGGTGACGTGCAAGACCTGCATATCCTGCAACAAGCTGGGCAGGGATGCCAGGATTGCCCGGTTGATCGAGCGCGCCCCTTTGCTGCCGCCCAGCACGAGCAGCGTGGGGAGCTCTGCAGCCAACCCGAAGGTCTTCCGAGCTGCTGCCGGCGCCATTGGCTGTAGCTCCGGACGGGTGGGGTAACCGGCGACGACGACATCCTTGTAAGCGCTGAAATATTCACGGCTTTCCGCCACGGTCACAGCGATACAGCTGGCGAAGCGCGCCAGGGTTTTCAACGCCAGACCCGGCTCGATATCCGGCACGTAGAGCAGGTTGCGCGCACGGCTGCCCACCCCCAGCCTGCCGGCAAGGGCGACAGGGACCGCCACGAAGCCGCCTGTGAACAACATCACCTGGGGTTGGAAGCTGTGGATCAGGCGGCGCGCCTGAAGGAACCCCTGGACCAGCTTCCAGAGATTGCCCGGCAGGGCGCGCAAACCGACGCCGTGAACACCGGCTGCCGGTATGGCTTCGAATGGTACACCTGCTCGCTTTACCAGTTCAGCCTCCATGCCTCCAACGCCGCCGATCCATAAGACTTCCAGTTGCGAGGTGTCCTCGTCCACCCTGCGCGGCTGGCTGCCCGGCTCGGACGGACGCTCAAGCCTTTGAAGTGCCTGCAGGACGGCGAGAGCGGGATACACGCCGCCGCCGGTCCCGCCTGCGCAGATCAGCAAACGCACGATAAAGGCTCCAATCATCTTCTTGCTTCCGCACCGAGAGGCGCGAGATATTCAACAAAATGCCGATCGCCGCCAGAGAAACGACCAGGTTCGACCCACCGGCGCTGACGAAGGGCAGAGCGTTTCCTGCAAAAGGCAGGATGTTCAACATGACTGCCATGTTGATGAAAGCTTCCACCGCCAGCCAGATGCACATACCGGCTGCTAATAAGGCGCCCAGTTCATCCGGAGAGCGGCGGGCAATGGTCAAGCCGCGCCACATGATGACAGCGTACAGGCAGATCAACGCTGCGGCGCCCAGGATGCCGGTTTCCTCGCCGATGACCGCAAAAATGCTATCCGTAGGTGGCACGGGCAGACCGGTGAGCTTGGTCTGGGCGTTACCAATTCCCACACCCACCCAGCCGCCTCTTGCAAAGGCTTCGAAGGATCGCTGGACATGGTAAGAAGCATCCCTGGGGTCCTGCAAGCCCGCCAGGTAACTCGCCACGCGGTCGCTGCCGGTGGAGCTCAACATCACCACCAGCCAGCCGACCAGGATAGCCACCAGTATCACGAAACCAATCTGGCGCAGGTCGCCTCCAGCCAGGAAGAAGAGCGTGCCCCCCAGGAAGAAGATCGTGATCACAGCGCTCAGGTCGGGCTGGATGAAGATCAACCCGCCCACCACACCCAGGATACCCGCCAGCGGGAACAGACCCAGGCTGATATCGCCGAGATGCTCGCGCTTGGAATACAGCCAGATAGAAAGGTAGATGACCGTGACCAGCTTGGCAAGCTCTGAAGGCTGGATGGAACCGCCCCACAGGGTACGCACGGCGCCGTTGCGCATCTCGTTGACAAAGAGCACGCCCAGGAGCATAACGATGGTCACACCCATAGCGGGAACTGCCAGGCGGCGCCAGAAGTGATAGTCCAGGAAGGTGAGCACAACCGCAGCGGTGATCCCCAATCCCATGAAGAGCAGCTGGCGGGAGAAGATGCGGGTCGCCGAGCCGTAAAGCTGGTAGGAGTAATCCCAGCTTGCCGAGTAGACCATCAGCAGACCGAAGATCAGCAAGATGGCTGTCACGATGAGTAAGGGAACATCGATCCCCAGATGAACCGAGCGGCGCTTACCGGAAGGTCGGGCGACCATATCCGGAGGACCCTCGTTGCGGCTTACAGTTGCATCACCAGTCGTAGGAAACATTCTCCTCGCTCCTCGAAATCTTTGAACTCATCAAAACTTGTACCACCAGGTGCGAGCAGCACCACATCGCCAGGCTTTACCACCCGAGCAGCGGCTGCGACCGCTTGCTCAAGATTTCCGCACAGGGTCACCGCTGCTCCTGGACCCAATGCGGCTGCAATCTTTTGCGCAGCTTCACCGAACAAGACAACATGCTCCACGCGCTGCCGCACAAGCTGCGCAAAATCATCCCATGGAAGGTTCTTGTCTCGCCCGCCGGCGAGCAAAACCAGCGGCTCTTCGAAGGAGCGGATGGCTGCCATAGAGCGCTCCGGGGCGGTGGCAATCGAATCGTTGTACCAGCTCGCGCCGCCCCAGGTGCGGACGAACTCCAGGCGGTGCGGCACGCCGCGAAAGCCATCTACACCCGCACGCATGGCTTCCACAGACAAGCCGGCGGCAAAGGCGATCGCGCAGGCTGCCAGCACGTTGAGCAAATTATGCTGCCCGCGCAGCTCGACGCTGGATTGCTCTATCAGAGCCGTCTCAGCCGTGCCATCCCACAGGATGAGTTTTTCGTTTTTAAGATACGTTCCCGGCATGTCCCTGACTTGCTGGCTGCCAAAGCTCACCAATTTTCCACGCACGTTGTCTTTCAGACCCCACGCGCCGGGGTCATCGCGCCCAAGCACAGCTACCTCGCCAGCCGACTGGTGCGCCAGGATTTGCACCTTGGCGGCTGTGTAAGCGCCCATGCTGCTGTGCCGGTCCAGATGGTTGGGCGTGATATTCAGCACAGCCGCTACCTGGGGCGAGCGGGTCATGATCTCTAACTGGAAGCTCGACAGCTCCATAACCGCCAGGTCTCCCACTTTCATCTCGTCCACCACAGAAATCAACGGCGAGCCGATGTTCCCACCCGTCCATGCCTTCGCCGGGCTGCCCCGGACCGCAGCTTGCGCCATCCTGCCGACCAGGCTGGTGGTGGTGGTTTTTCCCGCAGAGCCTGTTATCCCGATCACCTTCGCCGGGGTTTCCTCCAGGAAGATCTGCGAGTCGTTCGAGAGGGGTATGCCTCTCTGCAGCGCCTGGACGACCAGCGGCTGGTCGAGCGACACGCCCCCCGAGGGACAGACTAGATCGGCTCCAGCCAACATCTCCAGCGGGTGCCCACCACAAACCCACTCCAACGACCCTGGCGGTAGGTCAGCCAGTGCCTTGCGAGCATCGAGCAGGTCTTCAAACCGGCGCTGGTCGCTCAATACGACCCGGGCGCCGTTCGCAACCAGGAAGCGAGCCAGGGCAATACCCTGCCTGGCAGCCCCCAGGATCACCACCCGCTTTCCGCTCCAACGTCCAGCCTGACTCATCGCCTCACAACCTTCCTCAGACCACCGCTAAAGCCACTGCCACCATGGCGGCTAAAAGCGAAACCAGCCAGAAGCGCTGGACAACCTGGGTCTCGCTCCAACCGGAGAGCTCGAAATGGTGGTGGAGAGGCGCCATCTTGAAAATCCGCCTCCCTTCACCAAAACGCCGGCGGGTGTACTTGAAATAGGCCGTCTGGATCATGACCGAGAGCACATTGCTCACCGGTATGATGGCAACGATGGGTAACAAGATCCACTGCCCGGTCATCAGCGCAATCACGGCAAGCGTGGCTCCCAGCGAGAGAGAGCCTGTATCTCCCATGAAGAGCTGCGCCGGATGCACGTTGTACCACAGAAAGCCGAAGATCGCCCCGACGAGCGTAAAGCTGAAGCGAGCCAGGAACGTCTGCCCTTGCAGCAAAGCAATCCCGCCGAAGGTGGCGAAAGCCGTTGCGGAGATCAAGCCAGCCATACCATCCAGGCCATCTGTGAAGTTGACGGCGTTGGACATGCCGACAATCCAGAACACCGCGAGCGGGATATACCAAACGCCGAACAGCTCAAGCTCTCCTTTCACACCGGGTCGGTAAAACTGCGGGACTTCCAGGTAGTAGTACAAGCCGATGGCTGCAACCAGGGCGATCAAGGTCTGGAAGAAGAACTTGGTGCGGGCGCTCAAGCCTTCGCCACGCAACCCTTTCCAATCGTCCACCGCGCCGAGCAGAGCAAAGAGCACCAGAACGCCCAACGGCAAGAGCACCGAGCGCCCTGTGCGCTTGAAGCCCAGGAGGGGGGTAGCGTTCATCAAAACCGTGATGAGCAGGACCGGCAGGACGATCATCAATCCGCCCATGGTCGGCGTGCCCGTTTTGGTGATGTGGCGCTGCGGTCCCTCGACGCGGATGGCTTTGCCGATCTTGAGATGGCGCAACACCCGCAGCAAGGGCGTTCCCCAGATGACCGCGATCATGAAGCTGATACCCGCCAAAGCTAACGCCAGAGACGATTGGCTCATTTACGATACTCCATAGCGGCGGCGATGCGATCCATACGAACACCATGCGAGCCTTTCACCAGCACGACGTCTTGCGCGGTCAGGTGCGCTTCCAGGTAGGCGATGGCTTCCTGGGTGTCTGCGAACTCCGTGATGAGCTCATTCTTCATACCCGCGCCCCGGGCAGAGGCGGCGATCATGCGCCCCAGCTCCCCGACGGTAACCAGTTCATCGACGACTTCAGCGGCGCGCACACCCACCATCTCGTGCCCAACCTGCGTATAGGGTCCCAGCTCTAACATATCTCCCAAAACCGCGATCTTATGCCCTTCGATCTCGCTCAGCAGGTTCAATGCTGCAAGCGTGGATTCGGGCGAGGCGTTGTAGGTATCATCCAGCATCAACGCCCCGCTCTTGGTGCGCACCGCTACCAGCCTGAGCTGCGCATGTCCCGAGCGCAGCCCGGAGACGATCTCCTGCCAGGTCAGCCCTTCAACCAAGCCAACGGCGGCCGCGCGCAAGACCGTATGCACAGAGTGGCGACCGATCAGCGGGACGCGCAGGTGAAGGACCTCGTTGCGATAATGAAGACGAAAGCGGACCCCTTCCAGCCCGATACCTTCGACCTCATCCGCCCAGATGTCGGCGTGTGGATCCAGACCGTAGAAGAACACCCGGGCGCTGGTCTGCAGAGCCATGTCTCGCACCCAGGGATCGTCATAGTTCAGGACAGCCACACCAGCAGGGGCGGCTGGCAGGGATTCCACCAGCTCGGCTTTGCCGCGGGCGATCGCCTCCTGCGAGCCAGCCCGCTCGGCGTGCACCGTACCGATGTTGGTAACGACGCCCACTTGAGGCAGGGCAATGTCACACAACAGGGCGATCTCACCCGGAACGTAGAAGCCCATCTCCAGGACGGCGGCCTCGTAGCCCTCGCCCAGACGTAACAGGGTGAGAGGCAGACCGATCTCGTTATTCAGGTTTCCCGGATTTTTTAAGGTGCGATAACGCTGACCGAGTACTTCTGCGATCAATTCCTTGGTGGTCGATTTACCGACGCTGCCGGTAATACCGATCACGCGCAGATCCAACCTGCGCCGCCAGAACCGGGCAACCTGCTGCAAAGCGTGGATGGTCTGATCCACCCACAGACAGCACGGCAGCTCGGGACAAACCGATGCAGCTGTAAAGCGCCCCTGGCGCAGGTCAACGATGGGGAAGCTGGTGTCGACTTCCCTTTCGATGAGGGCGACCTGAGCGCCCCTGTGCAGGGCGTCATCCACAAACTGGTGCCCATCTACCCGCTCCCCCGGTATCGCCACAAACAGCGCGCCCGGGATGACCTGGCGGGAGTCGACGCTCGCTTCGGTGATGACCTGGCTGGCTTGCGAAAAACGGAACCCCGTTAACGATTCGAGTATGTCAGCCAGGGTCAGCATATAGGAATTTCCTGTTAATCTACAACCCTAATATCCGGCGTAAAAGGCGGCTTCATCGCAGGATCGCCATCACTTGAGAGTCAAAGCCTTTCTCACGCGGTCCGGTGGAATATCCATCAAAACCACCAGCTTTTCCGCCGCCTGGCGAAAGACGGGCGCTGCCACAATCGAGCCCCAGGGTGATGAGGTGGGCTTCTCCAGCCAGATGTAAACCAGGAACTGCGGGTCATCCACCGGACCCCAGCCCACAAAAGAGGCGTTGGTGACGCTGGATGAATACCCGAAGGGGGTCGGGATCTCGGCTGTTCCGGTTTTTCCTGCCAGGCGATAACCTTCAACCAACGCATCGGAGGCTTCATCTTCCAACGAGCGAGCCAGCAGCTCCGACAGGGTATTGGCGGTTTCCTTCTTGATCGGCACGCTGATGACGCGTGGCTCGATATTGAATTGCTGACCCTTATCGACGATAGCGCGCACGATATGCGGCGCCATCATCTTGCCGTCATTCGCCACAGCCGCGATGGCTGCCGCCATTTGCAGCGGCGTGGCGGCAACGCCCTGACCGAAAGCGTTGGTGCCGAGATCGGCGTCGTACCAGTCTTCATCTCCTGGAACCTTCAAACGCCCGGAGACCTCGCCAGCAATATCCACACCGCTCAAGTGCCCAATGCCAAAGGCGCGCATGTAGCTGTAAAAGTCCTTGGCGCCAAGCTGGGTAGCCACCCAGGCAAGGCAAACGTTGAGAGAGTGCTGCATGCAGCCCTGCATATCCTGGGGTCCCCAGGCGCCGGAGTTCCAGTTGTAAATATACGCGCCGCCTACCTCAATCACCCCGGTGTCAATGAAGGTGGTCTCCGGCTTGACTACGCCTTTATCCAGGGCGGATGCCATGGTGAGGACCTTGTAAACGGAGCCCGGCTCGTAAGCCTGGCTGACAATGCGGTTGAAGGGAGTCTCACCTTTAAAGACCTTGCCGTAGTCCCAATACTCGTTGAGATCGAGGCGCGGTGTGGTTGCAGCCGCCAGGATCTCACCGGTCTGGGGGTCCAGGACAACAATGGTGCCTGATTCTGCCCCGTTGTTCTCAACAGCCTGGTCGATGAGCTTTTCCATGGCTGCCTGGATGTTGATATCGATGGTCAGCACGAGGCTGGCGCCGTCTGGGATATTGGGGAGCTCGCCGACCAGGTTGGGATCGCGCGGCATCAGAACTTTTTGAGCCTTGCCCGCCAACAGGTCGTTGTATTTCGCCTCAACTCCGAAAACACCCTTCCCCTCCCGATTCACAAAGCCGAGCAGATTGGAGCCGACGCTCCTCTCGGGGTAGCTGCGCTGCAGGTGCGCCCGATAAACCAGACCATCCAGGCTGGGAGCATCCTTATTGCGGGCGCCGCCGTACGTTTTTTGGATCTCCTCTTTATATTTTTCCAGACGGTCGATCTGCTCCTTGGAGACAAAATCGGCGACCACCGCATAAACCAATTTCGAAGAAGGCTCTTTGGTTGCAGTCTCGACCACTTGCGAGTAATCCAGACCGAGGAGCACGTTGAGAGCCAGCGCAACGGTGTGTGGATTTTTTACCCGCCCAAGCTCAAGTCCCACTTCATAAACCTTCGCATTTGCCGCAAGCTCATGCCCGTAGCGATCATAGAGTAAGCCGCGAGGCGGGATGACCATTTGTGGCACGCGATCGTAACCGAGATCTTTGAAATAGCCAACTTCCTCCGGGTTGAGCTGAAGGCGGATCATCTGGATCAGGATAATACCCGCCAAAACAGTAAGGAAAGCGCCAATGATGGTATATCGCCAATTATGATTGCTTCCCATGGTCAATTCTCCAGCAATTCACCCGCCGATAAGACCTGCTGCATCAGCCAATCGACCAGCGATTCGCTGTAATCGGCAGGCATGGATGCCGCAACCGGGGTCACCGGACCGGGTGGAGGGGCAAGATTGAGCTGCCCCCGGCGTACGTAGCCCGGCACCATCACAAAAATTGATTGGTCTTTCTCGATGGGTACAAAACTCAGGTCGTCCGCCCGCTTCGCCATCACCAAATCCGAAGTGATAAACGCCAGCTGCGTTGCCAGATCGGCATTGACGAACTCAAGCTCATCGATATCTTCCTGCATCAGCAGGACCTCGCGCCCCATGGTGGCAGCCCGGGCAGTCACACTGAGGTAGACGCCGGCGACCAGAGTAGCGAAAACAACAAAAAGCAAGGACAGCACAATCACCATCACCTGCTTTCGCCAGGGGGTTTGAGAGTATGCTTGAGTGAGACTCCTCACCGGATTCATCCAATCCTCCTGCCAGAAGATACGGAGCTACCGTTCAGTCCCGTATCTTGCAAGTGTCGTGCCACTCTGATGGCAATCCAGGTACTGCTCCAAGTGTCTTTCATAGCCGTTTTTCCGCAATACGTAGCCGGGCGCTGCGCGAGCGGGGGTTATCCTTTACTTCCTCTGCCTGCGGGCGGACCGGCGTGCGGGTTAGCTCGACGATGCTCGCCTTATGACCACAGGTGCAGATGGGTTGCTTCGGCGGACAAAGGCAATCCTTGCTCTCCCGGCGGAAGAATTGCTTGACAACCCGGTCTTCCAGCGAGTGAAACGAGATGACGGCCAACCGGCCTCCGCGGGCCAGGCTGGAAATTGCCTGAGGCAAAACCGCCTCTACAGCCTCGAGCTCCCGGTTGACGGCAATCCGTAACGCTTGAAAGGTGCGCGTGGCTGGGTGCATCCCAGGACGCCCGCTGCTGGTCACGCTTGCGACAACTGCGGCGAGCTGGCTTGTCCCGGTAATGGGACGGGCTTGCACAATGGCATGCGCCACCTGGCGCGCCCGGCGCTCCTCGCCGTAATGGTAAATCAGGTCAGCCAGCTCCCCTTCTGCCAGGCTGTTCACCAGGTACGCAGCATCCTCCGGATTATCCGGGTCGAAACGCATATCCAGCGGTGCATCATTGTTAAAGGAAAAACCGCGTTCAGCACTATCCAGCTGCATCGAAGACACCCCCAGGTCCAGCACTACCCCATCCACCTCTTGCCAACCCAACACTTGAAGTTGTACGACCAACGTGGTGTACGAGGCGCGGACCAGGATCGCACGTTCTCCAAAAGATGCCAACCGTTGGTGCGCAAGCGCCAGCGCCTGGGGGTCAACATCCAACCCCAACAGGCAACCATCCGGCTGGCTGGCTTGCAAGATACCCTGCGCATGCCCACCCGCCCCGAGGGTGGCATCTACATAATGACCTCCCTGCCGTGGCCGCAAAGCGTGTATAATTTCTTGGTAAAGTACGGGACGATGCATGGTATCTCGCCCGCTTCCGATTTAACCGAACGAGATATCGAACGCCTTGAACCTGACCGCGTTTGCATCCGCATCCTGGATCTGGGCAAGCTGAGGCGCCCACAAGTCGGGAGACCAAATCTCGAAATAATGACCCACCCCGACGACGACCACCTCACTACCCAGCATGGCGAACTGGCGCAAGAATTGCGGGATAAGGATGCGACCTGCCCCATCGACTTCCAAACGCTCGCCACGGGAGAAGATGAGACGGTGGAGCAAACGAGTGTCCGGATCGGTGATGCTCCTGGCGCTCAAGCTTTGCTGAATATGCTCGAATGCGGAATCAGGCCAGACCATCAAGTTGCGCTCGAAGCCCTGGGTGATGTATGCGCCACCCTCTAGCAAATCTCGGAAGCGGGCCGGTATGGTCAACCGTCCCTTACTATCCAAGTTGTGCTGGACCTCACCCATGAACATCTGTTCTACTCCGCCGATTAATGCGGGAACGCCGGAAGGCTCCGGCGCTCCACTTTCTCCCACTTCTTCCCACAGGTAACCACAGTATATACCATATTTGGGCGAATCGCAAGTGTGACTTTGGCTTAAAACGACGATTTTGACCTGAAATCTGCCAACATTAATGTAAATAGGACTTAAGTACTCCTGAAACCCACCTAAATAAAGCTATGCGAAATCATTCTTGACTTCATCTCACCCCTGCACGATGCAGGCAACCCCAACCTTCCGAGGTAACTGGATGACCCATCAACCCGCCCGAGAGAATTACCGCAGCCTGTTCGTTGGCGTAGACGCCATGACCCCACTGCTCGACGGCGCGCAGCACGCGTACACCAACCTGGATAACGCTGCCTCCACACCGCCACTGAAAGCGGTCATGGAGGCTGTCCACCGCTTTATGACTTATTACAGCAGCGTGCATCGCGGAACCGGCTTCAAGAGCCAGCTCTGCACGCGGGCATACGAAGAGGCGCGCCATAGTGTGCTGGAGTACCTCGGCGCCGATGCGCAGGTGCATACCTGCATTTTTGGCAAAAACACAACCGAAGCGATCAATAAACTGGCAAGGCGCTTCCCCTTTTCAAATGGTCGTGACGTGGTCCTGACAAGCGGTATGGAACACCATTCCAACGACCTGCCCTGGCGGGCGCGCACCCACACCGTGCATATCGGGCTGACGCCGGATGGACGGCTGGATGAAGCGGATTTCGATGCCAGGCTAGAAGAATACCGCGATCGCCTGGCGCTGGTTACCATCACTGGCGCCAGCAATGTGACCGGCTACCTGAATCCGATCCACCGCCTGGCGGAGAAGACGCACCGGGCGGGCGGGCAGATCGCTGTCGATTGCGCGCAGCTGGCGCCGCACCGCAAGGTGGATATGCGCCCGGCAGACGACCCCGCCCACCTGGATTATGTGACCATCTCCGCCCACAAAATGTACGCACCCTTCGGCACGGGCGCGCTGGTGGGCCGGCGGGACACTTTCGCAGCCGGCGACCCGGACTTCAGCGGCGGTGGGACGGTGGAAATCGTCACACTCGACCAGGTGGTGTGGGCTGAGCCGCCCGATAAAGAAGAAGCCGGCAGCCCGAATACCGTTGGGGCGATCGCCCTGGGGGCAGCCATCCACCAGCTCGAAAAAGTGGGCATGCAGCGCGTCGCTCAACATGAAGCCGAATTGACCGCCTATGCGCTGGTGAGGCTGGCGGAGATCCCGGGTGTGCATGTGTACGGAGGCACAGATCCGGCGCAAGCTGCGCAGCGCCTGGGCGTCATCCCCTTTGCGGTGCAGGGGATGTCGCATTTCCTGGTTTCGGCGATCCTGGGATACGAGTACGGCATTGGCGTGCGCAGCGGCTGTTTTTGCGCCCACCCTTACATCCTGCACCTGCTCGGGCTGACCCCGCGCGAAGCAGACGCAGTTCGCGAGCGGATGCTGGCGGGCGACCGGTCGGATATGCCCGGGCTGATCCGCATGTCTTTTGGTCTATATAACACCTTTGAAGACGTCGACCGCCTGGCAGACGCCTTGCAGCATATCGTGAGGGGGGAGTTCCGCGGCCAATACTCGCAAAACGCAGCCTCGGGCGAGTACATCCCTGCCGGCTGGGAGCCGGATTACGCCAGCTATTTTACGTTCTGATCTGCTCAGCCTACCGCGAGTTCAGCGCCCAGCCAGGGATTGCTCCAGAAAGCGCAGCAATCCCTGGCTGGAACGCTCAATGATCGTATAAACTTCTTCGAAATCGTCGAGAACGCCATAATACGGATCAGGCACGCTGGCAGATTTTCCGCCGAGCGGGTCGAACTCACGCAACAAGTGGATCTTATCCGCCTGCTTGCGATCAGGCGCCAGCCGGTTGAGGTCCTGGTAATTGGCGCTATCCATCGCCAGGACGAGGTCGTATTGGACAAAGTCTGCCGCGCGAAACTGCCGCGAGCGACCATTGTAGTTGAGACCGTGCCGGGCAGCGACCCGGCGCATGCGCAGGTCTGGGGGCTCACCCACATAATGGCTGCCGGTGCCAGCCGAAGCGGCGCGGTACTTCTGCGCCACTCCCGCCTCTTGCACCTGGCGCAGGAAAAGATGCTCAGCCAGGGGGCTGCGCACGATATTCGCCAGGCAGACAAAACAGATGGAGACAGGCTCAGTCAATAGCGCCCCGGTTCCTCGATTAATCGCAGCCTTTGCGGTTCATCGAATCCATCACAGCGACGGCGGCAATATTGACAATATCCCGCACCTCGTCACCCGTTTGCAAGACGTGCACCGGCGCGCCAACCCCGAGCAAGATGGGACCGATGGCTTCTGCCTTACCCAGGCGCGCCAGGAGCTTATAAGCGATATTGGCTGATTCCAGCGATGGGAAGACCAGCACATTGGCATCTTTGACCCGGCTGAAGGGGTAACGCTCATCGATGATCTCCGGCACGACGGCTGTATCCGCCTGCATCTCGCCATCCACAACGATATCGGGACAGTGGAGGTGAATCAGCTCGACGGCTTTCTGCACTTTTTTGGAGAGCGGATGCGGCGTGCTGCCGAAGTTGGAGAAGGAAAGCATTGCCACACGCGGCTCAAGACCCAGGTAGCGGGCAAATTCCGCGGCAAGGCAGGCGATCTCCGCCAGGTCTTCCGCGGTCGGATCGATGATGACCGTGGCATCGGTAAACAAGTACGTGCGCTGGTTGATGATCATGATGTAAACGCCAGCGGCGCGGCGCGCTCCGGGTGTTGTGTGGTGGATCTGCAGCGCGGGGCGGATCACATCCGGATAATCATAGGTCAAGCCGGAGATGAAGGCATCTGCATCGCCCATCCAGACCATCATCGGACCCAGGATGTTCGGCTCGCGCACGCGTTTATCTGCGTCTTTACGCATCATGCCCTTGCGCATGCGCAACTCGTAATAAGCCTGGGCATAGGCATCATGGCGCTCAAAGTGCTGGGGGTTGATCACCTCGGGGCAACAATCCAAACCCAACGCCAGGATCTTCTCGCGGATAATGCCGGGATTGCCGATCAAGATCGGCGTGCCGAAGCCCTCGTCGACGATCTGTGCAGCCAGCGCGAATGATCTTTGACTCTTCCCCTTCGGCGAACACGATGCGCTTCTTCGTCGGGCAGGAGCGCGCCTGGTTCATGATGTAATAGCGCACCTGCTCGCCCACCCCCTGGCGGAAGGCAAGCTGCTCGCGATACTCATCCAGGTCGATCTGGCGGCGGGCGGCGCCGGTCTCCATGGCGGCGCGCGCCACAGCCGGCGATTCCCAAAGCAAGACGCGTGGGTCCAGCGGCTTGGGGAGGATATACTCGGGACCAAACTTCAGGCTTTCCAAACCATAGGCGCGCAGGACGCTATCCGGCACATCCTCCTTGGCGAGGGCGGCCAGGGCATGCGTGGCGGCGACTTTCATTTCCTCGTTGATCGCCCTGGCGCGCACATCCAAAGCGCCGCGGAAGATGAACGGAAAGCCCAGGACGTTATTGATCTGGTTGGGATAATCGGAACGCCCGGTGGCAACGATCGCATCCGGTCTGGCTTCTTTCGCCAGCTCGTAACGGATCTCGGGATCGGGGTTTGCCATGGCGAAGATCAAGGGCTGCTCTGCCATCGTCACCACCATCTCGGGGGTGAGCACATCCTTGATCGAAAGCCCGTAGAAAACATCCATGCCGCGCACGGCATCCGCCAGGGTGCGGCGGTCGGTTTCCAGAGCAAAGCGCTCCTTGTACTTATTCATCCCTTCCGTCCGCCCCTTGTAGACCACGCCGCGCGTATCCACCAGCATAATGTTCTCGCGCTGCGCTCCCAGGCGGACCATCAACTCGGCGCAGGAGATCGCCGAAGCACCGGCGCCTGAGATGATGATCTTTGCCTGACGGATATCTTTGCCCACCACCTCCAGACCATTGAGCAGCGCAGCCCCGGAGATGATGGCGGTGCCATGCTGGTCATCATGGAACACCGGGATGTCCAGCATACCCTTCAGAGTTTCTTCTATATAAAAGCATTCTGGCGCTTTGATATCCTCCAGATTGATCCCGCCAAAGGTGGGTGAAATGGCAGCCACGACCTGGATAATCTCATCCGGGTTGTGGGAATTCACCTCGATATCGAAGACATCCACATCCGCAAAACGCTTGAATAAAACCCCCTTCCCCTCCATCACCGGCTTGGAAGCCAGCGCGCCTCGATCACCAAGACCGAGGATCGCCGTGCCGTTGGAGACAACCGCGACAAGATTCCCTTTCGATGTGTACTCGTAGCCAAGCTCCGGGTCCTTTTCGATCTCCAGCACCGGGACGGCGACACCCGGCGTGTACGCCAGGCTGAGATCACGCTGCGTTTCCATCGGCTTTGTCGGCACAATGGCAATCTTACCTGGCTTGCCATTCAGCCGGTGGTACTCTAAAGCTTCCTCACGGGTCACCTTGCTCATGTTCGTCTCCTTTAGCTGATGGGGGTTATTCCTGCTCGAACACTATTTGATTTCCAGATTCATAATTATAACCAGAATGGAAAGTCCGATTGATCCTGTTTCGTGAAACGCTCAGCGCTCCAGGAATAGAAAAATGAAGGTTTGACTGTGATTTTGCGCGGTTTCAGCGAAAAAAACCACAGGCAAAGTTCAGAGTTCAGATCGAGATTCTTACGTTAATGTGGATATCATGTATAATAATAAGATCAATTTTGACTGACCATCCTTAACATTCGAGGAGAGAAATTTCAGCATCCTAGCAAGCGGGCAACCAGCATACGATCACTGGCTGGAGAACGGAAACAGCGCTATTAATGACTCACCCGCGTTGCTAGCCGGGAATTGACATAAGCCGCAAACCATTATCTTCTTTATTCTATGTTCGGCGGCCACGGTAACCTTGTGAATCAACGATCGATTACAGATCTCAGCAGTTTAATTGGATTGGCGGGTCCTGGTGATAAAGTGACTTTCTGCAACGAGGTGGGGTGGGTTTGACCAAGTGAAGAACGCAGGATGCTTTCACCATAGGAATCGGCGCCAAAACCATTTCTGGAATGGGCGAGGAGTATTGCACACCGTCAGAAGCGGACAGGTTATATCTGTTCGATAGCGCCTCGTTCCTGTAACAGGTAGAGATCCATATCGAAGTTCAGCCGTGGCCAGCGTAGGCAGGGTCACGGCTTTTAATTTTTATGCTCCCGGAACGATCGAGGCGTGGCATGGGAAGAACAATAACTGCCATCAAAGCCCAGAAACGGAACAAAGACCGGGTGAGCGTATACCTGGACGGGGAGTACGCCTTCGGGCTTGCGCGCATTGTGGCGGCATGGCTGCAGGTTGGCCAGGAGCTGAGCGAGGAGAAAATTTCCCAGCTGACCTCCCATGACGAGGTCGAAGCGGCTTACGCCAAAGCACTGCGCTTGCTCAACCAGCGAGACCGTAGCAGCGCCGAGATCAGGCAATACCTGAAACGCCACGAAGTGATGGAACCCGTGATTGATGAAGTCCTTGGACGGCTGGATCGCGCCGGATTGGTCAACGATGAAAGATTCGCGCAGAACTGGATCGAGAACCGCAGCGAATTCAGGCCGCGCAGCCGCAGAGCGCTGGCTTTCGAGCTGCGCTCGCGGGGACTCGCCCCCGAAGCGATCGCGACAGCCCTCGAACAGACCGACGAGGAAGAGATGGCATATCGCGCCGCGTTGAAACAGTCATCCAAGTACCGGCACTACGCCTGGCAGGAGTACCGCCAAAAAATGATCGCCTTCCTGGCGCGGCGGGGGTTTTCCTACAGCATCTCCGCCCCGGCGGCGCAACGCACCTGGCAGGAAACGCAGAGCGGGGACGATCCGCAAACTGCCAATACAGAATATGAAGAGGTAAACTCATGAACGCTATCCTTATATGGCTCCTGATCACGCTGGTGGCGCTGGTCGTGGGCTTTGGCGTGGGATTTTACATCAAGAAAGTGATGATGACGCGCACGATCGAAGACGCGCAGGAACAAACCCAACGCCTATTGGATGAAGCCCGGCAACAAGCCAGCGATATCGAAATCAAAGCCAAGAACCAGGCGCTGGAAATCCGGCAGGCGGCGGAAACCGAAGTATCACGGCGCCGCAACGAGCTGACCCGCGAAGAAGACCGGCTGCAGAAACGGCGCGAAGAGCTGGACCTGCGCACCGATCGCCTGGAAAAACGCGAGCAGGCGTTGAACAAGCGCCAGGGACTTGTGGACAAACGGGCGAGTGAAATCGATAAGCTGCACTCGCAACAGGTCGAAGAGCTCCAGCGCATCTCGCAACTCAGCCTGGAAGAGGCGCGTGGCATCCTGCTGGCAGAGGTCGAAAAAGACGCACGCAACGATATGGCGCGCATCATCCGCTCGGTGGAGGCTGAAGCACGCGAGGAGGGCGAGCGCAAAGCGCGCGAGATCATCACCTCCGCCATCCAACGCCTCTCCTCCGAACACGTCACCGAGGTGACCACCTCGGTGGTGCCTTTGCCATCGGACGAGATGAAGGGGCGGATCATCGGGCGCAACGGGCGCAATATCCACGCCTTCGAGCAGGCGGCCGGCGTCGACGTCATCGTGGACGACACGCCGGAAGCTGTAACCATCTCCTGCTTCGATCCGGTGCGGCGCGAGATTGCCAAGCGCTCGCTCGCCAAGCTGGTGCTCGATGGGCGCATTCACCCGGCGCACATCGAAAAAATCCTGAAACAAGAGCAAAAAGAAGTGGAGCGCATCATCGCTGAAGCCGGTGAAGAAGCCGCCTACGAAGCCGGCGTGAGCGCGCTGCACCCGGAAATCATCAAGATGCTCGGACGGCTGAAATACCGCACATCCTACGGGCAAAACCAGCTCAACCACGCGGTGGAGACAGCCAGAATCGCAGCGATGATCGCCACCGAGCTGGGCGCCGACGTGGAAGTAGCCAAAGCCGCCGCCCTGCTGCACGACCTGGGCAAGGCGATGGACCACAGCATCGAAGGCACGCATGCCCAAATTGGCGCTGAGTTCGCCAAGCGCTATGGCGTGAACAGCAAAGTGGTCAACGCCATCGCCTCACACCACCACGAGCTGGACCAGGAATCGGTGGAAGCGGCGATCATCGAAGCGGCAGATGCCATCTCCGGCGCACGTCCAGGCGCCCGGCGGGAGAGCCTGGAGCAGTATATCCTGCGCGTGCGCGCTCTGGAAGACATTGCCAACTCACACAAGGGAGTCACCCAGAGCTATGCTTTGCAAGCCGGGCGTGAGGTGCGCATTTTTGTCAAGCCGGAGGAAGTCGACGACCTGGAGTCCATCCAGATGGCACGCGACATCGCCAAGCAGATCGAGGAAAGCATGCAGTATCCCGGGATGATCAAAGTGATGGTCATCCGTGAAAAGCGCGCCATCGACTACGCCAAGTAACCCTGAGCGCACAAGCAAAAATGGGGTGGGATTACGGCTGCGGTGCAACCGTAATCCCACCCCATTTCATTTCATAGAAACGGATTCATGCGCCGCTCGATCCCTACCGTCGTCTCGGGACCATGCCCTGAGAGCAGGCGCGTCTCATCCGGCAGATTCATGATCTGCGTCTGGATGCTGTGAATCAGCGTATCGTAATCTCCCCCGGGGAGATCGGTGCGACCAATGCCCATCTGGAAGATCACATCCCCGCAGAAAGCCACCCCAGCAGCAGGACAATAAAAGACGACGTGACCGGGCGTATGCCCGGGGGTGTGGCGGACCTCCAGCAGGTTGCTGCCCAGGTGGAGCTGCTGTCCATGCTCGAGCGACACCGTTGGCTCAGGACCCGGGTCGATGTGCATGCCAAACAAAGGAGCTCCGCCCTCCATCCGCCATAATGGGTAATCCAGGGCATGCAACGCCACCGGCGGCGGTGGGCTAAGGCGATCGGCGACTTCGCCCGCGCCAGCCAGGTGATCGAAATGGGCGTGGGTCAACCAGATGCTGCCGATGCGCCAGCGCCGCTTTTGCGCTGCGGCGACGATGACCTCACCGTCACTAGCCGGATCAATCACCACCGCTTCACCCGATTGGGGATCGGCGATGAGATAGACATTGGTCATCACCGGACCCAGCTCAAAGCGCACAACCTCAAGCATGTGAACTGCCAGCCTCCTTCCGTTTAGATTTCCTCATCAAATAACTATCCAGGCAGAGCGCAAGACCAACCACCAGCCCGATGCCACCCAACAAACGCACAACCTGACCCTGCAGACCGAACAAGCCTACCGCCGGGATGACGATTTTCTGCGCCGTGAGCGCCTGACCGCCGGAATCGCCGCCAGGCGGCGATTGGGAACGCACATACACCCACACGACGACTTCCCGGTCGCCAGGCTGCGCGGGTTGCACACTCCAGTGGAAGATCGCCTGGCGCCCTCGCAGCAGCGGCTCCATGAGCTCGCCGGCAGGGAAAACCTCAACCCCGTCAGCCTCCAGGCGGCTTTCCACCCATAGGCTGTCGCCGGCATCTCCAGGCTGGTCGCCGGGCTCCACCACCAGGCGAACAACGCCGGAGTCGCCCAGGCGTAACCAGGTGGGCCAGCTCAACTGGATTTTATAAATTTCACCTGCCGCCTCCCCAAAAGGCAGGCTCAAAGTGGCCTGCCGGCTGAGCCGCCCGGCAGGCAAGACGCCCCAGGCAAGCACCGCCAGAGAGAGCAAAACCAACGAATGCCCACCACAGCGGGCACGACCGGGAATGCACCCGCAAGATTATACAACACACAGGATAAGCTGGGCTCCATCAGGACTTAGAAGGCTGATTTCTCATCCTTGATTCCTGGCAAATGCGTGCTACACTGGTAAAAAATTTTCCTGGAGGACAATATGGCGCATCACCCCCCCGAACCTTTCCGCATCAAGATGGTCGAGCCGATCCACCTGATCGAGAAAGGCGCCCGTCTTCAAGCCATGCAGCGAGCCGGGTTCAATCTGTTTGCACTCCATGCCGACGAGGTGTTTATCGACCTGCTCACCGACTCAGGCACGGGTGCGATGAGCCAGAACCAATGGTCAGCCATCATGCTGGGAGACGAGTTGTATGCGGGAGCGCGATCCTATTTCCGCCTGGCAGAGGCAATCCAGGAGATCTTCGGCTTTCGCTATTTCGTCCCTACCCACCAGGGGCGGGCTGCTGAAAACATCCTGGCGGCGTTGTTCGTCAAAGCCGGGCAGTACATCCCCTCCAACATGCATTTCGATACGACGGACGCCAATATCCGCGCCCGGGGAGGCATCCGACCAACCTGGTGATCGCTGAAGCCTTCGATCCTGCCAACCGCCACCCCTTCAAAGGCAACCTGGATATCCACAAGCTGCGCAGCTTCATCCGGGAAGTGGGCAAGAGAAAACATCCCCTTCGGCATGATCACCATCACCAATAACGCCGGCGGCGGGCAGCCCGTCTCGCTGGAGAACATCCGCGAGGTAGCCGCAACTTATCACGAATTCGGGCTGCCGTTCTTTATCGACGCCTGCCGGTTCGCTGAAAATGCGTACTTCATCAAGCAGCGCGAGGCCGGGTACGCTTCGAAGTCCACCCTGGAGATTGCCCGCGAAATTTTTGCCCTGGCAGACGGCGCCACCATGAGCGCCAAGAAAGACGCCATTGTCAATATCGGCGGCTTCCTGGCGATGAACGACGAAAAATTGTACCAGCTAGCGTGCAACGAGCTCATCCTGCGCGAGGGTTTCCCAACCTACGGCGGTCTGGCAGGCAGGGATCTCGATGCACTAGCAACAGGATTGAGAGAGGGTCTGGATGAAGAATACCTGGCTTACCGCCTGGGACAGACAGCATATTTAGCCGAGCGCTTGCTGGAAAAGAACATCCCGATCATCCAACCGCCGGGAGGGCATGCAGTCTATATCGACGCCGGAGCAGCTTTTCCCGCATATCCCGCACGCAGAGTTCCCCGGGCAGGCGCTGGCGGTGGAGCTCTACCTGGAGGGAGGCATCCGCACGGTTGAGATCGGATCGGTGATGTTTGCGCATCCCGATGCGCAAAGCGGTGAGATGGTATACCCCAAGCTCGAGCTGGTTCGGCTGGCGCTGCCGCGCCGCGTGTACACGCAAAGCCACCTGGATTACCTGGTGGATACCATCGAAAAGATCAACGCCCGCCGGAAAGCCGTGCGGGGGTACCGCTTCACCTATGCGCCGGAGCTGCTGCGGCACTTCACGGCGCGCTTCGAGCCAGTATAAGGAAGGCGCCGATGTGGGATTTCGTACTCATTATCGCCATCGGCTTGCTGGCAGGTTGGCTGGCAGGTAAATTGATGAAGGGGGGCGGCTACGGACCGGTTGGGAACCTGGTCATCGGCGTGCTCGGGGCGATCATCGGCGGGTATATCTTCGAGCTCATCGGCATCCCGGCGCGCGGTATTTTCGGCACGCTGCTTGCCGCCATCGTCGGCGCGGTCGTGTTGCTGTACGTCATACAGCTCATCAAGAGAGCTTGATTGGCTTCTCTCTCAACAAGGAGATCTATGTCACTCAATCGATGGTTGTTCATCAATGCGCTGGTTTTCGTTGCTTTCGGAATCGCTTTTTCGTTGTACGCCCCGCTGGTTGTGAGCCCCTTCGAGATATTGAAAGCCGAGGGCACTTCGCAAATGTACTGGTACAGCGTTTCATTTGCCAGGCTGTATGGGGCGGCTTTGTTCGGATTCGGCTTTTTGACCTGGGCGGTCAGCGGCATCCTCGCGGCTGTGCCAGCCGGCGCCAGCGGCAGGCGCAGCGTGGCGGTTGCTATGCTGCTGGCAAATGGCATCGGAGTGATCGTCGCCCTCACCCAACAGGTGACGGTGTGGGGCACGCCGGCGGGCTGGATCATGGCAGCCATGTACGCAATCCTGATGGGCGGCTATATCGTCGCCCTGGTCAAAAGGGGATAAGCTCCGCACCGTATGTTTGCCCGTTTAAAACACCTGCTCATCGGCAGCCCGTTACCCACCCAGCTCCTGGCTGAGAAGCGCTTGAACAAGATCCGGGCGCTGGCGGCATTCTCGCCCGATGCGCTCTCCTCAATCGCTTACGCCAACCAGGAGATCTACCTGGGTTTGGTCATTGCGGGCAGCGCAGGACTGGCAATCGCCTGGCCCGTGGGTCTGGCAATTGCAGCCGTACTGATCATCGTTGCAATCTCCTACTACCAGACGATTCACGGCTACCAGGCTGGCGGCGGCTCATACATCGTCGCCCGCGAGAACCTGGGCACCCTGCCAGGGTTGATTACCGCGGCAGCATTGTTGATCGATTACCTGCTCACTGCCGCGGTCAGCCTGACCGCCGGTGTGGAAGCCATCGCATCGGCTTTCCCGGTTTTATGGCCCTACCGGGTGCCACTGGCGCTGTTCCTGCTCCTGGTTATCACGCTGGCGAACCTGCGCGGATTGCGCGAAACCGGCACGTTGATGGCGATACCGGTCTATCTGTTCCTGGCTACCTATCTATCGATGCTGGCTTATGGTGCATATCGCCTGGTTGTAGCGGGTCCCGGATCACTACCAGCCGTCGCACCTGCTCCGCTCACCCCACTGACTTCTTTCATTGTCTTGCACGCTTTCGCTACCGGGTGTACCGCCTTGACCGGCATCGAAGCAATCAGCAACGGCGTCCCTTATTTCAAGCCACCGGAAGCCAGAAATGCAAGTAAAACCCTGATCGTCATGGCGATCCTGATGGGCATCCTGTTTGTGGGAAGTATTGGGCTCACCCGTTTTCTGGCGGTCGTGTCTGCCCCGCAGGAAACCATCTTTCGGCTCTGGCGCGGCGCTTTTGAACAATAGCCCCGCCTATTACCTGATCCAGATCAGCACGATGCTGATCCTGGCGGTTGCGGCAAACACGAGCTTTGCCGGCTTTCCCGCGCCTGGCGGCTATCCTGGCTCAGGATGGATTCTTGCCTCGCCAGCTTACCAGCCTTGGTGACCGGTTGGTCTTCGCCAACGGCATCATCCTTCTGGCTGTTTCCACGGGCGTTCTCATCGTGATCTTCCGCGGCGACACGCACGGGCTGATCCCCCTATTTGCAGTTGGAGTGTTCCTGGCGTTCACCCTGTCGCAAGCCGGGATGGTCGTACACTGGTACAAGTGTCCGCGAACAGGGCTGGACCTTGAAATGGCTCTGAACGCGATTGGCGCGCTGACCACAGCCATCACGCTTGCGATAGTGCTGTACAGCAAATTCCTGGACGGCGCCTGGATCATCGTCCTGCTGCTTCCGTTGATCTGTCATCGTGTTCTGGCGGATCAATCGCCACTACCAGCAGGTGCGCAAGCAGCTCAGCTTGAAGGGGCTGCCGCCTTCTCTGAAACCCTTCCCACCACCGCGCGTGGTCATCCCCATTTCCGGCGTCCATCGCGGCGTGATCGATGCCGTCGATTTTGCACAAGCCATCTCCAAAAACGTCAGCGTGGTGTATATCGAGCTCGAGCCGGGGATGGGTGAGAAAGTACGCGAAGAGTGGGAGCGCTGGTGGCCCGATATCCCCCTGGTGGTCAAAGCATCGCCCTACCGGTCGATCGTGGGACCCCTGATGGACTTCCTGGATGAGACCGACCGCGAGCACAACGACGGGCAGCTGGCAACGGTTATCTTGCCGGAATTTGTGCCGGCGCGCTGGTGGCAAGCCGTCCTGCATAACCAGACAACCTGGCTGATCAAGACCGCGCTGCTTTACCGCCGCCGCACAACGGGCTACCAGCGTGTGATCATCGATGTGCCCTACCATCTGCGCAAGTGAGAGATGAGCCTATGCCTGAGACATTGACGATCCTTGCCCAACCCGCATGGGACGACTACGAATTAGTGGACAGCGGAAACGGGCTGAAGCTCGAGCGCTACGGCGCGCAACTTCTGGTGCGACCGGAGGCGCAAGCGATCTGGTCGCCAGCACTGGAAGACCACGCCTGGCGAAAGGCGCACGCCATCTTCCAGCCCACGCAGGAGGAAAGCGGCGGTCACTGGCAGGCGAACCGCTCCATGCCCTCCGAATGGCAAATGCACTACGCCGCGATCCAGTTCACCGCCCGGCTGACAGCCGGCAGGCACCTGGGCGTGTTCCCCGAACAGGCTTGCCATTGGGATTGGATGGCGGAGCTGATCGAGAGAGCGCGCCGCCCGGTCCAGGTGCTCAACCTGTTCGGCTACACGGGACTGGCGTCCCTGGCAGCGGCAAGGGCAGGCGCCAGGGTGACGCACGTGGATGCTTCGAAGAAATCGGTGAGCTGGGCACGCGAGAACCAGGCTTTATCCGCCCTGGAAACGCGACCCATCCGCTGGATTGTGGATGACGCCCTGAAATTCGTGCAGCGCGAGAGCCGCCGGGGAGTGCGCTACGATGGCATCATCCTCGATCCGCCCAAGTTCGGGCGAGGTCCCAAGGGAGAGGTGTGGGAATTCTTCGATCTTTTCCCGCGCCTGATGGCAGATTGCCGGGAAGTGCTGAGCGACCAACCGCTCTTTTGGGTGATCACCGCTTATGCCATCCGCGCATCGGCGCTCAGCCTCTATAATAATCTCAGCGAGATGACTCGAAAGCTGGGGGGGAGCGTTACTGCCGGCGAGCTTGCCCTCAAAGAGAGCAGCGCCGGCCGGCTGGTATCCACTGCCATTTTCGCCCGCTGGCAGTGATGATCAGCCCCGTGCTGGGCGTATCTGCGGCACCTTTCGCCGCCTGCCACAGGGCTTCCATTTCATCCAGGGTGAGATCGGAGATCGCCCGCCCCTGGCGGCGCGCCGCGGCTTCGATCTGCGAGAAACGCCAGCGGAAGCGGGCATTCGCCTCGCGGACGAGCGTCTCGGCATCCAGCTCGTACCAGCGCGTCAGGTTGACCAGGGCGAAGAACAGGTCGCCCAGCTCCTGGCCGCGCGAGCGCTCGTCGGGAGCCGAGCGCACCTCTGCGATCTCCTCGCGGACTTTATCAAGCACCCCGGCGATATCCGTCCAATCAAAACCGACGCGGGCGGCGCGGCGCTGGTACTGGTCTGCCTGTGCCAGGGCGGGCAACGCCAGAGGCACGCCATCCAGCAAGCTGGCTTCGGTTTTGCCATTGGCGAGGCGCTCGGCAGCCTTCAACTTCTCCCAATTCTGCAATACGCCGTCCACATCCTTCAAGAGCAGGTCGCCAAATACGTGCGGGTGGCGGTTGACGATCTTGACGTGAATCCCCTGGAGGATATCCGCCATGTTGAAATCGCCAGACTCGCTGGCAATTTGAGCATGCAGGACGATCTGCAGGAGCAGATCGCCAAACTCCTCGCGCATGGCGGCAGGCTCACCGGCGTCCAGCGCAGCGACAACTTCATACGCCTCTTCCAGCAGATGGGGGCGTAACGTGGCGTGCGTCTGCTCGCGGTCCCAGGGGCAGCCATCCGGAGCGCGCAGGTGGGCGATCACTTCCTGGAATGCTTCGAAGGAGGTAGACGCTTCCAGGGCTGGGACATACAGGCTGGTGAGCAAACCGATGGAATCGCTGCGGTCGATCTCGTACAGGCGCAGCGACTCCACTTTTGATTGCGGAGCGCCGGCGGCGTGCACCAATTGCACAGGGTGATGGTCAGGGTAGTTCGCCATCAGGGTGAGCTTGACATCCGATGCCATTGCGCGCGAGTGGATCTGGGCAATAATGGCGGGAGCGCTGGGAGGGAAGGGCGGGACATGGGCGGTTGCCAGCTCGAAGGCATCGACCAGGGCGGTATGCGGGAAGGGATCCAGCCCGAGCAGGCTGAGAGTGGGCTCCAGGAAGCTCAAACCCTCGACGATGCTGACCTGCATGCCTGCCTGGCGAGCCAGCCGGGCAATTTCCGGTCCGGTCGCCTCGGCGACCAGGGGATGGCCGGGGACCGCGTAAACCACACCCTGGGGACGCCTGCCCAGCTCGAGGATTTGCTGGACGATCTGCTGCGTAAACCGCTTCGAAGGAGTTGGCGCTTTCATATAAATGATCGAACGAATGAAGCCGGATTCCAGCGGGGAAATCGGAAAGCGCCGGGTGATGGCGAGTGCGTAGATAGATCTCGGGCGCCGTGTTGATAAGCTGCCACGCCTGGCGCGTCAGCAGTCCCGGGTCACCGGGACCAAGACCCACAATCGTAATCGGATTGTTCATATCCTGCTCCATAACACACAACCGAAAATGGGGTTTTTGCCCGGCTGCGCCGGGCAAAAACCCCATTTTCCGGGCTATCCCTGTAAAAAAGAGGAATAAGCGGTAAAAACTAGCGCTTGGTGTAGGTAGGCGCCTTGCGAGCGCGTTTCAACCCGGGCTTCTTGCGTTCCTTGACGCGCGGGTCGCGCGTGAGGAAACCGCCAGCCCGCAGGCTGGAGCGCAGGTCGGGGTTCATCAGCAGCAACGCACGCGCCAAGCCGAGCTTGACTGCATCCGTTTGGCCGGTGACACCGCCGCCGTTGACCACAACGGTGATATCGAGCTGTGCTGGATTCTCACCGGCAGCCTCGAGCGCAGCCAGGATGGTCTGCTGGTCGCCCATGCGCGTGAAGTACGCTTCGATGGGTTTTTCGTTGACAACGAACTTGCCCGAGCCGGCCATGATGCGCACGCGCGCCGAGCTCTCTTTACGCCTTCCAATTCCTTCGTAGTACTGTACAGACATTCCCTGCTCCTTACGCCAGCGGCTTTGGCTGCTGCGCCTGATGCGGATGCTCGGGGCCAGCGTAAATCTTAAGATTCTTAATCAGCTGCCGGCTGAACTTGTTATGCGGCATCATGCCCCATACGGCGCTCTTCAACACCCGGTCGGGGTGAGTCTCCAACTGTTTCTTCAGGCTGATGGTCTTCAAGCCACCCGGATACTGAGAGTGACTATAGTACATCTTCTCTTCCATTTTCTTCCCGGTTACCGCAATGCGCTCGGCATTGATGACCACCACGTAATTCCCGATATCGACGCCAGGGGTAAACCGGGGATCATGCTTACCCAGTAAAACAGCGGCGATTTTTGAGGCTAACCGTCCCAGGACCTGACCACTGGCATCCACCAGGTACCACTCCTGAGTAATATCACCCGCTTTTGGAACGTAGGTCTTTTCCACGTATCAATCTCCAGTTCTATTTATTCCCAACGAACATCGTTGCCAAATTACTCTCGATCCCTCAAGCGCCGGCGGAAATCATCCGGTCTTGGGGTAAACCACCTGCACCAGGGTCAAACCATGCGCTGGCGCCAGACCCTGAACCGGTTTCTGCGGCAGCGCATCCAGAAGAGCTGCAGGCAGAGCCTCATCCAGCTTGCCCTGCGCGATGGCGACCTGGATGAAGACGATGCGGCGCACCATCCGGTAGAGGAAGGCATTTGCCTCCACATCGAACAGCAGCTCGCACACGCCCAAGCGATCGCCGACCAGCGACCAGCCCGCCCGGGAAACCGTGCGCACCGTCGCACCTCCTGGTTTTGGCGGGGTGCCGAAGGCTGCAAAATCATGCGTGCCCAGGAACTGCCGGGCAACGCGCTGCAGCACATCCACATCCAGCGCAGGCCACAAACGCCAGGCGAAGCGCTCCCGGAATGGATCGCGCTCGGGCTGGCAGTAGATCCGGTAGCGGTAGCACCGTGCGGTAGCGTTGAAACGTGGATGAAAATCATCCGCCGCGAGAGCCACCGAGCGGGCGACAACGCACCCGGGCAAGTGGGCATTGAGAGCGGCTTGCAACTCATCCAGCGTATGCGCCCACTCCAGGTCGAAAGCGATCACCTGTCCTAGCGCATGCGCCCCGCTGTCCGTCCGCCCGGAAGCCAGGATCGTCCTGCCAGACCAGCCAATCTGGCGTAAGGCGTCTTCAACGGCCCCCTGCACGGTGGGCTTCTGCGACTGGCGCTGAAAGCCCTGGAACTGGGTGCCGTCGTAGGCGAGTATAACCTGGTAACGTGCCATACTTTCAAGCAGCAGGCTGGCTTACAATCTGCCGCACACTGCACACAACTAATCTTCCACCAACTCCAAGATCACGATCTCTGCCGAGTCACCCTGGCGAGGTCCCAGCTTGACAATGCGGGTATACCCACCGGGGCGGTTCTCGAAGCGTGGAGCGATATCTTCAAACAGCTTCTTGACGGCGGCAGCATCACCGAGGCGAGCGGCTGCCAGGCGGCGAGCATGCACCACAGCCGCTTCATCACCGCTGTTGCCGCGCTTGGCGAGGGTAATCAGCCGCTCAGCCTGCCCGCGCACAGCCAAAGCCTTGGTGCGGGTGGTTTGCAGGCGCTCATGCTCGAACAATTGCTTTACCAGATTCTTTCTTAAAGCTGCCCGGTCGTCCTTCTTACGGCCCAGCTTGTAACCAGCTACGTTATGTCGCATCTCAACTACTCCGCTTCACTTTCATCTTCATCCCGGAGGTAACCCTTCTCGCGCATTTTCTGGCGGAGCTCATCCAGGCTTTTCTCACCAAAATTCCGGATCGACATGACGGCTTCGTCGCCCTTCTCCAGAAGCTCAAGGACCTCGCCAACCGTAGTGATCCCGGTGCGCTTCAACGAGTTGAAAACACGCACAGAAAGGTCAAGGTTCTCGATGGGAGTCTCGATCATCTCACTGGTCAGGCGGCTGCCTTCCTCGGTGCGCTCATCGGTCAGCTTGAGCGATTCCTCGCTGATGCCGGCCAGGTGGCGCAGATGGTCGATCAAGACTTTCGCCGCAGTGCTCAGGGCGTCTTCCGGTCCAACCGTTCCATCGGTCCAGATCTCAAGGACGAGGCGGTCGTAATTGGTGCTCTGACCCACACGCGCGTAGCCTACGTCCCAGTTCACCCGGCGAACCGGGCTGTAGATGGCATCTACGGGAAGCTCGCCGATCGGCAGGCGCCCGATGCGGTCATCGGCTGGAGAGTAACCCCTGCCGCGCTCGACCGTCATCTCGATCTCGAGATTCGTATTCTCATCGTCCACCGAGAAAAGGTAGAGCTCGGGATTGACGATCTCGACGTCCGGCGGAGCGATAATATCTCCCGCCGTCACCTCGCCGCCTCCCCGCACCTCCAGGTGCAGGTGGGCGGTATCCACATCCATCAGCTTCATGCGCAGTTGCTTGATCTGCAACATGACATGGATGACGTCTTCACGCACTCCTGGAATGTCGCTGAACTCGTGCTGCACATCCGCAATCCGGATCGAGGTTACCGCTGCCCCGTCCAGAGAGGAAAGCAATACCCGGCGTAAGGCATTGCCCAGCGTGACTCCGTAGCCACGCTCAAGAGGGCTGATGATAAATTTACCGTAATTACGAGCTTCAGCTTTCCGCTCGATTTTCGGCGTGACCATATTACTTAACCCGATCAAGGTTCACCTCATCCCCGTGTCAGTCCAATGCAGACCCACAAAGCAGCCTGCACATTCCGAACAGTCATCGAATTATCGTGAGTAGTATTCCACGATCAACTGTTCGCTCAAATTGCCGTCGATCTCGGCGCGCTCGGGCAGACGAAGTACCGAGCCAGAAAGCGTTTTGACATCCCGGTTAAGCCAGTTGGACACGGTCCGTTCCTCGGCAATCGCAGCCAGATCCTGGAAATGAGGACGCCGGCGAGATTCCTCGCGTACGCTGACCACATCGTTGGGGGAGAGAAGCATCGATGGCACATCCGTGCGGCGACCATTGACGCTAAAGTGCCCGTGCGTGACCAGCAAGCGCGCTTGCGGACGGCTATCTGCATAGCCGAGGCGGTAGATGACATTATCCAGGCGCGACTCAAGGATCTGCAACAGGTTCAAACCCGTTAAGCCACGGCGCTGGAGGCTAACTTCATAGTATCGCCGGAACTGGCGCTCCAACACCCCGTAGACGCGGCGCGCTTTTTGCTTGGCGCGCAGCTGGCGGTTGTAGTCGGAATCGCGCTTGCGGCGGAATTGAGAGCTCTTGCCATGTTGACCCGGGGCATACGTACGCCGTTCCACTGCGCATTTCGGAGTGAAGCAGCGCTCCCCTTTGAGAAACAATTTTTCACCTTCTCGCCGGCATAATCGACATACCGGACCACGATACTTTGCCATAGGTAATTCCTTATCCTTCCTAAAAGTGCTTAGACGCGGCGTTTCTTCGGAGGCCGGCAGCCATTATGCGGCACAGGGGTCAGGTCAGAGATTGAAGTGATTCTCAATCCCAAACCCTGGACCGCGCGAATAGCAGACTCGCGGCCCGGTCCGGGACCCTTCACGTAGAGCTCGGCTTCCTGCAATCCCATTGCCATGGCAGCCTTGATCGCCTCTTCTGCTGCCAGGCGCGCGGCAAAGGGCGTGCTCTTGCGAGAGCCCTTGAAGCCAGCCGAGCCGGCGCTACCCCAGGTAACCACATTCCCACCCGGGTCTGTAACGGTAACAATGGTATTGTTGAAGGTCGCCAGGATGTGTACCTGTCCAGAAGCCAGCGTGCGCTTTATCTTCTTAGCTGCTTTCCTTCGCGTCGATCTTACAGTTTGAGCCATAACACCTCACTTATCGTTCGATATCCAAAAACCACTTAACTCAACAGACAACCGCCAGCCAACCGGACAGCCGCAGGGAGGAAGGTCCCAATCCTGACGGCAGGCGGGTGCTGTGAATTATTTCTTCTTCGCGCCGCGGCGGCGACCACGACCCGCCACGGTCTTCTTGGGACCTTTACGGGTGCGGGAATTGGTGCGCGTGCGCTGGCCGCGTACCGGCAGGTTGCGCCGGTGGCGCAAGCCGCGATAACTGCCGATCTCGATCAAGCGCTTGATATTTAACTGGACTTCTCGCCGCAGGTCACCCTCGACCTGGTAGTTCTGCCCAATATAATCGCGCAGCAGGGCAACCTCGGCATCGGTCAGATCTTTGATCCGGGTATCCGGATTGACTCTGGTCTCTGCCAGAATTTTTTGAGCGCGCGGCAGACCTATGCCATAAATATAGGTCAGACCAACTTCCACTCGCTTTTTAGGCGGTAAATCAACACCTTCGATACGTGCCATATGCGTTTATCCCTGTCGTTGTTTGTGTTTCGGATTTTCACAGATAACGTACAATATGCCCTTACGCTTGACGATTTTGCACTTTGAACAGCGCTTTCTGATCGATGCTGTCACTTTCATGATGATTTCTCCTTACGATCCCGGCAGAGGACCCCTGGTGGGGGTGCTCAGCCAAAGTTGCAATTATACCTGTTGTTGTTCCATCCGTCCAGCACTTTATAGTGCTGTCAAAATGACCGGACCATTCTCTGTGATCGCCACGCTATGCTCACAATGAGCCGTCAGCGATCCATCGGCGGAAGCCACTGTCCACTGGTCAGACAAGACACGCGTGTTCGGCGTCCCTACCAGGACCATCGGTTCCAGGGCAATCGTCATCCCAACTCGTAAGGGCGTCCCCCGCCCGGCGATGCCATAATTGGGCACCTGGGGACCTTCCCACATTGCTTTACCCACGCCGTGCCCGGTGTACTCACGGGTGAGGTGATAACCGAGCCCTTCGACGTAAGCCTGGATGGCTGCGCCAACATCGCCAACCCGGTTTCCGGCGCGTAGCTGCTCGATGCCGATGGCAAGTGACCGTTCTGTCACGTCGATCAGGCGCTGCGCCTCGGCAGTAATCTCACCTACGCCGGTGGTGAAGGCGGAATCGCCAACGAACCCTTCAAATATCGTCCCGCAATCCACAGAGACGATATCTCCTTCCTTCAGCCGGCGCTTACCGGGGATGCCATGCACCAGCTCGTCATTGATGCTGATGGTGGTGGTTGCTGGGTAGGGGTAAGCCCCAGGCACACCCAAGAAAGCGGGCTTTGCGCCATATTTGCGGATCACTTCCGCTGCAACAGCATCCAGCTCGGCGGTTGAAACACCAGGTTGGATAGCTGCGCGCACGGCGGCCAACGCCATGGCATTGATCCGCCCTGCTTCGCGCAGGATAGCGATCTCTTTTGGGTTTTTAATGTAGATGCTACGCTGAATACTGCTCATAGCTCAAGCACTTTGCGGCAGCGCAGCCAACAAATCGGCGCTGACCTGTTCGATCGATTGCGTACCGTCGATCTCTAGCAGCACGCCTTTCTGCCGGTAGTACTCAATCAACGGCATCGTCTGCTCGAAGTACACCCGGATACGCCGGCTGACAGTTTCAGCCTTATCATCTTCACGCTGGTAAAGCTCTGAGCCGTCGTTGTCGCAGCGTCCGGCTGCCTTTGGCGGATTGAACTTCTCATGGAAGACATGCCCAGCTTCCCGGCAGGTCCACCGGCCTGTCAACCGCTCCACCAGCACAGCCTCGGACACATTGATGTACGGCACTGCATCGACGCCTCCGCCAAATCCCGCCAGGATGCCCGCCAGCGCTTCAGCCTGCGCAGGCGTGCGGGGAAAGCCATCCAGCAGGGCGCCCACCCGGCAATCGGGTCGCGAGAGGCGATCGCGGATCATGGCAATGGTGACATCATCCGGGACAAGCTCGCCGCGATCGATAAATCGCTTAGCCAGGATGCCCAACTCCGTCTGGTTCTTCAGGTTCTCCCGGAAGATATCTCCAGATGAGATGTGCGGCAGACCCAACCGGGCTGAGATGACCTGGGCTTGAGTGCCTTTACCCGCCCCTGGAGGACCAAGGAGCACGATGTACATGGGCATCGCTGGCAATTCCCTTAGCGGATCAACAATGCATCATCGTAGCCGTGCAACTTAAGCTCGGCCTGGATATTAAAGAACGTATCACGCACAACGCCGACCACGATCAGCAAACCAGCCGAGGAGATCAGCAGCACGCTGCTATTCGACGCGCCGGGAATGAGCAATCCAGCCAGCCAGGGCAGGATAGCCACCAAGCCGAGGAACAAAGCGCCGGGCAAGGTAATGCGCCGCAGGACTTTCGTCAGGTATTTCTGCGTTGGCGCGCCCCGGCTGACGCCCGGGATCTGCGCGCCGACCTTCTTCAAATTCTCGCCGTAGTTCTGCTGTGCGAACAAGACATCGGTATAGAAGAAGGTAAAGCCGACTACCATGAAAAAGTACAGGATGTAATAAGCCGAGTTGCCGCCGCCGAAGGTTCGCTGGATCGAGGCGGAGAGGTTTGCAACCCAGGGTGTGCTGGAGCTGGCAAAGAAGCTGGCAAGGATCGCCGGGAAGGTGAGCAGCGAGTTGGCAAAGATCAGGGGGATCATACCCGCCATGTTGACCATCAACGGCAGGGTGCCCTTGACCGGCATGGACATGCGGTTTCCCATGCGCCGCCCAGGGTACATCACGGGGACGTTGCGGCGACCTTGCTGGACAAAGACGATGGCGAAGATTGTCAGGACGAGCAGCACGACGACAAAGATCAGCAAGATCCAGCGGTTCTGCTCATCCGCCATCAGGCGGATCAGATTATTGGGGATCTGCGAGACGATACCCGAGAAGATGATGAGGGAAAGTCCCTGGTTGCGGATGCCGAACTCGGAGATCAGCTCACCCAGCCAGATGGCAAACATGGTACCGGCGGTCATACTGACGACGATCGTCCATGATTGCAGCCAATTGGGACCGGTGAGTCCAAAACCGCTGATGATCTCCGCACCGCCCGCCAGGCTGGAGAAGATGTTGATCTGCCCGATGGCTTGCAAGGCTGCCATGGGAATAGCCAGGATATAGGTCCACTTTTCCATCCATTTCTGCCCCTCGCGTGGGTCTTCCTCCATGCGCTTTTGCAGCGCCGGGATGATCGGAACGAGGAGCTGGAGGATGATCTGGGCGGTGATGTAAGGATACACACCCATAGCCAGAACAGAGAAGTTGGAGACTGTACCGCCAGACAGCAGATCCAGCAAGCCGACGAGAGTACCGCCCGCGCCGCCGCCAGCGAGGATGCTGGCGATCGCTTCACGATTGACACCCGGCACGGGCACATGCGCCGCAAAGCGGTAGACTGCCAGTAACGCCAAGGTAATTAACAGCTTCCGGCGAATATCCTGCGATGTCCAAAGATAGCGCCAGGCAGATCGCTTCATATCAACGGCTCCTTATGCACACAACTACAACTCCGGAAAAATCCAGGTCCATAGCTGCAGACAGTATCATTCCAGGATATCGACGCTGCCACCCGCGGCTTCGATTTTTGCCTGGGCGCCCTTGCTCACCCGGTGCAGGCGTACCTTGAGAGGCACATTGACCTCGCCACGCCCCAGCAATGCCACGGGGTTCTCCGGCTTGCGTAACAGGCGGGCTTGCAGAAGGCTGGTGGGGTTGATCTCACTTCCCGCGCCAAATGCAGAAAGCTGGTCCAGGTTGATTTCGTTGTATTCCACGCGGCTGAGGGGCGTAAAACCTTTACCACGCATGAACGGCAAGCGGCGGTAAAAGGGAAGATTGCCACCCTGGTGGTAGAGGCGCACGCCCCCACCGGCGCGGGCGCCCTGCCCTTTGGTACCCCGACCGGCGGTCTTACCCTGCCCGGCAGCAATGCCGCGACCCACTCGTTTGCGCTGTTTTTTGGAACCATCGTTCGGCTTAAGATCGTTAAGTTTCATATCAATTCCTCAGATCATTCGCATGCCCGCATACTTCGGAAGGCATTCGCGAATACCTCACACTACCTCTTCCACCTCAACCAGGTGGAGAACTTTCGCTATCATCCCGCGCATAGCGGGCGTATCCACATGCTCTACCGTTTGCAACATGCGCCGAAGCCCCAGCGCCCGGAGGGTACGCTTCTGGTGATATTCGTAACCGATGGCGCTTTTGACCAGGGTTACGCGCAACACCTTCTCTTTCTTAGCCTCTTTCTTAGCCATTCTTCCTCCGTTCCCAGAAGGGAGCTACATCTTTGGGCGATTTGCCGCGCAATGCAGCCACGACCTGCGGTGATTTCAACTGGTCGAGTGCATCCATAGTGGCATAGACAACATTCAGCAAGTTGCTGCTGCCCAGGGATTTGGTGAGGATATCTGAAATCCCGGCTGCCTCCAAGACCGCACGCACACCGCCGCCGGCAATTACGCCGGTGCCGGGCGAGGCGGGCTTGAGCAAGACGCGAGCGCCGCCAGAGCGCCCAATCACTTCATGCGGAATCGTGCTGCCGATCACGGGGATCTTGTGCATATTGCGCTTGGCATGATCTGTAGCTTTGCGCATGGCATCCGGCACAGCATTTGCCTTACCGGTGCCCACGCCAACATTCCCGCGATTATCGCCAGCAACCACAGTCACCCGGAAGGAGAATCGGCGACCACCTTTGACTACTTTTGCAACGCGAGCGATCTCAACAACACGCTCGTCAAGTTCGGGTTCAAACTCTACATAATCCGTCATCTTCTTCTCCAACCTGGTTAAAAGTCCAGACCACCCTGGCGGGCTCCATCAGCCAGCGCTTTGACACGCCCAGTGTACTGGTAACCGCCGCGGTCAAACACAACCTTGATGATACCCTTTGCCTTGGCGCGTTCGGCGACGGTCTGTCCCACCAGGCGCGCCTGCTCTGATTTTTTCAGACCAGACATCTTCGCCTGCAGCTCGTGATCGATACTGGATGCAGACGCCAGCGTCAAACCGCTTTCGTCATCAATCACCTGAGCATAGATCTCAGCCAGGCTGCGAAAGACATTCAGGCGCGGCCGTTGCGGATTACCGCTGACGTGCTTGCGAACACGCTCATGACGCCGCACTCTAGCTAAAGAACGAGTTTTTTTTGTAGCCATAGACTAAACCTTACCTGCCTTGCCAGCTTTGCGGCGAATTTTCTCTTTCAGGTACTTAATCCCTTTGCCTTTGTAAGGCTCCGGCGGGCGGACCTGGCGAATATTGGCGGCAATCTGCCCAACCAACTCTTTATCGTACCCCAGCACCTTGATCTGGCGGGTCTTCGTATCCGTCTCAAAGCTGATACCGGCTGGCGGCTCAATGACCACCGGATGGGAATAACCCACGTAAAGCACCAGGTTCTTTTTATCGTTTACTTCGGCGCGGTAGCCGACGCCGTTCACTTCCAACACTTTCTCAAAGCCAGTGTAAACCCCTACAACCATGTTGCTGACCAACGCGCGTGCCATGCCGTGCAGAGCACGGTGATAGGCTTCGTCGGAAGGGCGACTGACATGGATGACACCCTCTTCGATCGTGATCTGGACTTCCGCGGGGAAAGTGCGTTCCATCTCCCCTTTGGGTCCTTTGACGTGCACGTGCGAGCCATCCACCGTCACGTTCACACCCGCGGGTATTGTTACTGGCATACGACCAATTCTTGACACTGTAATTACCTCCTGCGGATCATCTCTCGTACCGGAGCAAGCACATCCTACAGCCTGCCTCAGTACGCGAGCTCCCTTACCACACTTTACAGAGGACCTCGCCTCCAACTCCAAGCTGCCGCGCACGCTGACCGGTCATCACGCCCTTGGGGGTTGAGAGGATCGCAATCCCCATACCCGAAAGCACCCAGGGAATCTCCTGTTTGCCTGTATAGACACGACGACCGGGGCGGCTCACCCGCTCCAAGCCGGTAATGACCGGCGTACGCTCACGACGCTCACCAACATACTTCAACCGCACGCGCAGCACCTTCTGTGCGGGGATCGTGCCATCGACAACTTCGTAAGAGCTGATATAGCCCTCTTCCTTCAAAATCTTGGCGATGGCAACTTTAACCTTCGAAGCCGGCATAGCTACCGAGGAATGGCCAACAATCAGCGCATTGCGGATGCGAGTCAGCATATCAGCAATAGGATCAGTCATGCTCATTATCTAAACCTCCACCGGCTACCAGGACGACTTGACGACGCCGGGAATTTTGCCTTCCAACGCCAGCTCACGGAAACAAATACGGCACAGTCCAAAACGACGGATGTAGCCTCGCGGCCGCCCACAAATCTTGCAACGATTACGCACCCGCGTGGGATATTTTCGCCGCTCTTCACGCGTACTCATACATTTTTTTGCCATCGCTTACCCTTCCTTTTTGAACGGCATTCCCAGCAGGGTGAGGAGCTCTCTGCCTTCCTCGTCATTGCGCGCCGTTGTCACGATGCTGATCTCAAGACCGCGCAGCTTGTCGATTTTGTCGTACTCGATCTCAGGGAAGACAAGCTGCTCGCGCAAGCCCAAGGTGTAATTTCCGCGCCCGTCGAAGGCATTTGGAGAGACACCGCGAAAATCCCGCACGCGCGGCAAGGCGATATTCACCAACCGGTCAAGGAAAGCCCACATGCGGTCGCCACGCAGCGTAACCTTGACGCCGATTTGCCTGCCTTCACGCAGCTTAAAATTCGCAATGCTCTTGCGCGCTTTGGTGATCACGGGTTTTTGCCCGGTGATCAGGGTCATATCCGAAACGGCTGCATCCAGGATTTTAGCGTTATCCAACGCCTCACCTGCGCCAATGTTCACCACCACTTTGGATATGCGCGGCACCTGCATCACATTATCCACGCCAAGCGACTTCTTCAGCGCGGGCACAATCTCTTGTTGATAGCGTTCTTTCATTACATGGCTCATACGAAGGCTCCCAGCCGGTTCATCCCTCGATCTGCGCGCTGCAGTTCTTGCAAACCCTCACGACCGATTCATCGGTACGCTGCAGGCCTACCCGCACCGCTTTGTTGCATTTCGGACAAACCAACATGACGTTCGAGATATCAATCGGACCTTCAAATTCGATGATGCCAGGATTCATCGTACGACCCTTCGTCTGCACCTGCTTCTGATGCTTCTTGCGGATGTTCACGCCCTGGACAACCACCTTGTTCTCGTCCGGATCCACTTTAATAACTTCACCACGCTTACCTTTATCCAGAAGAGCACCGCTGATTACTTCAACAGTGTCACCCTTTTTGATTTTAGCTTTCACAGTTCTCGCTCCTGGTCGCACTGGCGCTAGAGGACTTCTGGAGCCAGCGAGACAATTTTCATGAAGCCCTTTTCACGGAGCTCACGCGCCACCGGTCCGAAGATCCGGGTGCCCTTGGGATTAGGTCCATCCGCATCCAGGATAACAGCGGCATTATCATCAAAGCGGATGTAAGAGCCATCGTCACGGCGCCACTCTTTTGCGCAGCGGACAATCACGGCTTTCACAATCTCACTCTTCTTAACCGAGCCCTGCGGAGCAGATGACTTCACCGTGGCGACCACAATATCACCAACCCGTCCGTAATGGCGGCGCGAGCCGCCCATTACGTGGATCACCAGCAGCTCACGCGCGCCGGTGTTATCTGCCACCTTCAAACGCGTCTCTTGCTGGATCATGCCACTGCCTCCAGCTCCGGCTCGCCGGCGGCTACATCTCTACGGATGATCTGCCCAACCACCCAGCGCTTGTGGCGCGAGATAGGCTGGCTCTCAACGATCTCCACCTGGTCGCCGATCTGGCAGCCGAGCTCATCGTGCGCCATGACATGCTTGCGCTTGCTGACAACCTTTTTATACAGGCGGTGGCGGTACGTCCGTGAGATCTCTACGACCACCGTCTTATCCATCTTATTACTGGTGACCACTCCGGTTATCCGGCGGCGAGTGTTCATGCTTCACCTTCCTTTGCAGCCGACCCTTCGCGCTCATTCAGGATGGTCTCCAGGCGGGCAATATCGCGGCGAGTATAGCGCAACCGCGTGTAATCGGTCAGACCGCCGCTCGCCAGTTGAAAGCGCAGGTTCATCAACTCTTCGCGGGCATCATTCAAGCGCGCCTGCAGCTGGTCAGTCGTGAGGTTGCGGATCTCAGACGTCTTCATCCTTCACCTCCGGTCTGATCGTACCTACCGACGATCTTGGTCTTAATCGAGAATTTATACTGGGCGAGGCGCAGGGCTTCATGGGCTACATCTTCCGGCAAACCGCCGCCCACTTCAAACATAATCCTGCCTGGCTTGACTACCGCCACCCAGAACTCCACGTTACCCTTGCCCTTACCCATACGGGTTTCGGCAGGCTTCCGGGTGACGGGTTTGTCCGGAAAGATCCGGATCCAGACTTTTCCACGGCGGCGCAGGGTGCGGACGATGGTGCGGCGGGCGGCTTCGATCTGGCGGGCGGTTACCCAACCCGGCTCCAATGCCTCCAGCCCAAAATCGCCGAAGGTCACTTCCGCGCCAGCGCGTCGCTTTGCCTTTCATTCGCCCGCGCATCTGCTTGCGCCACTTTACACGCTTTGGCATCAACATAATGACAACCTCGTTCCTGATAATTACCGGTTCTGCGTGACCAAGCCCCGGCAAGACCTTCTCCGTCGAACGACGGGGTTGGCTTGCGGGTCGATCACGGATCACCCATTATTCACTCACGTAAACGCCTTCGGTAGCCTGGACTTTCTCTTCTACCTCGGGCAAGGCAATGCCTCGATAAATCCATACCTTCACGCCGATCTGCCCGTAAGTGGTCAGGGCATTAGACTTGGCAAAGTCGATATCGGCGCGCAGCGTCTGGCGCGGCACCTGGCCCTCACGCATGTTGATGGTGCGAGCCATTTCAGCGCCACTCAAGCGCCCCGATACCTCAACGCGGATACCCAGCGCTCCCTGGCGGATAGCCTGCTGGATGGCGCGCTTCATCGCCCGCTGGTAGCTGATACGGCGCACGAGCTGCTCGGCGATGTTGTTCGCCACCAGGAATGCATCCAGGTCCGGTGACTTGATCTCCTTGATCTCAAGGTCGATCTTCTTGCCGACCACCGCTTCCAGCTTGGTGCGGATTTTCTTGACGTTATCACCCTTGCGACCGATGAGGATTCCGGGCTTGGCTGTGTGCACAACCACTTTCACTTTGCCGGGAAAACGCTCGATCTCGATCCGCGAGACGCCCGCTTTCTCTGCTTCTGCCCGCACCAAACGGCGCAATTCGAAATCCTGGTGAAGCTGATTGACATAATCCTCGCGCTCAGCGTACCAGCGACCTTCCCAGGTCTTGTTGATTTTCAACCGAAAACCAATCGGATGGACTTTTCGACCCATAATATCTCCTTACAGCTCACCAGGCTTTATGATTGCTCGCGTAAGACAACCGTGATGTGGCTGGAGCGGCGCAGCCAGGGCTTGAAACGTCCGCGCGCTCCGAAACGGCGCCACTTACGGGTGGGCGCTTCGTTAGCGTAGATGCGGTAAACAACCAGGTCATCCCGGCTGACGCCAAAATTTTCTTCAGCGTTCGCCATGGCAGACGCAACCACTTTGTAGATCGGATCAGCAGCCGCCTTGTTGGTGAACTTCAGTATCGTCAACGCTTCCTGGACCGGCTTGCCGCGCACAAGGTCGATAACGTTGCGCACTTTCTGCGCTGAGTGAGGAACATAGCTCGTATGAGCACGAATGTCGGTTTCCATAACGCTTAACCTTTCTTCACCTTCTTCTCAGCCAGGTGCCCGCGGAAAGTACGGGTAGGTGCAAACTCACCCAGCTTGTGCCCGACCATGTTCTCCGTGATATAGATCGGCACGTGCCGCCGGCCATCATGAACAGCGATGGTATGACCCACCATCTGCGGGAAGATGGTGCTGGCTCGGCTCCAGGTGCGCAGCACTTTCTTTTCGCCCCGCTCGTTCATGACTTCGACTTTCTTGAGCAACTTCGGATCCACATAGGGTCCTTTTTTCAACGATCGTCCCATAGTTACCTTCTCCAGCTCAATGAATAGAGCTACTTTAACTCTCAGGCCATCGTCCCGCAGGACTAGCGCTTCTTCCCACGCCGGCGCACGATATATTGATCGGTCTTCTTGTTGCGCCGAGTCTTATAACCAAGGGTGGGTTTTCCCCACGGGCTTTTCGGTCCAGCCATACCGATGGGCTGGCGACCCTCGCCGCCGCCATGCGGATGGTCACGCGGGGACATTGCCGAGCCGCGCACCGTGGGACGGATGCCGAGATGGCGCTTGCGACCCGCCTTGCCGAGCTTGATATTGCCGTGCTCAACATTGCCCACCTGGCCGATGGTGGCAAAGCACTCCTGGCGAACCATGCGCACCTCGCCGGATGGCATGCGGATCTGCGCAAAATCGCCCTCTTTTGCCAGCAGTTGAGCTGCAGTGCCGGCGGCGCGCACCAACTGCCCGCCGCGTCCGACCTTGAGCTCGATATTGTGCACCAGGGTGCCGACCGGTATGTTGGCAATGGGCAGGCTGTTCCCGGGGCGGATCTCTGCCGTATTGCCTGACAGGACGGTATCGCCGACGCGCAGATCCAGTGGTGCGACGATGTAGCGCTTCTCGCCGTCTACATAGTGCAGCAGGGCGAGGCGCGCCGAGCGATTGGGATCGTACTCGATAGCGGCAACTTTTGCCGGGATGCCACGCTTATCCCGCTTGTAATCCACAATACGGATGTGCTGGCGATTGCCGCCGCCCTGGTGGCGGACGGTTATTTTGCCATACAGGTTTCTTCCACCGCGCTTGCGCAGCGGCAGGAGCAATGAGCTTTCCGGGGTCGACTTGGTAATTTCTTCGAACGTGTACCCCGTCATTCCCCTTTGACCAGGGGTCGTGGGTTTGTACTTCTTTACTCCCATCACTTCACCCCTTCAAAGATATCGATCGTATCGTTAGGCGCCAGGGTAATGATCGCCTTCTTATAAGCCCCACGCCGCACCATGACCCGCCGGCTGCGGGCACGCCGGGTGCGCCGGGCGGGGACATTGATCATATTGACATTGACCACGTCAACATCAAAAATGGTTTCAATGGCATCCTTCACCAGGGTCTTATTCGCGTCGAGCGCGACCTCGAACGTGTACTTGTGAAGCTTCTCGTTCATATAGTTGGTTTTTTCCGTAACGATCGGACGGCGAAGCACGTTATAAATCGTTGTCATCTCGTCCTCCCTTCCTAGCCCAGGTAAGAAACCAGCACATCCAGCGCTTCGAGCGGCAGAACGATTTTCTGGTATCCGAGGAGATCACGGATGCTCAGGTAGCTGGCGAGCAATGTTTTGGTATCGGGCAGGTTATTGGCAGAGCGGATGACTTTTTCATAGTCAGCCGTCTTCTCGGGGATCAGGATCAAAGCGCTGGCGTCGCCGACCAGGGTATTCAAGGCGTTTGCCATGATCCGGGTCTTCGGCTCTTCAACGGCGAGCTGGTCGAGCACAACAATATCACTGCCTTTTGCCTTTACCGATAACGCCGAGCGCAGGGCAGCGCGGCGCATCTTGCGCGGCATTGCCTGGCTGTAATCACGCGGCTGCGGGGTATGGACTTTGCCGCCGCCGACCCAATGCGGCGGCACGGGTAGAGCCCTGGCGAGCGCGGCCGGTGCCTTTTTGTTTCCACGGCTTGCGACCACCGCCAGCAACCTCGCCGCGGCGCTTGGTTTTATGCGTTCCCAGGCGGGCATTCGCCATCTGGCGCTGATACGCCTGGTGCATCAGATCTACATTAATCGGCGCCTCGAAGATGCGAGCCGGTAATTCTACCGTACGCACTTTCTGGCCTTCCATGTTGAGAACATCTACTTCCATAATTGCACCACTCCAACCTTCACCTGTCGGCTAAAGTTTCCGCGCTTTTTTGATCATCACAACGCCGCCCTTGGGACCAGGGATGGCGCCGCGCACGGCCAGCAGATTGCGCTCGCCGTCAACCAGTACCACGTTGAGATTCTGAACGGTAACCTGCTCATGACCCATGTGACCCGGACCGCGCGCACCCTTGTACACGCGCCCGGGCGTAGTGCCCGAGCCGCGTGAACCGGGAGCGCGCTGCCGGTCCGACTGACCATGGGTTTTGGGACCCCCGCGGAAATGATAGCGCTTGACGGCACCGGCAAAGCCCTTCCCCTTGCTGACACCGACAACATCCACGGTATCACCTACTGAGAAGACATCGCCAACAGAGATCTTACTGCCCTCTGCCACTTCCGGATTCTTTTCCCGAAACTCGCGCAAAAAGCGCAACGGAGGAAGGTTGTTGCGCTTCAAATGCCCCAATTGTCCGCCAGTCAGGCGCTTCGGCTTTGCTTCTTCATAACCCAGTTGTACCGCAGAGTAACCATCTTGATCGCGGGTGCGCACCTGGGTAACATAGCAAGGCCCAGTTTCGATCAGAGTGACCGGAATAGCCAGACCGGTATCATCGAAAATCTGGGTCATGCCGACTTTCTTGCCAATCAGCCCTTGCAACATCTCAATTTTCTCCTGTTCAACAATTTTACGGGACTGTCAGCCGGGCTTGGCTGCATCATCCCTGAGCGCTGCGCAGTCAGCCGCCCTGCCGCGAAACAACAGTGTGTGTGCGTCCGCGAGCAGGCACGTTCTTGCGTAGCCTGTTCAAAACCTGGCAAGCGCCAGGCGCCTGAACGAAATTCTCTCTGAGGCGCCTGGATGCCAAATGATTAACTATATTTTGATTTCAATGTCCACGCCTGCCGGGAGGTTCAGGCGCATCAACATATCGATGGTCTTCGAATCAGGATCCAAGACATCGATCAACCGGTTATGCGTCCGGATTTCGAAATGCTCGTGGGAATCCTTGTCGATAAAAGTCGAGCGACGAATTGTAAACCTTTCTATGCGAGTTGGCAAGGGTACAGGACCAACTACTCGCGCACCAGTTCGCTCGGCTGTCTCTACAATGCGCTTCGCGGATTGGTCGAGAACACGGTGATCGTATGCTTTCAGACGGATACGGATTTTTTGCTTTGCCATTTAATACACCTAATCCAGGATCTTCGTGATCACGCCGGCGCCAACCGTCAGACCACCTTCTCGGATCGCAAACTTCGACCCCTGCTCCAGCGCTACCGGCACGATCAGCTCCACTTCCAGGTTCACGCTGTCGCCCGGCATCACCATCTCGACGCCTTCCGGCAGCCTGATGTTCCCCGTCACGTCCATCGTGCGGATGTAGAACTGCGGCCGGTACCCCGTGAAGAAGGCTTTGTGCCGCCCGCCTTCTTCCTTCCTCAGCACGTACACTTCGCTCATGAACTTCTTGTGCGGCGTGATGCTCTTCGGCTTGGCGATCACCATGCCCCGCTCCACGTCCGTGCGCTCGATGCCGCGCAGCAGCAGACCGATGTTGTCGCCTGCCATGCCTTCATCCATCGACTTGTGGAACATCTCCACGCCCGTCACCACCGAGTTCATGCTCTTCTCGCGCAAGCCCACCAGCTCCACCGGCTCGCTCACCTTGATCCGCCCGCGCTCCGCTCGCCCCGTCACCACCGTGCCGCGCCCCTTGATCGAGAACACGTCTTCGACCGGCATCATGAACGGCTTGTCTACGTCGCGCACCGGCTCCGGAATGTACTCGTCCACCACCCGCAGCAGCTCTTTGATGCTGGCGTACTCCGGCGCATTCGGATCCTTGCTCGTGCACTCCAGCGCTGCCAACGCACTGCCGCGCACGATCGGCGTCGAATCCCCAGGGAATTCGTACTCGTTCAGCAGCTCCCGCAGCTCCAGCTCCACCAGCTCCAGCAGCTCCGGGTCGTCCATCATGTCCACTTTGTTCAGGTACACCACGATCGCCGGCACTTCCACCTGCCGCGCCAGCAGCACGTGCTCCCGCGTCTGCGGCATCGGTCCTTCCGGCGCCGCCACCACCAGGATCGCACCATCCACCTGCGCCGCTCCCGTGATCATGTTCTTGATGTAGTCCCGGTGCCCAGGCATGTCCACGTGCGCATAGTGCCGCTTCGCCGTCTCGTACTCGACGTGCGCAATGTTGATCGTGATGCCGCGCGCTTTCTCTTCCGGGGCGTTGTCGATCGAGTCGAACGACCGGTACGACGCCTGCCCCATACAACTCGCAATACTTCGTGATCGCCGCCGTCAACGTCGTCTTCCCATGGTCAATATGACCAATCGTCCCTACGTTCATGTGCGGCTTCGTCCGCTCAAATTTCTGCTTGGCCATGAGTGCTAATCTCCTTCTTCAATGACTTATCCAACAATCCATCGCGACTGATGATCAGCCGCCAATAATCGCCCGGGCAACACTTTCTGAGACTCGGGCGTAATGATCGAACTCCATGGTGAAGACACCACGTCCCTGGGTAGCGGAGCGAAGATCGGTAGCGTATCCGAACATTTCTGCCAGGGGGACCATGCCTTTCACTGCCTGGGCATTTCCAGGGCGCACTTCCATGCCCTGGATCTCACCCCGCCTGGCGTTAAGCTGGGAAATTATATCACCCAAAAACTCTTCGGGGGCAACAACTTCCACCTTCATGACCGGCTCCTGGATGACCGGGGCGCCTTTTTGCACGCCTTCTTTGAATGCCATCGAAGCCGCCATCTTGAACGCCATCTCGTTGGAGTCCACTTCGTGGTAAGAGCCGTCGTACAGGCTGACAGCGATATCGGTAACCGGGTAGCCGCCGATTACGCCGCCCTCTGCCGCCTCGCGCACGCCTTTTTCAATGGCGCCGATATACTCTTTGGGGATTACGCCGCCGATAATATTGTTGCTAAACTGGATGCCCGAGCCCGGCTCGCCGACCTGCATGCCGAGGATAACGTGACCATACTGGCCGCGGCCCCCGGTCTGCTTGACATAGCGCATCTCGGCGCGCTCGACGGGGCGGGTGATCGAACTCGCGATAGGCGACCTGGGGCTTGCCAACCCGCGCCTGCACGCGGAACTCGCGCAACATGCGGTCAACCAGCACTTCCAGGTGCAGCTCGCCCATGCCAGAGATGATGGTCTGCCCGGTCTCCTCATCCCCGCGCACGCGGAAGGTGGGGTCTTCCTCGGAGAGCTTGCGCAAGGCTTCGCCCATCTTATCCTGATCGGCGGTGGTCTTCGGCTCGATGGCGACGGAGATGACCGGCTCCGGGAAGGAGATGTTTTCCAGGATCACGGTGCTGGAAGCATCGCTCAGAGTATCGCCGGTGAAGGAATTTTTCAGCCCCAGCACAGCGCCGATATCGCCGGCAAAGATCTCGGTGATATCTTCGCGCCGGTCGGCGTACATGCGCAGCAGACGACCGATGCGCTCGCGCTGCTCCTTGGTGGAGTTGTACACCATGGCGCTCTGCGAGAGCTTGCCGGAATAGACGCGGATATATGCCAGGCGACCGACGTAAGGATCGGTTACGATCTTGAATACCAGGGCGCTCAGGGGGGCGTCATCTTGCGCGGGGCGCTCGATCTCATCGCCGGTGTGAGGGTGGGTGCCTTTGACGGGGGGGATATCCGATGGCGAGGGAAGATAATCGATTATGCCATCCAGAAGCGGCTGGACGCCTTTGTTGCGCAGCGAGCTGCCGCAGAATACCGGCGTGGCAGCCCCGCTGATGACCGCCCGGCGCATAGCAGCTTTCAGCTCTTCGGTGGAGATCTCGCTGCCTTCCAGGTATTTCAAGGTCAGGTCTTCATCTGTCTCTGCGATGCGCTCCACCATCTGCTCGCGCATGAAAGCTGCCTGCTCGCGTAAATCTTCGGGAATGGCGGTTTCTACCGCCTCCTTGCCCAGATCTTCTTCCCACAGGATGGTTTTCTGGGTCATCAGGTCCACAACGCCGGCAAAAGAGGATTCGCTCCCCACCGGCATCTGCACGGGCACCGGATTGGCGCCCAGGCGCTGGCGGATCATCTCGACGGAGCGCTCGAAAGACGCCCCAATGCGGTCCATTTTATTGACAAAGCAAATGCGGGGAACGCCATAGCGGTCCGCCTGGCGCCAGACCGTCTCGCTTTGCGGCTCAACGCCCTGAACGGCATCGAAGATCACCACACCGCCATCCAGGACGCGCAGCGAGCGCTGCACTTCGGCTGTAAAGTCGATGTGCCCGGGGGTGTCGATGATGTTGATCTGGAAGCCCTTCCACTCAGCGGAGACCGCCGCGGAGACGATGGTAATGCCGCGCTCGCGCTCCTGCTCCATCCAGTCGGTCACTGTGGTGCCATCGTCCACCGAGCCAAGCCGGTAAGTCTTACCGGTATAGAACAAGATACGCTCGGTAGTCGTCGTTTTACCGGCGTCGATGTGGGCAATGATGCCAATATTGCGGTAGCGTTCCAGTGGATGTTGGCGAGGCATAGGATAACTGCTTGGGCGAGGAGAGTGAGAGCTTGTCGAGCTTGTAAGCGAGACGACAGAAAGATCTGTTAAACCCTCAACGACTCCATCTACATCCGGTAGTGAGAGAAGGCGCGGTTGGCTTCAGCCATCTTGTGCGTTTCTTCGCGCTTGCGGATGGATGAACCGGTGTTGTTGGCGGCATCCATCAGCTCAGCGGCGAGCTTCTCAGAGAAGGATCTGCCGGAACGGGATGTAGCAGACTGCAGGATCCAGCGCGAAGCCAGGGCGATCCGGCGGTCGGAAGGCACTTCCATGGGCACCTGGTAGGTTGCGCCGCCCACACGGCGCGGCTTGACCTCCATAACGGGCGCCACGTTCTTCATCGCCTGCTCGAAAACCTCCAGCGAGTTGCGCTTGGTCTTATCCTCAATCATGTCCATCGCATCGTACATCACCCGGGTTGCAGTGCTCTTCTTGCCGCTTTTCATCATGCGGTTGATGAAGGCTTGAACCTGCACGCTGGCGAAGCGCGGATCGGCGGGCATTTCTCTTTTTTCTGGTCTATAACGTCGAGGCATACGATCTCTCCATCTCAATCCAAATAACGCGTCTTATTGCGACAAACTCCGTGCAATCCCACAAAAATCGCCGGTGAGAACCAGATAATCCGGCGATTTTCAATTCTTCTTATTTGGCTTTAGGTCGCTTGGCGCCGTACTTCGAGCGACTCTGCTTGCGGCTATTCACACCGCCGGTATCCAGCGTGCCCCGGACGATGTGATAGCGCACGCCCGGAAGGTCTTTGACACGCCCTCCGCGCACGAGGACCACCGAGTGCTCCTGCAGCGTATGCCCTTCGCCGGGAATGTAGGCGGTCACCTCGATGCCATTGGTGAGGCGCACGCGGGCGATCTTGCGCAGGGCGGAGTTCGGCTTTTTGGGCGTCATCGTGCGTACCACGGTGCACACACCCCGCTTCTGGGGGGCGCCCTTTTCCTGGCGGATGCGCGATTGGTCCATCGTGTTCAGGGTATAGAGCAACGCAGGCGCCTTGCTCTTCACCTTCTTGTACTTACGACCTTTTCGAACCAGCTGATTAGTTGTTGGCACTTTGCCTCCACGAACACTTTACTTATTATCCATTAAGGGAGGCCATCTTGAACCCTGATGGCCTCTCCGATATATCCATTAAACGCCCTGAAAGACAACCCTAAAGAGTGAATGGGCAGCGAATGACGATTTTACCACGCCAAAAATTGACCGTCAAGTTAAAAATCTTCACCCAAGCCCAACAAACCGGTATTGAGTCTCGGCGGGCGGGCGCGCTCCTCATCTTTACCGAACTTGATGAGCTCTCCGGCATCTGTCACGGCTTCAACCGCCAGACCGAGGCTCTGCAGCTCTTTCACCAGCACCCGGAAGGAAGCCGGGATGCTGGGCTCCTCGATCGGCTCGCCCTTGACGATGGCTTCGTAGGTCTTGACGCGTCCCTGGACATCGTCGGACTTGACGGTGAGCATCTCCTGCAGGGTGTAAGCGGCGCCGTAGGCTTCCAGCGCCCAAACTTCCATCTCGCCGAAGCGCTGACCGCCGAACTGCGCCTTGCCACCCAGCGGCTGCTGCGAAACCAGGCTGTAGGGACCGGTAGAGCGGGCATGCACCTTGTCTTCCACCAGGTGGTGGAGCTTGAGCATGGTCATCACGCCCACGGTCACGGGCTGGTCGTAAGCATCGCCGGTCTTGCCGTCCATCAGCGTCTGCTTGCCGAGAATGGGCGTGGGCTTGCTTTCGCGCAGCATCACCTCGTTGGCTTTTACGCGCAGCGTCTCGTAATCGACGCCGGCGACGTCTTCTTCCATATCCTCCATCCAGATGCGCAGGCAGGCATCCACGGCGTTGTGGTCCATATCCGCGGAGGGCAGCGAGCCGATGCGCTCGCCGTCGGAGCTGAAGTCCAGCATGCTATCCGGGTCGTAGCCCCTGTCGCGCAGCCACTCACGCATCACCGAATGGCGGGCGTAATTGAGGTCGGAGATCAGCAGGTAGACATCGTAACCGAGGTCGCCCAGCCAGCTCTCGAGATACAGGCGGCGGACTTCATCATCATCCTCGATCGCCTGCGGGTCGACATCCTGCTCGTTGATCCAGTCCCAGGCGGTATCGACGGCGTGCTTCCAGGCGCGCTCGATCATCCAGGCGCGCGCCAGCTCGGCTTCGATCTCGGATTCTTTGGCGCCGTCGAAGACAGGCGAGACGGCGCGGAAGCCCAGGCGGCTGGCTGCCCAGCCGAGGTGCGTTTCCAGGACCTGACCGATGTTCATACGCCCGGGCACGCCCAGCGGGTTGAGGATGATGTCCACCGGGCTGCCATCTTCGAGGAAGGGCATATCCTCGACGGGCACAACCTTGGAGACAACGCCCTTGTTGCCATGCCGCCCAGCCATTTTATCGCCGGCGGTGATCTTGCGGCGCTGGGCGACCGAGACGCGCACCATCATATCCACACCGGCGGATAGATCGGCGTTGTCTTCACGGGTGAAGACCTTGACCTCCACCACCTTGCCGCGCTCGCCATGCGGCATGCGCAGCGAGGTATCTTTCACATCGCGCGACTTCTCGCCGAAGATGGCGCGCAGCAGGCGCTCTTCGGGGGTCAGCTCTTTCTCGCCTTTGGGCGAGATCTTGCCCACCAGGATATCGTTGGGACCCACCTCTGCGCCGATGCGGATGATGCCGCGCTCGTCCAGGTCTTTGATGGCTTCTTCACCCACGTTGGGGATATCGCGGGTGATCTCTTCGGGACCCAGGCGGGTATCGCGCGACTTCGACCTCGTATTTCTCGATGTGCACCGAGGTGAAGGCATCCGCCTGCACCAGGCGCTCGGAGATCAGGATGGCGTCTTCGAAGTTGCCGCCCTCCCAGGAGATGAAAGCCACGTTCACATTCTGCCCCAGGGCAAGCTGACCGTTCTCGGTTGACGAGGAGTCGGCGATGACATGCCCCTTGTGCACGATCTGACCCTTCTCGACAGCAGGGCGCTGGTCGATGCAGGTGCTCTGGTTGGAGCGGTGGTACTTGCGCAGGGAGTAGCTGCGCTCTTTGCCATTGGCTGTGCGCAGGACGATGTTCTTGCCGGTGACCGAGACGACCTCGCCATCTTCTTCAGCGATGACGACCTGCCCCGAATCGCAGCGCCGCCTGGTACTCCATACCGGTAGATACCTGGGGGATATCCGGGCGCAAGAGCGGCACCGCCTGCGCTTGCATGTTGGAGCCCATCAAGGCGCGGTTGGCGTCGTCGTGCTCCAGGAAGGGGATGAGGGCGGCGCTGATGCCAACGATCTGGTGCGGCGCCACATCCATGTAATCGATGTTGGTCTGCTCGGAGAAGATGAACGTCGAGTGGTGGCGGGAAGAGATGCGGCTGCGCACAAATTCATGGTGCTCGGTGAGCGGCGCGTTCGCCTGGGCGATGACGTAGCGATCTTCACGATCGGCGGAGAGGTACTCCATCTCATCGGTGACGAAGGGCACCACCGCCACTTCGGGGAGGTCCAGCTTGCGCAGCGAGGCAGCCAGCTTTTCGCTGACGCGCTCGCCGGCTTTGGCGATCACCTCGCCGTTCTTGGGGTTCTTCACATCCAGGCGCAGGGCGCAGCCCACCAGGCGGGGATCGGAGGCGGGCAATACCTTGCGCACCTTGCGATAGGGCGTCTCGATAAAGCCGTACTCGTTGACGCGGGCAAAGGACGCCAAACGACCGATCAAGCCGATGTTGGGACCTTCCGGCGTCTCGATGGGGCAGATGCGCCCGTAGTGCGAGTGGTGGACATCGCGCACGTCGAAGCCGGCGCGCTCGCGGCGCAGACCGCCCGGACCTAAAGCCGAGAGGGTGCGCTTGTGGCGCAGCTCTGCCAGCGGGTTGGTCTGGTCCATGAACTGGGAGAGCTGGCTGGAGCCGAAGAACTCGCGCAGGGCGGCCACCACCGGGCGGATGTTGATCAGCGTGATGGGGGAAATCTGGTCCTGGTCACGGATCGACATGCGCTCCTTGATGACGCGCTCCATGCGGCGCAAGCCGATGCGCAGCTTGTTCTGGATCAGCTCGCCGACCGTCTTGGCGCGGCGGTTGCCCAGGTGGTCGATGTCATCCGGCGGCTGGACAAGGTTGTTGATCTGGATCATGCGCCGCACCAGGTAGATCACGTCCCACTTGGTGACGGTGTGGTGCGCGATGGGCACCTTCTCTTGCAGGTCCAGCTTCTGGTTGAGCTTGTAGCGCCCCACCCGCTCCAGGTCATAATGGCGCTGGTCGAAGAGCTGCTCTTCCAGGAACTCGCGGGCGTTATCCAGCGTGGCAGGGTCGCCCGGGCGCATGCGCTTGAAGAACTCGAGCAGGGCCGCCTCGGCGATGCTGATGCCGCTGGAGATATCCCACTCCGGCTCCTGGTAGAGCGTGGAGGCGATGAACATGCGGTCGGGGTTGTTATCCACATCGCCGAAGAGGTTGAGCAGCTCCTCGTCGGTGCCCTGGGTGAGCGGCGAATCGGGGAGACCGTCGGAGACGGCGGCCAGGGCGCGCAGGAAGATGGTGATGGGCACGGTGCGCTTGCGGTTGAAGCGCAGGGTGATGTAATCGCTCTTGCGCGTCTCGAACTCCATCCAGGCGCCGCGGTCGGGGATGAGCTTCGCCATGGAGAGCGGGCGACCGGTGGCGCGATCGACGGGGGCTTCAAAATAGACGCCCGGCGAGCGGATGAGCTGCGAGACGACGACACGCTCGGTGCCGTTGATAATGAAGGTGCCCTTCTCGGTCATCTCGGGGAAATCGCCCAGGAAGATATCCTGCTTGATCGGCTCGGGTACATCCGGACCGACCAGCAAGACGGAGACGTACAGCGGGCTGGCGAAGGTGAGGTCGCGCTCGACGCACTCCTCGATGGAGTGCTTGGGCTCGCCGAACCAGTAGGTGAGACCGAAATCGGTGCTTTCCGTCGTCTTGCTGGGGAAGAAGAGCTTCATCCCCTTGTTATAGGATTCGATGGGGGAAATCTCGTGGAAAAGATCAGCCAGACCATCTTTCTTGAGGCGCTGAAAAGAATCGAGCTGCACTTCGATCAGATCGGGCAGATCAAGCTTGACATCCATGCGCGCGTAGGACTTGCTGGGCATTACAGCCGCCATAAGGTTACTCCTGGATCACAACTCTGGGCAAATACGCACAAAAAAGCAGGCGTCAAGAATTTCCCGTCCTCACGCCTTGCCAATTCGCCTTACACCGTTCCCAAGATGGACAATCTCTGCTTTCGCAATTTGAACAGCCAATTGACGAAAGAACATTATACCGAAGGAAAGGCAACCCGTCAAGAAGCTGAGCAAACATTAATATGGCATCCTCGATCATGCGCAGCGCCTCTTCGGGTGTTTCGCCCTGGCTCATAGCGTAGCGTCCTTATAGTACCGACTGACAGTGTACTACGCTGTCCACGGGAATTTTTGTAGTATGAATATGCCTATTGAGTTGTCTGAACACATCCCCTATAATGCAAACACAACTACAAATCCCGATTCATCCTGTTGAGGGCTTTGCTATGACGAATATGACGAAATTGAAACGCTTATCTCTGTGGGTGGCATTGGCAGCGCTTGTGCTGCTAAGCGCAACAGCTCGACAGACGAGCGCCACCCTCACTGCCCCTGGCGACATCTATTTGCCGTTGTTGTTCAGTAATTATGATCCTTCTGCCATTGGCCCCATCATCATTGACCATACCACCACCGACATCACGCGCATTCCCCCGGCCTATCTTGCCGCCGCGCAAAATATGCTGCGTCTGTCTTACGGGCACACATCCCACGGCAGCCAGCTGATATCGGGGATTACCTACTGGCGCACCCTTTACCCGGCGTACAATTTCACCACCGACGGCTCGATCCAAAGCGGCCTGCTTTCTTTGCACGATACCATGCCCTCCGGTGATTTGGGCAACCCCGACCGTACCACCTGGGCCACGCGCACACGCACCTACCTGAATGGCCCCAGCGGCACCGGCCCCTCCCGCAATGTGGTGATGTGGTCGTGGTGTGGCCAGGCTGACACGCCTGACCCGGCGCATATTGAAACCTACCTGAGCTTGATGAATCAATTGGAAGCCGATTACCCCAATATCGACTTCGTTTACATGACCGGGCACCTGGCTGGAACTGGCCCAACGGGCGACCTGTACCTTCGCAACAACCAGATCCGTGAATACGTGCGCGCTAACAACAAAATCCTCTTCGACTTTGCCGACATCGAAAGTTACGATCCTGACGGGAATTATTACCCCAACGAAAGCGATGGCTGTTCGTGGTGTACCACCTGGTGCAACAACCATCCCGATCAATGCCAGAACCTGCCCAGTTGCGCCCATTCCCACGGTTTCAACTGTAAACTCAAGGGAGGAGCTTTCTGGTGGTTGATGGCTCGCCTGGCCGGTTGGGACGGCGTTTCGAATTCGCCTTAATCGAAACAGTCAAACATTCTTAATTCACTATCGAAAATAGTGCCAGTAAGACGCGGTTCTCGTTGAAGTTAAAAACGCCCAATAAAGCGTCCAGCGGACGAGTGGGACTGCGCGCTCGCCCAAACGTATTCAGCCCCGAAAGCGGGTTCTACGCTCTGGCTTTTTCCGCCAAATCCCCCGGCAGCCGCGAGCGCCTGCTTGCGATGCGCCTACAGCTCGAACAGAAATGCCCGGAGAACCTGGAAGAGTCAGAAGCCAAACCAGAGCCAGCCGATTCAACCCTTGAGTTAACGCTGTGCTGCGCCTGCTGCTGCCAGACCCTGCTTTTTCAGCGCATCATTCAACCCCCGGGGTGCTGCCCACTAACAGCTGTCTGACTTTCCAGACCCGGCTTTTCTACTGGATACCGGATCTCACGCTTGCACCCGTGTTTCCACTCGTCTCATGCCAGATAATATTCACACGAATTCCGGATCTCCAGCTTGTGCAGACAGGCTTTTTTCATCGTACAATCAATACATAGCTGCAGATTTGATGACGGTTTTGACCTGATTGTTTGCTTTAAATCCCATATAGCCAGGTACGTTGTCTAAAACTAGTTCAACTCGGTTTGATGTGGCGGCGCAATGTACCGATGTTTGGACTTTCACCCTTTCCGCCACATTAAACCTTCATCGTTGGAAGGCTTGTCAGAGGTAGTTTATGACTGGTTCTCTTCGCCTAACATCAGCTATGTTTGTAGCCATCCCCGCGTTCATCATCACGGCTCTTTCGTCCTTTTTCCTCAGAAATGAGTATTTCTGGATGACCTATGTTGTAACGTCAGCAGTTTTTGTTGTAACCAGCCTCGTTATTGGTGTAACCTTTCCATATAAATTGTTAGGTGGACGAATCCATAGTCCGTGGATGTGGTTATTCACACAGGGAATCCTGGCATGGTTGGTCGCTCTTCTGACATTGGCTTTGCTAAATAGCACTCCGCTTTGCATAGGGAGAAACAATGGTGATGGGATGAATACCCTGTTCCTGTGTTCCTTACAGACCATTGGTGTTGCGATAACCTATACGCCTTTAGAACTGATCCTTCTGGGTATGAGTGCTATGATAGGTAGCTATATCATCAGGGCAAAAGTAGGTTCATAGGATTTATGTTTGCTAGAATTGCGGCAAGAAGGTTTGTTCTCAGGACATGGGAACATATCCTTTCGGGAAAAATGATGGCCCGCCAGCAGGCAAACTCTCACCGCCAGGCGGCAGAGCAAAGCCTGAACAACTTTTGAAAGGAAGAAAGGCGATGAAATACACCCAGCCAGGTAAAACGGGGATCAGCGTCTCAAAAATATGCCTGGGAACGATGACCTTCGGCTACACGGTTGGCGAGCAAGAATCAAAAATGCTGATCCAGAAAGCGCTGGATTCTGGGATCAATTTCTTCAACACCGCCAATTTTTATGGCCGGGGGCGCTCGGAAGAAATCCTTGGAGAAGCGATCAAAGAACGCAGGGATGAAGTCGTGATCGCCAGCAAGGTATTCTGGTCACCCCGCCAGCCAGAAACATGTTGGCCGATTGAAATCATGTTTTGAAGAAGCTAAAGGGTCGCAAGTCGGTTTCAAACGAGCATTATCGATATTTACTATGCATATCGCTACGACTCGAGCGTTTCACCGGAAATCTTCTTGATACGCTTTAACCTGGCCATCGATTACGGGAAAATCCGGATATCTGGGCATCGACGCTGCATGCATTGGAGCTGTTTAAGTCGCTATGGGTAGCAGTGAAGCTGGCGCTCGAGCCAATTCAAATCGTCCAGCCCCAATACAACTTGTTGTACCGCGAAGAGACGAGAGATGTTTCCGCTGTGCAAGGATCAAAACATTGCAGTGGCGCCGTGGCGCTACTGGCCAGGAGTGCTAACCGGCAGGTACAGCAGAGATCATCTGGCAGATACTCCATCGCAAGCGTGAGGATATCCGACACTGGTTCCTGAGAGCGCAAGACTTTGAGCTTATCGACCGTTGATCGCAACTGGCGCATGAAAAGAAGAAAACCGGCCCAGATTGCACTGGCATATCATTCAAAAGCTCCATTACTACTCCATCGTTGATGTTCACAGGTACAGCCAGCGAAGCCATGGCGCTGTAACAATCCGAATTCGATGAATTCAATATCCTAAGAGTTAATCCAGAGACTATGGGCTTTTGGTGGGGACATGGCGGGGAAAATTACAAATTGGATCAGCATGATTTGATCATTATAATAGCCCGACCGTGCACGATTTTACATTCCTACGTGAAAAACAATCGCCGGGTCAATGACCGGCGCCATTCGCTCAGCCTGAAATCCCGCTCAATGATAGAATGAAGGTTATGGAAACCTCTACACCTCCCTACCGCTCCGGCTTCGTGGCGGTGATGGGCAAGCCCAACGTGGGCAAATCCACGCTGGTCAACGCCCTGCTGGGGCAGAAGATCGCCGCCGTCTCGCCCCGCCCGCAGACCACGCGCCGGCGGCAGCTCGGCATCCTGACGCTGGATAACGCCCAGATCATCTTCGTCGATACGCCCGGCATGCTCAAGCCGCGCCACAAGCTCGACGAGAGCATGGTCAAGGCCGCCAGCGAGACGCTGGCGGACTGCGACGCCATCTGCTGCTGGTGGACGCCAGCCAGCCGCCGGATGAGGCGGATACGCTGCTGGCGCTGGAAGTGAGCAAGCTCGCCCGCAAGACGCCGGCGCTGCTGCTGCTCAACATGATCGACAAGACCGACCCCGGCGCGCTCACGCGGCATACGCAGGCTTACCAGGAGCTGGTTCCGCAGGCGACGCCGGTGGCGATCTCGGCGACGCGCCGGGACGGGCTGGATTACCTGCTACAAACGCTGATCGAGCGCCTGCCGGAATCACCGGCGCTGTACCCGGAGGGGCAGGTCACCGACCTGTACGAGCGGGAGATCGCCGCCGACCTGATCCGCGAAGCGGCGCTAAATTTACTCTACGACGAGGTGCCGCACGGCATCGCGGTGCGCATCGACCAGTACACCGAGCGCGGCGAGCGCGGGGCGTACATCGAGGCGACGGTCTTCGTGGAGCGCGAGTCGCACAAGGGCATCGTCATCGGGCAGGGGGGATCCATGCTCAAGCAGATCGGCAGCCGGGCGCGGCAGCAGATCGAAGAGATGAGCAACCGCAAAGTGTTCCTGGAGCTGAAGGTAAAGGTGAGCAAGAACTGGCGCAACGATGCGAAAACCGTGCGCTGGTTTGGCTACGGGTAGAGGCAGGTGACCGTCGCCTTGAAGGCGAAGGTCGCCTGGTGGGACTGAGGGGAAACATTGAACCTGACCTTGATCTGGGTTGCCTTGCTGTTTGCCGCGCTGGATTGGGCGGCGGTGGCACGCGGTTGGAAGGCGCTGAGCTACTTCGCCAAGCCGGCGGTGATGGTTTGCCTGATCGCCTGGCTGGGGGTGAATGGGGGCTGGAGCGGCGTCTTGCTCTGGTTCACGACGGACTGACTCTTCTCGCTGGCGGGCGACATCTTCCTGATGCTGCCCAAGGAGCGCTTCGTCGCCGGGCTGGCGGCGTTCTTGCTGGCGCACCTGGCTTACATCATCGGGTTGAACACCCACCCGCTGCCGGTGAACATCGCCAGCTTGCTGGTGCTGGCGCTGGTTGGGCTGACCTCCACCACCCTGTATCTGCGCATCTGCGCAGGGGCTGGCGGCGACGGGGGATCAGAAGCTCAAGCTACCTGTGCTGGCATACACCATCGTGCTCAGCCTGATGCTCTTCTCGGCGCTGCTCACCTTCGTGCGCCCGGCGTGGTCGCCCGGGGGGGCGCTGCTGGTAGGGCTGGGGGCGGTGCTCTTTTACCTCTCGGACAGCCTGATCGCCTGGACAAAGTTCGTCAGCCCGCTCAGGCATGGCGAGCTGCTGGTCATGATCACCTACCACCTGGGTCAGGTGATGATCACACTGGGAGCGGCGCTCAACTTCTTGTAAAGGTTATAAAACCAATAAAAGGGTCGGCGGGACGCGTCCCCGCCGACCCTTTTATTCAGGATTCTCGGCTTCAGGCTGCCGGGGGAATATCAGCTGGGGGAGGCGTCTGCTCTTTAGGAGCGGCGGGTTCCACCGGGCTGGCAGGCTGCACCGCAGCGCTGGGTGCGGCTGCCAGTGGGCTCAGCAGCGGATAAGCCTGGGAGCCCAGGCGGGTGAGCACCACAGCGCCGAAACCGATACAACCCACCAGGAACGGCAGCACCCAGCCCACGCAGGGCACCAGCGACCCGACCGTATTCAAGATCAGCATCAGGACGAAAGCGCCGAAGCCGGCATTGACCGCCGGCGCCCACTCCTGCTTTGCCAGACCGGCAAGGCGGACACCCAGCTCGTAGGCGATGGCGATCAAGCCGAACGCCCAGATGAGCACGGCAAGTACCAGCGCCAGCAGGGCAAGCGGCAGCAAACAGATGGTGATGCCCAGCACCACCAGGACGGGCGGCAGGATGACGGCGGTGAGCAGCCCCAACCCACCGGAGATGAGCGGCTGGCTGACGACCGTATCGGCGGCGCGCCGGGTGCGCTCTGGGATAAACAGCACCACGACCGCGGCGAGCACCATCCAGAGCAGGATTTTCAGGAAGAACCAGCCGACGCCAAAGATGCCCGGGAAGCCCATCGATACGTACGACGGGCAAGCGGATATCCCTGACAACGGAAAGCGTCAAGGGATCTTCGATCTGGGTGATGATCCTACCTTCCACCTGTGCACCCGTTGCCTGATTCACATTCCCACCGATGGACGCCACGTCACCTTCTACAACTGAATCTGGCAGGAGGTCGAGGTTACCCCCGATGGCGACCACGCCCCCCTCGACCGTGCCACTGATATCGACGTTACCGCCAAAGACGACGACATCTTCGGTGACCAGCGAGTCACTTTCCAGGGTAACGTTTCCGCCGAAGACCAGCAGGGCGCCTTCGAGCGTTTCTCCACTTTCAAGCGTGTACGTGCCGCCAAAGACCACCTTGTCTTCGAACAGCCCCCTGGCATACGCCGTGCCGGGCAGGGCAAGGGCAAGCAACAGGACGAGCAATAGCGCTAACTGAAATCGCTTTTTCATACTTCAACCCTCCTGGGTGATGTGAGTTTGCGGAACGCGACAATCCAGATCACCATTAAGGAGCCCAACGCCACCAGCATCGCCGCCCACAAGCTGCCTGGCACCAGCCCGAAGAGCGTGCGGGCAACGGTGCCCAAAGCCCGCCCCACCCCGCTGAAAAAGTAAAATGATGTGGTGAGCTGGTAGCTCCAGACCATTAAGTAGGGCAGCGGGTTTCTGATCACCGGAAAGGCTAACAACCCCAGCAGCAAGACCAGGGAGAGCGCGACCCCAACGCCAAAAGCCAGCATATATGCGGTCAGCAGGCGCTGGCGGCGCTGCTGCTCCTGCGCCAGGCGGCTCTGCCAGCGCAGGGTGAACCCGGGCTGGGGAGAGCGCGTGGGAGCAGCCTTGAGCTGGACCTCCACTTCCTGCCAGGCTGCGGAAAGCTGGCGGCAAAACTCGCAGGAGTTGAGATGCTCCTGGAGCTGGGCATGCTCCTGGGGGGTGAGGTTGGCGGCGGAAAGCAGCCACTCTTCAATAAGCAGGTGATTGTTCGCCATGGGCGCACCTCTTCACAGGTTGGGGCTGGGCTCGCTGCGCCAGCACCATCTTTGCCATGTCACGGCGGGCGCGGTGCAAACGACTTTTGACCGCGCTCTCGGTCAGGGACAGGGCATTGCCAATCTCCTCGTACGAAAAATCGTACCAATAGTACATCACGACGGCGGCTCGGTCGACCGGTGAGAGCTGGTCCAGCAAGCCGCGCAACATGCGCTGCTCCTCGCCCCGGCTCAGGGACGCCTCGGGACCGGGGGCTTCGTCGGGAGGCTCGGCATAACCCAGGTCATCGATGGGCACAAACGCCATGCGTCGCTTGCGGATCTGGTCGATGCAATAGTGCGCGGCGATGGACATCAGCCAGGTGGGAAAGGGTCGTGAGTTATCATAGCGCTTGATCGAGCGGTAAGCCCTCATAAAAGTCTCTTGAGCGGCATCCTCCGCTTCCGCCGCATCACCTAACATGCGGTAGCAAAGGTTGAAGACCGGTTGTTGGAAGGCTTCGACGAGCTGCGTGAACGCATCCGGATCGCCTTTTTGAGCTGAATCTAGCCAGGAAAGATCAGTCTCTTGCATTGCGGGTTTCTACAAGGTGCAGAATTTGTCTATCAGGTATACGCAGCAGCGGGGGAAAGGTCGCGGAAAAGCTGATGTTCAAAACTAAACAAGACCGGGGGAAGGGGGCTGCGCCCCCCATCCGTCTAGTTATTTTCAAAGGTCTATTCCTCCTGCAGCTTAACGCCTGCCAGGGCTTCCAGGACGCCGATGACCGCCGAGTTGTCCAGCTCGCCCATCTCCATCTCGAGCATGGCGCGATAGAGCTGGGCATCCAGGCTGCGGAGGGCAGGGGGATGCCGTACTCGCGCGCCGTATCCAGGACGATGTTGAGGTCCTTCGCCTGCATGTGCGCCTTGAAGCCAGGCTGGCGGTTGCCGGCAAACAGGCGCGGCGGCTTGACCTCCAGCGTCCAGCACTGGGCGGCGCCGCCGCGGATGGCTTCGACGACCTTCCGCGGGTCGGCGCCGGCTTTCTGGGAGAAGATCATCAGCTCGCTCATCGCCACCATCTGGGCGGCAGCCATGATCTGGTTGGCTGCCTTGGCGATCTGCCCGGCACCCGCCTCGCCGACCAGCGTAACGGTCTTGCCCATCGCCTGGAAAACGGGCATCACCTTTTCCAGGGTTTCCGCCGCGCCGCCGACCATGATCGCCAGGGTCCCCTGGCGGGCGCCGATCTCGCCCCCGCTGACCGGCGCATCCAGGCACAAGACGCCCTTCTCCCCAGCGCCGCGGCGATGTGGCGGGCCGAGGCGGGCTTGATAGTGGAGTTATCGACGAAGATCAGTCCCGGGCGGGCGCCGGCGATGATCCCCTGCGCTCCCAGGGCGACCAGCTCCACATCCGGCGAATCCGGCAGGCTGGTGAAGACGATATCCACCTGGCGGGCGACCTCAGCGGGAGAACCCGCGGCCGTCGCCCCTTCGGCGACCAGCTCGCTCACCGCCGCTTGCGACCGGTTGTGGACGACGACGGGGAAACCCGCCTTCAAAATATTGCGGGCGATGTTCTTACCCATCAATCCCAGCCCAATGTAGCCGATGCGCGGTTTTTCTGGCATGGTATGCTCCTTGATCATTTTAGTTTTTCGCTGCCGGCTGTAGCTCTTGACCTGCTTCTCTCGCAGCTTGGCTTCTTCTTTGGAGGGCTGCTCCTCGAACCACGCCAGCCGGACGGGGCGGCGAGAGTAGGTGTAGGCGCGCTTATCCGCGCCGCCGGCATGCCGGCTGATCCTGCGCTTGAGGTCCGAGGTATAGCCCGTGTAGTACGTGCCGTCAGCGCACTCCAGGATGTAGACGTAGTAGCGGGCTGGCGGCTTCAACGGCTGCCCTTCAGCGGCTCCAGCCTGGCGCCATCCGGCGTGTCTTTCACCTGCCAGCCAAGCTCCTGGATGCGCTGGCGCAGGCTATCGGAGGCGGACCAGTCCTTGCGCAGGCGGGCTGCCTGGCGCTGCTCCAGCAGGGCAAGCACCTCGCCGGGCGGCTCGGGGGTTTTTTCGCCCTCCTGCAACGCCTGCAGCGCTTTTTCCCAGACCGCATCGGGGAGCCCCGCTCCGGCAACCGGCGGGTTGAAGACGCCGATCCGGGCAAGGGAAAAAGTTTCCATACTTTGAAACTGGTGGACATGCCCGTGGCGCTTCTCGGCGACCTCGGCGAGACCCGTGCCTTGCAGCTCCAGCTCCGGCGCAGCGCCCTGGTGGGATTCCCCGGTATGGATGAGCGTGACGCCGCCGGAGCCGATCACCTGGCACTCGCCATCCTGCGGGTGGATGATCAAGCCGGTCTTCTCATCGATGCCCACCAGGGTCAAGCCAGGAGGCAGCATCTCGATCAGGCGGGCGAAGCGCATCTGCCCCATGAAGCAACGGCTGGTGTCCAGCTCCTCGCCGCCCTCGCTGTTGTTCCAATGCGGGATGAAGACCAGCGGCAAGCCGTACATGCCGAAGAAATCCAGACCGGGCTTCCAATGCAGCTCCTCGCCCACTTTGTAGATCTCGTAGACGGGCAGGGCATAGGCGCTGATGGCGACGACGGCGGCGCTGGCGAGGGCGATCGCCCCACCCAGGCGATGGCGGGCGAGCATGGCATACCACGCCTGGCTGCCCTGCAGTTGGCGGACGGCGTAGCTCGGGCTGCCGGGACCCATGAAGACCAGGTCGGCATGGTAGAGAGGCTCGATCACCTGGGGATCATCCGGGCTGAAGGCGCTGAGGCGGTTGCGGGCGGGCACGGTGACCACCTGCGGCTGGTAGTTCTGCAGGTGGTGCTGGATGAACTCGCCCACCCGCCCGATCACCCGCGCCGAGTTGAGCTCGAAACCGGCAGGCGTCTCGAGCAGGGCAATGCTGGGGGAGTTGCGCATGCGCCGCAAGACGGTATCGAAGATCTTTTGACCGCTGGGGGAGGTCTCCCGGAACCGAAGAGGATGATCGGGCCGGGTGTGGCCTTTTATCTAAATCGGGTATTTCAGGAAAGCCCAAGTAGCTCCATCATTTCTAGGTCATGCATAGCGGGCAAGTCGATCCGACCACACAGGTCCGGTTGAATTCTGGACATTCCCCTCCTGGGGTAAACAGCCGTTTATCTAAGCTCATCTCGAGGATTACCCGCCGCGATAGCGGCGGGTGATGTTCGGCACCAGGTACTCCTCGAAAGAGCGCTCGAGGGAGTACTCGGGCTGCCAGCCCCACTCGCGGCGGGCGGCGCTATCGTCCAGGTCGGCGGGCCAGCTATCGACAATGCCCTGGCGCTTGAGATCCGGGCTGAAGGTGATCTGCGCCTGCGGGTAGAATTTGAGCACCCAATCGCGGAACTCGCCGGCGCTCAGGCTGAAGCTGGTGACGTTGTAAACGCGGCGCTTCAGGTCTGCCTGCGGGGCAGCGGTCAGCTTGAGCAGGGCTGTCACCGCGTCGGGCATTGCCATGAAGGGGATGCTCACATCCTCCCGGACGAAACAGGCATAAGGGACGCCCTGGGCAGCCGCATGCAGCATCTCGGGACCGTAGTCGCTCGTCCCGCCGCTGGGGACCGTCATGGCGCTGATCAAGCCGGGGAAGCGCACGCAACGGAAATCGAGCATCACGGGGCGGTCGGCAGCCAGTTGGCGGTAGTGCTGGCTGAAGTAGATGCCGAGCTGCTCGCAGTAAAGCTTGTTGCAGCCGTACATGGTGCGGGGGTAGTTCCACTCCCACTCGCGCACGCGGTGGTAAGCGGTCTTGGTTTCCAGGTCGGGCATGCCATAGGCGGCGATCGAGCTGGGGAAGATGAGCTTCACCGGCTGGCCGCGCCACTCGGACTGCTCGGCGGCGAGCTGGAGCAGCACCAGGGTGCCCTCAACATTCACGCGGTGGGCGGCCTCCGGGGTGAACTCGCTGCGCGTGGAGAGCAGCGCGGCGAGGTGGTAAATGGTATCGATCTCGTACTCGCTCACCAGGCGCGAGAGCAGCGAGCGGTCCAGGATATCGCCCTGGATGTGCGTGGCGGCTCCGCTCATACTGGCGGGAAGCGCCTGCAAATCCAAAGAGAGGACAGAGGTTTGGCTGTCCTGCGCCAGGCTCTGGATGAGAGCCAGTCCGATCTCACCTGCTGCGCCGGTGACGAGGGTCACTTTCTTTCGCATGATAATCTCCTGTTGGTGAGGTTTAGATCTTGAACGTTATTGTCATTCTATTTCTGGATTACTGTTACATACTGCCGCCAGTAGAACTGGTAAGCGCCGACATCCCAGCGATTCAAGCGAGGTAACCCTTCCCGGTCAACCACCACACCCAGATTAACGCCCATATTGATGGCAGGCGAGGAGGCGAGCAGGTGATAATCACCGCCAGCCGGGCTGATGAATTGCGGATTCACAGTGGCGGTAGAGTGCCCACCAGGATTGTACACATAGCCAACATCAAGAACAATATCGACGAAGTTGTTGTAGAACATGTTGTAATCTTCGTTCAACGTGCCAGCCAGGTAAATCCCGGGATTGTAGTTGGTGAGGATGCTGTTTTTCAACTCCAATGTGCCGCCGGAATTTATACTGATGGCCGGACCGCTACCTTGAGCCGGCTGAGCGATGGTAGCATGCCACAACGTCGCCGGTCCATTTACAACGCGCAGGGCAGCCCCGTATGTGGCGCTATTGCCCACAAATACCAGGTTGACACCGGTAAAATTACCATGTGCAATCACGCCCCCACCACCTCCATTACCTGTTACCGTATTGGAGAGAAAACTCGAGCGAGTCAGCGTGAGAACCGTGGCATGGATAGCGCCCCCCGCATTCAGCACAATGTTCCCCTGAAAGAGCAGCTGGTCGCCATTAACCTCATTCGCATACACAGCACCGCCATAGCCGCAGTGGGTAGCGTGACCGTTGTGCCTGAAAACCGATGTAGTAAGAGTAAGCTGGATGTGACTATCACTGCTTATCCCGCTTCCGAGCCAGGCCTGGTTGCCTTCGAAGGCGCTCTGGGCAATTGAAGAGGCCCCGGTTGCAGTTCGTGTTATATATAATCCCCCGCCAGTGGAGAACGAACAACCAGTACATTTTGCTTCATTGGCCATTAAGGTCAGACTGCTGCCATCCAACCCCCCACCGGCGTATAGCCCTCCCCCGTACGTATTACCGCTGTTGCCGGAATCGACGATGTTGGAAATGAAGCTGGCGTTATGGATCGACAAGAAACTATACCGGACGTATGCGCCGCCGCCGTTATTCCTGGCTGTATTGCCGTTAAACGTGGCATTGCTGATCGAGATGGATTGCCCACTGTTCCACTGGGTTAATCCGCCACCTGAGTCGCCGGCGGTATTGTCGATGAATTGGGTTCCATTGACGTCCAATCCATTGTTCAGGTTGACTCCACCGCCGTTGCCGGTGTTTGCGTGATTACCGCTTACGATCCCACCAACCAATTGGACGTTACCTTGATCCACATGTAGACCGCCGCCATGTACATCTGGCGGTATTTCCGCTCAGAGTGGTATTCGTCAGCGTGGCATTGCCTTCCACATACATGCCACCCCCGTGAAAAGTTGCTGCATTTCCCAGGATCTGGCTATCTGTTGCGATCAGAGAGCTGCTGGTCCCACGCTGGAATATCCCGCCGCCATAGCTGGCTGCGTTGTTGGACACAACGCAAGAGACCAGCTCCAACCCGCCGTTCTCCAGGTAAACACCACCGCCTGCACTGGAAGGTAAACTGCCCCCGGTGATGGTCAGGTTTTCCAGGCGCAGGTTGTGGCCAGATGTCACCATAATGACCCGCTGCTCAGCTTCAGCGGGCTGGATGATGGTGGTGGCACTGGAAACCCCCCTGAGCGTGATGTTCTTATCTATCACCAAGCTCTCACTATGCGTGCCAGCCGAGATATCCACCGATTCCGCCAGCCGGGGCGGCATTAATTGCGTCTTGAATGGGGCCTTGCGGAGCAGCCCGGACAACGGGAACCTGCCCGACGCACAGGAGTAGCACAATGCCTAATATAAGCGCTTTTTGGGAGGATGATGTAGTGACAGGCATATTCTTATTCCTCAAGGGAGATCAGAAAAGATGAGGCAACCTGTTCGATGACATCGTCAACCACCTCCGAGACAGAGAGTGACAGGGCTTTCGGTTGCGAACTCCGCCTTCTCTATGCTAGAATGGGCGTACGGTTCAATTTTACAACAGCTTGCTGGATATAACCGAACTAGTCCTAAGATTGGGAGGCAGATATGCCTTTAGATATCATTGTCGGCGCGCAGTGGGGCGATGAAGGCAAGGGCAGGGTGGTCGATTTGCTGGCGGCAGAGGCGGATATTACGGCGCGCTTCAACGGCGGGGATAACGCCGGGCACACGGTGACCGTGGGCAGCCAGACCTTCAAGCTGCACCTGATCCCCTCGGGGAGCATCCACCCGCGGAGCATCAGCGTCATCGGGAACGGCGTCGTGATCAACCCGGCTGTCCTGCTGCAGGAGATGGAGATGCTGCGCGCCGGCGGGGATACCCATGCACCCCGGGCGGTTCCACATCTCGCACGCGGCGAACCTGATCACGCCGGCGCACCGCCTCCTGGATGCGGCGCAGGAAGCTGCCCGCGGCGCGGACAAGATCGGCACCACGCTGCGCGGCATCGGTCCCGCCTATACGGAAAAGGTCTCCCGCCTCGGGCTACGGGCGGGAGAGATGCGCGATGCAGAGCTGTTCAGAGCAAGCCTGAAGGCGCACATCGAGCGCATCAACCAGTGGCTGGTGGAGCTGTACCACGCCGAGCCGCTCGACCCCGAGCCGGTGATCGAGGAGTACCTGGGATACGCCAGCCAGCTCAAGGACTACGTAGCGGATGTCTCCGGGCTGCTGTGGCAAGCCCTGAAAGCGGGCAAGCAGGTGCTGGCGGAGGGGGCGCAGGGCACGCTGCTGGACCTGGACCACGGCACCTACCCGTTCGTGACCAGCTCGAGCACGGTGGCGTCCGGGGCGCTGACCGGGCTGGGCGTGGGCATCCGCTTCATCGGGCGGGTGATCGGCGTCACCAAAGCCTTCCAGACGCGCGTGGGCTCAGGACCCTTCCCCACGGAGCTCTCCGGCGAGCTCGCCACGCAACTGCGCGGCACGGGGGTAAACCCCTGGGACGAATTCGGAACGACCACCGGGCGCCCGCGGCGCGTGGGCTGGCTGGATAGCGTCCTGCTGCGCTACGCGGTGCGGGTCAACGGTCTAAGCGAGCTGGTGCTGACCAAGCTGGATATCTTGAGCGGGCTGAACCCGCTGAAGATCTGCACGGCGTACCGCGCCGGCGGGCAAACCTTCACCGAGCTTCCCTTTGGACCGAGCAACCTGACACAGTTCGAGCCGGTTTATGAAGAGCTGCCCGGCTGGGAGGGCGATCTCCGCGCCCTGCGCCGGTGGGAAGACCTGCCAGCCGCGGCGCAGGCGTACATCCGGCGCATCGAGGCGCTGTGCGAGACGCCGGCGAGCCTGGTCTCCGTGGGACCGGAGCGCGAGCAGGTGATCGAGATCGCGGCGCAATGATCTGCGATGGCTGACAGGCGCAAAGGCGTGGCGGGCGTGATCCTGGCGCTGGGGGCGGGCTTGCTCCTGGCGGCAGGTATGGCTGCCTGCCTGCCGGTAACCGCCGAGCCGCTGCCCAGCGAGACTCCCACGCCAGCGGCGCCTCACGGAGACGCCAACGCCGACGATCGTGTGGTTCCCGCCGACGCCTACAACCACGGTCTTCCCGACGCCGATTATCACGCCGACGATGGCAGCCAGCCTGCTGGCGGGCGAGCTGATCTGGCAGGACGATTTCAGCGACCCGGCACAATGGATCCTGGGGCAAACCGCCAGCACCAGCGTCGCATTGGGCGTGGATGAGCTGACCCTGGCGCTGGACCATCCCGGCGCGTACCTGTACACGCTGCGGCAGGACGGCGACCTGGCGGATTTCTACCTGGAGATCAACGCCAGCCCCAGCCTGTGCCGCGGACCCGACGAGTACGGCTTGCTGCTGCGCGTCTCGCCCAGCATGGACTTCTACCGCTTCTCACTGACGTGCGACGGGCAACTGCGCCTGGACAAGTATTACCAGGGCAAAGCCTCGTCGCCGCAGCCGTTGATGTACAGCGGCGCCGTGCCGCCGGGGGCGCCGAGCACCTCGCGGTTGGGCGTGTGGGCAAAGGGGAAAGAGATGCGCTTTTACGTCAACGGCGAGTACCAGTTCACCATCAACGACCCGTCGCTGAAGAGCGGCGGCTTGGGCGTCTTCATCCGCTCCAACGGAGAGGACGCGTCTGACGGTGAGCTTTTCGGACTTGAAGGTGTATGACCCGTCGAATGAGGGATGAGTCAGGATAAGATGGCAAAGCGCACGCTCACCAACCGCCTCAACGACCTGGAGCCTAAAGCCTGGCTGAGATTTCAGAAATCGTGGTTTGTGCATAACCCGCCGCCGCGCCGCAAAGACGTGCTGCGCCACCCGGCAAAGTACCCGGAAACGCTCGCCCAGGAATTCATCGAGTTCTTCACCAAGCGCGGCCAGGTGGTGCTCGACCCGATGGCGGGCAGCGGCAGCACGCTGGTGGCGGCGCTGCGCGCCGGCAGGCACAGCTACGGGATCGAGCTCAACCCCGCCTACGCCGAGATGGGCAGGGCTGTGCTTCAAGAAGAGCGCCTGAGCCTGGGGGAAGATGCCGCCGGGCTGGCGGCGGAGATGATCACCGGGGATGCGATGCGCCTGCCGCAGATCGCCGCCGAGCAGCGCTTGCCGCTCATCGATTACGTGCTGACCTCGCCTCCCTACTGGGATATGCTCCACGCCGCGGGTTTCGAGACGCAAAAGAAGCGCCGCGCCGCATCCGATCTGGATGTGGTGTATTCGGACCTCCCGGATGACCTGGGCAACTTGAGCGATTACGGCGAGTTCCTCGACCGGCTGGCTGCTATTTACCGGGGTCTCAAACCTTATCCTGAGAGACGGCGCCTACCTGACGATCATCGTCAAGAACGTGAAGAAGGGCGGCAAGCTTTACCCCCTGGCGTGGGACCTGGCGGCGCGGCTGGGAGATACCTATACGCTCAAAGATGAGAAGATCTGGTGCCAGGATAACCAGCGCCTGGCGCCGTACGGGCTGGGAAACGCCTGGGTGAGCAATACCTTCCACCATTACTGCCTGCAATTCCGCAACGGGTGACTCCGGATGGCGAAAAGGACGCATCCATGCTCAAAAGCAGCGATATCATCCGCCTGGATTATTCGCCAGACCTGACCCAGGCGGGGATCGCCATTGCCAGCCGCAAGCTCGCCTCGGGCAGCATTGCCGGCAAAAGCATCGATACCCGGCAACTGCAACGGGAAATCGCCCAGGCAAGCGGGGCGCTGGCTTTCCACCGTTACCTGATCGAGCAGACGCATCCCTTTCCAGCATCCAGCAATCCAGCCCCTTCTCGCAGCCGGAGCAAGCCACGGCTGTCCTGGGCGGGCGGAAGTGCGAGATCGAAACGAGCCTGATCACGGATTTCATACGTTGCCAGGCAACTCCTGCGCAGCGAAGAAGGATTTTCAGGAATCTCGATCCGGGTTCCTGCCAGAATGCAGACCTCAGGGCTGCATGCGTGCCAGTGACCTGGCTGTGTTTGCCTTAGCAACCGCCATCGTAATCGACGATCGGAACGGCTTATTATCGGCATCGCGGAAGCCGGCGAGCCTTATCTATGCAGCCACGTGATGCCCGAAGCCTGGCGCCAGCCCGGGAAGCGCAAGGCGCTGGGTCCAGCTCTCGTTTCGCTATGCCGGCGATACCGGCATCAGCCTGGATCTTTTCGGGCTCGGCGTCCATCATGAGCTGTGCGTCGAGCAGGTGGTTGTTGAACCGCAGTCCTGGGTGCAATCTCAGCACCGCTACAGCGCCTTGAGCTGCCTGCACGCCGGCGCTCTTGCCCACCGCCAGGCTGGAGATCAGGAGAGCGGCGCAGCGCAGCGCCTATACCATCCTGCCGCTGCAATGGCGCAACCTGTGGCTGTACGGGCGTGAGATCATCCTGATCGGCTACCTTACCTTCGAGGAGATCTGGGACCTAGCCCGAGCAGCGCCTGTGAGACCGCTCAGACCCACAACTGACCTGGAGGTGCCTGCCGTCCAGCCTGCATGCGCTGCCGGCGTACCTCGCCCAGGTCGCTGCCCGCAGGTCAGGGGGATAATTGTCAGATTTTGCCCTCTTTTATTCCTGGCTGATTTAGTGTACAATTGTTCTGTATATAAGGCGAGTGACCTTAAATTAGCACGGGCACGAAAAATCCAGAAATCTAAACTATCCGCTCGCTGAAACGAAAGGAGTCCCCCATGTTCCACACCATCATCATTGTAGGAAATCTTGGCCGCGATCCAGAAATGCGCTACACGCCCGGCGGTCAAGCCGTAACCAACTTCTCCGTCGCCACAAGCCGCAAATATACCGGCTCCGACGGGCAACTGGTAAACGAGACCATCTGGTTCCGGATCAGCGCCTGGGGAAAACAAGCAGAGACCTGTAACCAATATCTCCGCAAAGGCAGCCGGGTCCTGATAGAGGGGCGGTTAGTCCCGGATAATGCCACCGGTGGTCCGCGCATCTGGAGCAGGCAAGACGGCACTTCCGGCGCATCGTTCGAGGTCAGCGCCCAGACCGTGCGCTTCCTCTCTGCGCGCGGCGAGGAGGAAGGCGGCGCTCTGGCAAGCGAGCCCGGACCGGCGACTGAGGACGATATCCCATTCTAGCCGGACATCCCCGGCTATCCACTCACGTTCGAATTGGCTTCCCGGGCGTTGACGCCTCCTTGCAGGATAGGGATAGACGCCCGGGATTTCGCTTTTCGGCAGATCATGGAGTTTTGCCATGTCATCTACACCGCCCAAGGCACAAAGCCCGCACATTCCGCTGGAATTCCCGCCCGACTTGAGGACCGAATACGTCAACCTGGTGCGCATCTCGCATTCACCTTCGGAGCTGGTCTTCGACTTCGCCCAGCTTTTACCGGGGGCAGCCACGGTGCAGGTGCGCTCGCGCATCGTCATGTCGCCGTTGGGGGCGAAGCTGTTCTTCCGCGCATTGCAAGAGAACCTGGCGAAGTATGAGGCGGCATATGGCGAGATCGTGCTGCCGCGGGACGCATCGCTGGCAGACCAGCTTTTCCACCCGCCATCCCCACCCGAAAATCCATCACCTTGAAGGACCTCGCATGAAAAACCTGGATGAGATCACCGAACGCATCCGCCTGGCATTCGACGCTCGCACTGCCGCGCGCGACCAGGCGCTGGCGCAATCCCGCTCGCTGACGCGCTTCTGCTCCAACGCCATCCGCGCCGTCCATCGTGAGGAAACGGCAGTGGCAGACGAGAACCTGGACGAGGCGCGCGCCCTGGTGGAAGCCATCCAGAGCGGGCTGGCGCCGTATCCCGACCTGTACCACGCCGGCTACACCCAGGATGCGCTCAAAGAGTACGCCGAAGCCAGGATCGTCTACGCGCTGATCCTGGGAAACGGCTTGCCGGAACCGGAAGAGCTGGGGTTGGAGTACGCCACGTACCTCAAGGGACTGGCGGAATTGGCGGGGGAGCTGCGCAGGCGCTGCCTGGACATCCTGCGCCACGGCTACTCCGACGAAGCCGAGCGCTTGCTGAGCCACATGGACGACATCTACAGCGTGCTGGTGACCATGGATTACCCGGATGCCATCACCGGCGGGCTGCGCCGCTTGACCGACATCGTGCGCAGCATCAACGAGCGCACGCGCGGCGATATGACCCTGAGCCTGCGCCAGGAGCACCTGGAAGAGAGCTTGCGCCGCCTGCAGGACAAGCTGCCCTGAGTTTCGCGCTTCGCTGCGCTTACCCCCGGCTTACCAGAGCTCGAGTTGCGATGCGTACCGTCCGTGCCTCCGAAATCGGCGCTTTCCAGTACTGCCGGCGCGCCTGGTGGTACCAGAGGAACGGCGTGGCGCCCGAGAACCAGATGGAGATGGCGGATGGCGTGGAGCTGCACGCCCGTCACGGGCGCAAAGTGATGGCAGCCGGCTGCTTGAGGCTGGCGGCTTACGGATTGATGCTGCTGGCGGTGCTTTTCGCCGCTACAAACATCGCCCTGCGCCTGCTGCAGTGAGCGCCAGGCAAGGTAAAAAGCCATGTGGACCGTCCCCATTACCCTGCTCCTGATCGCCGCGGCGCTCGCCCTGCTGTGGCTGGCGCGCCGGCAAAGGCGCAGCGCCGGATTGCCCGGCGGGCGGGTGATCTACAGCGATACCCGGGCGTGGGGCGAGGTGAAAGAACCGTTCTACGACTCGGCGTTAGGGCTGACGGGCAAGCCGGATTACCTGGTGCAGCAGGGCAAAGAGATCATCCCGGTGGAAGTCAAATCGAGCCGCGCCCCTTACGGACCCTACGACGCGCACATCCTGCAGCTTGCGGCGTACTGCCTGCTGGTGGAGCGCCACTTCCACAAGCGCCCCTCCCACGGCATCCTCAACTACCCGGACCGCACTTACCGCATCGATTACACGCCCGAGCTGGAGCAAGCCATCAGGACTGCGCTGGTGGATATGCGCCAGCAGGAATTCCAGCGCGAGATCCACCGCTCGCATGAATCGCCTGCCCGATGCCGGGGATGCGGTTACCGTTCCACCTGCCAGGAAAAGCTTTCATAATATAATAGCCGGTATGCCAGAGCCCAAACGCCCACCCCAACGGATCGCCATCGCCGCCCACCCAAAGCTTCCCGAGGCTATGCCCGTGGCAAAAGCCCTGGAAGAGTACCTGAGCCAGGCGGGGATCTTCTCCACCAGCGCCCAGCTCTACGACGAGGACCTGTGCCAGCGGGTAAAAGCCGGGGAGTTCGACATGCTGGTCGCCCTGGGCGGAGATGGCACGATGCTGCGCGCCGGTCACCTGTGCGGACCTGTGAACCTACCCATCCTGGGCGTCAACCTGGGGCACTTCGGGTTCCTGATGGAGATCCGCCAGAACCAATGGAAAGAGATCATGCCGCGCCTGCTGCAAGGCGATTACTGGCTGGAAAAGCGCATGATGCTGTGCGCATCGCACTGCCGGTCGGGCGAGGTGGTGAGCAGATGGGAAGTGCTGAACGAAGTGATGATCGGGCGCGGGCAGATGGTTCGCCCGGTGCACCTGGTCACAGAGGTAGACGGGCGCCTGCTGACCACCTACGTGGCAGACGCTCTGATCGCCGCGACGCCGACCGGCTCTACGGCATACGCCCTGGCAGCCGGGGGACCCATCCTGCCGCCTGAGCTGCGCAACATCCTGCTGGTCGCCGTGGCGCCGCACCTGTCGATCGACCGGGCGATCATGCTGGCAGAAGGCTCGGCGGTCAGCGTGACCGTGTACACCGACCACCAGGCGGTCTTCTGCATCGATGGGCAGGTGCCCATCGGGCTGGCAGACGGCGACCGCGTCAACGTGCGCGCCAGCGACCACAACGTGCACTTCGTGCGCTTTCAGGACCCAGGCTACTTCTACCGCAACCTGACGCCGCACATGAACCAAAATCCCTCCACCGGCGGATACCGATGACCGAACAACCCACCCCTGTCTACTGCGCCAATCACCCCCAAACGGAGACGAAGCTGCGCTGCAACCGCTGCGAGAAACCGATCTGCGCCAAGTGCGCTGTGCTGACGCCGACCGGTTACCGCTGCACAGACTGCGTGCGCAGCCAGCAAAAAATCTTCGACACAACCGAGTGGTACGACTACATCACTTCCTTTGTGGTTGCCAGCTTCCTCTCGCTGGTCGGCAGCCGCTTCATCCCGATGCTGGGGTTTTTCAGCATCTTCCTCGCCCCGCTGGCGGGCGTCGTGATCGCCGAGGCAGTGCGATTGGTGGTGCGGCGGCGCCGCTCGAAGCGCCTGACACAGCTCACCGCATTCGCCACCGTGCTGGGGAGCCTGCCCGTGTTGCTGCTCACGCTGATCCCCATGCTTGCCCTGCTCACCCAGGGCGGCTTCGGCTTGCTGCTCAACGTGGTCTGGCAGGTTGTATATACCGTTATGGCGACCTCCACCGTGCTCTACCGGATGGGGGGTATCCGAGTGAAGACATAAGCCGGGTGCTATGCTTGCTGAACTGCACATCGAAAACTTTGCCATCATCGAGCGGGTGGACCTGCTTCTCGAAGCGGGGTTGATCATCTTCACCGGCGAAACCGGTGCGGGAAAATCGATCCTGATCGACGCGGTGGAAACGCTGCTCGGCGGGCGGGCGGACGCCACCATGATCCGCAGTGGGGCTGAGCGCGCCTGGGTCGAGGGCGTCTTTCTGCTCAGCCCGAGCCTCCGCGAGGCGCTGCACCCCATCCTCGCAAAGGATGAGCTGCTCGACGAACCAGACCAGCTCATCCTGGCGCGCGAGCTGCGCGCCAACGGGCGCAACCTGGCGCGCGTCAACGGGCGGATCGTGAGCGTGGGGCTGCTCAAGGAGATCAGCGAGCTGCTCATCGACCTGCACGGGCAGTCGGAGCACCTGTCGCTGCTGCATGTGAGCCAGCACCTGAACCTGCTCGACCGCTACGCCGGCGTGGAAGACCTGCGCCTCGCCTACCAGGAGACCTACCACGAGCTACTGAACCTGCGGCGCGAGCTGGCGGAGCTGCGCCGGGTAGAGCAGGAGGCAGCCCGGCGCATCGATACCCTGAGCTACCAGGTGAATGAGATCGAGGCGGCGCATTTGCGCAGCGGCGAAGAGGCAGAGCTGCGCGACGAGCGCAACCGGCTCGCCAACGCCGAAGGGCTGGCTGCGCTGGCGCAGGAAGCCCTGCTGGCGCTGGATGAAGGCACCCCGGAAACCCCATCGGCGGTAGACTTGGTGGGACAGATCGTCCACGCCCTGAACGGGCTGGCGCGCCTGGATCCCGCCCAAGCGGCTGCCAAGGAGCGGGCGGAGACGGTCTTCGACGGTCTCTCCGAGCTGGGAGGCGAGCTGCGCCTCTACCTGGAAGGCATCGAGTTCAACCCGAAACGCCTGGATCAGGTGGAAGAGCGCCTGGGTCTGCTGCACAACCTGAAACGCAAATATGGGGATTCTGCGGAGGCGGTGCTGGCGTATGCCGAGAACGCGCGCAAGGAGATCGAGAGCATCACGCACGCCAGCGAGCGCATCCGTGAGCTGGAGGAGCGCGAAGCCAGCTTGCTGAATGAGCTTGGCAAGCGCGGCATGGCGCTCTCGCACAAGCGCCAGCAGCAGGCGGAAACCCTGGCGCGGGCGCTGGAGCTCGAGCTAGACGACCTGCAAATGGCGAATACGCGCTTCAAGGTAGACTTCCAGCACAAGCCCGATCCCAAGGGTGTGCCCGTAGATGGGGACCAGCGGCTGGCGTTCGACTCTACGGGTCTGGAGCGGGTGGAGTTCCTGATCGCGCCGAACGCCGGCGAGGGGCTCAAGCCGCTGGCGAAGATCGCCTCCGGCGGAGAGACCTCACGGCTGATGCTGGCGATCAAGAACGTGCTCGCCAAGGCAGACCAGGTGCCCACGCTGATCTTTGACGAGATCGATCAGGGCATCGGCGGGCGAGTAGGACAGGTAGTGGGGAAGAAATTATGGATGCTGGGCGAGCGCCACCAGGTATTTTGCGTCACGCACCTGCCGCAGCTTGCGGCTTACGGCAGCCAGCATTTCCACGTCGAGAAACAGCTGCGCGATGGGCGCACGCTCACCCGGGTTATCCGGCTGGAGGGCGAAAGCCGCCTGCGAGAGCTGGCGCAAATGTTCGGAGATATCAGTGAAGGCACGCTGCAGTCTGCGCGCGAGGTGCTGCAGGCTGTTGAGAAAGGGACAACTGCCTCGCAAACATAAATCTGCCGCCTTCAACATCTATGTCGGACCTGCAAGTATTGCTGCTCGGCCCACCGGAAACGCGGTTTATGGGGGAGATATTCCAGATACCGCGCCGCTTGTCGCGTGCTCTGCTCTATTACCTGGCCTCCCAGGGCGGCTTCACCGGCAGAGACCACCTGCTTACCCTCTTTTGGGAAGAAGAGACGGAGACGGCTGCCCGGCGCAACCTGCGCGACACCCTCAGCCGGTTGAAGAGCGCTCTCCCCGACCCAGACCTGCTGTACATCGATACCAGCCTGGTAGGCTTGAACTTCCAGCGCGCCAGCGTCGACCAGCTCCAGTTCCAGGAATTCGTAGAGCGCCTGGGGCGCGCTCCATGGCAGATCCCCAGCGACCAGCCCCTGCCTGAGCCGACTTACCAGCTCTTGAAGAGCGCCATCGAGCTGTGGCGCAGCCCCAACTTCATGGCGGGGGCAAACCTGCCGAGCACGCCCGCCATCGACGACTGGCTGAGCCATACCTCGCAGCGCCTGGAACAACAGTACGGCCGCCTGTTACAACGCCTGGCTGACCACGCCTACGCCACAGAAGATTTAGGCACGGCGCTTAAGCTGGCAAACGCCGCCCTGACGAACGACGGATTGAATGAAGACGTGCACCTGCGCGTGCTGCAGATCCTGGTGCGCATGGAGCGCAGCAACGACGCCCGCCAGCATTACGAACGCTATCGCGATCTGCTGCGCCGCGATATCGGCGTAGATCCATCGCGCCCGCTGCTGGAACTTTACGAGCAGATCCGCCCCGCCGGATCACGCACGCATGTTGAGACGAGACCGGTCTGGCACGTGCGCCCGAGCGTGCAGGCGCCGTTCATCGGTCGCCAGGAGACGCTGGAATACCTGCAGCAGGCTTATCACAAAGGCGGCGGGGTCTTTATATTCGGCGAAGCCGGTCAGGGCAAGACGCGCCTCTTACAGGAATTTACCTCCCGCCTGGGTGCACAGGTGCGCCCGCTGGTCACCACCTGCCGCCAGGCAGAGAGCAGCCTGCCATTCCAGCCCTTCATCGACCTGTTGCGGAGTCATATAACCAAAGTGGAATGGAAGGCGCTCCCCGCAACGTGGGCTTCGCAGCTTGCCCTGCTGCTGCCTGAGCTGCCCGGACTGCGCCGCGACCTGGACCGCTCGTACATCGAAGGGGCGACGCAGTTGGCGCCGGCGCAGATCCGCTCGACGATCCTGGAAGCGATCCGCCAGCTCTTTGCCCAGCTCAACCGGCGCCAGCGCCTGCTGTTGTGCCTGGATGACGCCCACTGGGCGGATGAAGCCAGCATCGCCACGCTGGCGTACCTCTTCGAGCGCCCGCCGTTCAACTCCCAGGCTCTGCTCATCACCGCTGCCCGCTGGGAAGAGTACAGCCCGCACCTGGAAGCCTGGATGGCAGTGTTGCAACAATCCCCGGCGCTCCGGCTGGTATCCCTGACGCGCTTCTCGGAAGCCGAGATCCGGCAGCTTGCGCTTTTCGTGCTGGGGAGCATCCCGCCGGATGCGGTGATCAACCGCATCCTGATCGAGACGGGAGGCAATCCGTTCATCATCCTTGAAGCGCTGCGCGCCTTCCTGGATCGCGGCGTCCAGCCCAATGCCGAGGAGCTGGCGAGCCTGCCGATGGTGAAGAGCATCCAGAGCCTGACGGATGCCCGTCTGGAAGCGCTGACCATGGTGGCGCGGGATGTGTTCGAGGCGGCGGCAGTCTTAGGGACCGATTTCAGCCCGGAAGCCCTCAGCCAGGTGACGGGAAACAAACCACTGGAGGTTGGAATTGCGCTGGAGGAGCTGGAGAGACGCCGGCTGGTCGCCCTGGAGCAGCGCACGCCGGGCAACCTGCGCTACCGCTTCATCCATGATATCTTTCGTGAGGCGCTGTTGCTCAAAATACACCCGGTGCGGGCGCGCTGGCTGCACGCCCGCACTGCTCAGTACCTGGAATCCGGTCCGGAGACGCGCGATAAGCCGGCGCTGCTGGCGCAGCACTACGAGGAGGCGGGCGAAACCGGGATGGCGCTCGGTTATTGGATCCAATCCGGGCAGCGCGCCCACCAGCTCTACTCCTTCCAGGAGGCGGATTTGGCGTTCTCACGGGCTGAGAGCCTGATCGATCCCGCGCAGGCGCCTGATGAAGGGCAAATCCTTTCCCTGTATTCGGCATGGTCTGAGCTGGCGTACGAAGCGGGAGATGCAGCCAAGACGCAGGAGATCAACTCAAAGATGCTGCAGCTGGGCGAGCTAAGCCACAGCCCCCTGCTGGTTGGCAGCGCCCTGGACGGTCTGAGCACTGCCTTCTTGCTGACCCGGGAAGCGGAGCAGGGCTTGGCGCTGGCAGACCAGGCGATTAGCTACCTGGGACGCGCCGCCCACCCACTCAAGATGATGGATGCAACCATCCACCGAGGCATGCTCCTCTCTCAAAGCAGGCGCTACGCAGACGCCGTAGCGGCATTCCAACAGGCGATCGATACCGCCGCGCATGCCGATGACGCCCAGGCGATGGCGCGGCGCGCCAGCGCCAGAACGCACCAATCGCAAGCCCTGCTGATGGACGGCTGGCCCCGGCGCGCCCAGGAAGTCGCCAGCCGGGCGCTGGAAGACTACTCCACACTGAACCTGATCCGCGGCCAGATCAGCGCCACTTACACCCTGGCGCTGGCGCGCTTGCACTGCGGCGAGCTGACCCAGGCGCTGAATGACAGCCGCACCGGCGCGACCCTGGCGCAGCGGCTGGATTTGGAGCTGCAAGCCGGGCTATTTCACGGGCTGACCGGAACGATCGAGATGTCGCTGGGCAATTTCGACCTGGCGATCGAAAACGCGCAACGCTGTATCGAGATCGGCGAGGGGAGCAATCTGGAAACACTCACTGCCCGAGGCTACCACCTGTGCGGCGAGCTGCTGATCCGTTTGCAGGATTACCCGGGGGCGGCAGAGTACCTGACCAGAGCCTCTGCAGCCAACACCGAGCCATCGCTGGAAGCGTATCCCTCCCTGGGACTGGGATACGCGCTGTGGCAATCGAACCGCACTCCGGCATCCAGGCAAATCCTTGAAAAGGCTCTGAAGGCGGCGGAAGAATCCCAGATCTACCATTTGCTCGCCAATGCGCGCTTAGCCTGGGTGGAAACAGAAGTACAGCCGTGGGAAAATGAGCAGTGGCAAGCTTACCTGGCAGAACTATACCGGCAGGCGGATGAGCGCGGCTTGACGCTGATGAAACTAGGCGCTACCAGTCTGCTGGGCAGGTTGGCGATCTTTCGCGGCGATTTCGCTGAAGCGATCCAGATCGCCCGCGCCGGAATAGAGATTGCCAACCCGCGCAACCTGGCATGGCTGGAGTTGCAGCACCGCCTGCTGCTGGATGGCGCACTAAGAGCTTGCGGGCAGGCAGACCCGACGAACCGCGGGCGGGTGTTATACCTCATCGAGCGCCTGGAGAGCGGGTTGAGCCGGGAGCCGTTCAAAGGGGCATTCCTGGAGTATCGGAACTACCTCCAGACGCTTCTCGCCTGATCTTCAACCCCACTTGAACTGGGAACCAACTCAAGGCACGGGCTGCCGATGTGGCTAAATCTGGCAATTTTTGCCAGAATTGGGTATCAAATTCCTGACAAAGCTGACATTTTGGCGACATTTTGGCGACGCCCCTGCGCTATACTGCAGTCAGTTAATTGGGTGCAGGTATTATCACTCATAATAAATAGGGGCCCTGCACAGGAGAAAGGAACCGCTGGTTAAGGTGGGGGAGTGCCGCTGGCGGTTTCTTGCTTTAAGGGAGGTTGCAGCCTGGCAACCGGATTTTCACCGGCATCGATTACAATTAATCCATGACCTCTACTTCGGAGATCGTCAGGCTGCGCCGGCAGCGACATGAGCGACCCGGCGCTTCGGCGGGACGCTGGCTGGGCGTGAGCTGCAGCCTGCTGCTGGCGCTTTTTGTGGCGCTCTCCGGGCTGGGATTGGCAGCGCTCTACACCGGCATGACCGCCGGCCTGCCGCCGGTGGAAACGCTGCCGGCGCTGCTGGACCCCGCGACCGGCGCCCTACTGCAACCTACGCGCATCTACGACCGCAGCGGCGTGCATGTACTGGGCACGCTGGAAACCCCAGGCGCCGGGGAGCGGCAATTCTTGAGCCTGGACGACTCTGCCGGCAATTTTCTCCCCTCAACGCTGATCTCCACCACGCTGGCTGTGGCTGACCCGCAATTCTGGAGCCATCCTGGCGCACTTTCCGCAGGGCTGGCAGGCGACTCAGCCCCCACGCTGGCTCAACGACTGGTCTCAGACCTGCTGCTGTGGCAGGAAACGCCAGGGCTACGGCGCGCTCTACGCGAGCGCCTGCTCGCCATGCAGATTACGCAGCGCTACGGGAAAGCGCAGGTGCTCACCTGGTACCTGAACAGCGCGGACTACGGGAACCTGGCTTACGGCGCCGAAGCGGCTGCCCGGCTGTATTTCGGGAAAGCGGCCGGAGAGCTGAGCCTGGCAGAAGCAGCCATCCTGGCAGCCACTGCCGAAGCCCCAGCGCTCAACCCGCTGGAAGCCCCAGCGGTCGCGCGCCTGCGCGGCAAGCAGGTGCTGAACAACATGCGGGCGCAGGGCTGGATCAGCGAGGCGCAATGGAGAGCGGCAAGCCAGTCTGAGGTGGCTTTCCAGCCGGCGCAGGCGGGATCAGCGGACCTGGCGCCCGCCTTCACGCGCCTGGCGCTCAAGCAGGCGGCGGAGAAGCTCGCTCGCCAGCGTTTGGAGCGCGGCGGTTTCAAGGTGATCACCAGCCTGGACTATAACCTGCAGGTCCAGGCAGCCTGCGCCGCGGCGGCGCAGATCGCTCGCCTGGAGAACCGTCCGGAGCCTCCTGACGCAGCCGCTGGGAAGCCGTGCCAGGCTGCGCTGCTGCTCCCGACCCTGCCGCCCGCAACGGACCCCGGCGCTGCAAAGCTGGACGCCGCCATCGTCATCCTCGACCCCCAGAGCGGGCAGATCAGCGCCATGGTGGGCGACGGGGCGCAGGCAGAGCACCCGGCAGGCACGCTGCTCACCCCCTTCGTGTACCTGGCAGGCTTCACGCGCGGGCTGAGCCCGGCATCCATGCTTTGGGACATCCCCAATCCAGAAAGCGCCACAGCTGCCGCGGAGAGCACCTACCAGGGACCCGTGCGCCTGCGCACGGCGCTGGCAAACGATTACCTGGCGCCTGCCGCACAGGTGATCCAGCAGGTAGGGGCGCTCAACGTGGCGCGCATCGCCGGCGAGATGGGCATTCTCAAAGACGGATTGACCAGCCTCACGACAGGGGAGGATTTCCTCAGTAAAGGGCAAACCACGCTGCTGGACGCCAGCCAGGCTTACGGCGCCTTTGCCAACCAGGGCATCCTGGTGGGCAGGGCAGGTGATAGCCAGCCGCTGGCTTTCCTGCGGCTCGAAGACCTGGACGGTCAGGTGCTGGCTCAATCCGCTGCATCTGCCAGCAAGCCCGTGATCAGCTCGCAGCTTGCATACCTGGTGACCGACATCCTGAGCGACGAGCCAGCCCGTTGGCAAAGCCTGGGGCATCCCAACCCGCTGGAGATCGGTCGCCCGGCGGCGGTGAAGCAGGGCAAGACAGGCACTGGACAGGACGCCTGGACGGTGGGTTACACGCCGGACCGGGTGGTAGGGGTGTGGGTGGGTCTTGCGGATCAAAACACGCCCAGCCCGGTGGCTCCCAATGCAGCCGCCGCCTTGTGGCACGCCGTCATCCAGCAGGCGAACCGCGCCAACCCGCCGCAAGGCTGGAGTGTGCCGCAGGGCATCAGCAACGTTTCGGTGTGCGACCCTTCCGGGATGCTGCCCACGGCAGACTGCCCCACCGTGGTCAACGAGATCTTCCTGAGCGGCAGCGAGCCGAGCCAACTGGACAACCTTTACCGGCGCGTGCAGGTGAACCGCGAGACGGGGCGCCTGGCAACGGTCTTCACGCCGCCGGAGCTGGTGGAGGAGCGAGTGTACATGCAGGTGCCACCCGAGGCGGAAGCCTGGGCAAGGCAAAGCGGGCTGCTGCTGCCACCTGAATCGTATGATGTGATCCTGGCAACGCAAACCAACCCGGATGTGAACATCCGCACGCCGGAGATGTTCACCTACGTGCGCGGTGCGGTTCCTATCACCGGCAGCGCAACGGGCGCGGGGTTCAATTTTTACCGTGTGCAGGTCGGCAAAGGGCTGAACCCCCAGGCATGGGAGCAGGTGGGCGAGGACCAAAGCCAGCCAGTTGAAACAGGCGAGCTGGCGGAGTGGGATACGCAAGGATTGGATGGGCTGTACGCCATCCAGCTTTTGGTGGTGCGGGACGACCAGCGTGTGGAGACCGCTATCACGCAGGTGACGGTGGACAACCAGGCGCCGCAAGTGGAGATCCTCTCCCCGGCGGCGGGGCAGGCTTTCGATCAAAGCCAGAAGCTGGTGACGCTGCGCGTCAACGCCAGCGATGACCTGGCTTTGAAGCAAGTGGATTTTTACATCGACGGGCGCAAGATCGCTTCCCTGACCCAATCCCCCTTCACATTCCCCTGGGAAGCGATGCCGGGGAAACACACGCTGACCGTCAAAGCTGAAGACCGGGCAGGCAACACCGCTGAAGCCAGCCTGGAATTCAGTATTGGCAAATAAATGAAAACATCTCCCCGGGGATATGTCCTCCAGGGAGATGTTTTCATTCGGGTCTAAGTGTTCTTGCGAAGCTGAGCTTATGGCACGCTGGCGGCGAAGCCGTCAAACTCGGCGATGATGGGCAGCACATCGAAGGACGAGAGCCCAAAGCCCACCTGCCCTTCTTTCAAGTCGTTGCTCTTGACCGTGCGCACCTCTACCCCATTGATGCCCAGGGTGAGGGTGTTACCGGAGCATATGGCGGAATATTCGTTGGTGTTCTTGCCCGTCTTAATGGCGGTGGAGGCGCCGCGGTAGAGCAGCTTGTAATCTTTGGCAACCACGTTATCGTAGTAGAAGATGTCGTAATTGCCGCTGTTATAGACGTTGAACTCGTACCAGCCGTCGTCCGAGTAGCGGCAGATCAGGCTGACATTGTTGGTGTTGCGCCCCAGGTTTTCTGCGACGGTGTCGATGCGCACATCCGTATAGCTGTAATCGTCGTAGGTGAAGTACAACCAGGTGTTCGCCTTCTCGATGTCGATGCGCAGCTTGCTATCCGCCAGCTCGGTCGAGAAACCATCGTCGTTGCCGCTCATCAGGAAGTAGGACCAGCTATCCATGCTGGTATCGAAATCGCTGTAGTAGTAGTAATCGCCGGAAGCGGAGGCGTCGGGATTGACAATATCGCCGCTGGTATCGCCGCCGCTCGAATTATCGTTGCCCGAGCTCGAATTGTCGCCCTGCACCGTGACCGCCAGCTCACGCCCGTTGAGCTGACCTTCCAGGACCTGGTTGTTTGCCCAACGCAGCACCTCGAGCGAGAGCGTATCGCCCGGCTTGTGGCTGCGCAGGATATCGCAATACTGCGACATGCTGCCGTCCGTAGCCAGCACCAGGTTCTCCATCATGGTGATGATATCGCCCGGCTCGACGCCCGCTTTATCTGCCTGGGAACCGGACTGGACGGAGGAGACCCAGATGCCGGTCAGCGAGCCATCTTCGTTACTGACCGCCTGCCCGTTGACACCGATGCTATCCACGTTCTCGCCAGCACGGAGCTGTTCGACAACGTCCATGGCGGCATCGCGCGAGATGCCGAAAGCCTGGCGGGTGGAGGAGTTGCCGGCGTAGTGCACAGCTACCACCTCGCCATCCGGGGTCACAACCGGACCGCCGGAGTTGCCGGGGTTGCTCTGGGCGTCGTACTCCAGCACCGAATTAACCGAAGCCCAGGATGTCTCGCCGCTCGTTTTGGCTTTGGAGATGATGCCTTTGGTGAGGGTGTATTCCGGGTCGCCCAGTGGGAAACCGGCAATGTAGATATCCTCACCCACATCGATGGATCCCTGGTACCATTTCAAGTAGGGGAAGCCATCGCCATCGATGTCGATCACCGCCAGGTCGGAGCACTCGGAAACGCCCAGCACGCGGGCATTGCGCGGCTCCGTCTCGCCAGCCAACCAGACCTTATACAGGGCGCCGCCGGTTACGACGTGGTTGTTCGTAACGGCGATGCCGGAGGGGTCAATAATGAAGCCCGAGCCGCGCCCGGCAGCATTGGCGACCACGCCCACTTCCGGATCGACAAAGGTGCCCTGCGACTCGATCTGCACGACTGCATTTTTTACGTCCTGCAGGTCCGCCACCGCGCCGGTCGCAGCCTGAGGCGCCTCAGTGACCACGGGAGCCTCGGTTTTAACCTCTACCGGCGCCTGTGTTGCCTGAGGCTGGACGGGCGCCTGCGTGGCTTGCGGCGTTCCAGAGCCGGAGCTGCAAGCCAGCCCGACCAAAACGATCAGAACGCCAAGAAAAAGAAATGGCTTGAAAACCGAAAGTTTCATCTCTGTCCTCTCCTTAATTAATTAATGTGCCAATTGGGAGAAATAAAGTGGTATTTACCCCGCACGGGTAGTTTACCATAAATCGGGGGCTCATGTGGACAAATAACCTCCCCCTTATGAAAATGTAAACCACACCGCTTTAACTTTTCGGAACAATTTTCTATAGGACTTACGCAGTTGGTAGGGGTTTGGGGGTGTTTCGGCGGGCTTCGCCCGCCGAAACACCCCCAAACTTCCCTGAAGTGCGTAACTCCTATTCTATTTATTCAGAGACGCCCAGCATGCGCCGCGTGGCGGAGAACGCCAGGGGCGGCAGGTTGCTGCGGCTGAAGAAAGCCGCGTCGTCAACGTCGTCGCCGGGCTGCAGCACGCCGGAGAGAAGATCCGCTTCATAGATAATAATGATATGGGCGCCGCGCGGGTGGTCCTGCCCGTACAGCACATCCCGCAGGGCGCGCACCTGCACCACCAGGCCCGTCTCTTCCAGGCATTCGCGCTCCGCAGCCCGCTGCGGGTCCTCGCCGGCGTCGATAAACCCCGCCGGCAACGACCAGCGCCCGCGCTCGGGGTCGTACAGGCGGCGCACCAGCAGCACCTCTTCCGCCCGCTCCACCAGCACCGCCGCGGCCACCTTGGGATCGGCAAAGTAAATCCACCCACAATCCGGGCAGACGGGTCTCAAGCGACCGAAGCGGTCTGCCTCGCCCAACCGGCAGCCGCAGCGCATGCAAAAATTAATCTCTTCGGACATCACGTGCGTTTGGAGCGCCACAGGTAAAATGCCCATCCGGCTGTGACCAGCACCAGCAGCCCCAGGGCGATCTCGAGCAGCCGCCAGCCGGACCAGGGTGTGCTGGCTTGAAATGCAGTAGCCGAGGAATCCTGGACGGTGTTGCGCTCCGCCGGCTGAGCCTGGGCTATGGGGGGCGCGGTTGGCTCGGCGGGGAGCGGCGTAGGCGTGACCTGCTCGACGGCTGCTGCGCCAGCAGCCAGATCTGCGGCAGGCGGAGGATATGCCTCGGCGCCTGTGCCGCTCTCTTGCAGCATGGCGGCGCCCAGGGTGGGCGCCGGGGCAGGCGCCGCCCCTTGCGCCAATTTCGCTTCCGCTGGCGCCTCGGTGGCGGCGGGCAGCTCAATCGCCTCTTCCGCTGCGGGAGCATCAGCCTGCGAGGCTTCCTTCATCACCGCCGCCGGAGCGGGCATCTCAACGGATTGGTACGCCACCGGCAGGACGCCAGGCTGCCTGCCGCTGGACAAAAAGTCGCCAACCAGCGCCAGGACAAACAGCGCCATCGCCAGCGCCGAAGCCAGGCGCATCACCGGGAAAAGCCGGTTTGCAGGGGCGGGAGCCCGGCGCTCGCCGACCATCTTCGGTGAGAGCAAGAAGTTGCGCGGGGCGCGCACGGGGGGCTGGGAGCGTAGCAGCGTGCGGGTGCGGCTGAGCTCTTCCAGAGCGCGGCGCAAATCCGCCCTCGCCTGGAGCTTTTCTTCCAGGCGAGCGCTCTCTTTCGGCGATAGCTGTCCGTCCAGGTATGCCGAGAGATCCTCCCACTCGCGCCCTGTGATCTGCGTCTTCATGGCTTATCCTCACCCACGAGACGAAACTGGGCGGGCAAAAGTTCCCAGGCGCCCTGCAGGCAATCGCGCAGGCGCATTCGGGCGCGCGCCAGCCGGCTCTTCACCGTCCCCACCGGCTTGCCTACCACCTGAGCGGCTTCACCATAATCCATGCCCTGGATATCGACCAGCACGACCACGGCGCGAAACTCGACCGGCAACCCATCCAGGCACTGCTGGATGGCATCCCCCAGCTCGCTGCGCTCCGTCCGCGCTTCGGGCGACTCGGCCGGATCCGCCAGCCAACGGGGCGATTCGATCTCCTCGTCATCCGCATCCAGCGGCTCAAGCGAGGTGACGGGATGGCGCTTCCTACGGCGCAGCTCGTCGTAACAGGCATTGGTGACGATGCGCAGCAACCAGGCTTTGAACGAGCCGCCGCGGTAGGAGGAGAGGCTGCGGTAGGCAGAAATAAACGCCTCCTGCGTGGCGTCCTGCGCCGGCTCGTCTTCCCCCATCATGCGGTAAGCCTGCCCGTAGACAGCGTCCTGGTAGATCAGGATCAGCTGGTTGAACGAATCCAGGCTGCCGCGCTGAGCAGACGTAATGAGGGCAGCTTCATCCATAGCGCTACTTCATACGGGAGGCAACAAACCAGAATAGGGTCCGCCAGGCGAGCATCGCCAGGGCGCTGACCCCGCCCAACACCACGACAAAGACCGGCAAGATCACCTGCCCCAACCAGACGCCGCGCAGCCAGCCAACCATGGGACCGGCAAGCACCATCGCCCAGAACGGGCGCCAGAGCTGGCGCGCATCGGTGACCCGTTCCAGGTTGTAAACGCCCAGGAAGGGGGCGATCAAAGCCCAGCCGGCAAGCAGGGGGATAAAAGTCGCCAGCATGCGACCGCCAGCGCTCCCCAGTGTGTTGTGCGTAGAGAATCCGAAGAGGGTTACCAGGGCAAATACCACGACGTCGCCGCAGATGAGGATAAGCCGCCGTTTGTTCTTCATGTGATTACACCTGTGCTTTCTTCATTTTACTACACAAGGTAGCTCAGGTCAGCATTGAAGAGCACGGCGGGTGCACTAAAAGGTGGTTACCGGTTTTGGGGGTTGGGGGCGGCGTACGCCGCCCCCAACCCCCAAAACCGGAACTCAACAACAACATTTGATTGCTCCCGAGCACGGCTCATGGGGATTTATCGTGATGATTTCCGGATTTGGGGTAGAATCAGGCGCGATGTCTGAGACGCTCAAGCGCATCCTGTTAACTTGCCTCACCCTCTTAATCGCGGCATGCGTGTGTGTCAGCCTGGTCAGCCTGGCAACTGCCGTGCTCTTCCTGCGTTGAGCGGCTGGAATCAGCACCCTGCGACGCGCCTATCCGGCATTAACCAAAAGTGCAACCTAATAACCCTGTTAGGTTCAAAAAACACTGGCTTAACCTATTGAAATTTCATCAAATATTGCATATAATGAGCATGTGGAAATGAAAGCGTCGTGGGCCTCCGTACTGCTTGTCGGTCTTGTAATGATACTGATGGGCGGGAAACCTTCATTTGCTCAGGGGGAAAACCCTACCCCGGAGGACCGCCGCTACTTCGCTGAAACCGGTCACTTCGTCAGCGGTGAATTCCTCCAGACCTACGAGAGCATCCCGAACCCAAAACTGATCTACGGTCTACCCATCACGCGGGCGTTCCTGGACACCGGGAAAAACCGCATGGTGCAATACTTCGAGAACACCCGCTTTGAGTACGTGGCGGAAAACCCACCGGAGTTGCGCGTGCAGATCAGCGAGCTGGGGCGCCTCATGTACGAGCCGGGGTTGTCTCTACCCACGCCGGAGAACTTCCCCGCCTGCCGTAACTACCCGGAAACCAAAAGGCGGGTCTGCTATGCTTTCCTCGCCTTCTTTGAAAGCCACGGCGGCGTAGCGCAGTTCGGCTATCCCATCTCCAACTTCGAAATTCAGGACCAGCGCATCGTGCAGGTTTTCCAGCGGGCGCGCCTGGAATACCACCCCGAGATGCCAATCGGTGACCGCGTTCAGCTCTCCAATCTGGGCTGGCAGTACTTCATCGTCCTGGAGGAAGATCCTATTTACTTGCAGCCAGAGCAGCCGTTCAACGGCGCGGATGGCGACAACCGCGTCCAAACGGTCCTCGCTCTGAATGCGCGCGCCTCCGTGGATACGCCCGTGGTTGCGCCGAGCGGGCAGGTGACCATCACGGTCACCGTCCGCGACCAGAACCTTATCCCGGTCTCCGACGCGGATGTTACCCTCACCGTGAAGCTGCCCTCGGGCAAAGAGCAAGGCGTGTTCCCCGGTACCACGGATAAGAACGGCGTCATCCTGTACGCTTTCCCATACCAGGACGAGCCGCTCGGGTTGGCGGATATCCGCGTCAAGGCGACCTACAACAACCTCGAAGACAAAGCCCGGACCTCGTTCAGGGTCTGGCGCTAAACGCAAAGGTCAGTAAAAAAAAGCGCAGGGCGGAGTGACCCCGCCCTGCGTTGCATTTCCACGACAGCTAGATAACGAAACGCCCATCCCGGTACAGAACTTCCCCATCCATGCGCATCTCCGCATCCTGGCGCACATCGCAGATCATATCCCAATGGATGGCGCTCTTATTGACGCTGCCCGTCTCCGGGTAGCCGGCGCCGAGAGCGATATGGAAGCTGCCGCCGATCTTCTCATCCAGCAGGATGCTGCGCGTGAAACGATTGATCTCGAAGTTGGTGCCGATAGCGAACTCGCCGATATAGCGCGCCCCGGCGTCGCTTTCCAGCATCTGCAGCAAGAGGTCCTCGTTTTTCTTCGCCGAGGCTTTGACCACCCTGCCCTTCTCGAATACCAGCTCGACGCCTTCAACGACGCGCCCCTGGTACATGGCGGGGTAGGTAAAGCGCACCCAGCCGTTCGCCGAATCCTCCACGGGACCGGTGTAAATCTCGCCGTCCGGCATGTTCTGCGCCCCGCAGGCGTTGACCAGCTTGCGCCCCTTGATCGAGAGGGTCAGCTCAGCGTTGGGACCGCGCACTTCGACACGGTCATGCCCCTCGATCCAGTCGATCGCCCGCTGCTGCTCGGCTTTCACCGACGTCCAGAACGCCACGGGATCCGGCGTACCCTCGTCGACGTGGCAGGCGCGGAAGAAGAACGCCTGGTAATCCTCCGTGCCCATCTCGGCTTCCATGGCGTAGGCAGAGGTGGGGTAAAGCGTGCTCATCCAGCGCAGGGATTTATCCGCGCCGCGGCGCATTTGCGCTCCCAGCAAGGCTGAGAGCGCCTTCGAGCGCCGCGCCATACGCCCTGTATCGACGGCGCTCAGGGAGCGCGTGTTGAGCTCCGAGCGCACCTTGATGAGCACATCGAACTGCTCGAATGCCAGCTTGTGATGCAGCGGCACAAAATCCAGCTGCTCGTCGCTGGCGCAGGCGAAGAGCAGCTCGTCCTGCCCGGGCAAATCGATCAGCAGGTGCGGGGCGCCGCCGCGCTCCAGGATGCGCTGGTAGAGCGCTTTCAGCAGCGGCTCGGCAGCCGTGGTAGCAGTCACCGCCACGCGGTCGCCGGGGCTGACACGCGTCGAGTAATCGACTAAAAGCTTGGCAAACTGGGTATGGCGCAGGTCAGGCATGGGTCTCTCCTCCGTAAAAGCGGGCTGATTATATCACGCCCCCGGTAAACCGCGCTATAATGGTCAACCGGGACAACCATCGCCGTGAAACAACTCCTACAGAATCTGCGCACGGGTGAGACCCAGGTCGTTGAGGTTCCCACGCCGGCTTTACGACCCGGCTGCGCCCTGGTGCGCACAGCCGCTTCGCTCGTCTCCGCGGGGACGGAGCGCATGGTGGTCGATTTTGCCGGGAAATCGCTGGTGGGCAAAGCGCGCTCGCGCCCCGACCTCGCCCGCCAGCTGCTGGATAAGGCAAAGCGCGAAGGGCTGCTGACCACGGCGGAGGCAGCCTTCAACCGCCTGGACCAGCCGATGGCGCTGGGGTATTCGTCAGCCGGGACGGTCGTCGCCGCCGGTGCGGGATTACAGGGCTTTCGCGCCGGGCAGCGCGTGGCGTGCGCCGGCGGGGGCTATGCCGTGCACGCCGAGTACGCGGTGGTGCCAGCCAACCTGCTCGCCAGCCTGCCGGATGGGGTGGATTTCGAATCCGCAGCCTTCGCCACGTTGGGCGCCATCGCCCTGCACGGCTTCCGCCTGGCGGAGGCGCAATTGGGCGAGCGGGTGGCGGTCATCGGGCTGGGCTTGCTCGGGCTGCTGGCAGCTCAGATCGCGGCTGCCGCGGGATGCTCCGTCATCGGCTTCGACCTGGACGAGCGGCGGGTAGCGCTGGCGCGCAGCCTGGGCTGCGCAGCCGCCTTGCGCCAGGATGCCGAGCAGGCAGCCTTGAGCTTTGCGCAAGGGCGGGGCTGCGACGCGGTCATCATCTGCGCAGACACGCCCGCGTCAGACCCCGTGGAGCTGGCAGGCGCCATCGCCAGGGACCGGGGGCGGGTGATCGCCGTAGGCGCAGTGGGACTGAACATCCCGCGCAAGATCTACTACGAGAAAGAGCTGACATTCATCAACTCGCGCTCCTATGGACCGGGGCGCTATGATCCGGCTTACGAGGAAAAGGGGCAGGATTACCCCCTCGGCTACGTGCGCTGGACGGAGGGTCGCAACCTGCAGGCTTTCATCGACCTGCTGGCTGCCGGGCGCCTGGACGTGCGCCCGCTGATCACCCAGCGCTTTCCGATCGAGCAAGCCGCGCAAGCCTATGAGCTGATCACCGGCAAAAAGAGCGAGCCTTACCTGGGCATCCTGCTCACCTACCCACAGACCGGCGAGCCGGGGGCGATCGAGCAGACCGTGCAGATCAAAGCGCAGGCGGCGCAATCCGGCGCGGTTGCCGGCAAAGTAGCGCTGGGCGTGCTGGGGGCGGGCAACTTCGCCTCCGCCGTCCTGCTGCCCGCCTTGAAATCGCTGCCGGAGATCGAGCGCGTGGGCATCGCTTCGGGGAGCGGGGTGAGCGCCCGCCACGCTGCCGGGAAGTTCGGCTTCTCCTACGCCACCAGCGACGCCGAGCGCATCCTGGCTGACCCCTCCATCAACACGGTCGCCATCCTGACCCGCCACAACCTGCACGCCAGCCAGGCGCTGGCTGCCCTGCAAGCCGGGAAGCACACCTTCTGCGAAAAACCCCTGGCGCTGACTGCCGAGGAACTGGACGCCATCCTGCAGGCGCTCGCCGCCCCCGCCGCGCCGCTGCTCACGGTGGGCTTCAACCGCCGCTTCGCCCCTCTCTCCGTGCGGCTGGCGGAATCCCTGGCAGGGCGCGGCGAGCCTTTGGCGGCGCATTACCGCGTGAACGCCGGCTACCTGCCGCCGCAGCACTGGCTGCACGATGAAGCCCAGGGCGGAGGGCGCATCCTCGGCGAAGCCTGTCACTTCATCGATTACCTGGTTTTCCTGGTGGGGCAGGCGCCCACGGCGGTAACTGCCGCGGCGCTGCCAGACGGCGGGCGCTACCAGGAAGATAACGCCCTGCTGACCTTCGAATTTCCGGACGGCTCGCTGGGCACGCTTGCCTACCTGGCAAATGGCGACCGCTCCTTCCCCAAGGAGCGCGTCGAGGTCTTCGCCGCCGGGCAGGTCGCCGTGCTGGACGATTTCCGCTCCCTGGAGCTGGTGAAAGACGGCAAGCGCAGCGTCGCGCGCAGCCGCCTGCGCCAGGACAAGGGGCACCGCGCCGAGTGGCTGGCGTTCAGCCAGGCGATCCTTTCCGGTGGTCCTCCGCCCATCCCCTACGCGCAGCTCAGCGGGGTAACACGCGCCAGCTTTGCCGCTCTGCAGGCGCTGCGCGGCCGGGAGAGAATCGCCATCCCCAGCGCATGAGCGCACGCCGCTTCGCCCTGGCAGCCAAAGCCTTCCGCGAGCTGGGTCCCGAGCAGCTCTGGGATTACGCCTGCTACCGCAGCCAGCTCAGGCTGGGGTTTTTGCGGCGGCAGACGGTCAGCCCGCCGCCGGTGTTCACCCCCGCACAGCTCCAAATCTCTCCCGATCCGATCTTCCCCCTGCCCGACCGCCAGCGCATCCTGCGCTTGTTGGGCGAGGCGGGAGTCGCGCAACTTCGCAGCGAGGCAGACGAGATCGTCGCGGGCAAGGCGCGCCTGTTTCGGCGGCGTAGCCTACCGCCCTGCAGATGGAGGCTTCCCTGCCCCTGGCGCACTGGACGGAGTACGAGCTGGGCAGGGTGCAAGCCGGCGCATTCGATTACAAGCAAGCCTGGGAGCCGGCGCGCTTCGGCTGGGGGATCAGCCTGGGGCGCGCCTATACTCTCACCGGCGACGAGCGCTATGCCGGCGCCTTCTGGCGCTATACCGAGCAGTTCCTGCAAGCCAATCCCCCTTACCTGGGCGTGCAGTGGGTCTCGGCGCAGGAGGCAGCGCTGCGCCTGGTCGCCCTGGTGTTCTGCTTCGAAACGCTGCGCGCCTCGCCGCACACCACAGCCGCACGGGCGCAGGAGCTGGCGGCTGCCATCGCCGCCCACGCCCGGCGCATACCGCCCAGCCTGGCTTACGCCCGCTCGCAGAACAATAACCACCTGGTGAACGAGGCAGCCGGTCTGTACACGGCGGGTCTCTTCCTGAAGCAGCACCCGCAAGCCGGGGAATGGCGGGCAAGCGGCTGGCGCTGGCTCAACCGGGCTTTGCAAAGCCAGATCGCTCCCGGCGGCGCTTACGTCCAGCACAGCGCCAATTACCAGCGCCTGATCCTGCACACCGCCCTGTGGGTCGCCCGCAGCGGCGCGCACGCCGGTCAGCCGCTGCCGCAAGCCACCCTCGAGCGCCTGGCGGCGGCGACGCGCTGGCTGCTGGGGCTGCTCGATCCGCCCAGCGGGCACGTCCCCAACCTGGGACCCAACGACGGCGCCCTGCTCTTCCCCCTGGCAAACTGCGAATTCGAAGATTACCGCCCGGCGCTGCAGGCAGCCGGCGCCGCTTTCCTGGGGCGCCTGCCGCTGGAGAGCGGCGCCTGGGACGAGCTGCGCCTGTGGCTGTGCGCCGAGCCTGCGAAAGTTTCAACGCCGCAAGAACCCATTTCCCAGCAACCCTCGCCTCTGCGCCTGGATCACCCGCGCAGCGCCTCCTGGGCGTACCTGCGCCTCGCAAATTTCACCTCCCGCCCGGGTCACGCCGACCAGCTCCACCTGGACCTGTGGTGGCGCGGCTACAACCTGGCGCAAGACGCCGGCACGTACCTCTATAACGCCCCCCCACCCTGGGATAACGCCCTGAGCCGGACGTACGTGCATAACACGCTCACGGTGGACGGGCTGGACCAGATGACCCTGGCGGGGCGCTTCCTGTGGCTGGATTGGGCGCAGGCGGCGCTCGTCGAGCAGGCCGGCGGGAACGGCGTGGATCCCCCGCGCCTCACCGCCCGGCATGACGGCTACCGGCGCCTGGGCGTCACCCACCAGCGCAGCGTCGCCTGCTTGCCGGAGGGCTGCTGGCTGGTCGAGGACAGCTTGCTGCCAGAACCTGGCGCCAAAGGATCCGGCGCGCTCGCTCCCCGTGCATCGGGCGCGACTTCACTGGCTGTTGCCGGACTGGCCCTGGCAGCTTGACACGGGGAGCCGAGCAGGCGAAGATCACGCTCACATCGCCTGCCGGTGAGGTGGAGCTGTGCATCCGCTGGGAATGCGCGGCTGAGAGCGGCGTCAGCCTGGCGCGCGCCGGGGAGCTGCTCTCCGGCTCGGGCGCGGTGGAAGCCAGCCGGGGTTGGGTATCGCATACCTATGCGCAACGATCTCCGGCGCTATCGCTGGCGGTCGAGCTGCAAGGGCGGCTGCCTCTCACCTTCCGCAGTGAATGGAGGCTGCCGTGAGCTGCCCGAGCCCCCGAAAAATCCCCGGGCGGGAAGCCAGCCCGCTCGCCGAGGCGTCGCCATGCACATCCTGCTGATCCACCAGGCTTTTGCCGCCATCGACGAGCCGGGAGGCACGCGCCACTATGAGCTGGCGCGTTACCTGACCGGGCGCGGCCACCAGGTGACGGTGATCACCAGCGCCGTGTCTTACCTGACCGGCAAGAAGCGCACAGCGCCGCCGAAGAGCGAGGATGGCGGGCTGCGCATCCTCAGCGCCTACACCTACCCCGCCCTGCACCGCAGCTTCGTGCACCGCGTCTTCAGCTTCGTGAGCTTCATGCTCTCCTCGTTCAGCCTGGGGATGCGCGTCAAAAAGGTCGACCTGGTGTGGGGCACCTCGCCGCCCATCTTTCAAGGGCTGACCGCCTGGGCGATCGCCCGCCTCGAAGCGCGTGCCTTTCCTCTTCGAGGTGCGCGACCTGTGGCCCGCCTTTGCGATCGGGGTGGGGGTGCTGCGCAACCCGCTGCTGATCCGGGCTTCGCAGTGGCTGGAGCGCTTTTTATACCGCCATGCCGACCTGCTGCTGGTCAACTCGCCGGGGTTTATCGAGCATGTGCGGCGAGGCGGGGCGCGGCGCATCGAGCTGGTGCCCAACGGCGCAGACCCGGCGATGTTCGACCCCGCGGCAAGCGGCGAGGATTTCCGCCGCCTCCACCACCTGCAGGGCAGGTTCGTCGTCCTGTACGCCGGCGCCCACGGCATGTCCAACGACCTGGCGGTGGCGCTGCAAGCCGCCGCCCTGCTGCCGCAAAGCTCGCCGGTGACGGTGGTGCTGCTGGGAGATGGCAAAGAAAAGCCCGCTTTGCTCGCCCAGGCGAGGGAATTGGGGCTGAAAAATGTGCTCTTCATCCCGCCGGCGCCCAAGCAGGAGATGGCGCAGGCGCTGGCGGCGGCGGACGCCTGCCTGGCGATCCTCAAGCCGGTCGAGCTGTATAAAACGGTCTATCCCAACAAGGTGTTCGATTACATGGCTGCCGGAAGAGCGGTGATCCTGGCGATCGACGGGGTGATCCGTGAGGTGGTGGAAGAAGCCGGCGCCGGCGTCTTTACCCCGCCGGGCGACCCCCAGGCGCTGGCGCAGGCGATGCTCGACCTGGCTTCCCAGCCCGAGACCTGCAAAGCCATGGGCAGCCGCGGCCGGCAGGCGGTGGAGACGCGCTTCAGCCGCGGCGTGCTGGCAGAGGAGCTGGAAGGGATTTTAGAGCGGCTGGTCCGAGGCGGCTAGCAGGGCGACCAGGCGCTCCAGCACCGCCTCGGCGACTTTCGCCTTGCTCATCAAGGGCAACGGCTCGACCCCACCCGCAGCGTCCAGCAGGGTCACCCGGTTCTCATCCACGGCAAAGCCCGCATCCCGGGCGCTGATGTCGTTGGCGACGATCAGGTCCAGCTTCTTCTTTACCAGCTTCGCCTGGGCGTTCTCCAGCAGCGCCTGGCTCTCGGCGGCAAAGCCGACCGTGATGCGCGGGAAACCGTGCTGGGCTTTGTTGTCTGCCACGGCTGCCAGGATATCGGCAGCCAGCGCGAGCTGGATGGTGGGAGCTCCAGCCTGCTTCTTGATCTTCTGCGCCGCGGCTTGCGCCGGCTTGAAATCGGCGACCGCAGCCGCCATCAGCAGGGCATCGGCGCCGGGCAGCGCCGCCAGGACGGCAGCCCGCATCTCCTCGGCGCTGACCACGTCCACGCGCCGCGCGCCGGCGGGGGCGCTCAGGGCGGTGTTGCCGGCGATCAGGGTCACCTCAGCGCCCAAATCCAGGGCGGCTTGCGCCAGGGCAAAGCCCTGCTTGCCCGACGAGCGGTTGGTGATGGCGCGCACCGGGTCGATGGCTTCCTGCGTGCCGCCCGCCGTGACCACCACCTTGCGACCGCGCAGCGCTCCCCCCTGCCCTAAAAACCAGCGCACCTGCCCCAGCAGATCGGCGGGCTCCATCATGCGCCCCACCCCCTGCATGCCGGACGCCAGGTGCCCCGCGACCGGACCCAGGATCACAGCGCCGCGCTGCTTGAGCAGCTCCAGGTTGGCTTGCGTGGCGGGGTGGGCGAACATGCCGCCATCCATCGCCGGGGCGATCAATAGCGGGCAGCGCGCTCGCCAGGGCGGTGACGGTGAGCAGGTTATCCGCCAGCCCGTGCGCCAGCTTTGCCAGGGTGTTGGCGGAGGCGGGGGCGATCAGCAGCAGGTCGGCGGCGTGCCCCAGCCCGATGTGCAGCACGTGACCCTGCCCGCCCCACAGGTCCTTCTCGCTGTACGCCTGCCTGCCGGTGACGGACTCGAAGGTCAGCGGGGTGATGAACTGCATGGCTGCCTGGGTGAGCACCACATCCACCAGCGCCCCGGCTTGCGTCAGCTTGGACGCCAGGTCGGCGGCTTTGTAGCAGGCGATCGACCCCGTCACGCCCAGCAGGATGCGTTTGCCTTCGATTGGATTGCTCATGGATGCACCTCCTGCGGTTACTTGTACTCACTCCAGAGATATCCCGAAAATTGGGTGTACGAAGGGGCGCGCCCCCTTCGTACACCCAATTTTCGGATTTCCTTGATCTATCATACTACATCCACCCGCTCAGGCGATAGATGAGCATGCCCACGTACTCCTTGAGCATGCGCGTGGTCAGGCTCAGGCTCTCGGCGCTGGGCAGCAGGGAGTAGAGCTGCGACCCCAGCCCGCCGGACTTGAGCTGCTCCCACCCCTCCTGCGTGACGCTGAAATCCGCCGGAGCGGGGATGACCTCAAATCCCTGCTTCTCGAACAACGCCACCGAGCGCGGCATGTGCGAGGCGGAGGTCACCAGCAGGATGCGCCGGATGCCCAGCGGCTCCAGGAAGAGCGCGGGCGTTGCGGGCGTTCTCGTAAGTATTGCGCGACTGGCTCTCCAGCCACAGCGCCTGGCGCGGCACGCCCAGCATCTCCAGCAGGGCAGCCATGTCCTCGGCGGGCGGCGCCCCGGAGGAGATCCAGTCGATGCGCCCGCCGCTGAGCAGCAGGTGCTCTGCCTTGCCCTGGTGGTAGAGCTGCGCGGCGTAGATCAGCCGGTCGCCCGCCTGGTCCACCTCCACCGTCTGGCGCGGGTATTGGGCAGAGAGCGTCCCGCCGCCCAGGACGACGATCGCCTGCGCCTGCGGCAGCTCACCCGCCGGAATATAGCGCCATTCCAGCGAGCGCGCCAGATCCCAGCGCTACCCAGCGGTTGCCGCCAATCAGCAGCAGCGCCAGCGCCAGCAGGAGCAGCGCCGTGCGCAGCCGCGGGCGCCGCAGGATCAGGGCCACGACGATCAGCAGGCAAGCCAATCCCAACGGGTACACCAGGGGCGGCAGGATTTTCGAGAGGTAGACGAACATGGTCTCTGGATGATACCAGAAATATCAAAAAGGGGAGTTTTCGAGGGGCAATGCCCTCCGAAAACTCCCCAAATCCCTTTCGAAGAAAGGTCTCAGCCAGCCTAGGCGTCAGCCCGCGCCACAAAATTCAAGGTGACCTTTGCCTGGTCCTCCGTGTTGAGGATGCCGGCGATGCTGATCGGACCGAAGCCGAACTCGCTCATCAGGATGGTGGTGACCGCCTGACCGCTCAGCGTGTCGCCGCTCAGCGTGGCGGTCACGTCGAAGCTGACGGATTTCGTGACCTCGCGGATGGTCAGGTCGCCCGTGACCTTGAAGGTGATCTCTTGCCCGTCCTGGTAGGACTGCGGCAGCCCTTCGATAGCGGTGGGCGTAAAGGTGACGTTGGGATATTTCGACGACTCCAGGTATCTGCCGCGGATGGCGTTGTCGCGCCGGTCGCTATCCGAGGCGAACTGGCTGATATCCGCCGTGAACGTGCCCAGCGTGGAATTTTGCGGGGCGGCTGGATCGAGGCTGATCTCGCCGGAAACCTGGGACGTCCGCCCCACGGCGACTTTGAAGGCATTGCCCTGGTTCAGGAAGGTCTCACCCACCTCGTATTGCAGGAAGGATTTACCGGGAACCAGCTTGTAAACTCCAGCGCCTGTGGCAGCGGGAGCTTCGGTGGCGGCGGGGACATCTGTCGCTGCGGGGGCTTCGGTAGCGGCGGGAGCCTCGGTCGCCGCCGGCGCTTCGGTCATCGCCGGCGCCTGCGTGGCAGCCGGAGCTGCCCCGCTGCTGCAAGCCGCCAGCAGCAAGGCAAAGGTACAAAGACGAACATGGTTTTTCTCATGGAAATCTCCTATTTTTTTCATGTTTTAGATCAAGATACACCGATATATACGCAAAAAAAACGAGCCTGGATGTCTAATAGATTGGATTTTCCAGCCTCACCAGCCGGTCCAGACCGGCAAGGTCGGGGAGCAGGCTGATGGCGCGCCCCCGGGAAGAGCTGCGCCAGGCGGGGCAGCGCCTCCCCGCCGGCGGTGGCTTCGATCTCCAACAGCATCAGCCCGCCGGGCGCCAGCCGGGAACGCGCCTGAGCACGCCAATCGCTCGATCAGGCGCATGCCGTCGGCGCCGCCGTCCAGCGCCAGAGGCGGCTCGTGGCGGGCTACCCGCAGCTCCGCTAGCTGCGCGCTGGGGATATAGGGCAGGTTGGCGCAGATCAGGTCGAAGGGACCTGCCAGCGCTTGCAGCAGGTCCGCCTGGAGCCATGCCACCCGTTCGGCTACGGCGTGCTGCACGGCGTTGCGCCGCGCCAGGCGCAAAGCCGCCAAAGAGATATCGCACGCCGTCACGGAGACGTTCGGGTCTCAGTTTAGCCAGCGTCACGGCGATACAGCCCGAGCCTGTGCCCACATCTGCCGCACGCAAGCGCCCGGGATGGGCATCCAACCAGGCAAGCGCCTCCTCCACCAGCAGCTCGGTCTCCGGGCGGGGGATGAGCACAGCGGGTGTGATGGCGAAATCCAGCCCGAAGAACTCCCAGCGCCCCAGGATGTAGGGCAGCGGCTCACCCTGTGCCAGGCGCTCCAGGAAGCCATCCAGGCGGCGCTCCTGCTCAACGGTCAGCTCCTGCTTCGGGGTGCGCCAGCACCCAGGCTATGCGGCTTGATCCAGCAGATGGGAAAGCAGCGTGCGGGCGTCCAGCCAGGCGGTCTCGCTGACCGGCAGGCACGCCCGGTTCGTCATTTGCAGGGCTTTTCCAACCGTCAGGGGCATGTGAATATCAGGAGATCCAGGGGATGCGGCTCAGGCGTCCAGTCCCACCGCTGACAGGCGCTCGGCCTCATCGCGCGTCGCCAGCTCGTCGATGAACTCGTCGATGTTGCCTTCCATCACGTACGGCAGGTTGTAATTGGATACGTTGATGCGGTGATCGGTGACGCGCGATTGGGGGTAGTTGTAGGTGCGGATCTTCTCGGAGCGCTCGCCGCTGCCCACCTGCGAGCGGCGCGCCTGTTCCTGCGCCAGGCGGCGCCTTTCTTCTTCGATCTCGTACAGCCGGGCGCGCAGGATGCTCATCGCCCGCATCCGGTTCTGGAGCTGGGAGCGCTCGTCCTGGCACTGCACCACGATGCCCGTCGGCAGGTGGGTGATGCGCACGGCGGTGGCGTTCTTCTGCACGTTCTGCCCGCCCGCCCCGGCGGATTTGTACACATCCATGCGGATGTCGCTATCGGGGATGTCGATCTCGACCTCGTCCACCTCAGCCAGCACCGCCACGGTGGCGGTGGAGGTGTGGATGCGCCCCGACGATTCGGTCACCGGGATGCGCTGCACGCGGTGCACGCCCGATTCGTACTTCAAGCGCGAATAGGCGCGCTTGCCTTTGACCATGAAGATGATCTCTTTGAAGCCACCGATGCCAATCTCATTGGCGGAGAGCACTTCGCTGGTCCAGCGGCGGCTCTCAGCATAGCGGGTGTACATACGGAAAAGATCGGCGGCGAACAGGGCGGCTTCGTCGCCGCCGGTGCCCGCCCGGATTTCCATGATCACGTTGCGCTCGTCGCGCTGATCCCCGGGCAGCAGCATGCTCTTGATGCGCCGCTCCAGCGCCTCGCTGCGGGGCAGCAGCTCCTCGATCTCCGCCTCCGCCAGCGAGCGCATATCTTCATCTTCAGCATCGCGCAGCGCCCGGGCTTCATCCAGGGACTGCAACACCTGGCGGTACTCGCGCGTCAGCGTCACCAGCGGCTCCAGCTCAACCCGCTCGCTGTTCAGCTCGGCGGCGCGCTGGTAATCGCCGCCCACCTCCATCAACAGCCGGTTGATCTCTGCGTAGCGTTCTTCGATGCCTGATAATTTGTCGAGCATAATATTCTCAAACCGCCGGGAGATTATACCATTGGATTTCGCGCAAAACCTGAGCTTCAACAAATACCGGCAGCGAGCGCGGAAAGCTGCTCACCTTGGCCGAGCAGTTGTTCGCACCCGAGCTAGGCTACGAGAAGCGCCTGGAGATCGCCGTTCAGATGTGCGGTCTGCTGGATGGGAACCTGGCGACCCAAATAGATTGGATCTCCACCGCCGGTTCCTGTTCTGACAAACGCAGATACTGCTTGATCGAGATTATTCAGTTTGTAAAGTGCAAGCCAGAGCGGTTTCGTCGCTCAGGGCGTGTTCATATGCCTCGTTCGTGAAGGGTACGGCTCTGCTGGAGAGCAACCGGAGCACTCACAAACTCCGTTGCCAGGGCAGAGGGATTTCCCTCTGTCCTCTTTATTCGCCCTGGCAATGGACGAAAAGCGGTAAACTCATTTGTATTAACGATAATCTATTGAACCCAAAAAACATCGCAATTTCCAATCTTGACCAAATTATTCGAGGGTTTTTAAGGTCAGTTTGTTGCCTGGAGTAATCCGGGTTCACAACCATCTAAAGGGATCGGCTGACTACTCTCGTCTATACCTAACAATTCAACAAATTTACCGAGATTATTGTACTGTATGCTGAAGCCGAGAGCATTCTCGCCATCCGAACTGAAATAGTAGTAGATCTCCCCGTCCTTACCACATCGAAAGACCTTTTCATACCCAATTACAATTTTATGCACTTCACTGATGTCCATCCCAGATTTCAGAGCAGAGTAAAAGAAGGATTCGGGAAAGTATTCTTCAGGTGGATAATCTGCAATCTTTACCCCCAATTTCTCCGCCAAATCGCTTTGCATCAGTTCGTAGCGGAAATCCTCCAAACGGGGAATTACAATCCAAAAGATTACAATTCCCAAGCCAATTAATACAGCTGTTGTCCAGACGATTTTCCTTTTCATTACTCAATCCCTTATTAATTCATCGTGAGATAAAACTCACAATGAACGGCGATACATTTCCCAGGTCCAAGTAGTTGTTAAAGATATACGCATCGTTTATCGCTTGGTCCCCAAGCATGATATCTCCTGGATTGTTGCTATCACGTCTGTGGTTGATCGCAGTAGCAGCGGCTGGATCCATATAGTATCCCAGAAAAAACATTCCGGCATAATGGTGTGATTGATTGACATTTCTTCTTATGTCAATATACCCGGCTGCCAAGCCAGTGTTTCTCTCTGGTAAGAAATCATAAGGAGGCCAAGTCATTGCTTCAATTGCGGCTCTTGGCCAGGGTATATCAGCCGATATCCCCGCAAACATGAGTGCAAAATCTCTGACAAACAAATCCTTACTGCTGCCACTTGAATAGATTGACGCTAATTTGTCGACGTGCTTGGCAAACGAATTCCAGGAAGTGAATTCATTGCGATATCTTTCGTCTTGGGCGTTGTATCTCCATATAAATTCTCGGTTTTCATAATAATATTGGCGATCTTCAACAGTCCAGGAGCCGTTCTTTCCATGCCCGGGAACAATCCTGGAGAAGAAATAATCTTGGCGTCCTTTATTTCTACACTTGGAGTCACAATATCCGTATCCCATCTGAATATAATGATATGCGTAACAGCTTGTGTCCCCTCCACACCAATAGGGATCGTGTCCTGATGGATCTATGTGGTTTGTGGGGTTATTAAGGAATATGCGAAATCTATCCCACGCCTGCACATCCCCCGGCTGCGGGATGAGGGTATCTGCACTCAGGAACCGACCTAGCGAACTGTCATACCAACGGGAGTTGTAAAAATACAGCCCATCTACCCCGCCCAGCAGCTTTTCTTGACGTTGCCCTGTGTAGCGATATGTTGTTGGGATGGCGCTGGGACCACTCGCCGGGTATCTTTGCTCTCCCCATGCTTTGTACCTGAGATTGCCATCTGTCAACAGCGTGCCGTTGTAATTTGCAGCCGTGCTGGTGCTGCCGAGATGGTCTCCCATCAGCCAGATCGGGTTGCCCGTGCCGGTGCGCATCGCCACGCGCACCCCGGAGGCGTAATAATACTTCTTCATCGTGCTGGTCGAGCCAGTCCATTCGAAAGTGTTGCCGATATATACCGTCGTAGCGCCGTTCACAACACCCTTGACGCGGTTGCCGTCGCCATCATACACGAAACTGGCGCTCAGCCCGGTGCCGCTCACCGCCGTAAGCCGGTTTTCGGCGTCTAAGTCAGTGTGTACATAGGTCCGCCAACGGTGCGTGTGGTCATATTGCCGTTGGCGTCGTAGGAGAACGACCAGCCATTCGCCGTAGAGGCCACAGCATGCTTGTGAGTAAATCGTAGGTGTAATTTCCAATGCCGGTCTTTGAGCTCAAGTTTCCGGTTGTGGCATTATATGTATAGCTTTCCAGACTGTAATTCCCACCTGTGCCATTTATTGCTTCTGCAGAGATCAGCCTGTCCAGGAAATCGTAGGTGAAATTCTGTTTTTGCGGGCTGCCGAGCTTGTAATCCTCGATCTTACGCACGTTTCCCACGGCGTCATACAGGTATCTCAGGTCCTGCAGCGTACCCGTAGCGACCTGCTTCAAGCGCGCCCCCTGCCCCACCGGCTGCCCGTCCAGGCTGGCCGTCTCCGTCCAGCCGTAGCAGGTGTAGTTGGTGGTCAGCGTCCCCAGCCCACGCACGAGCTGCACCAGCCGCCCGGCGGCGTCGTAGCTGGAGCTTTGCACGTAGGTGTTCGTGCCCGTCACGGAGTTAATCACCAGTTGCGGGCGGTAGCTGTACACCACCGCCTCTCCCAGGTTGCCGTTGTTATCCGCCGGGTACTTCATCCAGTCCAGCAGGTCGGCGCTGTTGTACCACCACTCGCTCTTGAACGTCCCCGAGCCGGTGATCGCCTTCACCTCCTGCACCACCCGGCCCCGCCCGTCATACTTCCAGCTCGTCGTGTTGCTTCCGTTATCCGTCATCCCCGTGCGCCGCGTCTTGCCATACTGCCCGTTGGCTGGATCGTATGCATCGTAGCTGTAGCTGACGTTGTACGTCGGGCTGGTCGGGCAGTTGTCGTCGCTGCGATAGTGCTTGCCCAGCAGACGGTTGAGGGGATCGTAATACAGGCAAATGCGCTGCCCGCGCGCGTCGGTCTGCCGCGTCAGGTTACCCAGGGCGTCGTATTTGTAGCTCCAACTGCCCATATCGTCGTCGGTCATGCTGGTCTTACGCCCGGCGAGGTCATACCACAACTCCGTGGTTGCGCTGCCGTAGGCGGCGTTCGTCAGCCGGTCGGCTTCATCGTAAGTATAACTCACCCCGGGTCCCGTGGGCGGGATGACCTGCGCCGTGCGCCCCCACAGGTCGGTCCAGGAGGTGTCCACCGGTAGCGAGCAAGGAATGTTGCAATACGCCTCATTGTCGCAACCCTCCCCGATGAACAAGAACGATGGCTGTAGTGTGAAGCCCCACATGATTTATATAGAATTTCACAAGGGTTGTCAAGCGATTTTAGATTTGAGTTTTTCCCAAAAATCACCCCCTCGCACCCTTGCCTTTTCCTCCCATCCGGTTTATAACTAGAACATGTGTTCTTCGGAGAGGCTGCCGCCTAACCAATAGGGACATCGCGCAGGATCGGACTCTGCCCGCTGCAAATGCCATTCGCGCATTCGTGTCCTATTCGTGGACGGTTTTCACTTGTGGAGAATTCTTATTCTCACTCTGCCTTTGACCATCTCAACCTCGTTTCCACCTCGCACCTTTCAAACAGAATAGTCTGCCCCACCATCTTTCAATATCCAGGCTTACCCCATTCCTCCTCGCCCACATCCTTGTTCTGAGCTGCCAACTGTCAACTGGCAACCATCAACCATCAACCACCAACCACCAACCGAAAAGACATTCGTTTGCAATCGTTTTTCCCACGCAATTCCACGCAAACGAATAGCCTCTTACGATCCCACCTCCATAATGGACACGCCATACCCGGGCGGAACTTTTGCCCAGGCACGGGCGTCTAGGGACTGCTGACCGGATTGCCGCAGCCATGACCAAGGATGGATGGGAGGCGCTTATGAAAACCAGATTGCTCCTGCTCTTGCTCTTTACCGCCGCTTTTCTGGCGCTGGGCGTCACCACCGCCCGCGCCGATGGCGTCATCATCCCCGACCCGCCGATCTGTGACGGCGGGCTGTGCCCTCCGCCGCCCTGCCCGGGTGGGATTGAGCTCTGCCCGCCCATCGCTTCCACGCTGGCGATCCGCTACCACCACGTCACCGTCACCATCCGCGACCAGGTGGCTGTGACGCACGTCGACCAGGTGTTTTACAACCCCAATACCTGGCAGGTGGAGGGCACGTACCTCTTCCCCATCCCGCAAGACGCCGCCGTGACGGCATTCACCCTGTGGGTGGACGGGCAGCCGGTGAAGCCACGATACTGGACGCCGAGCAAGCCCGCCAGAAATACGAGGAGATCACCCGCAGCCTGAAGGACCCGGCGCTCCTGGAGTACGCCGGGCGCGGCGCCGTGCAGGCGCGCATCTTCCCCATCCCGCCGGACGGCGAGCGGCGCGTCGAGCTGGAATACACCCAGGCGCTAACCTCCGAGAACGGGCTGGTGCGCTACATCTACCCCCTCAATACCGAGAAGTTCTCCGCCCTGCCGCTGGAAAACGTCACCGTCAACATGGAAATCAGCTCCAGCGTACCCATCCGCCTGGTGTACTCGCCCTCGCACAAGATCGCCGTCGACCGCCCCAGCCCAAACCAGGCGCGCCTGGGCTATGAAGATTCCAACGTCAAGCCGGACGCAGATTTCGCCGTCTACTACTCGCTGGGCGAGGAGCAAGCCTTCCACCTGCTCACCTACCGCGACCCGAGCGATCCCAGCCGACCCGGACGGCTTCTTCCTGGCGCTGCTCGCCCCGCGACCCGATGCCTCCGCCAGCCAGGCGCAAGCCAAAGACGTGCTCCTGGTGCTGGACCGCTCCGGCAGCATGGAGGGCGAGAAGTTCCAGCAAGCCCAGGAAGCCCTGCGCTACATCTTGCGCCACCTCAACCCCGAGGACCGCTTCAACATCATCGCCTTCAGCACCGGGCTGGAAGCCTACGCCCCGGACCTGCGCTCTGCGGCGGAGATGCAGCCCGCCCTGGATTGGGTCGACCGCCTGGGAGCAGGGGGCAGCACGGACATCAACCGCGCCCTGCTGGAAGCCGCCGCCATGGCTGGCAGCGAGCGCCCGACCTACCTGATCTTCCTGACCGACGGGCTGCCCACCGAAGGCGTGGTTGACAGCGGGATGATCCTGGATAATTTCCGCGCAGAGCGCCCCGCAGAACCTGCGCCTGTTCGCCTTTGGCGTCGGGTACGACGTGGACACGTACCTGCTCGACTCCATCGCCCAGGAGAACCACGGCGCCAGCAGCTACGTGCTGCCCGAAGAGCGCCTGGACGAGATCCTCTCGGCGTTCTACGCCAGGATCAGCACGCCGGTGCTGACCGGACTTGCGCCTGGATTTCGGCGGGATAGCGGTGTACGACCTGTACCCCTCGCCCCTGCCGGACCTCTTCGCCGGCTCGCAGACCGTGCTGGTGGGGCGCTACCGCCAGGGCGGGCGGGCAGATGTCACCCTGACCGGTGAGGTGAACGGGCAGGCGCAGACCTTCCGCTTCCCCGACCAGATCTTCGCTGAGCGAAGCGAGCCCTCCGCCGCCCAGCCCGCCATCGACCGCCTGTGGGCGACGCGCAAGATCGGCTATCTGCTCAGCCAGGTCCGCTTGAACGGACCCAGCCAGGAGACCATCGACCAGATCGTGCGCCTGAGCATCCGCTACGGCATCGTCACCCCCTACACCTCCTACCTGGTGACCGAAGAGCTGCCCCTGGGCGCCGCGGAACAATCCCGCATCGCCGGTGCGCAGTACAACCAGATGCTGGCGACGCCTCCCGCTCCGGCATCCGGTCAGGAAGCCGTGCAGAAAGCCGCCGACCAGGGCGCCCTCTCCGCCGCCGAAGCCCCGGCAGCCGTGGAAGGCGCGTCCGGGCAATCGGTGCGCATCCTCGGCTCGAAGACCTTTGTCTTCAACGACGATGCCTGGGTGGATACCGCCTTCGACCCAGACAAAATGAAAACCATCCAGGTGGCTTTCCTTTCGGACGACTACTTCAAGCTGGTCCAGGCCAGCCCCGAGCTGGCGAGCGCCTTCGCCCTGGGCAGCCACGTCATCGCCCTCTCCGGCGGGGAGGCCTACGAGGTGGTGGAAGAGGGCAGCTTCGCTGCCGCCCCTGGAGTTGCCAGCCACGCCCACGCCGGAGATGGGCGTGCAGGATAAGCCGGTGCCAACCATAGCACTGGTCCAGGCGACGCCACCCGCCGATCAGCCGGAGGCCTCGAACCCCTTACGCTGCGCCAACGGATTGGCGCCGCTGGCGCTCATCCCATTTCTGGGCTTCGTCTTGCTGCGGCGCCAGCGCGACCGGTAGGTACAAAGACCCCCCATTTTCACAGGTGACAGTCACTTGGAAAGTGACTGTCACCCCTGCCCTGGGCTAACTATTTTGTTTGAAATTCGCTTGCAGTTTGTGGTTTTAAGTGGTGTATAATACTCTTGATTTCCGGGGAAGACGATCAATCTTCAGCGTGGTTTCAAGAACAGGCGCACGCCAGCCCTTATCGCTCACATGTGCAATAAATCCAGTTGCAGCCAGCGAAACCGAGCAGCTTCGGAGAGGGTTGCCGTCCATTTATTTGCATGCTATAATGCGATCAATCTTTCCCCCTATCTTGATGATCCCTGATTGCACCTATTTCATTAACCGGTAGCGTCCCGAGGGCTCGCAGCACGTCTCCCGCGAGCCGTTGAGGCGCTTTGAGAACCTAAGTCCATGATCATACCCTGGAATCTAAATATGAGAGTCATCGAACTTGAAAACACCCCATTGATGGCATTGCGGCAGCGGGCAAAAGACCTCAACGTACCCAATGCCAACCGCATGAAGAAAGAAGACCTGATCCTGAAGATCCAGCAGGCGGAAGCCGAACAGGAAGGGCTGGAGCTGCGCGGCGGCATCCTCGAGATCATGAGCGAGGGCATCGGCTTCTTGCGCTCGGGTCATTACCAGCCGGGTCCGTACGATGTCTACGTCTCGCAGTCGCAGATCCGCCGCTACAACCTGCGCACCGGCGACCTGATCATCGGGCACGTGCGCCCGCCGCGCGAATCAGAGAAGCACTACGGGCTGCTCAAGGTGGAGAACATCAACGGCATCGACCCGGAAGAAGCCCGGCGGCGCACCGTTTTCGAGTCCCTGACGCCCATCTTCCCGGAGACGCGCTTCGACCTGGAGACCGACCGCCATACCCTGTCCACACGCCTGATCAACCTGGTCACACCCATCGGACGTGGCCAGCGCGGCCTGATCGTCTCGCCGCCCAAAGCCGGCAAGACCACCATCCTGAAGCAGATGGCCAACTCCATCTCCACCAAATACCCCGAGGTGCACCTGATGGTGGCGCTGATCGGCGAGCGCCCCGAAGAAGTCACCGATATGGACCGCTCGGTGGATGCGGAAGTGATCTCCTCCACCTTCGATGAGCCGGTCACCTCGCACGTGCGCGTGGCAGAGATGGTGCTGGAGCGCGCCAAGCGGCTGGTGGAAGTGGGGCGGCACGTGGTCATCCTGATGGACTCGATCACCCGCCTGGCACGCGCCTACAACCTGGTGGTCACGCCCTCCGGGCGCACGCTCTCCGGCGGCATCGACCCCTCGGCGCTTTACCCGCCCAAGCGCTTCTTCGGCGCGGCGCGCAACATCGAGGAAGGCGGCTCGCTGACCATCATCGCCACCTGCCTGGTCGACACCGGCTCGCGCATGGACGACGTGGTTTACGAAGAGTTCAAGGGCACCGGCAACATGGAGCTGCACCTCTCCCGCCGCCTGCAGGAGCGGCGCGTCTTCCCGGCGATCGACATCGAGCGCTCTTCCACCCGCCGCGAGGAGCTGCTGCTCGGACCGGATGTCACCCAGCGCGTCTGGCTGATGCGCCGCATGTACGACCAGATGGTGCAATCGCCGCCGCACGGCGCAGGGCTCGACCCCTCCACAGCCACCGAAGCCATCTTGCAGCGGCTTTCGCGCACCCAGGATAACCAGGAGTTCCTGGAAACCCTGACCGAAGATAACATGTGAGCCTCTAACGGCTGCTGGTAGTCCCATGTCCTCACAAGGTCAAACGTCTCTCTTCACCCGCCTGCTCGTGATCGTCTCCTGGGCGATCGCCATCGCCCTGGTCGCATTTGCCGGATACCTGGGCTGGAAAGTGCTGCGGGAATCGCGGCAGGAACAGGCAGGGCAGGTCGCCGTTGCGAGTGCGCCGGAGCAGCCGCAGCAAGCCGCCGCAGAGCCGGCGTCGCTGCCGGCGGTGCAGCTCTCTTCCCAGGTACGAGATATCTACCGCAAAGCGCTCTCCCACACCACCATCCCCGAGCGACCGAGCGAGGAAACCAGGACCTACACCGTTTCAACCGGCGATTCGGTCTTCGAGATCGCAGCGAAGTTCAAGATCAAGCCCGAGACGCTGCTGTGGGCAAATTACGACCAGCTCAACGACAACCCCGATACCATCGGGCTGGGCATGGACGCTGAACATCCCACCGGTGGATGGCGTCTATTACCAGTGGCAGAAGGGAGATACCGATTGAGGCAGTCGCCGGGCGCTTCGAAGCCAAGGTGGACGATATCCTCAGCTGGTCTGGCAATAACGCCGACCTGACCAACCCCACATTCGAGCCGGGCACCTGGGTGATGGTGCCGGGTGGGCACCGCGAGTTCCGCAGTGGGTCATCCCGGTGATCCCGCGCGGCAGGGCGGGCGTATCCAAATCGGTTTACGGAGAGGGCGCCTGCGATGGCGGGTACGATGGCGCCTATGGCACCGGCGGCTTCGTCTGGCCCGCAGGCAACCACAGCCTCTCCGGGAACGACTACTGGTCTGGCCATTTAGGCATCGATATCGCCGCGGGCGAAGGCGCGCCTGATCTATGCTGCCGACAGTGGTGTGGTCGTCTTTGCCGGCTGGGCTACCGGTGGTTATGGCAATACGGTGATGATAGACCACGGCAACGGTTACCAGACGCTCTACGGACACCTGAGCCAGGTCTCAGCCTCCTGCGGGCGCAGCGTTGGGCAGGGTCAAACCATCGGTTACGCTGGAAGCACGGGCAACTCCACCGGCGCGCACCTGCACTTCGAGGTGCGTTACGAAGGCGGTTTCGTCAGCCCGTGGTATGTACTACCGGCTCCATAACCGGAATACGATTTCTCGATCGATATTGTTAGCAATTGACGGGAAAGAATCCCGAAAAATAGATCTACCCCCATCCTGTGAATATTTACCCATCTGGAGATGATGCTATGGCTAAAGATGCATCCATGCCCGAGACCGATGTGATCGCCGAGACCGATAACTATATCGCCTGGCGGGCGGAAGAGCCGGATGGCGAGGTCACCTACCATCTGGAGCTGAACAACGTGACGCTGCACTTCTTCCGCGAGGAATGGGAAGAGCTGCTCGATCTGATGCGCGCCATAACCGGTCCCCGGCGCTGAACTTAGAACCTGTCCGGGAAATCGAGAAGCTAGCGGGTGATCTCGTTGACGTAAGGCACAACCCCCTGGCATGCAGGGGTGAAGCGTGCCGCCACATCCGTCCAGGTCAAGCGGGCGCGATTGGCATCCCACGCCATGTGCACCGCGTAGGAAAGGCACCCCGGTCCGGCGTGGTAATTTGCCACCGTAAAGCGCCACAGGTCCTCAAAGCCGGCGACCTTTCCGGCTGATTCCCCCGTCGCATTGTAAACGATCTGCGCCACCTGGTCGCAGCTTGCCTGCAAAGTCTGCGCGAACAGGTCGATGCTGTACTCTGTGTTGAGCAGGCTGACGCCCGCCGGGCATTCCGGGCAATCGGCGTTCGCCTGGACGGCGTAAGCCCCGCGCAGGATCGCCTGGTCTTTGGGCGGCAGGTGCAGGTAGCCCTTGGCGCAGGAATCTTCAGACAGCACCAGGGGACAAAACTGCTCGAAAAACGATTCATTCCAGAGCAGCACCGCATCCGCGCCCTGATCCGTGATCTGCCCCAAACCGTATTCATTCGGCACGCGGAAGATGCCGGGCCAGAACTGGCTTTCCTGAGCGAATAAATTCTTGAGGATAGCGGCAGGCACGCCGGTGCCCTTCGCCACATCGATAATGCGGGCGTCGAACTGGTTCTGCCACTCGTCCACATACGATCTGGATGATTCCAGACCGCAGGCGTCGGCATAGCCGTTAGGCTGTAGCCCGCCTGCCGGGCACTGTGAGGCGTCGACAACACCCTGGGCGATCAAGCGCCCAGCCAGGTAGTAGTAAGGACCATTGGTCGCCAGCAGCGCTTCGTCATTGGGTGTGGTGAGCCAGCTGGGCTGCTTGGAGACCGGCGGAAAAGACGCCCAGGTTTGGGTGCAGCTAGGGATGGGAGCGCCCTGCCACTGCGTGCTGAGCACATCTACGAAATAGCCGCTCTGCCCCGGCACGAAGGACACGCCGCTATCCAGCACGCGCACCAGGGCTTTATAGACCGGGCTCGAGTCGCCGAAGCTGGAATCGGCCCAGAACTCGATGGTGATCCCTTCCTCAGGCGTGACGCGTAGGGGGATGAAGCAAGAGTCGTCCTCGCAGGAAAAAGGCGTGCCGCCCACCAAACCATGGATGGCGATGATCTCTTCGTTGGGCAGAGGCTCTTCGCCCGCCAGCATCAGCGAAGGCAGCTTGGCGCAGAAATTTTCCGGAGGCACCGGGTCGCAACCTTTCAGGCTGATCCAGACCGTAGGTAGAGGCAACTGCACCGGTATCTCTTTTTCTTTTTTCTCCGTGGAAACCAGGTGGAGGTAGTAGCCCACGCAGTCGTTCATATCGCCGTTGGCTTGGGAGAGCTCGGCGCAGGGGGGCGTGTTCTGCCAGGTGCTAAAAATCTGGCTGCCGCAGGCTTTATAGATCTCCTGCCCGGTGGGTAGCCCCTCGTGATCGACCACGATGACGCAGGCGATGACGTTTCCGTCCCAGGTGGAAAGCCACCACTCATACTGCGTATAAGAGACGGTGATGGTGGTCTCGCGCTCAGGCGTACCGGCTGCAACTCGATCAACCGTCAATGCAGCCGCTCCACAGATCATCAGGAGCAAGCCAAAAATGGCGAAGAGACGCCTTGAGATTCCCATCCTGCTCAGAAAAATAACACGATCAGTGTGTATTGTCAACTATCTCTGTCAAGCTTATCAAAAATGAACGGAACTTTACTTGCAGACGTTCGCCGCACGTGTTACACTTTATTGGACATCCAATGCCCCCAACACTCTTTCTGATCGATGGCCATGCCCTGGCCTATCGCGCTTACTTCGCCCTGATGCGGGGCTCTCCCAGCGGCTTCACGACCAGCAAAGGTGAGCCAACCGCGGGGATATTCGGCTTCACCAGCGTCTTGCTGCGCATCCTGGAGCAGGAGCGCCCAGATTACCTTGCCGTCGCCTTTGATACCGGCAAGACTTTCCGCGACGAATTGTTCCCTGATTATAAAGGCACTCGGGCGAAAATGCCGGATGACTTGCGCCCGCAGATCGAGCGCATCCGCGAGCTGGTAGACGCCTTCAATATCCCCCGCCTGGAGCTGGAAGGCTACGAAGCCGACGATGTGCTGGGCAGCGTCTCCCGCTGGGCGGTCAAAGAAGGACTGGGCGTGAAGATCTTCACCGGCGATCGAGACCTGCTGCAGCTGGTGGAGGAGCGGGTCATCGTCAACCTGCCCGGCAAATCGCTGGCAGACGCCCGCGATTTCTTCCCGCAGGATGTCCAGGACTACCTGGGGGTGCTCCCTGCCCAGGTCGTCGACTTCAAAGCCCTGGTGGGAGACAAGTCGGATAACATACCGGGCGTCGCCGGGGTGGGAGAAAAAACCGCCATTTCCCTGTTGCAGTCCTACGGCAGCCTGGATGGCATTTATGCTCACCTCGCCGAGATTTCGGGCAGCCTGCACGCCAAGCTGGAGACGGGCCGCGAGCAGGCGTACCTCAGCCAGAAGCTTGCCAGGATCGTCACCGACCTGAAGATCTCTGTCGACCTGCAGCAAGCGCGCCCGCAGAGCTTCGACCCGGTCAAGATCGACGCGCTTTTCCGCGAGCTGGAGTTCCGCACGCTGATGGCGCGGCTGAACAACCTGAAACAATCCTACGGCATCGCCGCGCCAGGCAAGGGGCAGCAGCTCAATCTGTTTGCACCAGAAAAACCCGCCATCCAGATGGCGCCAGCGCCCGCCGGTGAGATCCAGTACCAGGTCGTCAATACCGCCGCCGCCCTGGCGAGCCTGGTACAACGGTTGGAAGGGGCGAGCATGATCTCCTTCGACACCGAAACCACCTCCACCGACCAGATGCGCGCCGACCTGGTGGGGATCTCCCTGGCAGTGGATGGCGAGCAGGGCTACTACATCCCGGTGGGGCACTCCCCCGCGCTGGGCAGCCAGCTCCCCATGGCGCAGGTGCTGGATGCGCTGCGATCTCCCCTGACCGAGGCGCGCATCCCCAAGATCGGGCACAACCTGAAATACGATTTTGTCGTCCTGAGTCGCTATGGGCTGCGCGTGCGCCCGCTGGCTTTCGACACCATGATCGCCGAGTGGCTGATCAACCCCACCTCGCGCAACCTGGGCTGAAGAACCTGGCGTGGGTGCGGCTGGATTACAAGATGACGGAGATCGAGACGCTGATCGGCAAGGGATCGAAACAGATCAGCATGGCGGAGGCGCCTATCGAGCAATCCGCCGCCTATGCCAGCGCCGACGCAGCCATCATCTTCCGCCTGCTGCCGCAATTAGAGGCAGAGCTGGATAAAAACAAGGCGCGGCGCCTGTTTGCGGAGATCGAAATGCCGCTGATCAGCGTGCTGGCGGATATGGAGATCGCCGGGATTGCCCTGGATAAAGAATTCCTGGGGCGCATGTCGGGGGAGCTGGGAGCGCAACTGGGCGCCATTGAGAGCAAGATCTACGAGGCGGCAGGCGTCAAATTCAATATCAACTCGCCGCAGCAATTATCTGAGATCTTATTCGAGCGCCTGAAGATCCCCCCGCCCGACCGCAGCCAGCGCACATCGACCGGCTTTTACTCCACAGCCGCCGGAGTGCTGGAAACGCTCAGCGGCGCGCACCCGGTGGTCGATGAAGTCCTGGAGTACCGCGAGCTTTCCAAGCTGAAATCAACCTACGTCGACGCTCTGCCGCTCCAGGTGAACCCGAGCACCGCTCGAGTGCATACCTCTTACAACCAGACCGGCAGCGTCACAGGGCGCATCGCCTCTTCTGAGCCCAATTTACAGAACATCCCCATCCGCACGGAGATCGGACGCCAGGTGCGCCAGGCTTTCGTTGCCGGCGCCGGAAACCTGCTGCTCTCGGTGGATTATTCCCAGGTCGAGCTGCGCATCGTCGCTCACATGGCGGAAGACCAGGCGATGCTGGCTGCCTTTCGGGCAGGGCAGGATATTCACGCCGCCACCGCGGCAGCGATTTACGGCGTGCCCTTAGATGCGGTCAGCAAAGAGCAGCGCCGGCATGCCAAGGCGATCAACTTTGGCTTGATCTACGGCATGAGCGCCTTTGGGCTCACCCGCACGACCGACCTGACACTGGCAGAAGCCGAGGACTTCGTGGACGCCTATTTCCAGCAATTCCCCGGCATCAAGCGCTACCTGGATGAGATGCGCCGCCGGGCTACCGAGCAAGGTTATGTGGAAACCCTGTTGGGGAGAAGGCGTTATTTCCCGGGTCTCAAGGAGCAGAGCAACCGCAACATCCGCAACCGGGAAGAGCGCGAAGCCATCAATGCGCCTATCCAGGGAACTGCCGCAGATATTATGAAGATCGCCATGCTCAAAGTCCCGGGGGCGCTGGCGGATGCCGGTCTTTCGACGCGCATGCTGCTCCAGGTGCACGACGAGCTGGTACTGGAATGCCCGCAAGCGGAGATAACGCAAGCCGCTCGCCTGGTGCAGGAAGTGATGGCGGGGGCTTACCCATTGAGCATCCCTCTTGCAACCGAAGCGCGGAAAGGGAAGAATTGGGGAGAAATGGTTGCCCTCGCCGCGGGCTGAAGCGAGGCGCGGCTACGTTCTGAGAATCAGCGCAAACAGCAATGCATGGAGATAAGATGGCTGGACGTGAAGACATCTTCCAACAATCGATGAACATGGGTCACTCAGCGGCATGGGACCAGCAGTGGGAGCGGGCGGCTGGTTTCTATCGCCAGGCTCTGGAGGAATTCCCGGAGAACCTGGGGGCGCTTACCAGCCTGGGGCTGGCGTTGTTCGAGATGAAAGATTACCAGAACTCGCTGCGCTGTTACGTGCGCGCCAACCAGCTCGACCCCAACGACCCCTTACCGGTGGAGAAGATCGCCCAGATTTATGAAAAGATCGGGAAGAACGACCAGGCGCAGACCGCGGCGCTGCGCGCTGCCGAGATGCACCTGAAAAGCCGGGATGCGCTCAAAGCCATCGATAATTGGAAGTTCGTCACCCGCTTGAACCCGGATAACATCCAGGCGCACACCCGGCTCGCCCTGGTTTACGAGCGTATGGGTCAAAAAGAGCAGGCGGTCTCCGAGCTGCTGCTCCTGGCGGGTCTATTCCAGCGCCTCAACCAGATGGACAAAGCTTTCCAGGCGATCAATTATTCTCTACAACTCCTGCCCGGGAACCCCCAGACGCTGGACGCACTGGCGACATTGAAGGAGCATAAGTCTCTCCCCAAACCCCACCGGGTGAGCCAGACGCCCGGTCCCGTTGACCTGGACCAGGTGCGCCAGCTGGATTCCCCCACCGCAGAGCCGGCAGAGATACACCTCACTCCGGTGGGCGAGGCGCGCCAGAAAGCCCTGGCGACCCTGGCGGGGATGTTGTTTGAGAATCCGGAAGCGCAAAAGAAAGAGGCGCTGCCCAAAAAAGGCATCCAGGCGATCGTCCGCGGGGTTGACGGGCAATCCCACCAGCAAACCGATCCATCCCGCATCCTGTACTACCTGAGCCAATTGGTCGATCTGCAAAGCCGGGGAGAGAACATGCTGGCAGCCAGGGAGCTGGAACGCGCCATGGAGATCGGTCTGGACCACCCAGCCGCCTACTTTGACCTGGGCTTGCTGCATTATGAAACCGGGCGCGTGGAAAGCGCCTACCGCATGTTGCAACACGCCGTCGACCACCCGGATTTCGCCCTGGGGACGCGTTTCTTATTAGGGCAGATCCTCCACCAGCACGGCAAGATCAAGGACGCATCCGTGCAATTCATGAAAGCCCTCAGCCTGGCAGACGCGGCGGTGATGCCCGCAGCCGAAGCCAAGGATTTGCTCCAGATCTACGAGCCAATTATCGAATCCCAAACCCAGATCAGCGACCAGGCATACCACGAGAAGGTGTGTACCAATATTTCGGGCTTGCTCAATCGTGATGATTGGCGGCTGCACATTCTGCGCGCCCGCCAGCAGCTCAACGCCCAATCGGACGGCGGGACACTGGTGCCGTTGGCGGAGATGATCACGCAGGCGCGCAGCAGCCAGGTGGTGGAGTCGCTTGCCCGTATCAATGAGCTGGCTCAGGGCGGGCATACCCAGTCGGCAATGGAAGAGGCTTTCTACGCCCTGCAGTTTGCGCCTACCTACCTGCCGCTGCACGCCTTCATGGGCGACCTGCTGGCGGAAGACGACCATGTGCAGGAAGCCATCGAGAAATATACGGCGGTGGCAAAATCCTACAGCACACGCGGCGAAGCCCGGCGCGCCGTCGAGTACTACCGCAAGATCATCGAGATCGCCCCGCACAATCTCCAAGCCCGGCGCTACCTGGTCACTCAGCTCATCGCCACCGGGCAGATCGTGGAGGCGGTCAAAGAGCAGATGAGCCTGGCGGAGGTGTACTACCACCAGGCAGACCTCGAGATGACCCGCAAGGCTTACGCTGAAGCTTTGCGCTTGTGCCAGCAATACCGGCTGGATCGCTCCTGGGCGGTGGAGATCTTAAACCGCCTGGCAGATATCTACATGCAAAGCCTGGATTGGCGCCAGGCGCTGCAAGCCTACGAGCAGATCTGCTCGCTGAAGCCGGACGATGAGAAGGCGCGCTACAGCCTGGTGGATATCAATTTTCGCCTGGGGCAGGAATCCAAGGCGCTCTCTGAGCTGGATAACTACCTGACCTATCTAAACAACCAGGGACAAAAAGAGAAGATCGTCAGCTTCCTGGAAACCCTGGTCAACGACGCCCCAGGGCGCGTGGCCGTGCGCCGCCGCCTGGCAGATATCTACCGCCAGATGGGGCGCATCCCAGATGCAGTGACGCAGCTGGATACCATCGGCGAGCAGCTTTTGCGCAGCGGCGATACCCCGGGCGCCATCCGCGCCATCGAAGCCATCCTGGCGCTCAAGCCGGAGAATGCCGGTCAATACGTACAGTTATTGGATGAGATAAAATCGGGTAAAACGCCAGCAGGAGCAGGGCAATAACTCGGGTCAGGCGCGCCAGAAACCGCGCCGCACAGGGCGCACATCCTCAGCGGTGATAAAGGCTTCTGCGTCGATCTCATTGACCAGGTTACGCACGTCCGCCACATTTTTACGCAGCACACTGCAGGTGAGCAAGGACACCATGCCATCCTTGCCCCGCGCAGGGATCTCGGTAACGGCAAACCCCTCGGCGCGCAGGTGATCGGCAATCGCCGCGCCGCGGCGCGAGCTGACAATGGTAATACTCACATGCCCGATCGCCAACCGCTCCTCGATCCACATCCCAACAACGTTGCCGGTGGCAAAACCGGCGGCATAGCCGATCACGTTGAGAGGATTATCCAGGTGCGTTAGTACGGAGCTGATTGCCAGGATGAAGATGGCAGACTGGAAAAAGCCCAGGATCCAGGCGATGCCTTTCCTGCCGCGCATCACCATCAAGACGCGCAGCGTATCCAGCGCCATGTCAGTGACGCGCAGGAGAAAGATCAACCCCGCCCCCAGGAAGGCTTGAGGCGTCAGAACCAGCTCCATAGCCTAATCCTTTTTCGGCGCAGCGCGCCCCATCATCGCCGGCATATACAGGTTATCCAGGTATTCTTTCACCATGCGGCGCGTGTTGAACAGCGGTGCAAGCGTGCGGATCGACTCTTTGACGCGGGCAAGCCACTCCACGGGCAGGCTATCTGCGCTCTGATCCTGGTAATAGAGCGGGATAATCTCGTTCTCCAGCGTATCCATCAGGTCCTGGGCATCTTTGGCGTCCTGCTCGGTCGAATCCGGTACGTCGCTGTCTTCGCCGATCGCCCAACCATTCTTACCGTTATAACCTTCCCGCCACCACCCATCCAGCACGGAAAAGTTGAGCACACCGTTCAGCGCGGCTTTCTGCCCCGAGGTTCCGGAAGCCTCATTCGGGCGGCGCGGGGTATTCATCCAAACGTCCACACCTTGGATCAGGTAACGCGCCAGGTTCATGTCGTAATCTTCGAGGAAGACCAGCCGCCCACCCCCCTCGTAGCGCTTCACCGTGCGGTACACCTCCTGGATCAGCATCTTGCCGCCCTCGTGGTCGGGGTGCGATTTGCCGGCAAAGATGATCTGCACAGGCATACCCGGCTTATGCAGCAGTCTCATCAAGCGATCCACGTCCTGCAGCACCAGGTTGGCGCGCTTGTACGGCGCAAAGCGCCTGGCGAAGCCGATGGTCAGCGCGTAAGGATCGAGCAGTGCGCCTGCGGCGATGGTCTGGATCGGATGGATCTTGCCCTGGCGCCAGTTGGCACGTGCCAGCTCGATGATATAGCCCACCAGCTTGCGTTTTAAGTGGCGACGCACCGTCCAGAGCTGTTCGTCCGGTATCTGCAATACCTGCTCCCACATTTCGGGCTCGTCCATGTGATCGCGCCAGCTCTCACCCAGGAACCGGTCATAAAGATGACCCAGGCGGCGCGCCAGCCAGGTATCCATGTGGATGCCATTGGTCACGTGAGTGATCGGCACGTCATCGACGCGCTTCTCCGGAAAGACAAACTGCCACATCTGGCGCGTTACCCTGCCGTGCAGCTCAGAAACGGCGTTACGCCCGCCTGAAAAGCGCAATGCCAGGACCGGCATGCTGAACGTATCGCCCCAAGGGACGACATGGCGCGCCAGATCGATAAACTGCTCGCGCGTCAGCCCGAGCTCGGGCCACATGTGTGAGAAGTACTTATCCACCAGCCATAAAGGGAACTCGTCATTCCCGGCAGGCACGGGCGTGTGGGTGGTGAATACATTCGAGCCGCGTACCATCTCAACCGATTTTTCGAAGGTATAACCGGCTTCTATCATCTCGCGGGTGCGCTCCAAGACCAAGAAGGCGGAATGTCCTTCATTCATGTGCCATACGTTGGGATTGTAACCCAGCCTGCGCAGCGCCCGCAAACCACCAATGCCCAACAAGATTTCCTGGGAAATGCGCACTTCCTGATCACTGCTATAGAGGCGCGCAGACAACGCCCGGTCGGCGGGCAAATTCTCTGCCACATTGGTGTCTAACAAGTACATCGGCACACGACCCGCATGGATCTCCCACACCCGGGCAACCACGTCCCGCCCCGGCAGCTCGACGGTGATCGTCACCGGTTTGCCATCCTCATCGACCACATTCATAATGGGCAGGTTTTCCAGGGCGTGATTCACATAGCTGGCTTCTTGCCAGCCATCTTCGGTGATCCGCTGGGAGAAATAACCCTCGGCGTAGTACAGACCGACGGCAACAAAGGGCAGCCCCAGGTCACTGGCTTCCTTGACATGGTCCCCCGAGAGCACACCCAGCCCGCCGGCGTAGATGGGGAAGATCTCATGAATCCCATATTCCATAGAAAAATAGGCGATGGGCTTGTTGCGTAGATCGGGATGCGCCAGGTTAAACCAGGTGTCCTTTGCGCTCATGTACGCATCGAACTCATGCATGATCCGGCTGTAAAATTCCAGGTAGTAACGGTTATTGATCACTGCGTTCAAGGCGGATCGCTCGACCTTGCGTAAAAAAAGCACCGGGTTATGGTTTACTTGCTCCCAGAGGCCGCGATCGATGCGGGAATACAGGCGCTGGGCATCCGGATGCCACGACCACCACAGGTTATAAGCAAGCTCGCCCAGGCGGTTTATTCGGCGCGGTAAGCTAAAGGATTGGGGAATTTCCGCACGAAATGATTCCATGGAGATAAATGCCTTTCATTTTTCACCCCGCCATCAACCCAGCCGGGAGGAATTTTCAAGAAAAACCGACGATTGCAGTCGGATTACACAATCTATAATCTTACCACAACATACGGCGCGGATTAGCGCACAGGTTGCGGGACGTAGGGCACTCGCCGTCGATGCCCCCCAGTAGGGAAGCTGCCACGGTAAATCCCAATGAACCCAGGTTGCCGTAAAGCAGGTGGGGAGATACAATAGCATGGTTACCCGAGAACAAGGAGACAACATGGCTGAAACCGTCCAGCTTTTCGCTACCTGCCTGCTCGATACCCTGTACCCCGAAGTGGGTGAATCGGTTATCCGCATCCTCAACCGCTGCGGCGCAACTGTGGAATTTCCTCCCGGGCAGACGTGCTGCGGGCAACCGGCGTATAATGCCGGCATGCGCAGCCAGGCGCGCAAGCTGGCAGAGCATACGATCCGGGTTTTTGAACCGACGCAGGGCTGGGTTATCGTTCCCTCCGGCTCCTGCGCAGCGATGATACGCTACAGCTACCTGGAGCTATTCTCTGGCGACGAAAACTGGCTGCCGCGCGCCCGAGAAGCTGGCGGAGCGCACGGTCGAGCTGACGGAGTACCTGGTAGATATCCGGAGAACCAGCAATCTCAAGGCGCAATTTCTGGGCAAAATCACCTACCACTCCTCCTGCCACCTGCTGCGCGAGCTTCACGTCGACCGGCAGCCCCGCCTTCTGCTGCAGGCAGTGGAGGGGGCGGAGCTGGTAGAGCTGGAGGGCACGCAAGAATGTTGCGGCTTCGGCGGGGTCTTCTCCGTTGAGCATCCGGAGATCTCTGCCGCAATGCTCGAGCGCAAAATCGGGAACATCCTGGCGAGCGGCGCCGATGTGGTTATCTCCTGCGACGCCGGTTGCATCACTCATATCAACGGCGGTTTGCAGCGGCGTGGCTTGCCTCCCAGAGCCGTCCATATCGCCCAGTTGCTAGACGGGCTAGCCGCCCCTCAGGCGCAAGGAGGATCGGGCAATGACTGACGCCTTCCACAGCCATATCCGCGCTGCGCTGGCTAACGATGCCCTGCAAAAAGCTCTGGATGGTAATGCAGAGAAACGGCTGTCTGCTCGCAGCCTGATGATCGATCCCTTAGGCGCGGAATGGGAGGAGATGCGCCAACGCGCCCATGCCGTGCGCGCCGAAGTCATCGCCCACCTGGATGAATCCATTGCTGCTTTCACCCGGGCTGTTGCAGGCAACGGTGTGCATGTCCACCGGGCAGAAACAAGCAGCCAGGCGTTGGAAATCATCGACCAGATCGTGGGCGAGAGCAAGGCGAAACTTGTGGCGAAATCCAAAAGCATGGTGACCGAGGAGATCGGGTTGAACCGGCACCTGGAAGCCCAGGGAATCCGCGTGGTGGAGACAGACCTGGGGGAATATATCATCCAACTGCGCGGCGAGCCTCCAGCCCATATCATCACCCCTGCTGTACACCTGCGCCGGCAGGATGTTGGCGTTACATTCCAAGAGAAGCTAGGAATTCCTTACACGGATGATATCCCGACCCTGGTGGCGGTTGCGCGCCAGCGGCTGCGAGAAGTCTTCTTACAAGCAGAGATCGGTCTCTCCGGGGTGAACTTCGGCGTCGTGCAGGATGGAACCCTATGCCTCGTCACAAATGAAGGAAACGGGCGCATGGTTACCACGCTGCCGCCCGTACACATCGCCTTGATGGGCGTGGAACGCATGTTGCCCACTCGCCGAGACCTGGCGCTGATGCTCCACCTGCTGCCGAGATCGGCTACCGGTCAAAAGCTGAGCGTCTACACCAGCCTGATCCGCGGTCCAGCCACCTGGGAGCAAGGCAGCCCGCGCCAACGCCATCTCGTTCTGCTGGATAACGGGCGGTCCAGGATTAGCGCATCCCCGCTGGCGGAAGCCTTGTATTGCATCCGCTGCGGCGCTTGCCTGAATACCTGCCCGATCTTCCGGGAAATCGGCGGGCACGCGTACGTAAACACGAGCGGTGAAGGCAGCCCATATCCCGGTCCTATCGGCGCAGTGCTTTCAACGGCGCTGTTCGGGGTGGAAGGCTACGGGCAGCTGGCACGCGCCTCAACCCTGTGCGGGGCGTGCAAAGATGCTTGCCCGGTCGATATCGATCTGCCTGGCATGTTGCTGCGCGTGCGGGCGGGCAAGGTGAGCGAGACGGCGCAGGCGCAAGCCGAGCCAAACCCGCCGGCAGTCCTGGCGCTCGGACTGCGCGCTTTCACCTGGATGGCGACAAGCCCGCAGCGCTTCGCACTGGCGCAGCGCATGGCGGGGATTTTCAGCCGCCCGATCGCCCCCGGTGGGTGGATCAAAACGCCGCGCTTTACCGGTTGGGGGTACAGCAAAGATTTCCCCCGCCCTGCCCGGCGCCCTTTACGGGACCGGTTTAACCATCAGGCTCAAACCATCGCGCAGCAGGCGGATGGCGCATCTGCCGCGCCGAACAGGCTTCCAGAAAACGAAACCCCTGAGGCACGACTGCAAGAGGCGCCGGTGAAGCGTTTTGAAATCGAGCTGACCGCGTTGGGCGGCAGCTTTACCCCATGTGACCTGGCAAATCTACCCCACCTGCTGCTGGCATTTCTGCAGGAGAATAAAATCGATACCCTCCTGGCGTGGGAAGCCGCTTACCTCCCCCCCGGAATTCTGGATGTGCTCGAGAGTGCCGGTGTCGGTATTACGCACAATCTCGATCCCAACGCTAGCGCAGGATTGACCGGCGTAACGGCGGCAATCGCCGCTTCAGGCAGCCTGGTACTGACGGAAGGCAGCGGCACAGCGCTGGCGGCATCTTTGCTGCCCGGAACACACATCGCCCTGCTGGACAGCAAAACCATCTACGCCACCCTGGAAGAAGTGCTGTTGCTGCCCGAGGTGCAGGACGCTCCGGCAGCCGTGCTGGTCAGCGGACCCTCGCGCACAGCCGATATCGAGATGTCGCTAACCATCGGCGTGCACGGACCCGGCAAGCTGCAAGTATTCTGCTGGTAGGAGTGGGGCTCAGGAAAAGACAAGGCGGAAACGCTCGCAGACGAGAGGCATGCTCTCATCCGCCTTGCGTCCCAACGAGTTGCAGATGCGCGTGAAATACGACCAGTGGTCGGCGCGCCAGGAATCCAACGAGCGGTCGCCCTCGCCTTCATCGAAGGCAAACTGCTCGTCTACCTCTTTGAAGGCGCGGATCTGTACTTCAATGGTCTCAATAATACACAGCGGGTGCCCGTCCCAATCGGTAATGATGCTCAGGTCGCCGATCTGAGGCAGGGGCTCGCCGCCCAGCTCGTGCTCCCAAAGAAGGCTGCAGGTGGCTGTCTTGACACCCTGCCGTACCAGGCTGCCCAACTCAGCAGCCATCTCCTGGGTACTGCCGAAGTACCAGATCTGGTAGCCCCCAGGAATTGTGCTGCCGGGCGCCAGCGTATTCATGTAAACCTGCCAAAAACCCTCGATTTCGAAATGGGTAGCCATCACAATTAACAATTTTAATAGGAAATCCTACTTTTGCCAACAAATTTTGCAAAATGCTTGACGCTTCGCATAGATTGTGCTAGTATCATTGCAAATATTAGCCCGTTTGTTCCGATCTCAGCGAAGGAGACTTCCTGATCCTGCGGGAGGGTCTTACGGGTGACCATTTGAGGAGAGAATCGATGAAAAGTAGACATTTATTCCTCTTTGCCTTGCTGACATTGCTGACCATTATCTTGCTTTCGGCTTGCGTCCGACCCGCATCCACACCGTCCACGAGCAAGTCAGCGTCGGGCACAACCACTGCCGATTTCCCGGTGCCTGGCACAACCGAGGATGTGATGTCGCAGCTTGAGAGCCTGGCGACCCAGACGGCAATGGCGGGGAGCGGCGGTTCCGCCGGTGCGCAACAAACGCCGGTAGCCACGCTGCCAGCCCCTGGCACGGATACCGCCAGCGGCGCTGTCACCACACCCGGAGCGCAGGTACAGCCCACAGCCGCTTCGCCTACCGCAGCCCCCACCCAGCCTCAGGCGCAGGTTGTCGTCCCCACAAGGACGCCCGGGAGACCATCCTCCTATACTCTGAAGGGCGGTGAATTTCCGTTCTGCATCGCCCGCCGCTTCGATGTCAATCCTACTGACATGTTAAATCTGAGCGGTTTGCCTCAAGGCGGCGTCTACCCACCTGGCACCGTGTTGAAGATCCCGCAGACGGGCAGCTTCCCCGGCGCTCGCTCGTTACGAGACACCCCGGATACCTATTCCGTCAAATCGGGCGATACCATTTACTCCATCGCCTGCCTGTATGGCGAGGTCGACCCGAGTGAGATCGCTTTCGCCAACAACCTGAGCTCTCCCTACACACTCAAGGTTGGGCAGGAGCTAACCATCCCCTGATCGCCGCAATCAAGCTACATCAAGCCGATCACAAGGAGTAGCCGGGCAAGCGTCTGGCTACTCCCTGTTCTTTCATCACAAGGTCTGCTCATGAAACCAGAACTGGTCAACTCCAAAACGATTTACAAGGGGAGAGTATTTGCCGTTCGCCAGGACCAGGTGCGCCTGCCGAATGGCAAAGTCATGCAGCTGGATATCGTCGATCACCCGGTCGCGGTCGTGCTGGTCCCGGTCGATGCGCAGGGAAACATTTGGCTCATCCGCCAGTACCGTCACTCTGCCGGGGATGAGATCCTGGAGCTGCCGGCGGGCGTAACTGAAACCGGTGAGCCTAGCGAGGCAAGCGCCCTGCGCGAGCTGCGTGAAGAGATCGGCATGCAAGCCGGCACGATGCGCTTGATCGGCGAGTTTTTCATCGCGCCAGGTTATACGACCGAATACCTTTATATCTACCTGGCGACGGATCTATCCCCCGCTCCCCTTCCTGGAGATGAAGATGAATTCATCGAGGTCGCGCCGACGCCGATCCAGGAAGTGTTTGCAATGGCGAGGAACGGTCAGATCAGGGACGCCAAGACCCTGGCGGCGTTGCTCTTAGCAAAGCCCTTTCTCGATTGACCGCAACCGGATTAACCTAGAAAGCTGGGGTACCGTGCGCACGGTACCCCAGCTTTCTGTGGTTTCATCTGGACCTGCTTAATTCTGAGGACGCAGCCTGTCGGTATTGGGAGGCGCGTCTTTACGCACAACGCGCCGCCTTGCTTGCGGGTTCAACAGGGTGTTCAGCCATTTGATCGCATGCGGATCATACTCCCGGCGCCCGCAGACATCACACACCAATGCCGGGAAATTCGGCACGGTGATCAGCTCGTCGTTCAGCCAGGTGAAATACGTCAGGTGCTGCAAGCGCAACACCCCCGTCTGGCATTCCGGACACAAACGCCGCAACTCTTCTGCTTTTGGTTTGGTTTCTTCGTCGCCCATTTTTTAACCGCTAATTCAACCTACAAGATCATAAAGGTTCAGCGAGAATCGCCGAGGAATTACCCATAATTGGGTGCCAGTAGATTATACCTTGAGTCCAGGAATTCAAGCCTCCAGCAATCCAGACTGTAAGGCTGGTCACTGGGTCTGGCGGAGAGGCAAGACGTGCTCAACCACACCCCACTCCGCGGGGGGCCAATACACCAAGATCGCCTTGCCAACCACCTGATCCAGGGCTACCGTTCCCCAGCTATGCGAATCGGAGGAGTTGTTGCGGTTATCGCCCAGTACGTAAAGCGTACCCGGCGGCACGATAAGGTCATCTTCGTATTCGGGAGGCGCGGCGATATAGGGCTCGTCCAGCACCTGCCCGTTAACCATCACCTGCCCGTTGGCGACCAACACGTGATCGCCCGGCAGACCAATGACGCGCTTGATATACTCCTGCTGCGGATTGCCCGGATAATGGAAGACAACGACATCTCCGATTTGCGGAGAGCCCAGCCGGTACGCCAGGCGGTTGACGATCATGAACTCGCCGCTGTGCAGCGTCGGCTCCATGCTGGAGCCATCCACCCGGATGCGCGCCGAGATGGCGTTGATGGCAAAGAACAGGAGCAGCGACAGGAGCAGCGTCTCCAACAGATCCAGGGCGAAACGCTTGCCAGCCTGGCGCGGCTGTTCCTGCGCGGCGGGCTCAGGTACGGCGTCTGAATGGAAATTATCCAGGTCATCACCCATCATAAGCCAGCAACCTAGCTCCGGGCGCGCAGGGCGATCCGGATGGGCGTCCCAAGGAATGCATGCGCCTGGCGGATCCGGTTCTCCAGGTAACGCAGGTATGAAAAATGGGAAAGCTTGGGATCGTTCACATGCAGCAGGAAGGTCGGCGGATCGTTGCGCACCTGCGAGCCGTAATAGATCTTGAGCTGCCGGCCGGCGTGCGAGGGGGCAGGGTGATCCTCCTGCGCCTTCTGCATGATCTGGTTGACCTGCGAAGTCGGCAGGCGCAACAAGCGCTCCTCCTGCACGCGCAATGCCAGGGGCAGCACCTGATCCACGCGCAAGCCCGTTTTAGCCGAGATGAAGACAATCGGCACGAAGTCCAGAAAGTTCAGCTCTTGACGGATGACACTAGAATAATGGTCCATGGTATAGCTGTCTTTCTCAACAGCATCCCATTTATTGACGACAACGATGGCGCTCTTCCAGGCATCCAGGATGAACCCGGCAATATGCGCATCTTGAGCGCTGAGACCGTCAACGGCATCCACCACTAAAAGGCTGACATCCGCGCGCTCGATGGCGCGCAAGGCGCGCAGGACGCTGTATTTCTCGACGCCGGGCTCTATCCGCCCCCGGCGACGGATGCCGGCGGTGTCGATCAAAGTGACGGGGACATCCTCAACAAGCAGCTGTGTATCGATGGCGTCGCGCGTCGTCCCGGCGATCGGGCTGACGATGGCTCTCTCCTCCCCCACCAGCCGGTTCAGCAGGCTAGACTTGCCAACATTGGGCTTGCCCACGATGGAAATCTTAACCCGATCATCCGCTTCTTCCTCGCCGCGCTCGGGAAGCTGCGCCACTAACGCGTCCAGGAGGTCTCCCGTTCCGGTGCCATGCACAGCAGAGATGGCGTACGGCTCACCCAAGCCCAGCTCGTAGAACTGCAGGGCTTGCTGGCGCCTGCCTTCGCTATCCGCCTTGTTAACAACCAGCAGCACAGGCGGGAAAGGCTTTCCCGCGACCTCCTTCTGGTGCCGGCGCAGGATGTGCGCCACTTCCAGGTCAGCCGGCGTAACGCCGCTATCCGCATCGGTCACAAACAGAACCAGATCGGCTTCTTGAATAGCCGCCTCGGCTTGCTGGCGGATCTGGTCGATGAAGTCTGCCGATCCAATCGAGAGGGGCTCCCCCTTGCGCTTGCCGCCCACCTGGGTCGGATCGATACCCCCGGTATCGACAATATCAAAGGTATAGCCTGCCCACTCCGCCTGCGCCACCAGCCTATCGTGGGTTGTGCCCGGGATCTCATCCACAACCGCCAGGCGTTCTTCAGCAAGACGGTTGAACAAGGTGCTCTTTCCGACGTTTGGCCTGCCTACCAAAACTACAACGGGTCTTTCCATGCGTTAAACCTCTCAGGGGGTCGGTGTTGGGGTAGGAAGAATAACCGGTCGCGAGGTAGCGCGCGGTGTGACCGTCGGCGTGGGCGCCGGGCGGATGGTCACCTCTACCTGCTGCGGCAGCATGGATGCCACATTCACCTGGCTGGGCAGCAGATCCACAACCGGCTCAACCTGGTAAACACCGGGTTCCAAACCGCTTACATTGACCGATACGCGCAAACCAGCCGGGTTGAGGTTGTTCAAGATCGGCAAGGGTCCGATCAGCAACAGCTCAACAGTTTCTGGCGAGACAATCGCCTCGAATTCCGGAGATAGCCCGACGATTTCCACCGGCAGCGAGATTGGCAAGCTGCCCTCCAGCGCGGCGATGCTCAGCCGCACCAGCACGCTTTCCTCGCCCGCCAGGCTGACGCCCTCGGGCAGGTTAAGCGTGGCGCGAATGTCAACGTCATCGTTCAAGCCGGTGAGATCCAATGGGTTGGTTTCAACGTAGCCGGGTAGAGCGATCACCTTCTCCGGATTTGCCGAGAACACCGTTACGTTCGGCGGCGAGACTGAGACATTGGTCAGCCAGTAGCCATCTGCCACCTGACCGCCCGTCACTACCTTGACGACAACATTCCGATAACCGCCCAACAACGTGACCGGTTGATTTATCTGAACCACAGCCGGAGTGATAGTGACCCCTGTGACCTGGTTGCCGCTGGCGTCGTAAGCGCGTACCGGCACAATCTGGATCACGTTGCTATCGGCTCCGGAGATATCCAGAGCGGCATGCACCTCAGCCACCTGGGCGACGTGAGAAGCCGAGCCGCTCACCACAACCGATTCTGGCTCGGAGCTGGGAGCGCCTTTGCGATACCCCACCGATACATCACCGCTCACCTCGATCTTAACCGGGAAGGATTGCTCCGCCGAGTGTTCCAGCACAACCGAAACCTCACCGGGATCGATCTTCTGGATGCGCGCCGGCGTGATCTTAATCTCCGCCTGGACGGCGACGATGTGCTCCCCCTCATCCAACCCGGTGAGATCGATCCAGGCGTGCACCAGGTCCGGGTTGGCAAGCAGGCGGCTCCAAATCGATCTAGGCGCGATCAGCGTGATCTGCGTTTCCTGCGGCTTGGCATCGATCAACAACATATTGGAGTCCAGCCCGACGACATCGATGGGTACCGGCTGGGGAAAAACGCTCTCTTCATTGGGGTCGGCTGCCAGCAGCGCAGCGAACCACACAAACAAAGCCAGGATAAATGCCAGGAGCAATGTCCGCAGATGCCTACCCAACCAGCGCAGCACTTATTTTTCCTCCCGTGCGACGCGTGGATTGCGCGAGAAAATCCTGCTGAGGAAGCCTTTCACCCCTTTCCGCTGCTCATAAGGGCGGTAGAAAGCGCGCAGGATATTCTCCAACCGCTCTGTATCCAGGCGGCGGATCATCCGCCCGCCATGCACCACCGAGATATAGCCGGTCTCTTCCGAGACGACAACCGCCACGGCATCGGTCACTTCCGAAATGCCCAGAGCGGCGCGGTGGCGCAAGCCCATCTGGCGATCGGGTGAGTGTGCCAGCACACCGCTCGCCGATAGCGGCAGGACGCAAGAGGCAGCGATCACCTGCGCGCCCCAGATAATTGCGGCGCCATCATGCAGAGGCGTGTTGGGGTAGAAGATCTGGAGCAGCAGCTCGGGGGTCAGGTGAGCATTCAGCGATACACCGGTCTTGATATACTCATCCAGCGTATCGCTGCGCTGCATGACGATCAACGCGCCGTGGTGGCGGTCTGAGAGGCGGGCGCTGGCTGAGACGATGGCGGTGATAGCTTCCTGCACATCCGGCACAGGGATGCCGGGAGGCACAATCGAGCCCGCTCGCCCCAGGCGCTCCAGCGTGCGGCGGATCTCCGGGGCAAAGATCACCGGGATTGCCAGGAGCAGCGCCGGCAACGTTTTCTCTACCAGCCAGGAGAAAGCGGGCAGCACATCCAGGGTGGTCAGCAGGCTCATCAGGACGATCAATAGCAAGATGCCGCGCAGCAGCACCATTGCCTGGGTATCGCGCAGCAACAACAGGATGGCAAAAAACACCAGGGTGACCAAAGCCAGGTCAACCAGGTCCATCCAGGTCAAACGTCCAATAATCAGCTCCAGGTTGCTGGCCAAGGAGCTCAAGAGATCCGGCACCTTATAAGACTCCGATCGCCGGTTAAACCGGGCGCAATACCCGGTCTCGGCGCAGTTGTTTGAAGAACATCGTCGTCCCCGCAGGCATGGATTCGATGGCAGCTTCCTGCCATGCCCTCACGCCCAGGCTCTGGACGGTGCGCGGCTGGTATCCCAGGCTGCGCCATACATCCTGCCGGCGCGCCAGCTCCGGCGCAAGGTAGATCAAAGCGATCTCGCACTGCAGTTCGCGCGAGGCGCGCTCGATCTCCTCGGTCAAGGCGCGCAGCGCGCCTTTCAACGGAAGATCAGCCGCGAGGTAAATATCAATGGTGCGCACCACCAGGTTTTCGACCTGCCAGCTCGCCAACCCGACGAGCTTGCCATCCATACGGAGCAGCAAGAACGCCTTCTCGCCAAAAGCCGCCATGATATCGTTGCGCCCCATCGCCCGTTTGCCGTTGCTCCGCAGGTTGATAAATTCTGCGATTTCACCAGCCTGGCTGGGGATGGCGCGCTGCACGACCAGGTCACCGGGGATTGAGCCAGCCTCGCTTGCCTCGACGCCCTGCTCGCCGGGAAAGAGCTTCTGCCAGGCTGCCAGCACTTGCTGCCAGGTATCCTCGAAAGAGGCGTCGTTTTCGATCACGACATCCGCGACGGCTACCTTGAGCTCCTGCGAAGGCTGGGCATTGATCCGCTGGCGGGCGGCTGATTCGCTCTGCCCGCGCTTATTCATCAGCCGGGCAAGCTGCACTTTTTCAGGCGTGTGCGCAACCCAAACCACGTCACATTTGGCGCGCAAGCCGGATTCCAGCAGCTTGATGGCTTCGATCACAATCACTTTGTGATGCGAGCGCCGCACCAACACATCGATCGCCTGGGCTACCAGCGGGTGAACGATCAATTCGAGGCGCGCCAGCGCCTCAGGGTCGGTGAAGACAATGCGCGCCAGCTTGCTCCGGTCGATTTGCTCGTCAGGCGCCAGGATATAGCGACCAAATGTATTGAGCACAGGCTGGTAACCGGGCGCATCCTTGGCCATTGCCCGGTGAGCTAAGGCGTCTGCGTCGATGCCATAAGCACCCAGGTGTTCCAACATTTTGCGAACCACGCTCTTACCGGTTGCTATGTTGCCTGTCAGCCCAATCACAGTTTTGCCCGGCCAGGCGCTCATGATACCTCCCGAGGGTGACCTTCCACTTTCGCCTCCATTTTAGCCGGGGGAGCGTAGAATGTCAAAGGCAACTGCAAACGGCAAGTATGCGCTTTTGTTAGGCAAGGGAATGCGTATATTGCCATCAGCTTCAGACGATGGGGACCTCAACCTGTTTCAGCAGCTCCGCCAGAACCCCGCTGGTCGTCTCGCCGCTCAAGCTGTGATCCGCATCCAGCAACATGCGATGTGCAAGACAAACCGGCGCCAGAAATTTTACGTCGTCCGGGATGACATAATCCCTACCCTGGGCGGCTGCATACGCCTGGCTGGCGCGTAAAAGCGCCAGGCTGCCGCGTGGGCTGGCGCCGAGCGCCAGCGCCGGATGCTGGCGCGTGGCGTGGATCAGACTCAGAATGTAGCGCTGCAGGCTCTCGACCACATGCACACGCCGCACCTGTTTTTGCAGCTCCAGGATGCGTGCTCCGGCGACAACCTGCTCGAGGCTTTCAATGGGATGCGCCAGCTTCTGCATTTGCAGCATGGCAAACTCATCCGAAAACTCCGGGTAACCGAGCTTCAAGCGCATAAAGAAACGGTCCATCTGGGCTTCGGGCAGAGGAAAAGTACCTTCGAATTCGATGGGATTCTGAGTAGCCAGAACGATGCCGGGCTTGGGCAGCGGATAGGTGACCCCGTCCACCGTCACCTGGCTCTCCCCCATGGCTTCCAATAATGCGCTCTGCGTACGGGGCGTGGCGCGGTTGATCTCATCCGCCAGTAGGATATTGCTAAAAACTGGTCCGGGCTTGAACTCAAACTCGCGGTTCTTCTGATCGTAAATCGACACGCCGGTGACATCGCTGGGCAGCAAGTCAGGCGTGCACTGCAAGCGCTTGAACTCGAGCCCGGTGGAGATGGCGATCGCCCGCGCCAGCATGGTCTTACCCGTGCCAGGCACATCTTCGATCAGCACATGACCCTCACACAACAGGGCAACCAACACCAGCTCGATCACAGCCCGCTTTCCGACGATCACTTTTTCAGTATTCCGGGTTATACCCGCCACAAAATCCTGGATCAAAGACACATCGACAGGCGCATTATCTTCTATTTCCATCCTGGCTATTCCTCCTCCTTACCGGTCTTATTATAAGGTACGAGAGAACCGGGAAATGGGCGGCGAAAGCCTTCCAGTAATTTACAAGCAGCATCCAGCGCAACCGCCAGCGCAACCGGTACCATGCATGGCTGGAGAGGCATTGCCAGGCTGCTTTCTGCGGGGATGGGGCGGTAGCTGATCCATACGATGGTCTCAGCGATCGCCCGTACCTGATCGACGGTATCCGCTCCGAGTTCGTGCGCCGCGCCCTGACGACGCAAATCCCTCCAGGCGACTGCTCAAAGCGGCGGCGTACTCGTAGGGTGTGTCTCCGGCGGCGGGCAAGACAGCAAAGCGGGCGCCGTACCATCTCAAACGCCGGTACACCTCCACCGTTGCGGCTTGCGCCGGTAACCGGTCCAGCCGGAAGCGATCGTAAGCCATCCAGATGAAGACCAGGAGAGCGGCTGCCAGGGCTGTGAGCAGGAGCAAAATCCAGGCTGCTGGAGCGCGGCGCATGCGCGGGCGCATCAGGCGAGGGCGGGCTGGCTGGCGATTGGGGTGAAGTGACTGGCTGGCTCGGCTCGGCTTCTAGCAGCGGTCGAGAGGCGGTTGGCTCGAAAGGCACCCAGCCTGTATTCGGAAAATAGACCTCCACCCAGGAATGTGCATCTGCCCCGGTAACCATAAAGCGCCGTGATTTTTCGTTATAGTCGCCGTTGGCGTAGCCGATTGCCAGCCGGGCAGGAATGCCAGCGGCGCGGGCGAGCACCACCATCGCCGAGGCATAATAATCGCAATAGCCTTCTTTAAGATCAAAGAGGAAATAATCCACCAGATCACGGCTGGCAGGCGGGCGAGGCACATCCAGCGTATACGGGAAAGTACGCAGGTAGCGCTCAATCGAGCGCACACGATCATACGGCGTCGGCTCAGACCCGGTCAACTGGATCGCCAAATCCTTTACCCGCAGGGGTAGATCGGGGGGGAGAGCCAGATAGCGCTCTCTAACCCAATCCGGGTACCTTTGCCCGGCAGAGCGCAAGGTCTGCTCGGCGACGGAGGCCGCCTGGCTGCGGACGATGAGCTGCCCGCCGGCAGATGTTTGGACGCCAAACAGGTCGGTTCCGGATCGCCAGGCGACCGAGCCCTGCCGGTCCAGCATGACGGGCTCGCCGGGGGCGTACACGCTGCCATCCCCAGCCGCTATAGGTCTAAACACAGCTTGAACTTCAACGTGATTTGGCAGCTTATCCCGCCCAATCGGCTGGTTAGCCTCAAGAACCAACTCCTCGGTATCGCTTGAACGCCATCCGGCTCCGGTATAGATATCATATGTAAAGCTGCGCCAGTACAGGGGCCACGGGCGAGTGGCAGGCAGGACAGAAGACAAGTCCTTCACTTCAACCGTCATGACAAGCTGCCGGGTGAGCTCCGGTCCTGCGCCGATCAAGCGCTGGCGGGGCAAGCCCGGACGGCGCAGGGTCTCAAAGCTATCCACATCCCGGGAATACTCTTGAACGATGCCGAGGGAGGTTGCCAGGTTCCCTTCTCGCCCGCCGGTGGACCTGCTTTGCAGCGCCAGCCAATGTTCAATACGCCGGATATCGAGGGAAGAAACGAAGACAGAGATGAGCACCAGCCCGGCTGTGAGCGCCAAGGCTAAAGAGCCGACCTGCCTGCCCTTGCGCTGCCGGGAAGGCAACCGCAGCAGCCTGCCATTCCTCTTCCCGGCGGTCGTGCTGAACGGTAGCCAGCAAAAGCAATGCCAATCCTAGCATCAGGTACAAGGTCGACGAAGCGCCCCGGACGTATGAAAGCGTGCCCAGGCTGAGCAAAATCACCGGCAATACTGCCAGGAGCACGTTCCTGCCGGATTCGACGAGCCATCCAGCCCATGCGGCGAGGAGCAAGACGAGCAGGTTCCACACAATCCCGGCGGCAACCGGATCGAAAACAGCGTCGCCCCGCCACAAAGCAAGAGCCCAATCGGACACCCGCTGCAATACGACAAGCAGCGACGCGCCCAGCTCCTGCACGGCGTCGAGCAACGGCTTTAGATGAAGTGTAAGCTCACCTGGTGAAACGTACAATGCCACGCCCAGGCGCATAGATGCCAGCCAGAGAGGCGCCAGCTTGTGGCTGAGCCCCCCCGGAAATAACAAGATATAGGCGATGCCAATGACCAGGACGATCACCAGGGAACGGAACACAGGCTGCCTGAAGATCGCCAGTGACCAGGCTAGCAGCAGACCCAATAACAGACCTTTCCAAAGCGAACCCCAATCGGGACCGATGAGCACGCCGGTTACGCTGGCGACCGCCAGCGTCAACAGCAAGAAAAGCAGCAGGAATGCTGTAATCTTTTCTGGACGCTTGAACCGGTCCACGGCTTCTGCAAAGCTACTGCTCAATTTGGACTCTTCTTCCAGGATCGATCGTGCGCCTGCTTGCGACCATCCCGCTGAGACCCGCGGTGAATGCCACGCACAGGAGCATAAGCTTCCACCAATAACGAGCGAGGCATGCGCGAGAAAGGTACGCCGTTGTTCGAGAGCTTTGCCAGCAGCGTTCCCTGGTCTGCCTCCCCGCCGAATTCACGCGGATCGACTAACACTGCGAAGAGGTTATCCCCTCGGCGAGGCTTCAGCGCCCTTGCCAGCCAGGCAATCTCGGGCGAGGGTGTGATGAAGATCAGAGTCGAGGGTTGCGCCGGGCGCCCAAAGGCGAGCAGGTCAGCCAGGGAAACATTGCCCATCTCTGCCACGGACAGGCAGCGCAGGAGCTGTGTGCGGTAGAGTGGATCTGCTCGCGGCTCGAGCCTGACCAGGCTGGGTCCGGCAAGGACGAGACCCACACGCCGCCTTTCTCGTAGCGCCCGCGCAGCCAGAGAAGCTGCCAATACCACCGTGAGCTCGAGGGTAGAATCCTGACCCGATCCCGCTTGGACGCCAGCTTCCAGATCTAAAAAAATCCACCAATCATCGGAAGCAGACGATTTAAGCTGGCGCACCATCAATTCATCCTGGCGGGCGGTGGCAAGCCAGTGGATGCGCCGCAGGCTATCGCCCGGGACATACTGGCGCAAACCCGCCTCGCTGATGTCTCGCCCCAATCCGCCGCGCCTGCGGCGCTGGTCGCCGCCCAGCCTCCCGGCGCGACCTTCAACCCGCGCAACGGCAGCAGCGGCGGCGTGACCAGGATGGTGCTCGCATGGCGGTCATGGATGGTCAAAGTAAAGATACCAAAGGGATCGCCGCTGCGCAAGCGGGTGGGACCCAGGGTGTAAAGGCCTCTCCGCCGGCAGATATGTACCGGGTGACGGGTCCAGGAAGCGTGCGCCTCCACCTCAGCTACGAGCCGCAAGGGGGTCGCCAGGGTTTCCGAGGCATCCGTCAGCTCCACCCATACCGCTGGCAAAAAGCTGGAATTGACGACCTTGAGCGTTTCGTGCAGCGTCTCGCCCACGGTTGCCCAAGCCAGGTGGAGCTCACGGCTTAATGTAGAGCTTGCGAGCCAGAACCAGCACCCACGCTAAAGCCAGCAGCCAGGCGAGGCTGATCCCGGTAAAAAACACCAGCCAGCCCCGGTATCCGGTAATAGCGTAGAGAAGGGCAAAAATCCCGGAAAACACCGGCAACAGCCAATTGTTCAGGCGGATTTCTTTCTCACGCTGGGGGATGCACTGCCGGCTGGGTTTTCACGGTCCGGGCTTTGAATTACCGAAATAATGGCAAACTGCCCCAATCTTCGGGCTAAGGTCACTTCATAGACAGTCACGCCTGCCTATTTCAACAATTCCTCTGCGTAGTGGCAGGCTATCGAGTGCCCTGGGCGCAGCTCACGCAAAGGCGGCTCTTCGACCGAACAATTCTCACGGGCTATCGCGCAGCGTGGGTGGAAACGGCAGCCGGAAGGGGGATTGATGGCGCTGGGAATTTCACCCTTGGGCATCGGCTCGGTCCGGCGGTGCTTGGGGTCGGGGACAGGCACTGCTTCCAGCAACGCACGCGTATACGGGTGACCGGAATTCTCATAAACGTCTTTGAGCGGTCCGACTTCGCAAAACTTGCCGAGATACATGATCGCGATCCGGTCGCAAACGTACTTGGCGGTTGCCAGGTCGTGGGTGATGAACAGGTAGGTAAGGTCGAACTCTTTCTTAAGCCGCATCATAAGATCGAGCAGGAGCGCCCGCACGGAGACGTCCGCCATGGCGATGGGCTCATCGGCGACAATCAGCTCGGGGTGAGTTACCAGGGCGCGCGCCAGCACCACCCGCTGGCGCTGCCCGCCGGAGATCTGGTGCGGGAAGAGGTCGTAAAATGCCTCTGGCGGGTTCATGCCCACTGCCCTCAGGATATCCAGCACACGCTGGCGCTGTTGATCTGCGCTGAGATCCGTCAGGTGGATGTTCGCCGGGTGCTCGATTGCCTGACCGATGGTCATCCTCGGGTTGAGCGATGCCAGCGGATCCTGGAAAACGATCTGCATGCGCGAGCGCATGCAACGCATTTCTTCTCCTGAGAGGCTGCCAAGGTCAATCCCGTCGAAGATCACCTTGCCATCCGTTGGCTCCAGCAAGCGCAGCACCAGGCGCCCGACGGTGGATTTTCCGGAGCCGCTCTCGCCTGCCAAGCCAAATACCTCGCCCCGATAGATGGAGAAACTCACCCCATCGACTGCCTTCACGCTGGGGATGTGTCCCCGGTTGAGCAGGTTGGCAAGAAAGCCCGCCGATACCGGGAAATGTTTGCGCAGGTTCTCCACTCTTACCAACTCCTGCGCGGCAGGCGAGCCGGTTTTTGGAGCTACATCGATGATGGTCTGTGTTGGTTCAGGCATGTTGGTTTACCTGAGCTGCTGCGGTTTTTTGATACAGCCAGCAGGCGGCGATCTGCGATTTCGTGGACGGGCTCCATGCCCGGTTCTTCAGTCCGGCAGATATCCATAACGTAAGGACAGCGGGGATGGAAGCGGCAACCCTTCGGCGGGTGCAGAAGGTTGGGAGGCGCACCTTCCATCTTATAAAGCTCCGCCCCATCCAGCTCGATATTGGGCACCGAGCGCAACAGTCCCTGAGTGTAGGGGTGCTTGGGATCTGCAAAAACGTCCTCCACATCGCCCACCTCGATCATCTTCGCCGCATACATCACCGCCACACGGTCGGCGACTTCGGCGACCACGCCGATATTGTGGGTGATGAGCAGGATGGTCAGACCGAACTCTTTCTGCAGCTCCTTGAGCAGGTCCAGAAACTTGGCTTCGACGATCACGTCGAGTGAGGTGGTCGGCTCGTCGGCGATCACCAGCTTGGCGCGCAATGCCAGCGCCAGGGAGATCATCACCCGCTGGCGCATCCCCCCCGACATCTGGTGCGGATAATCGTCCAGGCGCTCGCGGCGGATGCCCAATCGCTCTACCAGCTCCTCCGAGCGGAGGCGCGCTTCTTTATCGGTTACCTCCGGCTCGTGCGTCTGGATCGTCTCGGTCAGGTGTTCGATGATGCGCTGCACCGGGTTGAGCGAGGTCATCGGATCCTGGAAAACCATGCCGATCTCAGCGCCGCGCAGCTCGCGCATCTCGCGGTCCGATAGCGTCAACAGGTTGCGCCCATCGAACCACAGCTCACCGGCGGTGATCACCGCCGGTCCGGTGTGCAGGCGCATCAACGCCTTACCCAGCGTCGATTTTCCGCAGCCAGATTCTCCGACCAAGCCCAGGATCTCACCCCGGCGGATGTCCAGCGAGACGTTATCCACCGCTTTCAAGTTGCCGGCGCGCGTGCGGTACTCGACAGTCATGTTTCGGATTGAATAAATAATATTTCTGGCATCAGCGGTCTCGCAGCTTGGGGTTGAAGATCTCCATCAAGCCCTCTCCCATCATGGTGAATGCCAGCACGATCAACAGGATCGCCAAGCCCGGGAAGGTGATCAGCCACCAGGCGGTCTGGATGAAACGCTGGCCGCGCGCCAGGTCGATCCCCCAATCGGCGATGGTGGGAGGCAAACCAAGACCCAAGAACGACAGCCCAGCACCGGTCAGGATGGCATCCGCCACGCTCACCGAGAAGATGATCGCCACCGACGGGATGACATTGGGGAAGATATAGCGCCAGAGGATCTCCCGTGTGCGCGCTCCGATACTGCGCGAGGCCTCGATATAAACTTCTTCCTTAACAGACATCGGTCTGGCCGCGCACAATACGGTAATAAGTTGGGATATATAACACAGCAATGGCAATGATCACATTGAAGATGCTGGGACCCAGGACAGCGGTGATGGCGATCGCCAGGATCAAACCCGGGAAGGCATACATGCTATCCATCAACAGGCTGAGGCCGCGATCGACCCTGCCTCCCGTGTGACCGGCAAAAAGCCCAAGCGGAATTCCTATAACCAGCGCGGCGATCGATGATGTAAAACCGATCAACAAGGCAACGCGTGTCCCGTAGATCAACCGGCTGTAGACATCCTGTCCGAGCTGGTTGGTGCCCATCAAATAACCCCCCGAGCTCGCCACCACTGCGATAATGCTATCTCCCTCCCTCAGGGTTGGGAACTGCGCAGCTACAGCCTCGAACTCATCAGACTGGACCACTGCCGCCACATCTGTCCCATCCGCCACCCCCTGCAAGGCTTCCTCCAGGGTGACATAACGGTCGATGCGCGGCCTGAGGCGCAATCCTTCAGGCTCGTTTTTAATTTGATCATCGATCTTTTGGGCTTCTTCGTTCAGGACAACTGCGCTGGGTACTCCTTGAACCACAGCCACACTCGGTCGCGGCGACCCACTCGCAACAGCCAGGTCTTTCAGGCTATTGATCGGTGAATCCACCTTTACGATCAACACGGTTGTCGGTGGGGTTTCCCCCGGCGCCAGCAACGGCGCTCCGACAATTTGATCCGGTTTGTACGGCGCAAACAAACTGGGGAACAACGCCATGGCGATGAAGATGACGACCATGACGCTGGAGATAGCCACAAACCACCAGTCAGCGCCATACCAGCGGCGCGCGTTTAAGATCCGCCTGACGAAGCCAACGCGCTCGAGCTCGACCTGCCACTCTTCCGGCTCAGGCGCCGGACCTGGGACTTCTTTATCGATAACTGCCACAGATCAATACCTCACCCTCGGATCGACGAGGGAATAAATGATATCCACGCCCAGGCTGATCAGCGCCACGAACAATGCAAACATGGCAATCACGCTCTGAACCGCGGTGTAATCTCTTGACGAAATGCGCTCTACCAGATAACTCCCCATGCCAGGCCAGGAAAAGACCGTCTCGGTGAGCACAGCGCCCGCCAGTAAAATCGCAACCTGCAGCCCGATCAGGGTGATGACGGGAATCATGGCGTTTTTCAGGGAATGCCCGTAAATCAAGACTTGCTCACGGATGCCGCGCGCCCGTGCCGCGGAAATATAGTCTGCCTGGGCGGTCTCGATGACATTGATACGGGTCAGGCGCACAAACACCCCCGAAAGGATCAAGCCCAGGGTCAGCACCGGCAGCACCAGGTGGCGCAGGCAGGAAATCAACGCCGGCCAGTTTCCTGTGAGGATCGAATCGATGATGTACAGGTTCGTGTTACGGGTCAAAGTTGTCGCGATGATCGGGTCGATTCTGCCTGAGATCGGAAGCCAGTTGAGATACACCCCAAAAACAAGCTGGAGCATCAGACCCAGCCAGAAAACCGGCAAGGAATAGATGACCACCGAATAAATGCGCAGGCTGTAATCCGCCGTTTTCTTGCGGCGCGAGGCAGCCAGCGCGCCTGCATAAATTCCGATGAACAACGCCAGGGCTGCGGCGGGGATCACCAGCTCCAGGGTGGCTGGGAAGCGCTCGCTCATCTCATCGATGACCGGGCGGTGGCCTCCAACCAGTGAATTCCCGAAATTCAATGTGACCATGCCCCCCAGGAAACGCCCATATTGCACGATCAGGGGGTCATTCAGACCAAGCTGACCCCGGACCCGTTCAATCATCTCCGGCGTCCCTTTGGGACCGAGGGCTGACGATACCGGATCGCCTGGCAAAACCCGCAGGATTATGAAGACCATGGTCGCCAGGATCAGCACCATCGGCAGGGTTAGCCCAATGCGGGTCAGCGTGTAACGGCGTAACCCGGTTGAGCCGCGGATAAAAATGTAAATAATTCCAATAAGAGAGGGGATTCCGATGAGGAGGAGGATTAGAACCAGAGGCTTCATTGGGATCGGTAAAGAAATGATGGGGCGGGTAGAACCCGCCCCATTTAGGTCGTTGATTTAGGTTATTGGCTCTTGGTTAGCAAAGCGTAGTTGAACTCGATCGTGGGACCGATGTTCAACGTCTCGGGTGAAGCATACTGATCAGAGCCTGCGATGCCAGGCCGGTAAGTGATGTGCTCTGCGATGATGAACAGGGGCAGCGTCACTACCATGTCAGCATAAATATCCTGTGCCTGTTGGTAAAGCTCAGCGCGCTTATCCACATCGGTCTCAACGCCAGCCTGCACCAACAGATCAACCAGCTGCTGCGCTTGATCGTTGATCGGCTCGCCGGTTGTGCTCCCTTCTTTCGGGAGGGCTACGTTGGTGCCCATACCCCGGTTAAACACGAAGGGATCCAGGTAATTCGATGAATTTGGATAGTCGAAGAACCAGCCAAGCACGCCAGCCGGGTAGGACTCGCCACCGGTCAGGGCAGTGATATAGGTACTCCACTCCTGCGCCTGAAGATTGACTTTCATCGCTCCCGTAGCTTCAAGCTGCTTCTTGATCAGCTCCATCCAGGCTGCGGTCTCTGCGCCGTAGTGCTCGGGCGGGTACCAGAGATCGAGCGTGAGCGGATTCTCAGCAGTGTAACCGGATTTCGCCAGGTATTCATTCGCCAGGTCGATATTCGGTGACTGGTACAGGGTATCGAAGGCCTCGGTTGCACCCAGGAAACCTGGTGGCACCTGCGAGTACAAGGGCGTAGCCTTACCGTTGTATACCACGTCGGAAATCTCATCGCGGTCGATGGCTGCCGCGACTGCCGACTTCTGACGTTGGGATCATCCATGGGCGCCATGGTGTGGTTGATGATCAGGTAGCGGATCGGACCAGAATCGATCGTCTTGACTGCCAGATCCGGGATACCCTCTAACTGGCCGACCAGCTCAGGTCCCAGGAAGCGCCAGGCGATATCGACCTCACCGTTCTGCACGGCAAGGGACAGGGTCTGCGGATCTCTGAAGTACTTGACGATGATCTGATCAACCTGGGGGGTTAGCTCACCATTGTAGTTGGGATTCGGTTCGAGCACAACCTGCTCTCCCTGCGTATACTGGCTGATAAACCATGGCCCAACGCCATAGATGGGAGCCTCAGGGAAGAGCACGCACTCATCGGCTTTGAAGATATCCGGATGAGAGGGCACGTAGGGCGCGCCGGCAAGAATCTGGCTAAAGAAGCCAACCGCGCTCTTGAGCTGGATGACGACTGTCTCCTCATCGGGAGCAGTGATGCTCTCTACATACGGGGTAGCCAGCGCGCCGGCGACGTTGTTCGGGCAGGTTGGCCCGATGGTCAGCAAGCGGTTGAGCTGGCTGGCGTATAAGGAGGCAGTCAGGTCCAGGCCGTCGGCAAATTTAATGCCGGGGCGCAGTTTGAACGTGTAGGTCAGACCATCCTCCGATATTTCAGGGAAGTCAACCGCCAGACCCGGCTGCAGCTCGGTGGTGCCGGGTTTCCATTTGAGCAACCCCTCGCCCGTGTTCTTGATCAACTCCCAGTCATGGACAGCATAAGCGTCCGCAGGATCGAGACTGGCGATCGTGTCTGTGGTGCCGATGATGATCGTGTTCTTCTCAGGGGGCGCGGCGGTGGGGGCTTCTGTAGCGGGCACCTCGGTGGGAGGTGGCGCTTCGGTCGGCGGCACCTCGGTCGGCGCAGCAGCCTCGGTGACCACGGGCGGCGCCTCGGTGGGGTGTTGGCTGTTGAGCGCAAGCGCCCAACACCATGCTGAGCAGCAGTACGACTGCTGCTAGGACGTAAAACGATTTGTGTTTCATTTTCTCCTCCATTCCTATGGTTTGAAATCGACTTTCCTTTGGCGAGCTTACAAGAGTCTAAACGCTTTTCTTCTGTCGAGCACCTCCTTCTATCCGGCTGTCCGATTTCTCCAGCCGGAATTCAAAACATTATACGCGCCGTCAGTCAATTGTCAATCGGTTTCATCAATCTCCATTGCTTACCTGAGTCCTGGCGTCGCGCAGCTTGTCCTACCATTCAGACGCAATTTATCAGGATTAATCATGACAACTGACACTATTTCCCGGGCGTGCTCCTGCGTTATACTTGAATAACTGACTGCAATTTTACCAGCGGAGGCGGCGTATGATCATTCGATCCTGGGAAACCATCAAAGTCATCTATTGCCACCATGCGGATACTGAGGTTGGCATGCAGGCGGATGTTGTCTACCCGCCAGAACTGCTCCCGGACCAGCCCCCCAGGGTTTTGGGTCACCGCTGCACGCACGCCACCGAGTGCAACCTGATGGGCAAACCGAGCTGCATCTGGGCGGGAACGAACCCCACCTACGACCCATTCCTGGAGCTGCCCTGACCAACTGCCAGTAAACAATCTGTATTTTCTTCTTTTTGTCCTCCCGCCGGGTCGTCTCACAAACGCGACCCGGCGATTATTTGCCAGCCATCAATGGATAACGCCTAATTTTCTCCCGACCGAAGTGAATATTTCCAAGCCCTTGTCCAGGTCGCTGCGAGCGTGAGCAGCTGAGATCATGACCCGGATGCGCGCCTTGCCGCGCGGCACCGTTGGGAAGCCGATCGCCATGGCGAACACGCCTTGATCAAAAAGCTCGCGGCTGAACTGCTGCGCCAGGGGCGCCTCGCCCAGCATAACCGGCGTTATGGGGGTCGTGCTGTGCCCGATGTCGAAGCCCAGGTGGCGCATCTCTTCTTTGAAGTAGCGCGTATTCTCCCAGAGCTTATCCACCAGCTCGGTAGATTCCTCCAGGATATCCAGGGCTGCCAGGCAAGCTGCCGTATCCGGGGCGGTCATCGCCGAGGAGAACAGGAAAGGCCGGCCGCGCTGGCGCAGCCACTCCACCACCAGCGGGTTGCCCGCCACCACGCCGCCCACCACGCCGAAGGCTTTGGATAACGTGCCCACTTCCACGTCCACCTTGCCGTGCAGCTTATAGTGGTCCACAATGCCGCGACCACCGCGCCCCAAGACGCCTTCGCCGTGAGCGTCATCGACCATCATAATCGCCTCATACTTTTCGGCGATGGCGTAGATTTTATCCAACGGCGCCACATCCCCATCCATGCTGAAGACGCCATCGGTGATCACGATGGCGCGCGGGAAGGAGGCGCGCTGCGCTGCCAACACCCGCTCCAGGTCATCCGGATCGCAGTGGGCGTAGCGGATGATCTGCGCGCCAGAGAGGCGACAACCATCGATGATGCTGGCATGGTTCAGCTCGTCGGAGAATATCCCATCGGTTTTGCTCACCAGGGCAGGGATGACAGCCAGGTTGGCGTTGAACCCGGACTGGAATGTAATGGCTGACTCGACGCCTTTGAACTTTGCCATCCTCTCTTCCAGGCGCACATGCAGCTCCATCGTCCCGGCAATGCTGCGCACCGCCGCCGGACCGACCCCATACTGGTCAACAGCTTGCTTGGCAGCCTGCACCAGGCGCGGGTGGTTTGCCAATCCCAGGTAATTATTCGAACAAAAATTGAGCACGCGCTTGCCATCCACAACCAGCCACGCCCCTTGCGGCGAGCCAAGCGTGCGGATACGGTTGTACAACCCGGCTTCTTTCAGCGTATTGATCTCGTCTTGAACCCATTGGAGCTTATCAGACATGTTAACCCTCGCCTTGATGTGATGGTTTTCTTTTCCTGCCCATACCGATCAGCCTCCCAAAAATTGCCGAGCTTGTGGGGAACTCCGTAGTTGAGCGCAGCTCTTCCGCAGGCCAGTTGGCTTCGCTGCGCTGCTTCCACCACAGCTCGCGACCCTGCCGCGCCTGCTGAAAGCTTGCCAGCAGAGCAGCATGATCCTGGCTCTCGATATCCGCGCGCAGGTCTTGCAGCCCGGCGATGATGCCATCCAGCACTCGCAACAGGTTGGCGCGATCATCCAGCGCCGCGCTCACCAGCGCTTCAGGGCTGCGCAGGTGCTGGAACGGTCCGGTCACCTCGGCGAAGGCGCGCCCGGCGACTTTGCGCGCCTCGATCCACCCTGGCTGGTTTACTGTGCTGTTCAGCACTGCAGCAGACACCAACAGGGGCAGCAAATGTGTCGCTGCCATCAAGCTATCCAGCTCGACGCCATCAAAGAACATAGGGGTCGCATCCACCAGCACGGTCAGGTCCGCTGCCAGTTTGACAGCTTCCGAAGCCGCGCCAGGCGGCGTTACGATCGCCATCAAGCCATCGTGAAACAAATCCACGCGGGCAGCTTCCAACCCTGCAGTCGTATCGTGCAGGTATTTCGGGTTGATGACCGGCACAAGACCCACGTAATGGCGTCCTTCAGGAATAAGCTGCGCAGCCGATAGCGCCACTGCCCCTTTAACCGGCGCGGTATCCAGCACGACGCAACCCTCTTTCAGATCAACAGCGATGATTTCAAGCGTCTCCCGCACCTGGTCGTGCGGCATGGTCAGCAGCACGACATCTGCCTTCTCCACGGCGCGAGGTAGGTTATATTCCACACGGTCCACCGCGCCCAGCTTGAGCGCCTGCTTGGCAAAGCCAGGCTCGCGGTCGTGCCCAACGCGCTCGATGGTCTCCTTACGCGCCGCCAGCGCCAGACCCAGGGACGCCCCGATCTGACCTAATCCGATGATGGTGATCTGAATCGTCATGCGAGCTCCATTACGAACTGCCATCCGCTGCCTGAAGCTTGCGCAGCAACGTTTCTGTACTATATACTGTCTGGACCGGTAAATAGTTCTGGTGGATGCGGATGAGCTCAACCGCCCCGGGTGAGACGCCCCGGCTCTCCGCCAGGTCAGCCCCCCAGGCTGGGTGCTGCACCGCCACCACGAAGGGGCGCCGCCAGCCGCGCGGCTCGCCGCCTCCCCAGCGGGCAAGCAGGGCTGGCGATACGGCTGCCGCCCAAACGACTAACACCCGCTCCCACACCCGCAACGGATGCAGGCTCTTGCCGACATCATGCAACAACGCCGCAACCAGTAAATCGTGCTCGGTTTCAGCCTGGGACTGCAAGCGCCGCATGACTGCAATGCTGTGCGCTTGCTCGCCGGGTTGCATCCTTTCAAATAACTCCAGCTCACCCGGGCTCAGGATCTTGCGCACCTCGTCCAATTCCGGCTGCGCTGGAGCAGCGCGTAAAGCGTTCCAGAACTGACGGAGGCGGTAAGTATAGGCTCCCAGCCTCATCCAACCAGTAATCCCATCAATAATCGAAGCGGTGGGAGGATGATGTAGCTCAGCACACCCAGGAAGGCGATGGCGATCAGGATGATCGGGCTGAATGGGCGGATCGCATCCAACACTCGCTGCCAGGAAGGAGGAAAGAGGTACTCTGCAATCTTCTCCCCGTCTAAGGGCGCCAGCGGGATCAGGTTGAATAACATCAAGAATAAATTAACCTGGATGAAGACGTACAGCACCTGGGAAACAGGAGGCAATAAATGCTGGCTTTTGGTGATAATCGCCATCTGCGCATCCAGGCTGGAGACCAGTCCCAGGCGGAAAGGGATTGCAGCGATAATAGCCATAGCAAGGTTAGACATGGGTCCCGCCAACGACACCCACATCAGGGCAGCCGGCGAGCGGCGCTGCAAAGCGTAGGGATTGACTGGCACCGGCTTCGCCCACCCGAAACCAACCAGCAGCAGCAGAATGGAGCCGAGCGGGTCGAGGTGCTTGATGGGATTTAAGGTCAGGCGTCCGTTTTGTCGCGGTGTGTCGTCGCCAAAATAGTTCGCCGTCCAGGCGTGAGCAAATTCATGTACGGAGAAAGCCGTCAACAACACAAACAGATATGAGATCAACATCGATGGAACGAGATTGGACATTAACATGGGGGGCTACACTCCGCAGGAAAATTATACCATCGGCAACCAGTGCAGCCGGTAACAGGGCAGCCCCAGAACAGGATTACCCCATTTCCTCCGCATCCTGATGTTATAATGCCACCTGTGCTGCCTGACTTGAACATCGACGACCGGGTGCGCTTGCGCAAGCCGCATCCGTGCGGTAGCTATGAATGGAAAATCGTCCGCCTGGGCGCCGACATCGGTCTTGAATGCCTGCGTTGTGGGCGCAAGGTACTGCTCCCACGGCGTATCCTGGCGTGCCGGATGAAAGCCATCCTACCCGCCACCGAAGCCCAGGAACATCCATCCGCGGAGTAGATCGACACGCCTGGATCGATCATTTATGAATTTCAAATCCTTCTTTCGCATCACCCTGTTTACCATCCCTTGCCTGGCGCTGCTCAGCCTGGCTGGCTGCAACCTCCCCCGATCGGCGGAAACAGCCACGCCCGCGCTGGACGTAACCCAGGCTTACCAGACCGTCCAGGCGCGCCTGACTCAAGCTGCGGTGGTGACCCCCACGCTGACACCGGCTACACCCACAGCAATGGGCACCTCCAGCCCCACGCCCTCCACCACGCCGACGCCTGTAACGACACCTTTGATCTCGCCCACCCCTCCGAAATACGGGACGGTGACGTCTTCCTGCGACCTGGCTGCCCCCGGCAACCCAATCGATGTGACCATCCCCGACGATACCGTGATGCAGCCGGGCCAATCTTTCACCAAGATCTGGCGCCTGCAAAACGTGGGCACCTGTACCTGGACCAAGAGCTATGCAGTGGCGTATTTCTCCGGCGAGCAGATGGGTGCATCTGCAAGCGTGCCGCTGGCTGGCAATGTCGCACCGGGGCAAACCGTGGATATCTCCGTCGACATGATCGCCCCGACCACACCCGGAAAATTCCAGGGGAACTGGAAGCTGCGCAACGCATCCAACGTCTTGTTTGGCATCGGACCCAACGGCAGCGCCCCGTTCTGGGTGCGCATCGTTGTTGCCATCACTCCCACCGGGACGACAACCGTCACCATTACGCCTACCCCAACCACGCAGGCGCAAGTGAATACCCCTACCCCCACACCCGTGGTGCGCGCCAGCGGCACGGTCAACCTGGCAATATCCGATACGGTGGACCTGGACACGGTCGCAGTCAACAGTGGAGCCGGCGCCGATTTGCTCTTTGAGCTCAACGGCAACGGGCAACACCAGCTCACACCGCAAAATAACGCCATCATCGGCGTCTACGGCACCAGCCAGCCCAGCAAAGCGAACTGCCAGGCTGCACCCATGACCAGCCTTCCCATTGTATTAGAAAACACCCCCGTCGTCAGCTACCTGTGCTACCGCACCGACCAGGGCTTGCCCGGTTATGCCCGGCTGACGAACTTCAACGTCGACTCGAACTCAGCCACTCTGGAACTTGTAACCTGGGCGACCCCATAGAAGGGAGCGTGCCTGTATGGGGACCTTGTACCTGGTCGCAACGCCCATCGGAAACCTGGAAGATGTGAGCGCGCGTGCATTGCGCATCTTAGGGGCGGTATCGCTCATCGCCGCTGAAGACACACGCCAGACGCGCAAGCTGCTATCACACTTCAACCTGCACACCCCTCTGGTGAGCTACCACGAGCACAGCCAGGCGTCGCGCCTGGAGAATATACTGCAGAGGCTGGAAGAAGCGGATGTGGCGCTGGTTTCGGACGCCGGCACACCCGCTTTGAACGATCCGGGCTTTGAGCTTGTCCGCCTTGCGATACAGCACGGTTATAGCGTTACGCCGGTGCCCGGCGCTTGCGCCCCCATCGCTGCCCTGGTGGTCTCGGGTCTGCCGACAGACAAATTCCTTTACCTGGGCTACCTGCCGCACAAATCCGGCGACCGGAAGCGCTTGCTCAAAGGGCTTTCCAGGGAGCCATACACCTTGATATTCCTCGAGACGCCTCACCGCCTCAAAGCGGCGCTGGTCGACCTGCTCAACACATTGGGAGACCGGCAAATCGCCATCGCACGCGAGCTCACCAAGCTGCACGAGGAAGTCTTCCGCGGACCGGTCAGCGCTGCCCAGGCTTTTTACGCCGGGCGGGAAATACTGGGCGAGATCACCCTGGTGATTGCCGGCAGCGAGATTGAGCCCGAAAAATGGGACGAGCGGCGCCTGCGCCAGGAGATCGGCGCGGCTCTTGCGCGGGGTGAGGCGCCTTCCAGGATTGCCTCACACCTGGCTGCCAGCTCCGGTTGGCAACGCCGGGAGATCTACCGCATGCTTGCCGACCACCCATAGCCAATACCACAGAGAGGCGCCATGAACCTGAACGACACCCAGGCTTTTCAGTCTCTGGATACAGAGAATATGATCGCTCATATCGACGGGTTGCCTGACCAGATGCAACAGGCATGGCAGCTGGGCAACAGCTCGCCCCTCCCGGCTTGGGAGCAGGTCGCACAAATTGTGATCGCCGGCATGGGCGGTTCAGCGATTGGGGGTGATCTGTTGGCAGCATATACGCTGCCGCATTGCCGCGTGCCGCTGGTGGTGCACCGCGACTACGGCTTACCGGCTTGGGCGCGCGGTCCGCAGACGCTGGTGATTGCTTCCTCGCACTCCGGCAACACGGAGGAGGTCCTGGACTCTTTAACGAAGCTCAAAGCCGGGGCTGCCGCTTGCTGGCAATCACTACGGGCGGGGCGCTCGCCCGCCAGGCGCAGGCTGCAGGCGCTCCTGTCTGGCGCTTCGAGCACAAAGGGCAACCCCGCGCCGCAGTGGGGTTCTCGTTCTGCCTGCTCCTGGCAGCCCTCACCCGCCTGCAGCTCGTCCCCGACCCATCCGGTGAGCTGGATGAAGCCATCCATGCCATGCGAGAGCAGCAGCAAGACATCCAGGCAGACATCCCAGATGTCCATAATCCTGCCAAACGCCTGGCGGGTCAACTGGTAGGGCGTATCGTCACGGTGATCGGATCAGATGTGCTGGCGCCGGTGGCGCGCCGCTGGAAGGGGCAGATTAATGAGCTGGCTAAAGCCTGGGGCGCCTTCGACACACTGCCCGAGGCGGATCACAACTCGCTGGCGGGCAGCCTCAACCCACCGGAGAGCCTGGGGCGCATCGTGGCGATCTTCTTACGCGCGCTCTACCGACCACCCCCGCAACCGCAAGCGCGCCGAGCTCACCCGCCAGATCCTGATGCTCAACGGCGTAGGGACAGATTACCATGACGCGCGGGGGAACTCTCGCCTGGCGAACCTGTGGACGGCTCTGCACTACGGCGATTATGTCGGCTACTACCTGGCGATGGCGTATGAGGTGGATCCAACCCCCGTGGACGCTATCGAAAGTTTCAAAAAAGCACTGGACAACCCGCTCTAGAAATCGCAGCCAGCCAGCCGTCAACAGCAGCACCACGACGCCCATCAAGCCCCCCAGGAGGGCGCCTGCCAGCACGTCCGAGAGGTAATGCACCCCCATCAGGACGCGCGCCAGCACTACCGCCGCCGCCCACACCACCAGCAGGATCCCCAGCCATGTGGGTCCCAAACCAATCTCTACCGCAGCCAGCATAACAGCTCGGGCGGCATGCCCGGAGGGGAAGGAATGCGGATCGGTGCGCCGGTAGATTTGCCCCAACTCTCCCTCTGGTCGCTTGCGGCGCACGGTGAACTTGATCGCCATCACCGCTACCGCGGTCAGCACGATACCCACAGCCATCACCAGGGCGCGGTACTTCCAGTAGTCTGGACCCGTGAAGTACAGGATGGCAAGTCCGGCGAGCCAGAACCAGGAATCTCCGGAATGCCCCAGCAGCACCGCTGCCGTCCGCAACGCTCCGGGCTTCTCAGCCACGCGCAAGCGCGCCGACAGGCGCTCGTCTACCTCCAGGAACCTTTTCACTTAGCCTGCTTGCGAGCGAGATCAGCGCGCACCAGCTCAAGCTGGAACGGTTTATCCACATCCATGCCGACCTCAGCATACGGGCACAGGATCGCTTTGCCGGTCAGTTTCAAACTTTTCGTGGCTCTCTTGACCGCTCCGTCCAGGTCGACAAGGCGGAAAAATAGCAAGAAAAGCGTATCGTAGCCGATCAGCGCAGCTTGCTTCAAAACGTTTTTACGCGCCGCCACCAGCTTATTCCAGAGCTCATCGTTCTGGGTAACCAGGCTGGTCTTGATCAGATTCATATCTCCGCCGCAAACTTCCATACCGCGCAGGCGCGTGTAAGAGCGTTTAGAGCCCGGGAAGCGTTTCTCCATCACGCTGCGCTCAATGACATTGTAATAAGCTTCCAGGTCGGTCTGCATGGCGGTATTCACCACCCAATCAACCATTTCCGCAGTGATGGTGGGGATATCAGACGAAACGACCAGCACATGCTCAGCGCCGGATTTTTTCTCCATCACCTTATTGACCCCGGCGCGAATATTATCTACCATGCCGCCCTGGTTGGGGATGCGCGCCGTGATCTTGGTCGACTTGACCTCGCTTTCAGGCGGCAGACCGATGATCACAATGCCATCAATCGTTTGTGCGCCTTCCAGGGCATCGATGACCCACTGGATCATTGGCTTGCCCGCTACATCCAGCATGGCTTTCGACGCGCCGAGGGTATATTCGTAGAGCGGTTCCCCGGGTTGGGGGATACCGCCGGCTGTAACAATGGCATCCATGTCAATTCAGCTCCTGGAATTGGGGTTCGAATCCGAGCTGGTCGAGCAGCTCGTTCAGCTCGTCCCGGCTCAACACGCGCTTCTTACCAGAGATAGCCACCAGCGCAGCCTCCATCATATTCGTCCCAAAGGAGCGCCCCTCCAGCACAGGCGTGGACGTGACCACATATTTTACCCCTGCAGAACGGAACATCTCGATATCAGACGCCGTGGTGGTGTTGGTAGAGATGATCTTGCCATCCAGTTTTTCCGGCATATGGCGCTTGATGTAATGGCAATCGCCGGCAATCACGGTGCCCCATTGGTAATACTTCTCCCATTTAGGCACGCGCTTCTCCTGCTTCTCGCCCGTGGGATAGACCCACTCAAAGGGTAACCTTCCGGCAATGGGCATGAGCAAGGCTGCCAGCCTTTTCAAGCTTTTCTCGCTGCTCACTGTGAAAGGCAGCCCTAACCCGAACATCAGATCCCCAAACAGGCACTCGTAGCCGCCATCGAGGAAGGATTTTGTCATCCCCCAGCGGTCCACACCCAGTGTGACAAAAGCTTTGCGCCCCAGCTTTTTGACGTAATCGCCCGCTTTGGCGTCGATTACCGCCGCTATGCGATATTCCAGCGTATTTTTCAGCCCAGCGCCATCCACCACCGGCGTCTTTTCAATATAACGGATCAGTTTTTGCACGGAATAGAGGGGGTACCACCGGTCTGCAACCATCACCCCCAGGTCAGCCCCACCGACCCCGAAAGCATCTACCTTGCCATCCAGCTCTTTGTACAGTTGGGCGGCTTTTTCCATGTCGCCGTCTGTGCCAATGCGCTCGATCACCACTTTTTCACCCAGCAGCTCAACTTCCACGGCTTTATCGCGCTTGGACGAGCCGATGCTGATACTGACTGCACGTTTCATAAAAACATCTCCTGGTGGAGCAGTTTTTCAGCGACTCTGTGTCGCTCATAGGGAAAATTGCTCAAAAAGTATACTCCCTTCTAATCAAAAAGCATACCCCCGTTTCATCTGGGGTGCACTAAAAGGTTTTTACCGGTTTGGGGGTGGAACTCAACAACAACTTTTGAGTGCTCCCTCATCTGGCAAATATCGGATAATATTTGTGGGATTTGCAAGCAAACCGCAGGGCGGTTATAATCCAGGTTGGTGGCGTGCATTCACGCCAGCCGATCGATCCAGCTACAGGTACAGGGAGAGTATCTCTATGGACCTTCCCATCCATGCCTATTTCCAGGGAAAGATTGTCCCGTACAGCGATGCCAGGGTCGGCGTCTTGACCCATGCGCTGAACTATGGCACCGCGGTCTTCGGCGGTATGCGCGGTTACTGGAGCAATGATGAAAGAGCAGCTCTTCGTCTTTCGACCGCTTGACCACTTCCGGCGCTTCCTGAGCTCGGCGCGGCTGATGCGCATGGATTTTGACCTCACACCTGAAGAACTGACCGAGATCACCCTGGAACTGCTGCGCGCGGATGGTTACCGGCGTGATGTGTATATTCGCCCATTAGCCTTCAAGACCGATGAGATCATCGGCGTCAAGCTGCACGGCTTGCACCACGAGCTTTCCATCGTCGCCGTCCCCTTTAACCGCTACGTGAGCAATGACACGAATGCCCACGTCACCATCTCCTCCTGGCGGCGGGTGGATGATAACGCCATCCCGGCGCGCGGCAAGGTGAGCGGCGCTTACGCAAATTCAGCCTTGATCAAGACAGATGCCAACCTGTCCGGTTTCGATGAAGCGCTTGTGCTGACGCATGATGGGCACATCTCCGAAGGCAGCGCCATGAATGTCTTCATGGTCAAGAACGGCGCAGTGGTCACCCCATCGATTACGGAGAACATTCTGGAAGGCATCACCCGCCGCACCGCTATCGAGCTGGCGCAAGCGGAGCTTGGCTTGCCGGTTGTCGAGCGGCAGATCGACCGCACCGAAGTCTACCTGTGCGATGAGCTGTTCATGACCGGCACGGCAGCCGAGATCATCGCCGTCACCCGGGTAGACCACCACCCGATTGGGTTGGGCGTGATGGGACCGGTGGTCAGCACGCTGCGCCATCTCTTCGATGACGCCGTGCATGGTCGCCTTGCCAGGTTCAGGGGATGGAATGTGCCTGTTTACGCGGATGTGCCGGTTACTCCGGCTGCGGGCAAGACCTAAGCGCCTGCCGCTGGCGATAGCGTGCGGATATCCCCCAGGACCGAGCCTGTATCCGATATATACAGCAACCCTACGCTGGGCGCGGCTGTTTTCGGATCGGGGAAATGCGGCGACCCCGGGTTAAAGAGCAACTTGCCATCCAGACGTTGGTTGAGGCAGCGGTGGGTGTGCCCGAACACGATGACATCCACCTCCGGAAAAGCCGCCAAGAGGCGCGGCGCGAACATCTCCAACCGGTACCCGCGCAGCATATAATCCGCCCGGTCTCTCACATAATCCCATAGCGGTCCGTGCCCGTGCGTGAGACCCACTTTCACACCGCCAAACTCAAGCCGCCGGGTAAAGGGCAGGTGGCGCAACGCCACCCAATCGCGGTTGCCTCGCACCGCATGCACCGGGGCAATATCTGCAAGCTGCTCGAGGGTGGCAGGCGTGGAAACATCCCCGGCATGCAGGATCGCCTGGACGCCAGCTTCCCGGAAGACCGTCAGCGCCTCGGCGTGGAGCTGGCGGGCGCGGTCGGGAATGTGGGTGTCGGAGATCACTCCAATCGCGATCACGCAGCGCCTCGAGTTCCCCAATTGCCCCCTATTGAGCCAGCCCTGCTGGCGCTCAATCGATTGCGGGCCATTGCAGTCGCCAGGCTGTCTCCTGCTCGTAAGCGTAAGCCGCTTGCAAAACCGTCGCCTCCCCCCAGTGGCGCGAGACGATTTGCAAGCCAAGGGGCAAACCAGTGGGGGTGAACCCGCAGGGCAAGGAGAGCGCCGGCAGCCCTACCAGGTTGAAGGGCGAGGTGAAGCGGGTCAGCAGCCGCGCCTGCTCGATGGCATGTGGACCGAGCGCAATCAGCGGCGCAGCCACGGGCGTAGCAGGTGTGAGCAGGATATCATAGCGCGATAAGAATTCGGCATAGCGGCGGCGCAGCTCCGCCTGCAGATGGCGCGCCTGGCTGTATTCTGTCGACGTGACCGCCGCGCCCGACTCCAACCGCAAACGGATATCTTCCCCAAAATCTCCCATGCGCTGCGCCATGCGCTCGTGGTGAAAAGCAGCTCCATCGCTGGTCGTCATCAAGCCATTTGCCGCCGCCGCAGCGTACGCCTGGGGAACCTCAACCCGCTCCACCCTGGCTCCCAGGTGCTTGAATACCTGCGCGGCTTCTTCTACCGCGTTCCAGGTATGCGCATCCGTTTTCTCGGTGAAAAAATCATCCGCAGCCAGGGCGACCCTCCAGCCGCGCACGCCGCCATCCAGACCCACCAGGTAGTCGGGCACAGGCGTATCGACGCTGTACGGGTCAAGCGCATCGTAGCCGGCAATAGCCTGTAAGAGCAGCGCGGTATCGCGCACGCTGCGCGCCAGTGGACCCGCGTGGTCCAGGTTCCGGCTCAGGGGGATGACGCCGCGCAGGCTGACCCTGCCGTAGGTGGGCTTCAAGCCAACCACGCCGCACAAAGACGCCGGGATGCGGATCGAGCCGCCAGTATCCGTGCCCAGGGAACCCATGCACATGCCCGCTCTCACAGCCGCCGCCGATCCGCCGGATGAGCCCCCGGTCGAGCGCGTGCGCTCCCAGGGATTGCGCGCAGCCCTGTAATGGGGGTTGACGTTGGTCACACCCAGGGCGATCTCGTGCATGTTGAGCTTGCCCAGCACGATGGCGCCCGCTTGCTCCAGCATCTGGACGGTGGCGGCGTCTTGCTCGGGCAGGTAATCTCGGAAGAAGAGCGAGCCCGCCGTTGTAGGGATCTGACGCGTCTCGAAAAGGTCTTTGAGCGCCAGGGGAATGCCGTGCAGGTCGCCGCGCCGCCTGCCTTGTTGGATCTCGCTCTCAGCCCGGCGCGCTTGATCTCGAGCCAGGTCTGCCGTCAACGTGATGAAGCAGTTCAGCAGCGGCTCCAGCTTCTGGATGCGCTCCAGGTGCGCCTCCGTCAGCTCGATGGGTGAGATCTCGCCGCTGGCTAGCAGATCGCTACATTCTGAAATGGTCAGGCGGGTGAAATCCATGTCCTCTCTCTCGGTCCGGGCATTCGCCGGGCAGCGCAATGTTACAGCTCAGGTGGATGCATTGCCGTCCAGGATTCGCGCCAGCTCATCGTACAGCGGCTGCCTGCCCTGGAAGTGAACCGTCTGCAATCCAAACGCCCGGGCGCTCTCGATATTCTCGATGAAATCATCCACAAAGACTGCCTCCTGGGGGGTAATGCCCAGGCGATCGACGGCAAGGCGGTAGATGGACGCATCAGGTTTGGCAATCCCGACCTCCGCCGAGATGATCATCTCGTCAAATACATCCGAGATCTGCCAGTTACGCTGGATCACCGCACGCAAATCGTCCCAGGCGTTGCTCAACAGGGCGGTCTTATAGCGCGGTTTCAGCCGGCGCAAATACCCGATCAGCTCCTCGTCCAGCCTGTCGCCAGCCCAGAACTCCGCCTGCACCTGCTGAACCGCTTCCTCGCCAATGCCCAGCGCCCTCCGGACCGCTTCCCAGTGCGCTTCGGCGCTAATCTTGCCGAGCGTCGCCTGGCGGGCGCTCTCGCTGTCGAACACCTGGCGGTAAAGCTGCTCCTTGGGTATGCCCAGGCGGGCGGCGAGCTGCAGGCGAGGATTAGGGTCTTCCGTGCGCAGCAGCACACCGCCAAAATCGAAGATTACGGCGCGAATCGCCAAAAATGCCTCCTTGTATGGGATTGAGCCATAATCATAGCATAGGTTTCCGGTATACTGTCAGGCGTTTGATTGCCGCGGAAGCCGACGCTCTCGTACAGGTGTAAAGCCCCCGAAAGATTTTGTGTATCCACGCCCAGCGCAGCTTCCTGCATGCCGCGCTCGCGCACCGCGTACAATGACTGCACAAGCAAGGCGCGCGCCAGCCCGCGCCGCCGCCAGGGGCGCCGGACGCAAATATCCTCCGTCCAGCCGCGCTGGCGATGGTAAGCCTGGTTCTCCCGCTCATCGATGTAGCTCAGCACCATGCCCGCGACCTGATCCCCCTCCCAGGCGACCCGCCACAGGCTGGGGTCGAAGTTCGGATTTTCCACCCACTGCTCCACCGTCGGCTCATTCTCCTCGTTGAACCCCCAGTGATCACGGAACGCCTCCACCGAGGCTTCACGTATCGTTGGAAGATCTTCCATCCTGACGGGACGCACCTCCAATCCGGCAGGCAAGGGCGCTTCCGGGATGTTCTCCAAATTGGGTCGCAGCATGGTGAAGAAGTGCCGCACCGGCTGGTACCCGTGGCTTTCCAGCAGCGCCTGCGTGCCCATCTCTGTGTCGGCTGCCGCGGACTCGAAAAAGCGCTCCTCACCCGGTGGATTGTGAGCGGCAATCTCCCGCAGGCGATTCTCACCCCATTCCAGCAAGCGGCTGCCGATGCCCCGCCGCCGCCATGCCGGCAGCAGAAACGCAAGGCTACGGTAGATCTGCGCTCCATTCGCCTCTTCCCACCACATCACCCGGCTGTAGCCAATCGTTTGCCCGCCCGCCTCCACAAAACACATATCCTTGTAAGGATCGCAGTTGACCAGGTGCGAGTAGTAGCGCCGGATATCTTCCTCGCTATCCACACGCTCGATCTGGTCAACATCTTTGCAGCCGGCGATGATCGCGGCGATATGGGCGTAGTCGCCCTCTCCCTGGAAACCGCGCAGACTCACCTGCGGAGCTATTGCCCCCTCCTGATTTGTAACAGTGCCAATGTTCGTAGGTCGCTCATGGTAATTTTCTCCTCAAATTTAACACGTTCATTGCTCAACTTCGCTCGTGATCTTCTCTTGCCGCGGCAGCTTGAATTTGAGCCATACCGGCAGGATGGCGAGCAGGGCAGCCCAGCCGGTGAGCATGAAGGGGAATTTCGGTCCCACACTCTGCCAGAGCTGGGCGCCGACCAGCGGCGCCGGCAGCGAGACGACGCCCAGGCTGGAGCTAAACAAGCCGAAGGCGGTGCCGCGCATGCGCTCGGGCACGGCTTTGCTGATCAAGGATTGGTACGCCGGCGACATCATGCCGATCCCCAAGCCCAGCAGCGCCCAGGCGATGGCAAATCCCCAAAAATCGGAGACCCGGATGAAGACCATCAACGCCAGGAACTGCAAGAAAAACCCGACGATAATCCCCAGGCGCTCGCCCTTGCGGTCTGCCAGGATGCCCGCTGGCAGGGTGATCAGCATCATGGACAAGCCGAAGATCGACTCCCCCCAACCGATCTGCTGGATGGAGAGACCACCGATGTCTTTCAGGTAGACCGGCATCAGGTTCGAAGACAGGGAATAGGCGATATCCTGGATGCCGTCGGTCAAGAGCAGCCAGGTGACCAGCCCACCCGCCAGGATCATACCCAGCATAGTGCCCAGCTTGCTTCTCAAGCTCTCCAGGCTGAGTTTCTCAGGGTTGGCTTCCTGCTTGCGGGCTGCAATGCGCGCCATCAGCACGCGGATGACCGTTGCCAGCGTGTACAACCCGGCTGCGCAGAGCAGCAAGACCTGAAAGCCGTAAGTATCTGCCAGCCAGCCGCCCAGGGGAGGCCCGATGACTGCCACCACCATGAAGATCATCTCAGAGATGCCGAAGACACGCGCCCGCTGCTCCTCGCTGGACTGCTCGGCGATAAAAGCTCCGAAGCTGGGTCCCACCAGCGAGCGGGTGGTCGCTGCCAGCCCTTCTCCCAGAAGCACCCATTGCCAGGTAGGTGAGAGGATCATGGCGACGTAGGAAAAAACGCCGGCAATACTGCCAAAGGCGATACTGCGCAAGCGCCCCAACGAGTTTGAGATCCAGCCGCCCAGGATTTGCAGCACGAGTGGGATGATGCGCGAGAGCGTGAAGAACAGCCCCACCTGCAACACGTTGGCATTCAGGCTCTTCAGGTACAAAGGCAGCAACGGCTCGTACATGTGCGAAGAGATATTCGCCAGCACCATGGCAAACAGGAACACAACCATGGTTTGGTTCAACAAAGGCGCTGGTTTTGATGTGAGCGCTGCCCGGTCGCCGGATAAAATTGTTGCATCGCCCGGCAACCCTTGCCGTGCGATCGGTTCTGTAGCCATTTCAAGGTCCTCCAAGCTCTAACGATTGAATGCGGCGGCTCCTAAAGCCAGGCAGATAAGGCGCGCACGATCCTGCTCATCATACTCGCCACGTTCCGGCTGGCGGGCGCGCTGGCATGATTCGCCTGTCGCTCCTGGTCTGCCAGGCGCAACAGGTCGCCATAGATGCTTCGCGCCGCTTCATAAGCGCCATCGAAGCCATCATTTCGACCGTTGCGGACGATCGGTATTGTTTGAACGACCGGCTTGGCGGGACGTTCATTATTGTCATCAACGATATCGATCGTAATCATGTCGTTATCCTCGAAGCGAGGCAAATAAAAAAAGACCACGGATGGTCCCGTGGCCCAATACTGCCAGACAAATAAAAAAAGCCACGGGATGCGAGCACACCCGTGGCTTTTGACCTATCTCATACAGGTCTTACCGGTCAACAGGCGCACTCCGCGAAGGCGCAACAGCCCCACCGCCAGCGACGGCGGCGCTTTGCAACCAGGCGAGACTAACAAGGCTATTGCTCATGAAGTGCGCTGCTCCTTTCTGCATTAAAATAATATTAGAACGGCGCAATCTTACCACAACGCCGCGACGGGATGTCAAGGCTGATTTTGGATATCTGGATAATTTACGTCCGGTTATTACTTCTCGAGCGTAACCGCGTCGATGAGCTCCCCGCTGCGGTTGATGAACTGGAAGTGTCATCTGCGCCGGGCTGGCTTCCACCAGCATGGCGCCATAATCATCGTTATATCGAAACTGGCTGCCTTCCTCCAGCAGCAGGAATTGGTAGATGGCGCCGCCGCCAACACCGTTGACGAAGTAAAGCAGATCGTCTACAAGCAGGCGCTCGTAGGTGTGGTCGTGCCCTGCCAGCACCACATCTGCCCCCCATTCCTTGTAGGGCCATTGCGCCCAATCGGTGGCACCATGCCTGCCGGACGAATAGGGGGCGTGGTGCAGGTAAACCACGTTCCAGGGAGATGTCGAGGCGGCAAGCTGCGCCTGCAGCCAGGCAGCCTGGGCTGAGCTGCGGTTGATCCCATCGGGCTCGCGCGAGTCGCTATCCAGGGCAAAGAAATGCACCGCGCCCCAGGTGAAATCATAATAACGCTCGTTCCCCGGCAAGGTGAAATATTCCAGATACGGCTGCGCCCGGTCGGTGTTCCAGTCGTGGTTGCCCAACGTGGGGAAGAAACGGTTCTGCTCCGCCCCGCTGCCATACCCGCCGCGATAGGGAAAGATATACGCCTGGTAGAACTGACCGACGTTCTGATCGATCGTATCTGCTGCGCCGTCAGGGTAGTTGTTATCCCCGACGGTGATGATGAAATCGACCTGCCAGCTATCCACCAGCCGGGCGACATCCGCTTCGGGCTGCCCGCCGCTGCCGTAATCGCCAATAACGGCGAAGCGGATTGCCGGGAGTGGCGTTGCGGTGGCGGTTGGCGCAGGCGTGGGTGAGGCGCTGGGCGATGCAGCAGGCTGGGTGATTACGAGGGTTTGGGTGGGAACGGCGGTGGTTGGAACTGCTGTGGCAGTTGGCAAGGCTGGAGCCGCACGGGTGAGAGGTGACCCCCGTGACCTGAGCCGCTGGCGCCTGGCAACCAGCCAGGATCAGGCTAACTGCCAGAAGGATCAGAAAAACGAGCCTGCGCATCTCAGGGTCTGGCTTTCAGGCGGTAGATTGCGCCGTTGAGGTCGGTCAGGTACAGCTCACCGGCAGCATCTTCCCCAAACGAGCTGATATTCCGGCCTGTCTCGAAAAGCACCTGGTTCTGCCAGGCGCCGCTTGCATCTCGCAAAAGCCCCCAGATTTTACCAGAGCAGAAATCGCCGTAGAGGTACACGCCTTGCCAGGCAGGCAGCTCCTCGCCCCGGTAAACATAGCCGCCGGTTACCGAGCAGCCCTGCGCGTGATCGTATTCCGCGACCGGATCGATCAAGACGCTGCTGCCCGGCGGCGTTCCTTCATAGGGATGCAGCCCCTCCCGGTAATTCCAGCCGAAATTCGCGCCCGGCGGGCTGCCTGCCGGCAGGTAATTAACCTCTTCCCACTGGTTCTGCCCGACATCGGCAACGTACAGGTCGCCAGTAAGGCGGTCGAAGGAGAAGCGCCAGGGGTTGCGCAGCCCGTAAGCCCAAATCTCGGGAGCTTGCGGCGCGGAGAACGGATTTCCGGCAGGGATGGCATACGGGCTGCCGCTATCGACATCGATCCTCAGAATTTTTCCCAAAAGCGTATCCAGGGATTGCCCGTTGCCCTGGGGATCGCCGCCCGAGCCGCCATCCCCCAATCCCAGGTACAGGTACCCGTCCGGTCCAAAGACGACCGATCCGCCATTGTGGTTGGGGTACGGCTGGCGGACAAACAAGAGCTGCTGCTCGCTGCCAGCCTCGGCGCGATCGGCGTCCTGGCTGGAGACGGCGAAGCGTGCAACCACTGTATCCCCGTTCAGATCAGTGTAGTTGACATAAAACAAGCCGTTCTGGGCATATGCCGGGTGAAAAGCCAGCCCCAGCAAGCCCTGCTCGTTGCCGCGGCTGCCCACCCGCTGGCGGATATCCAGAAAGGGCTCGGGTAGCAGCCTGCCATCCTGGTAGATGCGGATAACTCCGGGCTGCTCCACGATAAAGAGCCTGCCGGAGTTGTCGCCAGGGTCGACGATCGCCACCGGTCTGAGCAAGCCATCCGTCAGCAGCTCCCAGGCAGCCGACTGGGCAGCGGGGAGTTGCGTATTAACCTGTGAGGTCGGTGTGTCTGCAGGCGGCTCTACGCTGGGGGGCTGGGTGGTTGTAGCGGGCAGCGACGTGGGCGGCGGTGGCGTGGCAGGGGTTGTGCTGGTCGCCGCCGCGGTCAAGCCGGGCTGGGCGGTCGGGGCGGGGCTTTCAGCGGCTGGCAGGCGGGTACAGGCAGCAAGCGCCAGGAGAAGCGCGATTCCGGCAATTCGCGGATACCAGCCCACTCACTTCCCCTCTTCCCAGTACTCGGCGTCGATAATATCTTCGTCCTTAAGAGGTCCCCGCCAGCGGGGTTGTCGCCTGCGCTCGCCGATATTTCGCGCTCCAGCTTTTGCTTATGCTCCTGGACAACGGCATCCGGGCACAGCTCTACGAAAAGAAAAGTGCCCAGCCAGATTACCAGGGCGTCATCGATGGGTCCAATAACCAGGTCGGGGATGAAAAGGTAAGCCAGCGCACCGATGGGCAAGATCTTGAGCAGCGGATTCACCCGGCGGTCAGCCATCAGCCGCAAGATAAGCTTGATCTGGGTGGAGAGCCCCTGGAAGAATCCACCCTGGTACTGCGAAATGGAACTGTCCTTTTGATTGGGCATCATGCCTCCAATGCCTGGCATTATACTACATACCAGCAACGCGAAAAATGCGGGACGTTATATCCCGCATGAAATCATTCGGATGATCGCTGGATCAGCGAGTCTGGGCTTGGGTGACTACAGCCGTGAAAGCCTGGGGATCGCGCACAGCCAGGTCAGCCAACATCTTGCGGTTAAGGCTGATTTGCGCTACCTTCATGTTATGGATCAGGCTGCTGTAGGTGGTGCCGTTCAAGCGTGCCGCTGCATTGATTCTAGCAATCCACAGCCGGCGCAGGTCGCGCTTGCGCGAGCGGCGGTCGCGATATGCGTACCACTGGCTCTTCAGCATGGCCTCGTTCGCCCGGCGGAACAAGCGCGAGCGGGTGCCAAACTGACCCTTGGTGATCTTCAATACCTTCTTGTGGTGTTGTCGACGGTTGGGACCGGTCTTTACACGTGCCATTTTTCTCTCTCCTGCGAACCCCTGGGCGCCGGCAGGCTACTTGCCTGCCCGTTGCATACACCCAACAGCCGCACTAAACGATTCCTTTTCCGATATCTCCCCTGCCAACGGTCTTACTTGGTCAGGTTGGGCGCCAGTCGATGGACGCGCTTGGTGATTCCCCGAGACTGCACGGGGATCATCTCGCCCAGCAAGCGCTTGGTGCGCTTGGAAGTCCGGCGGCGCAGGTGGCTCTTGCCACCCTTGGTGCGCACCAGCTTCCCGGACCCGGTCAGGCGAAACCGCTTGGAGGTTGCCTTATGGGTCTTCAGCTTGTACTTTCCGGTTGTCTGCTTACGCGGCACGGTCCTACTCCTCTCTTTGTTATTCAGCCGTATACGGGGCGACAAGACTGTCGCCCCGTAGGATACGCTACTGTGACGTACTTCCTGGAAAAAGCTTACAGCGCTGGCTGTTATTTCTTTTTAGCCGCCTTACCGGGCGCCAGTACCATCAACATGGTGCGCCCTTCCAGGGCAGGTGTCTGTTCGACCAGCGCCACATCCGAGAGCTCTTCCGCAATCTCCTTCAGATCGTTCAAGGCAATCTCCGGGTAGGTGATCTCCCGTCCCCGGAAGCGGATACGAACCTTCACTTTCATCCCGGCTTCGAGCCAGCGGCGAGCGTCTCGCACCTTGAGATCGCGATGGTGCTCGTTCGTCTTCGGGCGCAAGCGGATCTCTTTTACCTCGATCTTCGTCTGTGCCTTGCGGGCTTCCCGTTCTTTCTTGGTGCGTTCGTAGATGAACTTGCCGAAATCCATGACCCGGCAAACCGGCGGATCAGCCGCAGCCGCCACCTCTACCAGGTCTAGCTCTGCTTCACGAGCGATCCGCTGAGCTTCTTGTATGGGAAGCACTCCAAGGTTCTCGCCTTTCGGACCGATTAAGCGAACTTCCGGCACCCGAATGGCTTCATTCACACGGTAATCGACAGCGCTGATAAGTGACTCCTTCTAAACAATCAAATAAATACTGGCGCTTTGCCAGTGCATGGCATGATACCATAAATCCCGGTAAAACGTCAACCATGCATGGAAAATTGAAGCGTTATTCGCCCAATTCCACGTCTGCCTGGAAGCGCCTGAGCAACTCATCAACCGTCACTGCCCCAGGATTCTCGCCGGAGCGCAGGCGCAAAGCAAGCATGCCTTGCTCCACCTCCCGGTCGCCTACCACCAGCATATACGGCACCTTTTGTAGCTGGGCGTCGCGGATCTTGGCGTTCATGCGCTCGCTGCGCTCGTCGACCTCCACGCGCATCCCGGCGTTCTTCAGCCTGCCTGCCAGCTCGTTGACATAATCCAGGTGGCGGTCGGCGATCGGGATCAGCACTGCCTGGACCGGCGCCAGCCAGACCGGGAAAGCGCCGGCGTAGTGCTCGATCACCACGCCCATGAAGCGCTCCGTTGAGCCCGTGACGGCGCGGTGCAGCAGCACCGGGGTGTGCTCGCTGCCATCTTCCCCGATGTAGGTGCAACCCAGCCGGGCGGGCTGGATGAAATCCACCTGGATCGTAGAGAGCTGCCACTCCCTGCCCAGCACGTCCCGCGCCATAAAATCGGCTTTGGGTCCGTAGAACGCCGCTTCCCCTTCCGCTTCAAAGTAGTCCACCCCACTGGCATCCAGCGCCGCGCGCAGGGCAGCTTCGGCTTTCGACCATTTCTCGTCGTCTTGAACATACTTGCCGCCCTCGCCGCGCAGCGACAGCCTGACCTTGTACTCGGTGAACTTGTAGCGCTCCAGAACCTCTTTGATCAGCTCGAGCGCCAGCATGAACTCGGAACCCACCTGCTCTTCCGTGCAGAAGATATGGCAGTCGTCCTGCGTCAAGGCGCGCACGCGGGTCAGCCCGGTCAGCTCGCCCGTCTTCTCGTAGCGGTACAGCGTGGCAAATTCCGCCAGTCGCAGCGGCAGCTCGCGGTAAGAGTGCCGTCCCATCTCGTTGAAGAGCGTCATATGGCTCGGGCAGTTCATCGGCTTGAGGCGGAAGATCACGTTTTCGTCCACCAGGGGCGGGAACATCGAATCCTTGTAGTTTTCGTAGTGTCCGGAGCGCCTGTACAGGTCTTCTTTCACAAGATGACCCGTCCAAACGTGCTGGTAGCCGTAACGCGTCTGCACCTGGCGCACGTAGCCTTCCATCAGGTAACGCAGCATCTCGCCCTTCGGAGTAAAAAGCGGCAAGCCAGGACCGACATCTTCGGAGAAATAGAACAGAGCCCAGCTCTCTACCCAACTTGCGGTGGTCGCGCTTCTTTGCTTCTTCTTGTCTCCAAAGGTACTCTTCCAACTCCTGCGCAGATTTCCAGGCTGTGCCGTAGATGCGCTGCAGCATGGCGTTGTGCTCGTCGCCGCGCCAATAGGCGCCTGCCACGCTCAGAAGCTTAACCGCCCCGGGGTTGATCTGCCCCGTTTGCTCTACATGCGGACCGCGGCACAGGTCGACAAACGAGGCGTGTGTGTAGATCGAGATATCCGGCTTCTCTTTGAGCGGGTTGCCGTACTCGTCGAAGCCGCCCTGCTCCAATCCACCGATCAGCTCCAGCTTATAGGGTTGGTCGGCAAAGATGCGCCGCGCCTCATCCGCTGAGACGACCTTCTTCGCAAATGGGTAGTTGCCGGTGATGATCTCGCGCATGCGCTTCTCGATGACCGCCAGGTCTTCCGGCGATAGCGAGCGCGGCAGCTCAAAATCGTAATAAAATCCGTCCTCGATAGGCGGACCAATGGTGTACTTTGCCTCGGGGAACATCTCCAACACCGCCTGCGCCATGATGTGCGCCGTAGAGTGCCGTATGCGGTAAAGCTCACTATCCTCGTAGCGTTCCACTACTTTTTCAGCCATGACAGCCTCCTTCAACATAACGCCGTTGCTTTGCAATCGCTGGCGCCTATGAACAAAAAAGCCCTCGCCATTCTGGGGCGAGAGCTGTGATCACGCGGTTCCACCCAGATTACTCCCCGTGGGGAGCATCTTCTTACGACCGCTAACGGGGTCAGCCGTTCACCTTACTTGGCTCTCTCTGAGAGCCGTTGAGGTTCTCGCTCGCGGGGGGTTTTCTACAAGCTGCTGCCGGTGAAGACTTCCAGCCGTTGATCTTCACTCTCTGGCGGCGCCTGCCTGCATACTCGTCCCGGTCCTCGCGCCAATGTTCGAATGGCAGTATTATACCCAAATCTCAGCGCTACGGCAATCCAGGCGCAGCGCGCCCTCCGGCTCTTTGCGCATTCGGATGCAGCCAGGGGTTCTAGCTGGAATCCCCTTTTTCAACCGGCGGCGCTTCAGCCAGCCAGTCCAACGCTGCCCGCAGCGCGGCGTTGCCAGACTCCCCGATGGTTGGGGTCGTCATAAAGATATTTTCGGCGCCGATCAGGGTCAGCATCCCGGTGCGCCGGAGCTGCTCGCGCAATACCGGGGAGACGCCAGCCAGCACCAGCTTGCCACCGTTCGCCTGTAATTCTTGCCCGTAACGGCGCAGCACACCAAGCACCGTGCTGCCGATATCATCAAAACCGCGCATCAACAGGATCACAACGGAACGCCTGGCGCCTTCCACGGTTGGTAAGCTGTTCTCGAAGGGCGCCGCCGCGGCGTAGAAAAGGTTCCCATACACATAGAGCACCGTTACTCTGTTCGAACTCAAGCTTCTGCGGCGCCGGGCGCTCAACGGGCCAGCCAACGTCCTGCGCCGCCCACTCAACAACGCGCAGAGTGTTAGATTGCTGGAAGATGAACAAGATCAGTGATAAACCCACGCCAAGCAGCACGGCATACTGCAACGGCATGACCAGCGTGGAACCAAAAGTAATCAGCATGATCAGGCGTGCGATTGGATTCGTCTGCCACACCGTGCGGATGTTGTTTACGTTGATCATTTGCACGCCGGCGACAATCACCAGTCCTGCCAGAGCCGGCATGGCTACCAGCTCGACCAGGTTGGCGAAGATCAATACGATCACCGCCACCGCCAGCCCGGCAAAAATGTTTGCCCAGCGCGTGCGCGCTCCAGCGCTGACCATCAACGCCGTTCCCGAGCTGGAGCCGCCGGCAGGGATGCCGCGCACGAAGGCTGGTCGCCACGTTGGCAGCCCCCTGCCCCAGGAAATCCCTGGATATGTCCGAATACTTCCCATCCGGGTTGGGAAAGGTCTGGCTCACCCCCGCGCCTTGCACCAACCCGATGATCCCGATGGTAATGGCGGGTAACATGAGCGGCACGATGTATTTCACACTGGGCAGTGCAAGGCTGGGCAACATCCCTGGCACATCGGCGATATCCCCCACCAGTCGAATTTCTGCTCCTAAAAGCTGGTTGAACAAGAGCGCTACGCCCGAAGCCAGCACAAGCGCAAGGATCAAGGCGAATTTTGCCAGCCGTGTGCGACTCAAGACATAAATGAGGGCAATGGTCAATAATCCGATCGCCAGCGTCGCCCAGGCGATCAATTCTTTGTGCAGAACCAGGTCCGCCAGTTGGGCTATCTTCCCCTTGTAAGAGCTGTAATAACCGGTAAAATCGCCGATCTGACCCAGGATGATCAGCGCAGCCACCCCGGTCATAAAGCCGGTCATCACCGAGAACGGGATAAAGCGCGTCACCCAGCCCATGCGCAGCAAACCCAGGATGATCTGAAAAGCGCCAATCAGCAGCACGAGTGTAGCCAATGCAGCCGGGCGGATATCGGACGGGTAGCTCGCCAGCGTATCACCGGCTGCCACCGCCAGGGCGCTGGTGGTGGATACGTTCATGAAAACCGCGCTGGTAAACAGCGCCCCCACCGGCGTCGCCAGCATCAGGGTGTACAGACCGAACACAGGGTTGACGGTCGCCAGCAAGGCATGCGCCATGGATTGCGGGATATTGACCAGGGCAAAGGTCAGGCCCGCCAGCAGGTCAGCCGCCAGGTTTTTCTTTTCGGGTTTGATGGCATTCATGTCCGGAATCCCCGCATTTAACCGATTAGGATGGATTCTTCTGGGTAATCGATCAATTTCTTTCCCTTATCGCGCCCCAGCAGGGAGATCATGATGGTAATCGCTCCCAGACGCCCGGCAAACATGGTGAAAATGATCAGCAGGCGTCCAGCCGTGTTCAATCCAGTCGTGATCCCTAGTGAGAGCCCAGTTGTTGAATAAGCCGAGACAACTTCAAACAGCGTCTGGTCCAGCGTGAAAGGGTTGGTCATCAGTATCAACCAGGTGACCAGCACAACCAGGCTGAAGCTGACCACAAAGACAACGAGGGCTCGCATGAGAAGAGGTCCCGGCAAAGTATGTTTACCGACGCGGATTTTATCCAGCCCGCGTGCATAGCTGACTACAGCCAGCCACAGCACCACAAAGGTGCCCGTGGTGATGCCTCCGCCGGTGGAGGCAGGCGCCGTGCCGATGAACATCAAAGCCACCAGCATCAATGTGCTGGGGAAGTTGATTTCGCTGAACCCCGGCAGACCGGGGAAACCCGCCGTGCGAGCGGAGACGGATTGAAACCAGGCGAGAAGGGTGCGTTGCCCGAAGGACATGTCGCTTAACACGCCTGCCTGGCGATACTCGGACATCAACAACCCGATCCACCCGAGCACGATCAACACCAGCGTTACAATAAAGGTCAGGCGCGTGTGCAGCGAGAATGGGCGGCGCCGGTGGTAGATCAGGTCCATATAAACGGGAATCCCCAGACCACCCAGAATGATCAAGGCTCCCATAATGATCAGGCTCAGCGGATCGGTGGGGATGCCGTTGGGATACTGGGGCAGCCCGCTAAAAAGGTCGAAACCGGCGTTGCAGTAGGCGGTAACGGCGTGGAAAATGGCATAGAATGCGGCGTCGCCAAGGGGAACAATGCCGGAGATGACCCAATGCAGAAACAGCAGAACAGCGCCAACCCCTTCGATGATGAGCATCAGCCCAATCGCCCGCACCATGGTCAGGGCAATCTCTTCAGGGCGGTCCAACCCCAGCGAGCTGGTCACCGCCAGGCGCTCGCCGAGCGTCACCTGGCGTCCGATCAGGCGGAAAACCATGACAACTACTACGATCAATCCTACCCCGCCGGTCTGTACCAGCAGCAGCAGGATCAGCTGCCCCCACAAGGTCAGCCCGGTGCTGATCGGAAAGAGGCTCAGTCCGGTCACTGCAGCGGCAGATGTGGCGGTGAAGAGCGCATCCATGAACGTCAGCCTTTGCATGCTGGCGCCCGGGATCAATAACAGTGCGGTGCCAATGGCGATCAGCACAGCCAACCCCAGTACCAGTTGCAAAGCAACGGGGACCTGGCGTGAGCTTGCCGATCCCGCGCTCCTACCGATGCGGATCATCCGTTGCCGGCGTCGCTCGACCCTCGCTGTAGGCTTCTTTGTGTGAGATGGATTGGGTGTGCTCATTCCAGATTGCTAAATTCCGCCAGCCGCCGCTTTTCGCCCACCAGCACCAGGATATCGCCAGCCAGGAATTGTGTGTTCGGGTCGGGATTGACGATCAGCTCATCTCCCCGCAGGATGAGCACCACGATCACCTGGTAAGGCTCGCAGGCTTCCACGCATTTACCTACCAGGCTTTGCGGTGGCTTGATCTCGATCAGGCTGTAGTCCTGGCTCAGATGCAAGCGCTCCAGCATGCCGGGGATACTCAGCTCATCCGCCAACTGGATGCCGCTCTCTTCCTGCGGTAGGATGACCCTGTCTGCCCCGATGCGCGCCAGGATCTGCCTGTGCCGGGTGGTGTTGGAAACGGAGATCACATTTGCGATCCCCAATTGTTTGAGGGTCGAGGTAATCAGCGCATTGGCTTCGAAATTGTCCGAGATCGTCACCACCACCGTATGGAAGGCGGTGATATCTACCTGCCGCAGGGCTTCCTCGTCCGTCGCGTCCAGGACTACAGCCTCCGTGATTTCGTCGGCGATCTCTTTCACCAGCCGCGCATCATTATCGATACCCAGCACCGCATGACCCAGGGCTTCCAGGCGGCGCCCCAGACTTCCACCGAAACGACCCAATCCGATGATGGCGATTTCCTTGGTTTTGGCTTTCCTCGTAAAGAGTGGCATAGCGCTCCTTCAAGTGGGTACAAGCGGTCACAGTCAGCGGATTATCTGGTAGCGGCGGATCGTTGTTTTCGACCGTGACACAGGCGAAATTTTTTCCCGCTGCCACACGGGCAGGGATCATCTGGCGATGCCTGAGCCATCGCCTGCTGCAGGCGCTGCATCTCTTCCGCCGCCAGGATGTTCATCACCTCGTCGGCGTAACGCCCGCGCCGCAGCAGCTCTGCCATAATGCGCATCGGGCGGTTGATGTGGTTGAAAAATAGCTTGTATCCGGCGCACAGGTAGTTCAGCCCCGGCTCGCCATCCGGTGTGTGAATGAAACGGTTGCGCGGGCATTCTCCGTAGCAGGCGAAGAGCACCTCACACTGCCGACAATATTTGGGCAGCGTATCGTACTTGTCCTGCCCAAATTTTTTCTGCTGCTCAGAGGAGACCAGGTCGATCATGTGCGTCTCCCGGATGTTGCCCAATAAAAACGCCGGCTCGACGAAGTGATCGCAAGAATACAGGTCTCCATTGTGCTCCAGGGCAAGCGCTGAACCACACGTGGGTTGGAAGATGCACAGGCTGGGCTGTCCCACCCAGTTCCCCAGCGCGGCGTCGAAGAGCTGCACGAAGACCTTGCCCACATCGCGCTTCACCCACTCATCAAAGATCGCCATCAGGAAGCGCCCAAACTGCTCCGGCTTGACCGAGCGCTCTGTGACCAGCTCACCGATCTGCGTGTAGAGGGGGCGGTCGCCTCCGGGGCGCTCGCTCCAGCCCTGGTTCGCCACTTCAAGCGTATCGACGGTCGCCCGCTCGACAATGGGAATGAACTGCATGAATTCCGCTTTAAGCTCATCCCTGAAGAAATGGTAGACCTCCAGCGGGTGATCGGCATTGGCGGCGTGAACCGTACACAGGATGTTCACATCCACCCCGTGCTCGTTCAGGACTTCCCAGCCTCGCATCACCTGGTCGAACTGCCAGCCCCGCCTTTATTCACCCGGTAGGTATCGTGCAGCGCTTTCGGTCCATCCACGCTCAAGCCAACCAGAAAGTTATGTTCCTTGAAGAAAGCTGCCCATTCGGCATCCAGCTTTGTACCGTTGGTCTGGATGGTATACAGCACCTGCTGACCTGGATTCTTGTACTTCTCGGCATATTCCACCGAGCGTTTGAAAAAATCCAAGCCCATCAGCGTCGGCTCGCCGCCCTGCCAGGCGACGGTCACTTCTGGGATCTGCTGCGCCTCCAGGAGCTGGCGGATATACAGCTCCAGCAGCTCATCCGCCATGCGGAAGCGGCTGCCCGGATAGAGCATCTCTTTCGATAGGAAGAAGCAGTATTTGCAGTCCAGGTTACAGACCGCTCCGGTCGGCTTGGCAAGCAAATGGAAAGCCAGCGGCGACTCAGGCGCACGCTTGGGAACAGGTGAAGGATCAACCAGCGGAGCCCCGCTCATGATTTGTCAGCCTCGTCCTTCGAGCCACGATCGGAGCTGAAGGTGCCCCTCATCTTACCCCAAACGGCTTGCAGGTTCTTGGCTGCTGCCTGCCTCTCGGCTTTATTCTCCTCACCCGTGTAGCGCATCAACACCGCCAGCGGCCGCGTGCCCTCGAAGTTCTCCATGATGATCAGCACCATCATGGTCATCGGCACCGCCAGGATGGCGCCGATGCCACCCAACAGGTACCCCCAGACGAACAATCCGATGAAAACGATCACCGGTGAGATCTTCAACCTCTGCCCCATCACCTTGGGCTGGTAAAAGTTCTGCACTCCACCATTGATCACGATATAACCCACCAGCACGATCAGGGCGGTCTGCAGTCCGTATTGGGCGTAAGCCATGAGCACCGGTGGGATCAGGGCGATGATGAATCCGATCGAGGGAATGTAACCCATAAACCAGGCGAGCATGCCCCACAGCAAGGCGTAATCCACGCCCAGGAACCACAGGAAAAGCGCATCGCCCATGCCCACCAAAAAATTGACGAAAGTCAGCACGGTCATGTACTTGCGGATATCTTCCGTTAGCGTGGTGATCCGCCCGATGATGGGTGTGTTCGGATCGAGACCCAGACGGGAGGGCGTAGGCAGCGATAGGGCGGCGCTGATCATGAAGAAGAAGATCGCCAGCGCCAAGCCAAACTCGACCAGCAGGTTTAGCACATTCACCAGTGTGTTTTGCAGCAATGGGACCCATGGAAGTGACGAGCTGGTCGACCTGGATGTTTGTCGAGCTAGTCTCGGTTGAGAAAGATCCTGGCTGGCTTGCGCTGAAGTGCTGCTCATATACGTCGGCAGGTCAGTCGCCAGCCGGGTGATGGAGAAGAATACCGTAGCGATGACCGTTCCCAACAATACGACGACGAGAAGATGCTGACCACCAGCGCCAGCCAGCCGGGCATGCCGCGCTTTGTCAGGCGGCTGGGAACCGGCAGCACCGTGACGGTGATGACCAACGCCAGCAGGATCGGGTTGATGATGGAAGCCGAGCCGCGAATCCCGAACAAGATGACGAAAATCGCGGCACCACCGACCAGATAAACAACCAACCTGCTCGATATTCTTTCCATGCCAATCACTCCTTGTTCATGCCTGGCCCAAAGGTCAAGACTAAGTTCGTCACGATAATGATCTTGAAGACCGTTGCTTTCGGTTCATGACCCACAAGCCGATGATGATCGCTACCAGTATCCCACGGAAGACCAACCAGGCGGAGGGCAGCGAGCCAAGCTTGAAGCCGGGGAGGAAATTGTCGAGGCTGCCAAAAACAGTGGTGTAGGAAATGCCTTCTTGCAGCAGCGATATGAACAACAAGACCAGCACCACCATCGAGAGGGATGCTGAGCGCCTGCGAATGAAGTCTGGCATCATTGAACGGTCTAGGATATTCTTCTCAAATACCGGATAGGTCGCTTTCTACTGCCCAGGCGCCAATCCCACCGTAGGCATCCGCCAGTGGCGCACCAGGTCAGGCTGGCGCTGAGCCCACCAGCAGGCTGGACAGGATGCTTGCCAGGGCGCCGATGTTGCCCATACCTATAAACATGCTGAACATGGCTGTGATCCGCCCGCCTATGTCACCGGGAATCGATCGCCATAGCCGTTGGAGCAGACTTGAGATCTCTTCGGTAACCGGTATCAGCGACCAAACCATAATCAGGGTAGTATGCGGCGGTGTCGCCGCCGCACACTACCATCAGGAGAACTATTTGCCCTTGCCAGATGCCTCGGCTGCGCCCAGCAGCTCAGAGCCTTCGGCGATGCCCATAATGCCCACGTCGCTAACCTCGCGCGCCAATGCCGCTTCTTCCACCGCCGTCTCGACCTCCACGGCGCCCTTGACACCCAGCAGAACGCCCGCGGTTGCCAGCTCTTCGCTGCGCTCCACCATCGCTTCGGAAGCCGCCATACGCGCCAGGCCTTCACTGGCTTCCTGCACGCCCATCTCTTCGATCTCCAAACCCTTGGCTGCGATCACCTGGGAGAGGGCGCGCGTGCCGCCGGCGCGCACGATGGTATCCACGGCGATCCCTTGCAGTTGCTCGCTGCGCGAGGCAAGAAAAGCTGCCAGAACCGGCATCTGCAGGCGCGTGACCACGCTGCCCACCGCTTCCAGCTCCCCAGCCAGTCGCGCCAGCTCCATGCCGCGCTCCAGGTCATCCTCGCCCATCAAGCCGACGATCGCGCTCATTGCCGCCACGTCTTCGGAGTGCGCCAGCAGCTCGGCGCCTTGCGCCATATCCACTACCCCTGCCACGGCGACCACGTTACTCAGGTCGGAAACGCGCTGCGCCACAAGCAAGGCGTCCTCCGCTCGCGTCAGGTCGCTCGCCCCGGCTGCCAGGTTTCCGGCTGCCTGGCGCGCCATGCCGCGCGCCACGTCGACCGCCTCCGCGCCCGCAACCATTTCTTGCACACCGGCCTCCGCCGCCAGCTCAATCTCGGCAGCGGCTGGCTTTTCTACTTTTACAGTTTTCTTCTTTGTCGTCGTTGTCTTGGTAGCCATTGCGTGTCTCCAATCTTGGCTTCATAAAAAGAATAAGGAATCCAAAGTATTTGAGCTCTCTTGGAAGCTCAAATACCAGGCTTGCCCACATACGCGGGGCAAGCAGTCGCCAGTGAACTTTTCTGCCTTCTCGAGATTTGCCAGCCAGAGACTAGAGGGCGCTGTCCAGGAGCGCCGCTCCGTTGAACCACGAGAAGGCAATGCCTGCAAACAGCAGCAGGCTGAGAGCAAGCCTGACGTTGCGTGAGCAACGCGCAAGCCAATTCCCTGCCTCCTGCGGGCTTGCAGGCATAGAAATCCGGATGGAACCTAAGCAGACCGCTGGCGGAATGACTGGACGATCATCACCACGCCGCCGATCAAGGCGAACACCGCGCCGGTCCACAGCATGGCGAGGCCCATACCCGGCGAAGCGTAGTTGACCATCAGGATGATGCCGAAGATGATCCCCAGCACGCCCAGGATACCGGCGCCCCAGCCGCCGCCCTGGAATGCCATGATGAGCAGGATCACGCCGTACATCAAGCCCCAGATGCCCAGCACCAGGACGAAGATCTTGGGCAGGGCAATGGCAGCGGCGATCGGGTACATCAGGATCGTGCCGCCGGCGATGATGCTGACGATGCCGATGAACAGCTTCCAGCCCCAGGCAGTATGGTCGACAAACAAGGACACGATATCGAAGATGCCCTCGACCAGCCAGTAGATGCCCAGGAAGGTGACCAGGATCAAGTAGGTGTCCAGCCTTTGCCGGGGAGCGGCAAAGAGCAGCATCCCGCCGATGATGACGAGGGAGACGCCCGTGATCAGCGTCAGCCACCAGGGGCGCTGCTTGGATTGAATTGCAGTTGCAGATTGTTGCGGTCATACTTCATTCTCCTTTTTAAACATATGGTTTCTTTTCGCAATAAGCTTTGCAGCTTATGCATATCCAATTTTATAACCCCGCAGGCAGTCAAAGGTTACGCTCAAACCGCCCATACCAGGTATTATCGGTGGTTCCCACCGCCTGCGACATTGCAGGCGGCGGGAACCAGTGATCCGGCTTATCCAGCGGCGCCAGCGGCTACGGCATTCACCATCGCGTGCTGGTGTAGATCTTGCTCCGCATCGGCGTGTACCGGCTTAAGGTCGAAGACAACCTTCTTTAGCTTGCCGGTAAAAGCGTAGGGCGCCTTGTCCTCGTATTCCAGATCGACCACCCCTCCGTTATCGCGGCCCATATCCATGCCAGCGTATGTCGTAAAGAGCATGGCAACGCTGTGCGGCATCCTGCCCTCGCCAATCTGCTTATCATTGGCCCACAGCGTCACTTTTCCGCTAGCCCCTGGTTTGGGCTCGTCGATCTCGAACAGCATCTTAACATTCACCTCGCCTGTCGGGATCGGTTCGGTCGAGACCTGCTTGTAAGTTTCCACACCAAGGAGCTGGTAGGTGTGGATGAGGTGACCTTTCTCGTCAACCCACAGCGAGAACCCACCGATGAAGTCAGCGAAGGCGCATAGCACACCCTCGGCCCCACCCTCCGGGACTTCCAATTCAGCCTCGATGGCATACGAGCGTCCATAGATGCGCGGGATCACCGTAGTCGACACGTTTTGGACGTCGCCCGCGAAGCTAAAGCGCGTGGTGGTTGGCATGGGCGGCAAAATGCCAAAGAATGCCGCCATGCCGCCAAGTAGCGGCAATGCCCGGTTGCGCTCGGCCTCTTGCCAGAAGAGCTCCTTCAGCTCAGCAAGTTTCTCGGGTTTCTCAGCCGCCAGGTTCTTGGCCTGGCTGAAGTCGTCCGGTAAGTAGTAAAGTTCCCACGGATCCTTATCGGGGTCGTACCCACTGCCTGGCTTGAAGCGAGCGAGTGTTGCCGGTGAGAAATCCCACGGGAGTTTGTCGAGCCGGGCGCAGGCCCACCAACCGCCCTTGTAAATGGCGCGGCTGCCATACATCTCAAAGTACTGCACCGTGTGCCGCTCAGCGGCCTTGGGATCTTCAAGCGTGTAGGCAAAGCTGGTGCCGTCCATTGGCTCCTGCTCGATTCCGTCGACAGCCTTCGGCTCCGGAATGCCGATGAGCTCGAGTACAGTCGGGGCGACGTCGATGCAGTGGGTGAACTGGCTTCGGACCTGGGCATCGGGTTTGATCCGTTTTGGCCAGGCGACCACCATCGGGTCGCGCGTGCCGCCGAGGTGGCTGGCCATCTGCTTGCCCCACTGGAACGGCGTGTTGTTAGCGTGCGCCCAGGCTGCCGCAAAGTGCGGCGCGGTGTGAAAGCCGCCCAGCTCCTCGATGCCACCAAACTTCTCGATCAGCGCCAGCTGTTGCTCGGCATTCAGCACGATACCGTTGAAGAAAGTCGTCTCGTTAAAGGAGCCTGTGATCGTGCCCTCCATGCTGGCGCCGTTATCGCCCCAGATGTAGATGACGAGTGTGTTATTGAGCTCATCCATTTCCTCGATGGCGTCGAGCAGGCGGCCAACGTTCCAGTCAGCATTCTCCGAGAAACCGGCGAAAACCTCCATCTGGCGCACGTAGAGCTTCTTCTCTGCCTCGCTGAGCGTGTCCCAGGCGGGGTATGGATCAGGTCGAGGCGCCAATTGGGTGTCTGCTGGAACGATACCGAGCCTCTTCTGGCGCTCGAGCGTCTTTTCACGGTAGACGTCCCAACCCTCGTCGAACTGGCCCTTGTACTTGTCCGCCCACTGCTTGGCAACATGATGCGGCGCGTGGGTGGCGCCGGTGGAGTAATAGACGAACCACGGCTTATGGGGATCATGAGCGCGTACGGCGTGCAGCCACTCGACGGTCTTGTCGGTGATGTCATCGGGGAAGTAGTAGAGCTTGCCATCCTTGCCCTCGGGGACGCCCAGGACGGAGTTGTCCTGGGTAATGATCGGGTCGTACTGGCCAGCCGCGCCGGTCAGGAAGCCCCACCAGTGGTCAAAGCCCCATGCCTGCGGCCAGTGCTCGAACGGACCGGCTGGTCCCATCTCGCGGCCCGGCGTCATGTGCCACTTGCCGAAGCCGCCAGTGATATAACCGTTCTCCTTCAGGATGCGGGGCAGCGCTGTGCAGCTGCGCGGCCGCGTGCCCGTGTAGCCAGGAAACGGACCCGGGAACTCGGCGATGCCACCCATGCCCACGCGATGGTGGTTGCGGCCGGTGAGCAGCGCGGCACGCGTCGGAGAACAGACAGCAGTCACGTGGAACGCGTTATATGTCAGGCCCATCTCCTGTAGCCGTGTCAGGTTCGGGGTGCGGATATCGCCGCCAAACGTATCCGGACCGCCGAAACCGGCGTCGTCGATCAGGACGATGAGCACATTCGGCGCGTACTCAGGCGCCTGCGGGCCGGGGATGAAGCTCCAATCGGCAACCGCAGTCTCCATCGTGCGAGCAATAGCCCCGCCGAATTTACGATCGGGGATCGGCAGCACGGTGCGATCGGGATTGAACTTGCCGGCCGCTTCAGCCAGGGCATCTTTGAGGCCTTCCTTGCCCTTCTTATCCATCACAGCTACGGATTTTGCCGGCGAGTCCGCCAGCGCTTGCTCGGCAATCAGTTTGTCATCTTCTTCAACAATGGCCAGGATGATAGCCATGCCCGGCTTTAGCTTTTCGCCAAAGCCCCCTTCCATCCCTTGCACAATCTTTTGCCTGGCTAATTTACCTACCAGAGCGCCGCCGGCTGCGCCCACCACCACCGGTACCAGCAGTGCCGGATTGATAAGCCCGACCAGCAAACCGACGCCGCCGCCCCAACCCATCCCCTTGCGGCCCAGGTGGTCGCCAGTCTCGGTTACGCTGATCTTGCCCTCCTGGTCTTTCTGGACGAGGACCATGCCATCGGTATCGATCTTCCTGTCCTTTGCTAGCTTGGTGAGTGCATCGAAGTTCTTCTGCGCCGCCTCGTAAGACGGGTAGGCGGCAACGATCACGATATTGTTTTCTTTGCCCATGTGCATCTCCTTTTGTGTCTTCATTAATCAGATTTATCGAGATTGGATGTGACAAATTCAGGTTTCCAAACCCCTCCGCTACTTAATATATGCTTCTCATTTCTTATTGAAGTCTGCCATCCGCGCGCCATCCGCGGCGCGCAGCTCCACCATTCTCAAACAGCATGCGCTGCTCGCCGCCGGCTGTCTCCAGCGCCAGGAAGCCCTGTCCGTCGGGTCCGCCAGCGGCTACGCTCCCTAGTATCTGGAGATACTGCCGATCCAGTGAGTCTTCGCCACAATATGCACGCGTGGTGGCGTCTAATTTAATGCTAAAGCCATCCTCCTGGGTATAGGTGCCGCTGAAGGTGTTGCAATCGGCTTTGCCCTCCAACGTGCCATCCGGATAGAAGGCGATGGTGTAATTCTCCGGGTTGCTGACTGTGACCGTCTCATTCGTTGTTTTGTTGGTTAAGATCGTCCATTTCCACAGGATGTTCTGGATTGGGTTCGCAGTCGGTTGCGGTGTGCTGGTTGGCGGTGCATTCGTCGGTGGGATAGCAGTCGGCGCCGCTGCCGTTGGGAGGGTTTGAGTCGCCGGGGTTTGGGTGTTGTCTCCACCGCGCGGGCGTCCCAGCACAAGCCAAATCACGATAACGGCGACAATGGCAACAAGAGCAATCAGCAGAGTTCGTTTCATTCTTGTAGCTCCTTTAGCCAGACAAAGTATTTCATGAAGTCTGAGGCAAGGATTGCTCTGTCTTAGCCAATCTTCTTAATGGCGGGCAGCAGATAACTGCCATCAATAATCGGTCCCCTTGGCTGGTACATACGCATGATCGGGCGGAAGTTGCCAGTTTTGGGGGTTGGAAGCCAGTTCGTTTCTTTATCCGGGCCAGGCGAATCCTTCTGCATATAGATGGTAACCGAGCCATCTGGACCATATTTAAGACCAGTCGTACGGTCGCCGATCGAATAGCGATGGATCGGATTGGCGACCAGATAGAAGTCGTGCGCATCGTACATCGTCAGAGACCAAAAGGCATCCACTGGCGGCGGTGTCTCGAGCTGCAGCTCATAACGGTGGGCGCTGTTGAGTGGTTGGTCATTAGCATCCACATACACGATCTGGTAATTGGCTTCGTAGCCATGGTTGCCCCACAATCCGGCGCGCGCGGCGATCGCGCGGGTTACATACGCAACTTTACGGTCTGAGATCTTCCACTCAGGTTCATCCAAAGTCCCAATTCCAAAGAAATCCAGGTTGTAGTCAAAAATATGTAGCACATTCTGCCAGCCATTGACCGGCTTGGCAGCAGACTGGAGCAACTCCTCAATCTTCTCTTGGGCAGCATTTTGACCTGCCACGAGTATTTTTGCCAGTTCAGGATTGGGATCAATGTAAGGCGACTCACTTGCCAACAGTCCAAGCCCTTTACAAATAGCCAGGAAAGGCGCATCCGCAGCAGGAGGCGGAAACGCTGCCAAAGCGACACGGAACTCTTCCCACCATTTAAGCTCTTCGCCAACGAGTGGGTCAGCTTGCGGGATGCCGGCAACTAACACAGGCGCTGGCCCTCCTTGATAGACGCTGAGCGGCGTGAGTGTAAATAAATCCTGGAGAGCATGCACGGCAGGCAGGTCAGCTTCTCCATTGACCGCAAGCCGGCCAACAATAACGATCAAACCGGTGGGGGCATGGACGACTTGCATGTTATCGGGGATTTCACCGCTGTATTCATGGGAGGTCAGAAGATATTGCGCTTCCTTTGTACCCGTAGCGCGCCGACCAATATATGCAAAATTGTTCGACCAGGTGTCAACAAATTGCAGGCAATAGTAGCGGTCATGTGTATCCGGCACATGCAAGATAAGTGGACCAGTGCGGACATCGCAGATCCCGATGATATAAAGCGTATCATTGTTGGGCGAGACGAAGTGAGCTTGGGGATCAAGCAGATCGCGCGCATACCCGAAAGTGTTATAAGGAAGCGGCTGCTGGCTAACGAGGTTTGGGCCAGCCGGGAACTTAGCGATCTCATGCAAGCTGTATACAAGCGGATAACCATAAAGAAAGGCTTCAGCAGCAAGCTTGACTTGTTCTGCAATTTCAGTTTGTGTTGGCATCGCATTGATCCTTAAACCGAGATTCCTAACCCGAGTCTCCTGAATAGATAACTGCTCAAGTAAAAACACAATTTCCGGGTTGCACTTGTTTACTTTCTGGCATTGACGCCCGCCTGGCGCCCTTCCAGCCATTTCTGTGCAGCCTCCCAGGCTTGATTCTCGGCATCCAGTACGCGAGGGGTCGCCGGGAAAACATTATCAGCGCCGATCACCTCTAGCGCACCGCTCTTCTTCAATGGTTCCAGAACTACCGGATTGACGTCCGCCAGCATGAACTGGCTGCCGTTCGCCTTGAGGGTTTGCGCATACCGCTCCAGCCACTTGATCGCCGTGCTGGTAATCTGCCGCATATCGCGCACAACCAGCACAACCACGGCGCCAGATACCCCGCGAGCAGACGGCATCTGATCATCCAGGGTTGGTACTTCTGCAAAGAAGTCCAACCCCTGCACGACCAATACCGTTGCCTGGCTTGGCGCCAGCACCTTCGGCGCATCTTGCATCTCCCATCCGCCATCTTCCAGCCGCACAGCCTGCTGCAGCTTGAATTTATGCGCTGAAGCGCCAACATACAACAGCAACGAGAGAATTGCGCCAATAAAAATAGTATCCTGCAATGGAATGAATAGCGCCGAGAAAAACGTTAACGCCATGGCTGCGATCGGACCCCACGCCCCGGTGCGGATCACTAGGCGGGCGCTGGGCACGCGCGCCATAATCAGCTCGATGCCGATTACCACCAGCATACCGCCGATGACTGCTAGCGGCACCTTCTCCGCCGAGCTGCCGAACAGCAGTAGGATCAAGCCCAGCCATAAGCCGGCAAATACGCCCCCCCAGCGACTATTGGCGCCTGCCCCCACGCTGATCCCCGTGCGCGAGAGCGACCCGCCCGTCCCCATCGACTGGAAGAAGCTGCCCGCCAGGTTGCCCAATCCTTCACCGATGAAATCACGCGACTGGCTGGCTTTAATGCCATCCGGGTTGGGCACCGCCGTGCTGATCCCCGCCCCTTGCGCCAGCGCCACCAACGCCACCGATACAGCGCCCAGGGCGAGCTGGGGGATCAGGCTGAAATCCGGCAACATGAACGGGGGCAGTCCGTTCGGGATTGTGGCAATGCTGCCGACCAGCGCCGTCTGGATTTGAAACAAGTTGACAATCACCGTCGCAAGAAATAGCACGATGATGGCTGCATACTTTTCTAGCGGGCGGATGCGCTTGAGCAGCACCATCAGGATGATCACAGCGATGGATACTGTTACGGTCGTCTTATCCCATTGCGAGTAGTTCTGCAGCCAGTTGATCGTCTGTTGCCACTCATTGGCGCCCACCCCCTTGTAACCCGTCAGGTGGTGCTCCTGACCGAGGATGATCAGCAACGAAGCTCCCGCCACAAAACCGGTCATCACCGCGTTCGAGACGAAGTTAATGATGCTTCCCAGGCGCGCCAAACCGAGCAGGAACATGATTGCCCCAACCAGGAATGTGATGGTAAATAACGCCGCCGGCATCTGGCTGCTCTGGATTCCGGCTTTCTGCATCACACTGGCTGTCGTCAGGGCGATTGCGCTGGTCAGCGTGCTCATCATCAGGACAGTGCCGGTGCTGAGCGACGAAACAATCGTCGCCACGATGCCCGAGTACATGCCATAAACAGGATTGACCCCGGCAAGCTGGGCATAAGCCATGCCTTCGGGTATGCTGAACAAGCCTGTGGCTAACCCAGAGATCACATTGGGTAAAAAGCCTGCACTTTTTGTTTTTGCCTCAGTCGTCACTCGGTAAACTCCTTCTCAAATACCGGTTTCAGCTTTAATCCGGTTACTCTTCACTGCTTCAACCAGCGCCTGGTAATCGCGCTCATTCTGATCGGCATAGGCAACCGAAAAATCGAACACAGCCTGATCGAATGTATCGCCCTTTCCGAGGTAAGCGCTGATGGCGATACGGTCGCCAGAACGGGCATGGGCGCGCGCCAGGGTCCAGGCACACATTTCCGCATAGAGGGTCAGCTCTCTCGGCGGCATGCTTTCCAAGTCCGCAGAAATCTTCCAATCCCACATCTGGCGCACGTAGAAATCGTGCGCTTGACCATCCAGACCCTCAGATACCCTTTCCCAGCCCAAAAAGATATCGCTCGCTGCCTGCATCAAGCGCTGACCTTCAACCACCCGTTTGCCGTGATCAGCAAACTTGCTCTTACCGGCATAGGGCTCAAGCACCGAGGCCTGCGCCTCCTTGAGCTGAAGAAACAGCGGGTCTTCATCGTCTTTGCCCAGCAGCAAGGCGATCCAGGTGCGCGTCCCCACGCTGCCCACACCCACAACCTTACGCGCCAGATGTGTAAAGCGGAATTGCTCGAGGATGTGCCGCCGGTCATCCACCAGGGATTTGCCATAGGCACGGATATAATCTTCAAAGGTCTTCTGGATATTCCGGCTAGCAGCCGGCTCCGGCAGCAGCTCCTCCACTGGGACCACCAGCGGTGGATGGCTGACGATCCGGAGCTGGTCGCCAACCCGGCGAGTCAATTTTTCAAAGGCGCGCTGGTTGTCGCGGACATGCGCCTGGGAGAGGTTTGCCTCGATCTTCCTCATGTCCTTTGCCCGGTTGATGGCGCCCCAGCGTGCCTGTATTTTCGCCGCATCCAGAAAGGCATACCACACATCCAGGTTGCGCATGCCCGCAAATTCACGCATCGCCCGCCGGTACTCACCCACCGTTGCCAGGACGATGGCGCGCCGTGTTTTTCCATCGAAACCCCGCTCGCGCGTGGCAATCTCCACGCTGGCTGCCAGGCGCTTTACATCCCATTCCCAGGGACCGGGCAAGCTCTCATCAAAATCGTTGATATCGAAGACGATGTCCCGTTCCGGAGAAGCAAAGCCGCCGAAGTTTGCCAGGTGCGCATCACCACATAGCTGCACGTACAAACCGGTATTCGGTAAACTCGCCAGGTCAGAAGCCATGATCACAGCCGCCCCTCGATAGAAAGAGAAGGGCGAAGCCAGCATCCGCCCGTAGCGGATCGGGATCAAATCACGAAGGCGCGTGTCGCGGCCTGCGCTTCAAGCAGATCAAGCGGGTCCGCTCGATCATCTTGAGCATCCCAGGTTCCGTGCAGGTCACGCGGCATTTTAAGCCGGGCCTCCCGGCCCATTGCCACCCTCTCCGTGGGAGTACGGTGACCGGCCTGGCCCGTTTTAGTTGGCGTGTTTATTGTGTCATCTTCAGGATGTGAAGATGAGGATAAACCCTGTTGCTTTTTGCTCATACCTTTTTGCCTTAGAAGGGGGTGGGTGCACCACTTAACACACCCACCCCAAAACTACTCGGCTACATATTTCTGGAACCCATCGCGCCGTATGCGACCTCTACATCACCAATCCCCTCAAAGAACGCATCTATCCCAACCAGGTCGGTTACATCAGATAGATCCAGCTCGTGGCGGATATCCTCATTGACTTCTGCAAATACCAGCCGGATGCCTTTCTCCTTCAATAACTTGTAGATCTCGCGCACTGTGGCGGCAGCAGAGAAATCAACATCGTCAACAGCTGTCATATCGATGCAGAACCAGGAGAGAGGCGGTTGCGCGCTATTCACCAGGTCAAGCACTTCTTGAGACAAAAGCTCCGTATTGGCGTAGTACATACTGTGATGGAAGCGGTAGATCATCAAGCCGGGGAGAGCCTGGGCATGGTTGCTCACTGGCACCATATGCGGCCTTCCTGAGCTATCAACCGACAGGACTGCATTCTTGGGCTTGTATCCATGCCGGGTGTGGATCAGGATGGAGAGCACGATCGCCAGCAAGATGCCCTGCTCAACTCCGATGAAGATCACGACCAAGGCGGTTATTAGGGCCACCCAAAACTCAACCGGTCGCTCGGCGAAGATCTTGCGCATACCCTTTAAATCCACCAGTTCAACCCCGATCAGGAAAACGACCGAGGATAGCACGGCTTCCGGCATGTAAGCCAAAGGCTTGGTCAGGAACAGCAAGACGATCAGGACGATGACAGACGTGGTCAACGTAGCCAACTGGCTACGCCCACCGGCGCTATCGACCATCTGGGTCTTCGTCGGGCTGCCGTTCACTACGAACGTGCCCGTCAGACCTGCTCCGACATTCGCCAAACCCAGCCCAACCAGGTCTACATTCTCGCTGAAGCTCTCGCTATAGCGGGTGGCGTAGGCACGCGAGGTGGCTGCGCTCTGCGCCAGGATGACGATGAACATCGAGAAGGCGGTTGCCAACAGTGTACTCCAGACAGCAGGTGTCAGGCTCGCCCCTGTGGGTAAGCCGATTTTAGGCAGACCGCCGGGAACGGTACCCAGCACTGCCACACCGTAAGAAGCCAGATTAATCGCGTAACTGACAACAATAGCCCCAATTACGGCAATCAAGGCGCCGGGGATCTTCTTACTGATCATGCGACTGCCGACGATGATCACCAGCACCGCGACCGACACCCCCAAAGTATAGATATTGGTCTGCCCCAGTTGCTGGAAATCGGTGACCAGTTTTTGCACCGGACCCGCACCGCCGCCAGGTATACCCAGCATGCCCGAAATCTGGCCGATCGCCACCTGGATGCCGACGCCGGTCAAGAAGCCGATCAACACCGTGCGGGAAAGAAAGTCAGCAATGAAGCCCAGCTTCGCAATCCGCGCCAGGATCAGCATCCCTGCCGCCAGGAGCGCCAGGATGCCGGCGTAGGCGACGTACTGGGGCGATGCGGTGGCAGCCAATCCCGCTAACCCGGCTGCCATGATCGCCGCGGTCGCCGAATCTGCTCCTACCACCAGGTGTCTGGATGAGCCAAAGAGCGCAAATAAGGCGGTCGGGATCAGGATGGTATAAAGACCGGTCACTACCGGCATGCCGGCGATCTTGGTATAGCCCATCACCTCCGGGATCGCCAGCGCAGCCAGGGTGATGCCTGCGACGATCTCAATGGATATTCGCGATCGATCGATCGGTAGGATGCCGCCCAAAAACGACCGGGCACGCTCCGGTTTATTTCGTACAGTTGTAGCTGCCATGTACTCCTCCTCGTCACGTATTATTTGAATATCATACGCCGCTTGATCTGCTTAATCGCCACCGGCAGCTTCGGTAGGAGTAGAAGCTGCCATTGCCACCATATCCTGCTGGTGGTACTCCACCAGCATCTTGCGCTCATCATCCTGCTTCGGGAACAGGAAGAACACCAGCACTGCGCCGATCAATACCGCGATGATCCCGGCGACATAGGCTTGATCGTCGCCAGCCAGGAACGCGGTTTTCGCTGCGGCAGTGATTTGATCGGCATACTGCGGGTACTGTTCCGCAACCGTCATGGCTCCAGCGTAAGACATGGTCAGCTCGTTGGTGACGGTGCTGGGAACCGAGGCGGCGCCGGGTGCGGTAGCCAGCGCGGCGGTCATGGCTGCTGCATAGCCAGCAGCGAGTAAAGCGCCGAAGAGCGACTGCATCAGCGCGCCGCCCAGATCGCGCTGTAAGTCGGCTGTACCCGACGCCATGCCCAGGCGCGTCACCGGCACGGAGGCAGTCAGCGAGCGGCTGGCTGGTGTGCCCGCCAGGCCCACGCCGATGCCAACAAAGGCATACCCCAAGCCAACCATCCAGTAGGGGATGCCCTCGTTCCACAGCAGCAACATAGTCACGAAGCCGAGCAGAACGAAGAAATAGCCTGCCAGAAGCACGAAGCGAGCACCGCGATCCTCGACCAGCTTGGCAGAGCGCGGCGCAACCAGGACCATGAAGATCGCTGCCGGCAGGATGGCAAAGCCGGCTTGCACCGTCGAATACCCCAACACGTCTTGCAGGAACTGCTGCCCGATGAACATGGCGCCCATCAGTGAGCCGAAGACGATGATTCCGCCTACGGCTGCCACCCAGAAAGTGGGGCGGGCGGCGATCTTGAGATCATACAGCGGATTCTCAGCTCGCCGTTGCCGAAGCACGAAAAGGATCAGGGTGATCATCGTGATAGCCAGCAGCACAAGAACCAGGGTCCGCGCGCTGGCGACGGGTGCAAAGTTGATCGCCAGGATGAACGCGCCCACCAGCACCAGCGATAGGAAGCCGCCCAGGTTATCGACCGTCTCGCTAAACTCATTGATGTGCGACGGCAGGTATCTCAGCGCCATGAAAAGCGCCACGACCGCCAACGGCAGCACCACGAAGAAGATCGAGTTCCAGGGGAAGACGGTTAGCAGCAGCCCGGACAGCAGCGGTCCACTGGCGCTGATCGCGCCGCCTAATGCCGCCCACAACGCAATCGAGCGCGTACGGGCCGGTCCGGGAGCCCATAGGGCAGCGATCAAAGCCAGTGTGGTCGGGTAAGCCATGCCGGCTGCGAATCCGCCAAAGAGGCGCCCGAAGATCAGCACCTGGATCGACGGGGCAAACCCGCAGAGTAGCGCCGCCGGGATTGCCAGGCTCACGCCGAGGATGGCGATCTGCTTGCGCCCGTAGCGATCGCCCAACGCGCCTAGCCACAGCACCGAGCAAGCCAGTCCCAGCGAATAAGCCACCGCCACCAGGTTAAGCTGCGTCTGCGATGCGTCAAAAGCCGCGCCGATGGACGGCAGGGCAACGTTCGCCATCGCCAGCGGCAGGTTAGCCACCGCCGCAATGATGATCAGGGTCATCAACACCATCTTGGCATTCGCTGGTTCCGATCCTTTGGGATCACTGGCAGGCTTTACTGTTGTGGCAGTTGCACTCATCCGATTCTTCTCACTCATGAATATGAAACCCGGCAAGTTTCACAAGCTATCTCCTCCGCCTGTAAGGGTCACTGACCATCACAGGCGGAGGGTTGTTTGGATCATTTCCAGCGCAAGCTCGAGCCGCCATAGTCTGCCAGGAACGAAGCGCTAACGGGCAGCTCGAGCTTGCAACCGCTTAGCCGCCCAGCAGCTTGGCTTTGGCGGCGGCAAACTCTTCGTCGCTCAGCACGCCCGCATTGTGGAGCTGCGCAAGCTGCTGCAGCTGCGTTGTCAGGTCCGATCCCGCGGCGGCTGCCGGCGCCGGCGGCGGCGCTGCTTGCTGTTGCGCTGCCGCGTCCGCTGCGCCCTGCTGGTATGCCTGGTCCATCATGGCTTGCTGCTGGTCATACTGTTGCTGGCCAGCCGCATCTTGTTGCGCATACTTCTGCTGCTGGTGATGGCTTACAGCGCCGGCTGTGCCGACGACGACCGCTGTGCCTACCGCGGCTCGTGCTACCCTTCTTCCTACCATTCTTCTTCGCATCATTTTGACCTCCAGGTCAATATTTCAATTGAGGGTTAAATTCCGGCTAACCTTCAGCGCTTGCAAAAATCGCCAGCGCCTCGTCCACGACATCGTAAGGGACTCTCACCTGTGAGATCAAGCGGCCATTGGCGCGCAGAACGGCGTCCTTGAACTTGACCGCCCACAAGTTTTCAAAAAGCATCACTGCAGCCGTGGTGTTTTTTGACATTTCCTCGGCGATATCATCGATGTCTTCGACCTGGATGATGCCGGAGACTTCAACCTCCAGCGGATCAAAGACGCTGATGATTTCGGGATCCAGCTGCTGCAGCTCAACCGCCTGGTGATTGCCATGCTCATCCTTCTGGATGACAACCAGATCGATCACCCGCACAACCTTGTTTTGTACCAGCTCGAGCAGAGCTGGCAGGATCTCGCCTTTGAGCTGGTCGTTCGTGAATTCAAGAGCCAGAAAATCAATCGGACCGTATGACATTGGAACTCTCCTTTTGTCTCTATCTTATCAATTGTCGGGTGGGTATCCTTACCCGCCGGTTGTTAGTAAAGCCCGCCACCCGCATCACGGAGCGCTTTCAGGGTAATAGGGGATGGTCTTGCGCTTGTATACGCCGCTGGTATAGGTGAAGATATCCATGGCAACCGCTAATCCAATCCACAACCAATCCCAGCCGTTCAGCGGGAAGACGATCGAATACATCAAGATCGTCCACGGCAAAAAGACCAGCCCCGCAATACCCACCAGCCACGGGAAATTGAACTGCGCAAACGCCGCGTTCACCCTCACCGGTGAGATCAGCCACCAGACCAGAAAAGCAAACCGGGGACCCAAGAACAGTAAGCTTAGAAAGAAACAACACATTGGATATTCCTCCTGAAAGGTATGGTGGTGACAGTCACTTTCGAGTGACTGCCACCCTGAGTGACAATTCTTACCGGCCCTCGTGCGCCATCTCGTCGATGCACACCGCCACCGCCAAGATTAGCACGTCGTCCTGTCCCGGGTCGATGGATACGCCGTAGGTATCGCGCAGGCGGAACCACTTCTTGGACACTTCCGCCACCTTGTCGCGCCCCTCGCCGATCGAGTACTCGTGGTCCAGGATGTTGCCCTGCACCTCCAGGTCGGGTCCGCCCTTGATCTTCACCACCCAGCGCTCGCGAACGGGGGTGATCAGGGCTTTCTTCACCATGGCGAATCTCTCGCCGTGCGGTCTTCGATCTCCATGCTGTCCTTCACGCGCAGCATGCGCTCCTGGATCTTGCACAGCTCGTTGCCATGAGCATCCTCGAAGATGAGGGTCTGGCGCACGCGCAGCGCCTTGCCGTCCACCTTGAAGACTTTCTGTCCGCGCTCGTTCTCGATCCAGAAATCATCACCGATGGCCACCATCTTCTGGCGCATCTGGTAGCGGTTGGCTCCGCCACCACCAGGACCCGGTCTACCGAGCTGGCGGTCGTCACGCCGTTCTTCGCGTCTGTTTCTCATATTTTTTCTCCTTATTTGATTGAAAACCGTTTCACGTGGCAGGTGACCACAAAGGTCCGCTCCTACGGCTTCTTGTAGATCCGAAGCGATTACCGGTTACAGTTCGCTGCGGCACACCGACATTCGTACTCGTCCCGCCTGCTGGCGTCTGAGACACCCGCGTGCCGCCCCGGAATGAGCCGTACGCAACTTCATTGGCTCCTGGGTCGGAACCGCTGTCAGCTACGGCAAATATTGCAAAGACCTCATAGGTTTTCCGGTTCATGTCAATTGAACCAATCTCCTTTCAATCCCTGCGGATTACCGGACGTTTCCCAGAATTCATAGCTCCGCATCAAAAGCGCGCTTCACGCCCGGCAGCATGACGTAGATCAGGATGATGGCGTTGACCAGGAAACTCACATTGACATCCGACCACTGCGCCGCGCCCAGCATGACGGTGAAATCCAGGATGAGGTTGAAGACGGTGATCACCGCCAGGAAGACCCAGGCGCTTTTATCCATCCGCCAGAGCATCTGCACCAGCCAGACCCACACCCACACCATCAGCGCCCACATCAAGAACGACCAGAAGCTGAAGGCGTGCACCGAGAAGGGTCCGATCATGAACGGAAAGATGCCCAGCGCCTGCAGGGCATGCACACCCGCCAGGACGGCGGCGATCCCGGCAAGGATCGCCAGGACGGTAACACCAAACGGACGTTTTTTCATGTTTTTCTCCTCAGTTGAAAATCGTTTTTTGAGCTGGGTGACCCCACAGGGTCGCCCTTACGGCTTATATAAATTCGAGCTCAAGCCAGGCTTCCTCCTGCCTCGCTTCTTGCCTTGAGTGATTTCTCCTGCATCTTGACAAGGGTCGCCAGAAGCGCTTCTGGCTGGTCCATCTTGCTCACAAAGGCGTCTGCGCCGGCGTTGATCATCGCCGCACCGTACTCGGATTGGCTGCTCATCACCACGACAAGCAAGCTGGGCTGGAGCGAGTGCAGTTGGGAGATGAGCTCCAAGGTATCGCTGCCGGGCAGATCCTGATCCACCAACACCAGGTCTGCCTTTCCTTCGCCAACCAGGCGCAGCGCTTCCCCGGCTTCCAGCGCCTCGCCAGCAACAGCGAGCCCTGGCTGCTCTTCTATCAACAGCTTCAGCGCCCAGCGAGGTAGTTCGTGGTGGTCAGCCAGAATGATGCGCATCAGGGGAGGTCCCGTTGTTCGCGGGGTACTCCAATCGGTTTATCTCTGCAACTTTGATCCTAAAGTACGGGCTGGTGATTGGGCAAAGGCTGCCCTAATGTAACAAAAACACTCCACTTAATCAACAACCATAAGTGGAGTTTGGGGTATGGGATTTTTACGACCACCCGGCTAGCCGGATGGATAGGATGAATACAGTGGGAATCTCCGTGGAAGTACCCGGATTTGTGGGTGAGCCGGAATTATTTTTTCTCAACCAGGTGCAGGTCGATGGCAACCGTGGCAGCCTCGACGCGATTCTTGACCCCCAGCTTGGAAAAGATATTCGTCAGGTGGTACTTTACCGTCGCCATACTGATCGTCAGCCGCGCCGCGATCTCCTGGTTGGAGAGCCCCTTGACCAGCATCGCCAGGACCTCGCGCTCTTTCTCGGTCAGGTCGGCGCCGAGACCGGGGTTTTGCCGCTCGGTATCGATCAGCGCCTTGGTCGCCTCCGGCGCCAGCGTGGAGAAGCCGCCGTGCGCCGCCCAGATCGCCTCCGCCAGCTCATCGGCGTTGACGTTCTTGAGCAGGTAGCTGGTAGCGCCTGCCTTCAACGCCTGCTGCACCAGGTCGCGCTCGTGGAAGCTGGTCAGCACGATCACCTTCACCGGCTTGCCCTGCGCCAGGATGCGCCGCGTGGCTTCGCTGCCATCCATCAAAGGCATCACCATATCCATCAAAACCACATCCACATCATGCGCGGCGCAGAACTCAACCGCTTTCAAGCCGTTCGGCGCTTCACCCACCGCCTCCATCCAATCGTACGCCAGGATGAAATCTTTCAGCCCGCCGCGCACCATGGGATGGTCGTCGACGATCAGTACACGAATGCGTTCCGTTATGTTCATCATAGCTTCCCCGTTTCAGTGCGCCAGATTAATGTCACCTGCGTCCCGTGACCGGGCTGGCTTTCCAACACCAGGCGCGCCCCAATCGCCGCCGCCCGTTCCTGCATGATGCCGATGCCCAGCTGGTCGGAGCGCCTATCCTCGCCCGAGTAGCCCACGCCATCGTCTTTGACCAACATCGTCACCTCATATCCGCAATCCCCGTTCACTGGCGGATCGAGCGTCTCGGCACTCATGTACAGGATCACCTGCTCCGCCTGGGCATGCTTCACCACGTTGTTCAAAGCTTCCTGGGCGATGCGGTAGAAATTGACGTGCACATCTTCCGGCAGGGTCGGGATTTGTTCGATATTCAGGTCGAAGCGCAGCCCCGAGCGGCTGGTGACCGCCTCCGCAAGCTGCACCAGCAGGTCGTGCAGCGGGGTATTGATCACCGCCGAGGGGCGCAGCTCGAGCAGCATGGTGCGCATCTCAGCCAGTGCGCCGCGCGTCAACTGCCGCAGCCGCTCCAGGCGCTCGTAGCCTTGCTCCGGATCGCGGTGCCAGACCTGCGGCAGCACCTCCGCCAGCAGGCTTGCCGAGAAGAGCACCTGTGTCACCGAGTTGTGCAGATCGCGCGCCAGGCGGTTGCGCTCTTCCAGGGTCGCCAGGGCTAAAGCCTGTTCGAGCAGCACCGCATCCTGTATCAAGTCCGCCACGTCCAACGCCATACGCTCGATCAGGTCGATGTCTCGCTGTAGGGGAGCTGGCGCGTCGCCGTGGGTATGCCACCCCCAGCACGCCAGATAACTGTCTGACGGGCGATCATTGGCGCCAGGATCGCCGACCGGATACCATATTCCTGGAAGCACACCTGCAAGGCTTCAGGTAAATCTTCGCTCTTGCCAACCGCCCAGGCAACCGTCTTACCCAGCTCGATGTCCCGGCGCAGCGGAGAATCCTGGCTGAAGGAAGCCTGCACGATTTTCGTCTCAGGGTTTTCATCAGCCTGTTGCGAAGCACAGAAGATCGCACACAGCTCTCCCTGCCCGTCCCAGCGTATAATGAAGACCAGCCTTGTCGCCAGCAATCGCAGATGGTAGCGGATAGCGCCCGGTAAGCCGCCGTCAGACCTGCCACGCCTGCCATCGTCTGGTGCGCCCGGTTGACCGCCGAAAGCCACTCGATGCGATGCTCCAGAGTAAGCGCAAGCATCTGGCGCTCGCTCGCCTCGACGGTGAGCTGCGCATTGATGACAGATAACTCTTCCGTGCGCTTTTCCACCAGCCGCTCGAGATGCTGGCGGTATTCCTCCAGGTCAGCCTCCGCCCGTTTGCGTTCGGTGATATCCTGGACGGCAACCACCGCCGATTCGACATTGCCGGCGTTATCCAGCACCGGGCTCGCCTGGATCTCCAACGCTACCCGCTCGCCCCCGCGCTCCATCTCCACGTCATCGACGCTGGACGGCTGTCCGTGCAGGGCGTTGAACACCGGGAAGCGCTCAATATCGTACTCTTGCTGGCTGCTTGCCGCTTTGAGCGAGAAATAAGGGATCGCCTCTTGCAAGGTGCGCCCTGCGTTGATGTCCGGCTGGATGCCTCGCGCCGGGTCGCTCAGAATATCCAGGGTACGCCGGTTGGCATACTTGGGCTTCTGGTCCTTCCCATACAGCACAACACCCAGCGGCAGTCCTTCAAGGATCTGGGACAGGCGGTGCTCACTTTCGGTCAGGCTGCGGTTGGCGTTTTCGGTCTCTGCTTTCAGCAGGTTGATGCGGTCCGCCAGCGCCAGCGACCAGCAGATCGCCATCCATAATATCCCGATGCGGTAGGCGTTCTCACTGAAAAATGTACTGGGCAATATCCCCATGCGAACCAGGAATATCCAAATTATGCTAACAATCATGCCGAGCCAGGCAAGCATAAAGAACCGGGTAGATCGGTAACCCTGCCTCCAGGAGATTACGCCGGCAGCTAACACCGTTAGCAGAGAGAATATTGCCCAGGGAACGATCAGAATTGCCATCAATATGGTATGCAACAAACAGGTTGAGCGCGGCAAGGATGCCACACCCTGCCAGGATCACGAGATTGACGGTATGGATTTTGGGGTATCGCTGTTTTAATTCTAGAAATGAATCGGAGAACAAGGCAATCGAGGCGATTATAGCCAAGACAGTAAATGGGAAAAACACCTCCGACAAGGCAGAATAGTCTGGGGATGACAAATAACCCTAAATACCCATCATAAAAAGACTCTTCAAGCAAGATGGCGACGAGGAAGATCACAAGATACAAATAGTCGCCTCGCGCAGCGATAAAAGCAGGAAGAGATTGTAGAAAAACAAACCGATCAAGACGCCATAGAAAATCCCAGTCTAAAACCTGTTCTTCCATCGTGGCGCGATAGAACGCATCCTGCCTCCATAAAGTGAGCGGCAGGGTCATCGAGGCGCCGCTTTGGAATCGCAGGTAGTAGGTTTGCTCGGTCGCCGGCGGCACATCCAGGTTGAAAACGATGTTCGTGGAAAGGTAATATCTCGGGTCGTTACTGGTCTCAACACCCCTGTTTGCCGGACAGAATACCCTTGACCGTCCGGCAGCGGGGTGTACAGGTCAACATAATGGGTGTTGGCGAAACCCTGCTCCAGCAGCCAGCGGTCTGTTTGTTGGGTATCGTTGCGTAAATCCAGCCGCACCCAAATAGTGCTGTTTGTGAAGCCGAAGTTAGGCACCGCAGATTGGCTGGGTTGAAATTTTGCCCCAACAGCCGGCGAGGTCACATCTTCGATGCTTAACTGCCCGCCGGGGTCTTCGAGCAGATCGAGGTGCAAGCCCAATGGATATTCCCCCTGCGCGTCGGTCAAGATGACAGGGTTTGCGTTCTCAGGGTCGCTGCTCTGTGCCATGGCGACGCCGCCCCAGAGCAGCAATGCCAGCAAGCAGAGCAGGAGGGCTTTGGTCTTCAGCGCAATCGATCTCCAAACGCAGGAATGACTCTGATTATATCTGATGTTAGCGTCAACGAAAAAGTGGGGTGTACGGCGTGATGCGCCGTACACCCCACTTTTTGAGCAATCCGCTTCGAGTGGGCGGTATAGGACTCGAACCTACGACCTTTGCGATGTCAACGCAACGCTCTAACCAACTGAGCTAACCGCCCGGACCAAGTGTGCAGATTATACTTGCCGCCAATGAAAATGGCAAGTCAAAATCTTGTAATCCCTTTGATGAACGCTTCCAGGATCGCAGCAAATGCCAGCGGCTGCTCCAGCATCGGCATGTGCCCGGCATCTGCCATCACCTCCAGGCGAGCGTGCGGCAGACCATCCACCAGCGCCTGCGCCCCCGCCAGGGGCGTCATGCGGTCTTCGGCGCCGCACACCACCAACGCCCGCGAGCGGATCTCCCCCAGCCTCCCCGCCATGTCGAAGGCGTCACACGCCAGCAGGTCAGCCTGCAGCACGGCTTGCGGGGTCGCGCTCATGCGCTTGAGCGCCAGCTCCACCAGCCGCGGCGGCGCCTCCCGGCTGAACGACCAGGCGACAATGCGCTCCATCGCCTGGCGGTAAGTCTGCGGGGAGGAAGCCATCTCCAGCAGCTTCGGGTTCACTCGCAGCGTCAGCCCCGCTGCCGGATAGGATCAGGGCTGCCACGCTTTCCGGTCGCAGCAAGGCGGCTTGCAGTGCCACCGCGCTGCCCATCGAGTGCCCCACCCACACCGCCGGCGGCAGGTCGAGCGCCTGGTGCCATTCCAGCGCCTGCTGCGCTATCTCCTCAATCGAGCGGCAGGGCTCTCCGGCGCTCTTGCCATGCCCGGGCAGGTCCAGCGCGTAGACGCGCCTGCCGGGCAGGCGGCGCACCTGCGCGGGCCAGGAGAGCTGCGTGCCCGCCGCCCCGTGCAGCAGCACGACCGGCAGCCCTTCGCCATGCACCTGGTAAGCAATTCCGGCTTCGATCACGGATCGAGCTCCACTACCTGCGCCGCCAGGCGAGGAACGCCCCGGCAACCAATCCCAAGCCCATCCACAGCGGCGCCAGGCGCAATAATAAGCTGACCTGCGCCGGCGAATAGTCCGGTATGCCATGACCGTGCACACCGGTCTTCACCGCCATCAACGCCAACGCCAGGACGCTCACCCCTACGCCAGCCAGCAAACCCGCCAGGAGGTAACGCCAGCGCTGGCTCGCTCCGTTGGCTGAGGGCTGCTGCACTGCGAACACCAGCAATCCCAGGCTGCAAGCGCAGGCGGAGATCAGGAACACCAGCGCCAGGGAGCTTTCCTCCACCGGCAGCCACAACAAGATGAATATTCCCAGGAAAATGAATGCCAGGCGCAGGCGGATGGGCGGTGGCGGGCGCCCTTCGATCACCTTGTACGGAAAGCACTCCACTCACCTCCCGCCGGCGCACCCGGTCGGCGGCGTCCTCGGTCAGCGGGATGAGTAGCGTGATATGCGTACCGCGCCCTGCCTGAGTCTCGATATTCAGGAAGCCGTTCACCAGCTCCGCTCGCTCGCGCATGTTCACCATGCCCAGGCTGCCGCGGTTATCGTAGTTCTCGCCCACCGCGGCGACGTCGAAACCCACCCCGTCATCCTCAATCTCCAGCAGTGCCAGGTCCTCGCCAGCCCAGCTCAGCCGCACCCACACATGCGCAGCCTGGGCGTGCTTACGGGCATTGTTGACCGCCTCTTCAGCGATGTAGAAGATCACCCCCTGCTTGCTCACCTCGAGCTGGGATACCGTATCGGCGTCGGCATCGATGATCACCGTCTGGTCGTAGGTATCCTTCATCTTCTCCGCCATGGATTCCAGCGCCGCCGCCAGCCCTTGCGATTCGAGCACCAGCGGGCGCAGGGTGAAGAGCATGTGGCGGATCTCCTTGGTCGTGCGCCGCGCCAACTCCTCCACTTTGTACAGCTCGTCCGCGGCGGCTTTGGGATCCTTCTCCATCAGCCGGCGGGCGAAGTTGACGCGCATCGCCAGCGCCGCCACCGATTGCGTGGGACCGTCGTGCAGGTCACGCGCCAGCTTCTTGCGCGCTTCCTCCTGGATCTCGGTGATGCGCTCCTTCTCCTGCTCCAGGTCGCGGTACAGGCGGGCGTTCTGCAGGGCGATGACCGCCTGCCCGCCGATGATATCCAGGATCTCGCGCCGCTCAGGGGTGAAGAACTCCTCGTCCGGGTGGGCAAACAGCAGCACGCCGTAGGTGTCCAGCCCGGTGCGCAGCGGGATGCAGTATCCCGAGCGGCAGGTGCGCAGCGCCACGATGCGGCTCAGCTCAGCGTCCTTCGCCAGCCCCTTGCCCGTCTGCGCCTCCCCCTGGTCGATGCTGCGCCCGATCAGCCCATCCTTCCCCGGCAGGGAGATGCGCATGTCGGCTGCGGTGAAGCGTCGCGCCGAGCCAACTTTCAGCTCCGTGATTTTGTTCTCGTCCTGGCTGTAGAGCAGCACCGCGCTGACCATGTGCTCGCTGCCGCCATCGGCGATCGCCAGCGTGCTGTAGCCGATGTCCATAGCGGTATCCAGCACGCGCTGGTAGTTCAGTGTCGCCCCCAGGGCGGAGATGAGCTTGTAGAGCGAGCGGATGCGCTCGCGTTCGAGGCGCGTCACCTCCCGGCGGGATGCCAGCGCTTCCTCCTGCGCCTTCGTCAAGAAACCCCGCATCTGCCCGCTGAGATAGCCCAGCAACAGCCCGAACAGCAGGTAGAAGACCCCCAGCGGCGCCAGCCCCAGGGCAACCGCAGCTGCCGGGCTCTCCACTATCGCCAGGGCTGCCTGCACGAGGGTGAACGCCAGGGCGGCGATCGCCCCGCCGCGCCACTGGAAGTACATGGCTGCCGAAGCCACCGGCAGCAAGCCCACCCAGCCGGAGGTCCACCCGCAGAAGTAGAAGAGCAGCGCCGCCAGCAGCGCATCCACGCCCACGGTGACAGCGCGCTGCCCGGGAAAGCGCCTGCCCAAAACCGCCAGGACGGTCAGGCAAAGGCTCCAGGCAGCCGCAAGCAGCAAGGTGATCTCCGCCTGCAGCGAGAGGCCCCCGCCGGTTGCCAGCGAGATTGTCAGACCGAAGAGGATGAGCCAGCGCAGCGATGAAGAGACCCAATCCAGCAGGTTGGGCGATGCAGGGTAGCGCATGCGGGTATCATACCCGAAAACGGGACACCTGCACGCCTCACCCCTCCCGGCTTATCAGTTTTGTCAATATCGGGCGCGCCTTTGCCACCGCCCGGGCGCGGTGGCTGACCTGGTTTTTCTCGTCCTCCGCCAGCTCCGCCATCGTGCAGCGCTTCTCGGGCATCCAGAAGATCGGATCGTAGCCAAAGCCGTTGCTGCCCCTCTCCTCGGGGATCACCTCACCGTAACAGTCGCCGTCCGCCAGGTACAGCTCGCCCTGCGGGGTGGCGATCGCCACCGTGCAGTGGAAGTGCGCCGTCCAGGGCTGTGGAACGCCTTGCAGGCGCTGGAGCAGGGTCGCCCGCCGGTCGGCGTCGCTGGCGCCGGGCTTATCCGCGAAGCGCGCCGAGTGGATGCCCGGCAGCCCCCCCAGCGCATCCACTTCCAGCCCCGAGTTGTCGGCAATGGCTAAAAGATCCGCTTGCCGGGCGTAAGCCTGTGCTTTGAGGGCAGCGTTCTCGGCGTAGGTCGCCCCGGTCTCCGCCACAACGCCTTGAATCCCGGCCTGGTCGAGCAGCACAAACTCCAGGTCGAGCCCACCCAATAATGCCTGCATCTCGCGCAGCTTTCCCCGGTTGCTGCTGGCAAGTAGGAGCTTAGTCACATCCGCCTCCACGCTTCTCGGAATATCTTTAGTAATTCAAACGCGCGCCCTGGCAATTCAATTTATATTTCATAATTCCCAATATTATACATAATATTTAGAATAACTTGACTACGGATTTTTCCTGTGCTATAATCTTATTTGAAATTCAAGGCTCGCATCAAGGCATCGCCGTAGTGCATCCTTCCGAAAACATCTTCCGGCTGAATGTAGGTTTCCTCCTCGGTCAAGGCGTTGGCTACAGCCGGGATTTTCTTTTTGAATCGCCAGAAGTCCACCTCGATCCTGAATTTTCACTCCAAGACCTGCATGGCTCGGCGCGCATCACCCGCACCGCCCAGGGACTGCTGGTACAGGTGGACCTGCATGCCGCCACCCCGGTGGAGTGTGCGCGCTGCCTGAGCGCCATGTCGCAGCAGCTCAACACCGACTTCACCGAAGTGTACGCCTTCAACCGCGCATCGATCACCGAATCTGGCTTGCTGCTGCCGGAGAGCGGCTACATCAACCTGACGCCGCTGGTGCGCGAGTACATGCTGCTCGCCATGCCCATCAGCCCGGTGTGCCGCGCCGATTGCAAAGGGCTCTGCCCCATCTGCGGCGAGAACCTGAACGAGGTCGCTTGCCCGCATAGCTCCGCAAATCCGGAGAGCGCCGCATCCCCGGACCAGGAAGAATAGATCGAGCAAACATCCAGCCACACGCTTCTCCAGCAGGAAGGACGGTCATGACACTTCTCAGCTACCAACGCACTCAGGCCGATATGTTCCAGGACTTGCTCGAGAAAGCCGATTTACAGGGTTATCTTACCGCAGAAGACATTTTAGAAGCAACACCCCAGGGGGAGCCTATGCTGGACACAACGGGAAACCTGCTTGCCCAATTGCGCCGCCGCGGCGTGGATATCCTCGAGCCGGAGGGCGCCGCCGCCGAGCGCGTCTCCCCTGGCGAGGCGAGCTTCACCGACGACGATCCCGCCAACAGCCTGGAGCACGTGCCCATCGAAGACACGGTGGAGATCTACCTCAAGGAGATGTCGCGCGTCCCACTGCTCAAGGTAGATGAGGAGATCAGCCTGGCGAAGCGCATCGAGCGCGGCAAGGAAGCCCGCCTGGAGCTGGCAAGCCTGCCCCCGCGCAATTCCTCCGCCCGGCGCGCCGAGCTAGAAGCGCTCATCGAAGACGGGCGGCTGGCGCGCGACCACATCATCAAAGCCAACACCCGCCTGGTGGTCAGCGTCGCCAAGCGCTACGTGGGGCACGGCGTGCCCTTCCTCGACCTGATCCAGGAGGGAAACCTGGGCTTGATGAAAGCCGTGGAGAAGTACGAGTACCAGCGCGGCTTCCGCTTTTCCACCTACGCCACCTGGTGGATCCGCCAGACCATCACGCGCGCCATCGCCGACCAGGGGCGCACCATCCGCCTGCCGGTGCACATGACCGACCGCCTGCGCCTGATGCAGCGCGCCTCGCACGAGCTGGAGCAGGGCTTGGGGCGCCCACCCACCGTGGTCGAGCTGGCTACCGAGCTGGATATGCTCCCCGAAAAGGTGCAGTGGATGTTGGATGTCTCGCGCCCGCCGCTCTCGCTGGAGACGCCGGTCTCTGACGACGAAGACTCCGAGCTGGGCATGTTCGTCGAGGACGAGATCTCCCCCTCCCCCATGCAGTCCGTCTACCAGAATATGCTGCGCGAGCGCGTCGACGCCGTGCTCGCCACCCTCTCGCCGCGCGAAGCGCGCATCTTGCGCCTGCGCTTCGGACTGGACGACAACCACCCCTACACCCTGGAAGAAGTGGGCGCCAAGTTCGGCCTCACCCGCGAGCGCATCCGCCAGATCGAGGGCAAAGCCCTGCGCCGCCTGCGCCACCCGTTTAGAGCGCGGCAGTTACGCGAGTACTTGTGAAAGCCCAGGTAACCAACCACGATTACAGAGCAGCAATACACGTATGCGGGATCCAGAACATCCACGAAGGGATAGGCAAAACCATTCACGAATTTCACACGAATACACGAATTCACCGCGTACGGCGCCCATTCGTGCATTCGTGGCTGTTCATTCGTGGCTTCACATTCGTGGACGGTTTTGCCAGGTGGATCTCAACGCCCCGCCGATCAATCCCAAGCCGATCAGGGTGAACACCGAGCCCATGCCGCCAAAACAAACCGGCAGCATCAGACCCGGCGGGCTGAAGCCTGCCTCGATGCGCGAGATTTCAGGCTGCGATTCCGCATAGCGGATTTCAATCCCCATCCCTTTTTCCAGCCCGTCATAAAAATCCCTCGAGACTCTTTCCGTGCTCGAGAGCTGCGTAACCGCTCCCGAGACCGGCGCGTGATACGTGTAACCTGCGTAGTAAGTGGTGCCGTCCTCATCGTCCCGAATGGTATAGTACTCGGTCACCGTTGCAATGGAGCGCACCCCCTCCCGCTTGAGCAGGTCGTATGCCCGCCGTTCGTTGGAGTAGCTAGCCATGCCCACCACCAGGAAGGTTGCCGAGAAAAGCGTCCAGATCACCCCAAAGGGCAGCATGCATCCGATGCTCTGCACCATCGCTGCGAAGCGCGGGACTTTGGCGCCTGGCGCAGGTTTGACCCATTCGTCCTCCGCTTGCACCTGCCATTCGCCGGAGAGTTCAGTGGGTGGGGAACGGTCTGGGGAGCCCTCATCGCTCGAAGCCAGCCAGTTAAAAAGCTGCATCCCGCCCCGGATTTTCTCATTGAGCTCCGGGACGCCGGGGCTGGCATTTGCCCATTCCAACTTGGGGACCTGCCTGTGGGAGAAGGCAAAGGCATCGCCCCCCGCCTCCAGGGCGTAGTACCGAGTGCTTGCCAGCTGCTCCACCCGGTCGGGCAGCAGAAAGCCGCGCATGGCTTCAAGGTCGGGCGCGGATACCCAGTAACGCCGGTCGAACTCCTCGTGACCGAGCGGCTCGACCGGTAGACCCTGCCTGTCTGCCGCCCATTGCAGCACACGGTTGGCTGCCTTGCCCAACTTGCCGCCCTCCTCCAGCTTGGAGATCAGCGAGAAACGCGGCAAGCGCAAATTCCGGGAGACGAAGAGCACATCTTGCGTTGCAAGCGGGTGGTATCCTCCCCGGAGGTCTCTTCCAGGTCGAACAGGAACATCTCCCCGTCCGGGAAGCTCTTCTGCGAGACGTTTTGCAGCCGGAAGCGCGTGCGCCCCGGTCGAGCGTAGAGATCGAATATCCGGGCGCTGATTTCCGCCGGGGGGCTGGGCAGGGACTTGAAGCCGGCTGCCTGAGCCGCCTGCTGCTTTGCGGGCGCGCCCCTTTGCGCTGCTGCGCATGGTGTACACGAATACCCCGCCGAACAGCAACACAAATCCGGCGATGATGAGCACGGCGATGCTATCCATGCTCCTATCTTACCGGATGTCATCGAATTCTCCAATCACAGTCCTGTAAGCTCCCGCGTGGCGCGGCGACTGCCAGCCCTTAAATGATCCCCTGTAAGAATATGCGCTTTTAGCCCTTAACCTATCCTGCAATCGTGACCCGAGACACCGAGCACAAGCCATGCCCCCCTTCGTGCATTCGTGGCTGTTCATTCGTGGACGGTAACTTCCCTTGTGAACGTACCCGCCTCGGCTGGGATATTCCTGGACACCGCTTTTTCGTTTCTTTTCCCCCCTCCTTGACAAATCCCCCTCCCCCGTTTAGACTTACCCCAATCGCAAGCCTGAGAACGAGATCATGCCCACCCGCAGCCTTTTCTCCTCTATGATGATCCGCACCATGGTCATGCCTGCCCCTCTCCGGGCAGCCTGCGGGGTCGAGGCTTGATCCCCGCCTCTGGGTGGTAACCTCAGGCTGTCCAATCCCGGGCAGCCTTTTTTTGTCTTGCCGGCATTAACCGGGCAAGAAACGAAACCTGAACGAGGAAGTGTGCCATGTCCAAGAACATCCTGGTCGCCGTCGCCTGGCCCTACGCCAACTCCGAAATCCACGTGGGCAACATCACCGGCTCTTACCTGCCGGCGGATATCTTTGCCCGCTACCAGCGCCTGTCCGGCAACCGGGTGATCATGGTCTCCGGCTCCGACGCCCACGGCACGCCGGTCACCGTGCGCGCCGACGCCGAAGAGAGCACGCCCCTGCTCGTCTACCAGAAATACCACAGCCGCTTCATCGAGCTCTTCCAGAAGCTGGGCTTGAACTACGACCTGTTCACCAGCACGCACACCGAGAACCACTTCAAGGTCTCGCAGGCCATCTTCCTGGCCCTCCAGCAGAACGGCTACCTGTACACCCAGCGCGAGAAGCAGTGGTACGCCCCCACCCAGGGGCGCTTCCTGCCCGACCGCTACGTGGAGGGCACCTGCTACCTGTGCGGCTACGCCAACGCCCGCGGCGACCAGTGCGACCAGTGCGGCAACCTGCTGGACGCCGCCCAGATCATCGACCCGCGCTCCAAGATCGACGGCTCGACCCCCGAGCTGCGCGAGACCGAGCACTTCTACCTGGACCTGGGCAAGCTGCAGCCCGCCATCGTCGAGTTCCTGCGCCAGCGCGAGGGCTACCTGGCGCCCCAACGTGCTGCGCCAGTCCTTAGGGCAGATCCTGGCCGAACGAGCTGCACGGGCGCGCCATCACCCGCGACCTGGATTGGGGCATCCCCGTCCCGGTGCGAGGGCTGGGAGGGCAAGTGCCTGTACGTGTGGTTCGAGGCGGTCATCGGCTACCTCTCCGCCGCCATCGAGTGGGCGCAGATCAACGGCAAGCCTGAATGCCTGGCACGATTGGTGGACCAACCCAGATGCGCGCTCCTACTACTTCATCGGCAAGGATAACATCCCCTTCCACGCCGTCATCTGGCCCGCTCAGCTCATCGGCGCCGGCGAGGCTTTCGGCAAGCTCTTCGAGGGCGCCGAGGGCAGCCAGCTCGTCCTGCCCTACGACGTGCCCGCCAACGAGTTCCTCAACCTGGAGGGGCAGAAGATCTCCGGCAGCCGCAACTGGGCGATCTGGGGGCTGGATTTCCTCTCGCGCTACGATCCCGACCCGCTGCGCTACTACCTGACCGCCAACATGCCCGAGAGCCGCGACACCGATTGGGACTGGCAGGATTTCTACAACCGCAACAACAACGAGCTGGTGGCCACCTGGGGCAACCTGGCGAACCGCGTGCTTTCTTTTGCTTACCGCAATTGGGAGGGCGTGGTGCCCACGCCCTACGAGCTGCGCCCGCGCGACCGTGAGATCCTGGCGACGGTTGAAGCCGGCTTCGCCTCGGTGGGCGAGCAGCTCAACGCCGCCCGCCTGCGGGCTGCGCTCAGCGAAGCCATGCGCCTGGCGACGGAGGTCAACAAGTACCTGGACACTGCCGCCCCCTGGTTCGAGATCAAGAGCGACCGCACAGCGGCTGCCACCACGATCTACATCGCCCTGCGCGCCATCGACTCGCTCAAGGTGCTCTTCGCCCCCTTCCTGCCCTTCACCAGCGAGCGCCTGCACAGCTACCTGGGGTATACCCAGCCATTGTTCGGCGAAGCGATTGTGGAAACCCGCAGCGACTCGCTGGGCGAGCACACGGTGCTGCGCTACCAGCCGGGCGCCGCCAGCGGGAGCTGGCAGCCCAGCCAGCTCCCCGCCGGGCAGGCGCTCAAGGAGCCCGCCCCGCTCTTCCGCAAGCTGGAGGAGAAGATCGTGGAAGAAGAACGCGCCCGTTTGGGCTGATTCACGCCAGACGGCTTGGTTTTACCCGTCTCGCGGGCGCTCCACGCCCCGCCAGGGGTGGCGTGCAGCAGCTCGAAGACCTTGCCGCCCTTGATCATCACCAGGATATGCTCGCCCTCGGCGTCCTGCCAGCGCCTGCCGATCAATTCCACCCGGTAGCGGATCCCATCCAGCGCCAGGCTGACCGGCAACACCTGCCCCTGCGCGTTGGAGCGCGCCTGCACATCCACCGGCACGCCCGGCTCGCGGCTGACCTGGATGGCGTCCCCGGCGCCTGCCAGCTTGCCCTGCAGGTAATCCTCCAGCAGATCGAGGGCTGCCTGCGCCGCCTGCGTCGTGATCTGGTTGCGCTCGCCGGTAAAGCGGAAGCGCCGGGCGGCGATGGCTTGGGGGGCGATCAACCCGATCCAGACCAGTCCCACCGGCTTCTCCGGCGTGCCGCCCCCCGGACCGGCGACGCCGCTCACCGAAAGCCCGATATCGGCGCGCAGCGCCCGCCGCACGCCGCCCGCCATCTCCAACGCCGTCTCGCGGCTGACTGCGCCGCTCTCGTCCAGCGTCTGCTGGCGCACACCCAGCGCCGATACTTTCACCGCGTTGGCGTAGGCGATCACACCGCCCAGGTAGTAATCCGACGAGCCGGGGATAGCCGTCAGGCGGTGCCCGATCAGCCCCCCTGTGCAAGATTCAGCCGTTGCCAGGTGCAGCCCGCGGCTGCGCAGCAGCTCGCCAATGGTTATCTCGATCTTTTGTGGGGTCATGCGCTAATTATAGTGCTATTTTTGGATGCCCCACATCTCATGTTAAAATGATCCTGCCATGAACGCTCCTGCCTCCCTTGAAGCCCTGCTGGATACCCTGCCCACCAAGCCCGGCTGCTATATCATGAAAGACCAGGCTGGCAAGGTGATCTACGTCGGCAAGGCGATCAACCTGCGCAACCGCGTGCGCTCCTACTTCCACAGCAGCGCCCGCCAAGACCCCAAGACTCAGCAATTGGTGCGCAAGATCAGCGACATCGACTGGATCGTAGTGGATTCCGAGCTGGAAGCCTTGATCCTGGAGATGAACCTGATCAAGAAGCACCGCCCGCACTACAACATCCGCCTGAAAGACGACAAGCGCTACCCGTACATCAAAGTCCATTGGGCTGATCCCTACCCCAGGCTGACCGTGACGCGCCAGATGACGCAAGACGGCTCGCGCTACTTCGGTCCCTACACCAGCGTGTGGGCGGTGCACCAGACGCTGGACGTGCTGCGGCGTATTTTCCCTTACCTGACCTGCGACCGGGTCATCACCGGGCAGGATGAGCGCGCCTGCCTGTACTACGATATCAAGCTCTGCACCGGACCCTGCATCGGGGCGGTGGACCAGGCGGGCTACCGCCAGATGATCGATGACCTGTGCCAGTTCTTGCTGGGTCGCACCGAGCCGGTGGTCACCCGCCTGCAGGCTGAGATGCAGAAAGCCTCCGATGAGCTGCGCTTCGAAAAAGCCGCCGCCATCCGCGACCAGTTGCGCGCCATCGAGAACGTGGTGGAGCGGCAGAAGGTGATCTCCAGCGAGTACGTCGATTCGGATGTCATCGCCATGGCGCGCTCAGACGGCGAAGCCTGCATCCAGGTCTTCTTCATCCGCAGCGGCAAGCTGATCGGCAGAGATTACTTCCTGATGGAAGGCACGGAAGACACGCCGGACGCCAGCGTGATCACCGCCTTCCTCAAGCAGTTCTACGACCAGGCGCCCAACGTCCCCGCCCAGGTGCTGCTGCCGCAGGAGGTGGAAGAGGCGCAGATCATCCGCCAGTGGCTCAACCAGAAAAGCTCGGGGAACAAGGTGGAGATCCTGGTGCCACACCAGGGAGCGCAACAGGAGCTGATCCAGATGGCGGCGGAGAACGCCGCCGAGACCATGGCAGCCCTCAAAGCGCAGTGGCAGGCAGATACCCATCGCCAGGAGCAGGCGCTCTCCGAGCTGCAAACTGCCCTGGGCTTGCCCACCCCACCCAACCGCATCGAGTGCTTCGATATCTCCAACACCCAGGGCACGGCTGCCGTGGGCAGCATGGTGGTCTTCGAGCAGGGCGTGCCCAAGAAAGGGCACTACCGCCGCTTCAACATCCGCAGCGTGGTGGGTCCGGACGATTTCGCCAGCATGGAAGAAGCGCTCAACCGGCGCTTCAACCGCTGGCAGGCGGCGCAGGAGCTGGCGGAGGCGCCGGGCAAGAAGCCAGACGCCGCCTTTTCCCTGCTGCCCGACTTGCTGCTGGTGGACGGGGGCAAAGGGCAGCTCAGCCGGGCGGTTGCCGTGCTGGAGCGCTTTGGGCTGCTGGGCAAGGTGCCCGTAGCGGGGCTTGCCAAGCAGAACGAGGAGCTGTTTCTGCCTGCTCGCCCGGCATCGGTGATGCTGCCGCGCCACTCGCAGGGGCTCTACCTGGTGCAGCGCGTGCGCGATGAAGCCCACCGCTTCGCCATCACCTCGCACCGCAACCTGCGCACCAAGCAAGGACTGGCATCCCGCTTGGAAACGATCCCGGGCATCGGACCGGCGCGGCGCAAGCAGCTACTCAGCCACTTCGGCTCGATCGAAGATATCCAGGATGCTTCCATCGAGGAGCTAATCGCCATCCCCGGCATCACGCCAAAACTGGCGCAGGGGATCAAAGCTAACCTGACCTGAAGATGGGTATTCGTGTATAATCACGCCGTTGAAACTTCAGCAGGGAGAATAGAATGGCAAGTAAGAAGGGTAGTTCATCCAACAATTACGAGCAGCGCCGCATGCGCAGGCAGCAGATCATCTTCGGGGTGATCGCGGTGATCATCATCTTTACCTGGGTCATTGGATTGATCGCCAAGTAAACTGAATAGAAAATCCCCTTTCAGCCTGCCAGGCTCAGCACCGCCTGGTTGAACTGCTGGACGGAGAACGGCTTTTGCAGCCAGGAGACGCTCCCGTTTTCGAGCAGTTCCTGGCTTTCTTTGCCCAACGGGTGCCCGGTAATGAAGAGGATTTTTGTCTGGGGCCACTGCTGCGAGATCTCGCGGTACAGCGCTAGACCGCCCATCTGGGGCATGACCACATCGCTCACCACCAGCTCGACCGACCCCAGCAAGGATTCATAGCGTTTCAAGGCTTCAGCGCCGTTCGAAGCCGTGAGCACCTGGTAATGATGGGCTTCCAACAGGGCGCGGATGGCTGCCAGGGTGGCATGGTCATCTTCGACCACCAGCACCCTGCGCCCAGCGCCGTGCAGGGCAAGTGGGGGCTCGGAAGTCTGGATGACAGGCTGCAGCGCCTCCTGAGCCGGCAGGTAGATATTGAAGGATGCGCCTCGCCCAAGCTGGCTTTGCACATCGATGTAGCCGTCGTGCTGCTTGATGATGCCATACACCTGAGCCAAACCGAGACCGGTACCCTGCCCGACCGGCTTGGTGGTGTAGAACGGCTCGAAGATATGCGCCAGGCTCTCAGGCGGAATGCCGACGCCGGTATCTGCCACGCAAATCCGGATCCATTTGCCGGGCTGCATCTCGGCGACCGGCGGTGTCTCGCCCGGCAGCAGCTCGAAACGGTCCAGCGCAAACAGCAGGCTACCGCCCTCCGGCATGGCATCCCGCCCGTTCACCGCCAGGTTCATCAACGCCTGCTGCAGGCGGGTGGGATCGGCGTTGACCACGTAGGCGCCAGGCTGGTATGAGAGGCGCAGGGAGATCGTCTCCGGCAGCACCCGCCGCAGCATCTTGTCCAGCTCTTTGATGAAGGGCAGGAGGTCGAGCGAGCTCTGCTCCATCACCGAGCGGCGGCTGAAATCCAGGATCTGGCGGATCAGGCTGGAGGCGCGCTGCACCTGCTGCTGGATGATGCCGAGCTGGTTGCGGGCGGTGGCGGGCATTTCGGCATCGCTGCGCATCAGGTCGGTATAAACCAGGATCGCTGCCATGATGTTATTGAAGTCATGGGCGATCCCTGCCGCCATCTGCCCGACGGTCGCCAGCCTCTCCTGCATCTGGATGCGCGATTGCACATCGCGCTCCTCGGTCACCTCACGCAAGGTCAGCACCCACTGGCGCTGTTCTTTGCCCACTGCTCGCCCTTGCACTTCGAAAATGCGGCGCGGGTTGCCCTCCGTGGTGATCTCCACCGGCAGCAAATCGGAGTGCCGCGCCAGCAAGTCGGCAATGCGCTGCGCACCCAGGCGAGAAAGCCTGCCATTGACATTCCCGCTTTTTAACACGGAGAGGAAAGCTTTTCCCAGAGGGTTTGCCATGAGCAGGCGGTAATCCTCATCCAGCAGCAAGACGCCGACCGGCAAGTGCTCCACCAGGTTTTCCAGGCGTTTCTGTTCTTCCGCCAGCACGCCGCGCAGGCGCTGGACAGCGATGGCTGCCTGGTGGGCGAAGGTGCCCAACAGCCGGATCTCTTCGCCCGCATCACCCTGGTCCTCTTCGAAGGCAGCGATCAGCAGCCCTACGAGCTCATCGCCGATGAGGATGGGTGCGTGGATCAGCCTGCCGACCTGGCTGATGGGGGCGCCGCGGGCGTTGAAATCGCCAGCTGAGAGCACCTCGATGGATAACTCATCCCAGTTGGGGCTAATCTTCGCCTGCGACTCAAGCGCGGCGCGCCAGTATGCGCGCAACGCAGACATGGCAGGCGGGGCGACCGGTTTGCCGGTCTCGATAAACTGGAAGTTGTAGCCGGCGAAGTACAAGCCGCCCGCCGCCAGCTCGGCGCGCATGGCGCTGCGCAGGTGACCGAGCAACAAGCGCATCAGCCCTTCGAAGGACAGGGTGTAGCCGATCTCCTGGCTGAGCTTATAGAGCTCGGTCAGCTCAGACGTGCGCTGCGCTACCGTCCCCTCTAACTCCTCAGCGTGCAGGCGGACACGCTCGTAAAGCACGGCATTCTCCAGGGCGATCGAGACCTGCCCGGCAAGCACCTGGAGCAGGTCACGGTCCTGCTCGGTGAGCACCCCAAATTGATCGGCTTCAATGTTAATCACGCCGATGACCACGGGTCCCTGGCAGATGGGCACGGCGAGCTCCGCCACGGTCTCTCCCACGCAGGGGTAATAATCGGGGTCCTTGGTTACATCCACCACCAGGGCAGCCTGACCGGTGCGCGCCACCCGCCCCAACACACCGAGGGAAAAGGGTATCTTCGATATTTTTGGCTCTTTGCCGTAATGGGCGCGCTGTAGCAAGCCATCTTCTTCCACCAGGTAGATTTCCACCCGGGGATATCCGAAGCGCTGGACAAGCTGCAGGACCACTTCATCCAGCAAGCTTTGCAGGTCAAGGCGCTGGTTGAAGATCTCCGCCAGATTCTGGATGAGGGTGGTCTCCGCCAGGCGACGCTGCATGCGCTGGTACTGGTAAGCGTTGCTCAACGCCAGCCCGATCTCCTGGCAGATTGCGGAGAGCAGGTCCAGATGTTCCTGATCGAATAAACCGGGCTGAGGGCTGAGCACCGAGATCACCCCCAGGAGCTGCTCGGCGACTATGACGGGGGCGCTGATGACCGCGCGCACGCCATCATCGATGCCAGCGATGTGCAGCCAACGCGCGTCTGAGGCAACATCGGGGACGAGGGCGGGCTCAAGAGAGTGCGCTACCCAGCCTGCCAGCCCCTCCCCCAGGCGCAATGAGACGCGCTGCGCCAGCTCCTGGCGTGAGTAGGCAGACATCTCGCCGGACAACGCCCGCAGCTTGAGAAGCCCCTCTTCCGGCGCATACAGGTACGCCTGCCCACCCGAGCCATCCAACGCCTGGCAGGTGAGGCTGATGGCGCGGTCGAGGATGTCATCCGGGTTCAGGCTGGAAGCCAGCGCCCGGTTGATGTCGAATAAGAGTTGCAGGTGCCGCCGCTCGGTCTCCGCCCACGCTAACAGGTGCGCATTCTCGATGGCGATGCCCACCTGGGTGGCAATGGCTTCCACAGCCGGGATATCCTCGAGGGTGAGCGCATCCCCAACGATGTTGAGAACGCCCAATACCTTGCTTCTGGATTTGATCGGTGTGTGAATAGCCGGCGGAGAGCCTAAGCACCTTCAAAACCTGCCCGGCAAACGGGCGAATCCTGGCAGGGAGCAGATCCACCGTAGGCGGCTGCTGTCTGCAGAAAACCGGGTCTCGCCGCTTTCGATGACCTTCCGGTACAGCTCCGATTGGTTAACCTCGAAGGTATAGCCGCCCAAACGGACATCCGGTGAGCTTCTCGAGGGCGCGGATGGTGCTCGCAGGGAGAGCAACGGCGCGGAGGGTCAACCGCGTGCCAGTCTCATCCAGCAGGCTCAATCCGCCGCGCAAGCCGAGCTGCATGATCTGCTCACTGACGGCGCGATAGACCTCCATCTCAGAACAGATCGAGCTTTGTAGCGAAACGGAGGCTGCATTTAATACGGACATCAATTTCGTCCCCCGCGCGATGGGGGGTGAGGACCTATCTTGCACCTGGATTGGCTCCCTTTAAGCGTGCTTTCGCGATCAAGAAACCCCGTATTCAAAATTATAGAGCACTTTTTTCGGGATAAACCTTACGGTTTTATAGGTTATGCATCCAGGCTCATTGGGATTTACCGTGACGATGTCCGAATTTGGGGGTAATTCCACGGCGATTTCCACTGAACCTGCAGCGATCCCCTATTAAGAAAAGACAGACCGGGCGAAGGCCCAGTCTGTCCTGATGATCGGAAATTCGGGGAACTAGAAGAGACCCAACACGCGCCCAGACTCGAGGTCGAGATCGACATCGTAGAACACGGGGCGGGTCGGCAGCCCGGGCATGGTGCGCATCTCGCCAAGGAGCGGGTAGAGGAAGCCGGCGCCAACCGAGGCGCGGATGTCGCGGATGGGAACGCGGAAGCCTTTGGGCACGCCCTTCAGGTTCGGATCGTGGCTCAGGCTCAGGTGCGTCTTTGCCATGCACAGGGGCAGCTTATCGAAGCCGAGGCGGGTGTAAAGGGCGATCTTAGCCTCTGCCTCGGGCAGGTAATCTACACCATCTGCGCCGTAGATCTCCTTGCAGATGCACTCGATCTTCTCTTTGATCGAGAACTCGAGGGGATAGAGGAACTTGAAGTTGCTGGGCTTCTCAGCAGCCTTGATAACCGCTTTAGCCAGATCGACCGCACCGGCGCCGCCGTGCATCCAGTGGGTTGCCACGACCGAATCTTCTGCGCCGGCAGCCAGGGCTGCTTCGCGCACCAGCTCGACCTCGGCTTTGGTGTCGGAGGCGAAGGAGTTCACCGCCACAACGACGGGCACGCCGTAGCCCAGGGCATTCTTGATGTGATGCTGCAGGTTGCCCAAGACCGGCGCGCAGCAGGTCCAGGTTTTCCTCGGTGTAAGCCGCGTTCAAGGGCTTGCCCGCCACCACCTTAGGTCCACCGCCGTGCATCTTCAGGGCGCGCACGGTGGCAACCAGGACCACCACGTTGGGGATGAGCCCTGAATAGCGGCACTTGATGTCGAAGAACTTCTCCATGCCGATGTCGGCGCCGAAGCCCGACTCGGTGACGACATAGTCCGCCAGCTTGAGGGCAATGCGGTCAGCGATGATCGAGCTATTGCCGTGGGCGATGTTGGCGAAGGGACCGGCATGGACGAAGACCGGCGTGCCTTCCAGGCTCTGCATCAGGGTCGGCTTGATGGCGTCCTTCATCAGGACGGTCATCGCGCCAGCCACACCCAGATCTTCAGCGGTAACCGCCTCGCCTGCCCTGCTGGTGCCGATGACGATCTTGCCGAAGCGCTCGCGCATATCGGCGAGGTCGTTGGTCAGCGCCAGGATCGCCATGATCTCGCTGGCGACGGTGATATCGTAACCCGTTTCGCGGGTCATGCCCTTCTCTTCCGGTCCCTGCCCGATGGTGATGGAGCGCAGGAAGCGGTCGTTGGTATCGACGACGCGGCGGAAGGTGATGCCGTTGGGATCGATATCCAGGCGGGCGAACTTGCTCCGCTCTTCAGGGGTCAGCTCGTTGGGGTCGGTCTTTTCGATCCCCAGCTTCTTCAGCCGGCGCAACATGGAGCCGGAGAACCTTCGTTTGCCCTCCTTGTTAGCTGGGCAGAGCGCATTGAAGAGCTGCTCGTCGGTTTGTGTCGCTTCATGCAAAATGCGGGCGTCGATGGCGGCGGCAAGCAGGTTGTTGGAAGCCGTGATGGCATGGATATCGCCGGTCAGGTGCAGGTTGAAATCTTCCATCGGCACCACCTGGCTGTAGCCGCCGCCGGCGGCGCCGCCCTTGATGCCAAAGGTCGGACCCTGGCTTGGCTGGCGGATGCAGGTGAAGACGCGCTTCCCGAGGTGCGCCCCGAACGCCTGGCTCAGCCCCATCATCGTGGTGCTTTTCCCCTCCCCCAGAGGCGTGGGTGTGATTGCGGTCACATCAATGTAAATGCCGTCGGGTACGTCCTTTAGCCGGTCAAGCGTCTCAAGCTTCACCTTGGCTTTATATGGACCGTAGAATTCGATCTCATCCGGCAGAAGTCCCACCTCTTCTGCAATCTGAGCGATCGGCTTGAGCTCCACCGCCTGGGCAATCTCGATGTCCGAGGGGACCGGAGTGAGCAAGTTCAGCTTGATCGGCGTGAACTTGCGGAGACCAGGAAAATCTTTCATCGCGCTCATAGTTCTCCCTTTCTCTGGTAGTGTAAAGAAGGCTGATCGAACAGCATCATTGTGACAGGTTTCGCGAATGAAATCAAGAGACGCTTATCATCATCCTACCTGCAAAGTGTCACGATTCTGTCCAGGTCAGGTGACGTTTACTCTGCGGAGGAGAGGGATTTGACCAGGTAAAACTCACCCTTGGCAAATCCACGCCGCTGGTAATAGCGCCGGGTGCCCACGGCGGCAATAACCGCCAGCCTGGTAAAGCCGCGGCTGCTGGCGATCTGCTCCGCCTGGTAGATCAAGCGGGTTCCCAGCCCGATGTGCTGCGCCGCGCCCGCCTGTTCCTTACCGACCATCAGAGACTGCCCATACACATGTACCTCGCGGATAATGGCTGCTCCCGCCAGGTCTGGCAAACCCGTGGCAGGCGAGCCTTCGCCAGGCAGCGAGAGGCGCAGGAATCCCGCCAGGAGGTCATCCGGCGTGACAAAGGAGAGGAAGTGTTCCTCGGCTGCTCCAACCGGGTAAACAAGGTCATCGAGCCTCAGGCGGCGGGTATCAACGGAATGGCTGCGCACTTCCCGGCAGCGGATACACTGGCAAGCTGTCTTACGGCGCTGCATCTCCAGGTGGACATCCTGGCGCAGGCTCGTGCGCTTATTGCCATCGACGACATAGGTGGAGGGGATATCCCGGATCACCCGGTTTACCCGGCAATAGCGGGGAATGGTAACTTTCACGTCGGCGATGAGGTGGATGAGCTGCTCGGTGGTATAGGGCTGGTACTCACCCCGCTGCCAGTAGCTGTAAAGATCGGTGTTCTCCAGAAGCTGGTTGGGATATATCTTGATCTCATCGGGACAAAACCCATCCCACAAGCGGCTGAAATCAACCCGGTCAGAGTCCGGCGTGGCGGCGAGCAGGTTAGGCATCCAGTGCAAGACGATCTTGAAGCCGAAGGCGCGCAGGAGCGCCACAGCCTGCCGCGTTTCTTCGGCGGTGTGGCCGCGCTGGTTGATCGCCAGGATGCCATCGTCCAGGCTCTGCGCGCCCATCTGGATCTTGGTGACGCCCAGCTTCCGCAGCCAGCTCATCTCGCCAGCATCCACATGGTCGGGGCGCGTCTCCACAACCAAGCCCACGTTTCGGTGGCGGCTGGTCTCGTTCAGCTCCTGCGCCTCTGCCAGGCTCGCCGAATTCGACGCCGTTCAGGGCGTCAAAACAGCGCAGGATGAACCATTCTTGATAATCGCGCCGGTAGGCGCTCCAGGTGCCGCCAAGGACCAACAGCTCGACCTTATCCGTTGGATGACCGATCTCCTCGAGCGCAGCCAGCCGCGAGGCGACCTGCCGGTAGGGATCGAACTCGTTCTCCAGCCCTCGCCGGGCTCCCGGCTCGTCGGGGAGGTAGCTCTTGGGCATACGCACGTCGCTGGGGCAGAAGATGCATTTTCCGGGGCAAGGATAGGGTTTGGTCAAGACGGTGACGGTTGTAACGCCCGAGAGGGTCCTGACCGGCTTCAGCCGGATGCGCGCCAGGAGGTGGGCGTCTTCCTGCCATTCGCCGCTCTCGGTAAGCTCACGGTACGCCGCAACCAGCATTTGCTTGCCCAGGTAACCGCCATCCGGCAGGGGGTGCCGGCGCAGAGCGTCGGTTACATTCCGCCCGGTGCGCACATCTTCCAAAACCTGGCGAGCCAGGGCTAATTTTTCCGGCGTCTGTTGGCGCAGGTCGTACCAATCCTGATGATCCATCGAAATTACCTTTAAGTAAGCATGGCTTTCAGTATGCGCCTAACCGGATCGATAGAACAGCTTATAATAACCGGGTGAATCCCGATACCGTTCAAAAAATCCTGGCGCTTAACCGCCAATTTTACCAAACCTTTGCCGCACCATTCTCCGACAGTCGCATGCGCCTGCAGCCCGGTGTGCGCCAGATGCTCGAGCGGCTGCCGCCTTGCGGACGCATCCTGGACCTGGGCTGCGGCAACGGCTACCTGGCAAGCCAGATTGCTCAAAAATACCCGGGCGCCACGTACATCGGGGTGGATAACAGCCCGGGGCTGCTGGAGCAGGCAGGATCGGTTTGCGCCGGGCTGAAGAACGCCAGCTTCCGCCGGGCAGACCTGGCATCTCCCACCTGGGAGGCAGTCTTGACCGGCGAGCCTGAAGCGCCTGCAAGCCCGCCCTTCGATACCATCCTGGCGTTCGCCGTCCTGCACCATATCCCCGGCGCCCAAACGAGAGCCAGCCTGTTGGGGAAGATCCGCTCGCTGATCCAGCCGCAGGGTCAATTGATCCATTCGGAGTGGCAGTTTCTGAAAAACCCGCGCTTGCGCCAGCGCATCCAGCCCTGGGAGATGGCCGGCATCTCGGAGCAGGACGTAGACCCGGGCGATTATCTGCTCGACTGGCGACAGGGCGGGCAGGGCTTGCGCTACGTGCACCACTTTGCAGAAGCCGAGCTGGCAGAGCTGGCAAGGGAATCCGGTTTTACCATCAGCTGAAACCTTTTACGCGGATGGAGAAGGCGGCGACCTGGGTTTGTACCAGGTCTGGCTGCCGGGCTGAAATCAGCCTGCGCCCATCGCTTCACGCTTCGCCAGTTCTGTGCTACCATATAGCCAATGCGCATCCTGATCATCTCTGATATTCACGCCAACCTCACTGCACTGAACGCCGTACTGGATCACGCTGGCGCAATTGATGCTGCCTGGTGCCTGGGAGACCTCGTAGGTTACGGACCCGATCCCAACGAATGCATCCAGCGTGTGCGCGAGCTGCCGGACTTGATCTGCATCCTGGGCAACCACGATGCAGCCGCGCTGGAGCAAATCGATTCCGCCACATTCAACCCAGAGGCACGCCAGGCGCTGCACTGGACGCAACACGCTTTGACGGAGGAAAGCCTGGCATTTTTAAAGCGCCTCCCGGAGCGCGTGGATACTCCGCTCGTTACCCTGGTGCATGGCAGCCCGCGCCAGCCGGTATGGGAATACCTGTTGGATACCTTCAACGCCACGCGCTGCTTCGAGCACTTCGATACGCCTTACTGCTTCGTGGGACACACCCACTTACCGATCATCTTCCAGATGCGCTCCGCCAATACACTGGCTCAGCTCCAGGTCCCCGAAGTGGATAGCAGCTCACTCCTCCAACCGCGGGCGATCCTCAATCCCGGCTCGGTGGGGCAGCCACGCGACCGTGACCCCCGGGCAGCTTACGCCATCTTCGACACGAGCGATCCGCACTGGGAATACCGCCGGGTGACCTATGACATCGGCGCAGTGCAAAGCCGCATGCTGGCGCTCGGTCTGCCGGACCGCCACATCCAGCGCCTGGCAGCGGGCTGGTAGCGGGAACAAGCGAGTCATTTCGAGCGTCTAGGGGTGGACAAGGAGAGGAGAAAATGAAAACGAGATCCAAGCTCACATTCCTTATGCTCATGATCATCCTGGCTGGCGCGGTCCTATCTGCCTGCGCCAGTGCAGCGCCAACCCAAGGCGCGCCTGAAATGTCGGCGTCGGTAGAAATGCCAGCCGAGGCCGGCGCGCCGGTGAGAGATGCAGCCGGCGGCTCGTACGACGCAAGCCTCCCGCAGGCGAACCCGGAGCGCATGGTGATCAAGAACGCCAACCTGACCATCATCGTTCCCGACCCCACCGCATCCAAGGATCGCATCAGCAAGCTTGCAGAAGAGATGGGCGGCTTTGTCGTCTCAGCAGCGCTTTCGCAAACAAGCATGGCAAACGGAAAGCAAGTGCCCAATGCATCGGTCACCATCCGCGTCCCAGCCGCCCGTTTCAATGAGGCGCTCGAGCGTATCCATAGCGAGAGCGACCAGGCTCCCCAGAACGAGAACATCAACAGCCAGGATGTGACCAGTGAATACACCGACCTGGAGTCCCGCCTGCGCAACCTGGAAGCCGCGGAAGCCCAGCTCACAGAGATCATGGGGTCAGCTACCAGGACCGAGGATGTCCTCTCGGTATACAATGAACTGGTCAGGGTGCGAGAACAGATCGAGGTGATCAAAGGGCAGATGCAATATTACGAGCAATCCGTAGCCCTGTCCTCGATCAGCGCCGAGCTCCTGGCGGATGAAGCCGTCCAACCGATCACGGTAGGAGGCTGGCAATTGGGGTCAACGGCTAGCCGAGCGATCGAAACCCTCGTGAGTACACTCCAGGGATTGGCGAAGGCTGTGATCTGGGTAGTGATTTACGTGCTTCCGGTGCTGCTGGCGCTGTTCATCATCTTCGTCTTGCCGGTCATCCTGCTCATCTGGGGCATCCGCACCTGGCGCCGCCAGCGTCGAGCCAGGAAAGCTGCTGAAATCGAAAAGACGCAGTCGTAGCACTGCCAACCTCAACACTTTATCAACCATTTTATAGAATACAAAAGCCAGCTCTTATTTCGGAGCTGGCTTCGTTATGGTTCAGTGGGAATCGCCGTGGAAGCACCCGGATTTGGGGGCTACCTGAACACGAAGGGCAGGTAGACGCTCGGCGAAATTGCTGCCGGCGTTGCCCCTTCGCCTTGAGGTGTTGCTGCGGGTAACGGGGCGCCGCCGAGGATCGCCATGTTACCCAGGGTTTTCCAGGAGCGCAGGAACGTGCGCAAGGGGTAAGACTGCGTCCAGCCTGTATAGGCATCGACGACATAGATTTTTCCTGGCTCATATCCGATCAGGATCATGGTGTGCTCGTAGGGGGCGACGAGGGTCTTATGCCCATCCGGAGATTTATATTTGATGGCTTTCCCCTCCCACATCTGACCGATGATCCAGACAATCACCGGTCTGCCTGCGGCGATTTCTCTCTGTAAATCTTGCCACTTCAGGTTGCGCCGCGCTTCGGCTTGCAAGCCATATTCTTGCAACAGGTCGGCAACGGGCGGGGCGTGAACGCCATAGGACGCCGGCGGCACATTGCCCCAGGCATCGTTCGGATTGCCGACAAATCCTTTGTCTGGATTTTTCGAGCGCGGCAGATTGGAGAGGAAACCCTTCTCTCCGATCCTGACTCCCCAATACGCTGCCCAATCCACCGCTGAGCGCGAACTCGCAGGATAGCGATAGGCTTTGCCGGCGCCCTTTGAGACCTTCGATATACGCCCGGTCAGGTATGGAATCTGCCTGGACCCCCTGAAACGCAGGAAGAAGGATGGCGAATAACACCAATAATAAGACCCATCGCCTGGCGCTCATGCTGGCGCCATTTTAGCTGAATCTCGCGCGGGTGGCAAGCGAGTATAATCAATCCTGTGGACGATTTAACGCAGTCGGTTCAAGCACTGCTCAGCATCCGGCTCACCCCTAGCCAGGTTTCCGCATTCAACACATACGAACACGAGCTGCTGGAATGGAACGAGAGGCATAACCTGACCGCCATCCGCGACCCGGAAAAAGTCCGCACCAAGCACTTTCTCGATTCACTGACTTGCCTTTTGGCGCTGCGCGAGACGCCGATGGAGAGGATCATCGATGTAGGCAGCGGAGCGGGCTTCCCCGGACTGCCATTGAAAATCGTGTGCCCGGCGATCCATCTGACCCTGGCTGAGTTGGTCGGCAAGAAGGCAGGTTTCTGTAAACACATGGTGGAAAAACTCGGTTTGACCAGGGTTAATGTAGTACAGGAACGCGCCGAAATACTGGGACAGATGCCTGCCTATCGCGAGCGGTACAATTGGGCTGTTGCCCGCGCCGTCGCCGAGCTGCCGGTGCTGGCGGAGTACCTGCTGCCGTTGGTGCACGTCGGCGGCATGATCCTGGCGATGAAAGGAGAGTTGGCGCTGGCAGAAGCCCATGCCGCCGACCGTGCGTTTCGCCTGCTTGGCGGGCACTTACGCCGCCTGGTGCCTGTCAGCCTGCCGGGTGTCGCGGACCAACGATTTCTGGTCATCGTGGATAAAGTTGCCGCAACGCCTGCCAATTACCCCAGAAGAGCGGGTATCCCCTCCAAACGCCCCCTGTAAGCCCCCCAGTTCACAGCTTTAGGATTTGCAGAAAGGAAGCAGCGCCGGCTCAAACGCCAGTGCGCACCTCTTGTAAACGCCCCGCCTCCACCTGCCAGAGAGTGGCTGCCTGGACCAGATCGGCGGGGAATAAATCCAGGTCGGTGGTCGTCATCATGATCTGCTCGCCCTCGGCAAGGCGGCGGATCAAATCGACACGGCGGTCCTGATCCAGCTCAGCCAGCACCTCATCCAAGAGTAACACGGGCCACTGACCGCTTCTGGACTTCATCCAGCTCACCTCAGCCAGCTTCAAGGACAACATCGCTGTACGCGTCTGGCCGCGCGAACCGTACACGCCCAGGTCGATGCTGTTGCTCAAGAAGCGCAGGTCATCCCGATGCGGCCCAATCGTGGTCACGCCGCGGGCGATCTCCTCGCCACGCAGCTGCAACAGGCTGTCTTTGAACCCCTGGATTATTTTCTCCACGGGAATACCACAACGATCATAGGCGGAATCTAATGGCAAGCGGTACTGCCGGTGAGACTTGGGCAGCGGATCATAGGCAGGCTCATATGCCAGGCGCAGGATCTCAACGTCGCGTGTGACCTCGCTATGAATGGGAATAGCCAGCTTTTCCAGCTCCTGGATGGCGTGGATACGAGCGTGGATCAAGAAAGCACCTGCTGACGCCAATTGCTCATCCCAAAAGATCAATTGCTCCGTGTCGCCCCCGTATTCGCCGATCTGCTTGAGCAAGGCATTCCGCTGGCTAAGAACATGGCTGTATTCGGAGAGCAGGTCTGCGTAACGGGGGATGACTTGCGATAGGGTCATATTGAGGTAGCGCCGGCGTTCCTCAGGCGCCCCTTCGATGACGCGCAAAGACTGCGGCAGGAACAAGACAGCGTTGAAATAACCCATCAGCTCAGCCACTTTGCTCTTGGCGCCATCCAGCAGGACCTCTTTACGCAGCCGTGTTTCACCGGCTATGCCGTTTGGCTCCTGGATGATGCGCACCTCGATGCGGTGCGCCCGTCCTGGGGTATCGTCCCGACGAAAATCAGCGACGATCCGAGCGACCGCCAGCGCATCTCGCCCGGCGAGGAAATTAATCAACTGGCGATCGTTGCCCGCATGGAACGAGGAGAAGGCAGCCAGGTAGTACACCGCTTCGAGGACGCTTGTCTTACCCTGAGCATTTGCCCCCACAAGCAAAACCGCCCCCTGGGGTACATCCACGTCCAGGCGGGCGAAGTTGCGAAAATTCGTAAGTGAAAGATGGGTGAGATGCATCAATCCGCCGGCATAACCTGACCCGTTTGATCCTCCACTTTCCAGACTTTTTCAGCCCGGTCGATGAACAGAACGCCATTCAGGTGATCCACTTCGTGCTGGAAGATGCGCGCCAGCCAGCCATCGGCTTTGAGCCTCAGCGGCTTGCCGCGCCGGTTCTGTCCTTTGAGGGTAATTGCCAAAGGCCGCTCAACATCGCCCACGAAATCCGGGAACGGAAAGGCAACCTTCCGTACCCAGTTCCATATCACCAGAATAGCGAATAATCTCTGGATTGACGATGGTATACAGTTTGGGCGGCTCTTCGCTACCTTCTTCTTCAGCCTTTTCGCTATATTCAACAACGATCAACTGTAGCGGAACACCCACTTGCGGAGCTGCCAGACCGACCCCCGGCGCTTCACGCATGGTTTCCACCATATCATCGATCAATAACTGCAGCTCGGGACCAAAATCTGTTATTTTGCGAGCTTTTTTCCGGAGAACCGGAGCAGGGTGAGTGACAATTTCCCGTAGCGCCATCGATACAACCTCGTCAAAAGACTATCTTGATAAACAATGCAGTATTTTACCCTGGAAACAAATCCCAATCCGACTTTTTCTCAACCTCTTCTAATTTTTCGGATTGGGTATGGTAAGTGCTGAACCAATCCAACATCCGCTCACGCTCGCGCGCAGCCGCCTCATCCTGTTTCTGCCGCCGTCGCGCCTCGATATATGCGACGATATCCTGCTGGACTTCATCCGGATTCTTGACCCCATAGAACAAAAATTGCGTCTGCCCCACGTTAATAATGACATCCCCATAGTTGAAGATCAACCGGATGATGCCTTCGCGCCTATGCTCCAGGCTAAGGATCGAATCCAATGGGGCGCTTTTCTTTTTCTCTTCCCCGAGTGGTCTGCGCTCGATATCCATGATCTGGTCAGGCATCAGCTGGTAGATATCGTTGTTCCAGTCCACATAGCGGTAAAGCAGCCAGAGGAATAGACCGATATAGCCCATGACGATTAAGACTGGAAAACAATTCCCAGCCAGGATGCCGCTCTGCGCCAGAACAACCACCAGAATTGTATACAGCCCGAGCAGGAGCAGGGGCAACCAGGACTTGCGAACGAGGAGCAGCCAGTGCTTGCGATAGGTGATCACCGCTCCATCGACGAAGCGAACTTTTAGAAACGTATCCAGAATGGCGCGCACGCCTGTTCTCCGCCCAGGTATCGCTGCCACCTGTGCAGGAGGCGGCTCGGACGGGAGCGGCTCTTCATCATCCGCTACCCGCAAACGATCCTGGAGGGCTTTTTCCATATTCTCGGCTTCGTATTGCTTCGTCAGCTCCTTGGCACGCACGAGAAATCCCTGGATGGCAGAGGCGAGCTGGTATGGGTGAGCACTATTGCGCATCAGGATGGACCCCGTAAAAGTACGGACCTCGACATTCCCATACCCGATGATCCGCCCCAACCAGCTATGAAAAACATTTACCGAAAGGATGTGTGGGAGCGGCGCTTCGCGACGGCTGTAATACAGGAATACCACTCTCTCCAACCAGACTACACGCTGATTGGTCAGGATATAGAAATCATTGCGCCAATCGACATAGAGCCAAATCACCAACAGACCGGCAAACAATAACCCCAACATCCCAAAAATGACGGGGAGATTTCCGAACATGTTCTCGGGAACGGCTAGCCCATATCCCAGGCTGAGCAATGCAAAGAAGGCGATGGCGGCAGGGAGTAGCATCTCCATCGATAGGATGAACCAGTGCTTTTGAGTGAGCATGTACACCACTTCATCGAGACCGATCCAGTCGAACTTCTTCTCTGCTGCGCGGCGCCTGCTCTCCAGGGTATCCTTGAAATCAACGCCGAGCTGGGGATACTCCTGCAGTAGCTCATCAAAGTACGCCTTACGCAAGCGCAGCAGGATCGCCTGCCTGGAGAGGACCCGGACTGAAAACGCACTGGGATGGTTGAGAAGCGAGGCTTCCTCGCCAAAGTAATCACCAGGACCCAGGGTGCCTGCCGGGAGGTCTACACCCTGCTCCTGCTGACTCAACTGCACCTTGCCCTGGTAGATCAGGTAGAAATCGCTATCGGCTTCTCCCTCCTGAAGAATCAGGGTGTCTTGGGTCGGCTCCATGCGCAGCATACGGGATACCAGGCGCGCCAGATGGGCTTGATCCAGGTCTCGAAAGAAGTAGAGCTGTTTAAGGAAATCTGCATACTTGGGAATTTCCGAATCAGCCATGATTTGATTTTAGCATGATCTCCATGATTCGTGCACACCGACCGCCGCTATCCCCCGGACTGCCACGGGCTGCTGACAAGGGGAGCACTCAAAAGTTGTTGGTAAATCTTGTTTTTGGGGTCCCAGACTCTGACAATTGCACCCACGTTCTGAGAAGTGATAAAATCTAGGCTACAAAATTCACAGGAGGAGATCATTAATGCCAATCCATTTCGGCACTGATGGCTGGCGGGCTGTAATTTCAGATTCATTCACTTTTCACAACCTGCGCATGGTCACCCAAGCCATCGCGGATGCGGTCAACTCAAATACCTGGCACGATGGCACCACGCTGAGCGGCAATCCGGATACACGGGAGATGGTTGTTGGCTTCGACACCCGCTTTCTATCTGACCGGTACGCGACCGAGGTGGCACGCGTCCTGGCAGCCAATGGCTACACCGTTCACCTGGCGCAATCGGATGCGCCTACACCGGCAATATCGTTTGCGGTGCGCCACACCGGGGCTGTAGCAGGGATTATGATCACCGCCTCGCACAACGCGCCGCGTTATAACGGGATCAAGCTCAAAGCAGCCTACGGCGGCTCCGCATTGAGCGAGCAGTGCCGGCGAGTGGAAGTCTATTTGAATGATAATGAGGAGCGCGCGCGGTCCCAACCTGATGGATTACGACCAGGCGCGGAAGATGGGGCTGATCCGCCGCTTCAATCCGCTGACCGATTATTTCGAACACCTGCGCGCATTAATCGATTTCAACGCCATCGCGGAGAACCCGCAGCGCCTGGTGATTGACTCCATGTACGGATCAGGCAGGGGTGTGATGAAGAGCATCCTGCAGGGAACGGGGTGCGAAGTGCAGGAGATACGCGGAGAGATGAATCCGGGGTTTGGCGGCGTGCACCCTGAGCCCATCGCCCGCTACCTGGGAGCCCTGGCTGGCGCGATCAGTACGAACATGGGAAATTTCGGCCTCGCCACCGACGGGGATGCAGACCGGATAGGAGCTATGGACGAGCGTGGCAATTTTATTGACCCACACCGCATTATGGCGCTCGCCCTGATTTACCTGGTTGAGAAACGCAACTGGCGCGGACCCGTGGTACGAACTGTATCCACCACGCGCATGATCGACCGCCTGGCAAAAAAGTACGGCTTACCTGTCTATGAGACGCCGGTCGGGTTCAACCATATCGCAGATTACATGCTAAAGGAAGATGTGTTGATCGGAGGCGAGGAATTGGGCGGCATCTCCATTCACGGGCACATCCCCGAGGGCGATGGAATCTTAATGGGCTTACTGTTAATTGAGATTATCGCCCGCAGCGGCAGCTCGCTGCACGATCTCGTCGAAGATTTGCTCGCTCAGGTTGGACCGGCTTTCTATACCCGCAACGATCTGCGCCTGGTGCGTCCGGTAGCTACGGACCAGATGAAAAAACACCTGCTCGACTCAGCGCCATCCGCGATCGCTGGCGAGCAGGTGGTTGAAATCTCCACCATCGATGGGGTGAAGTATATCCTGGCTGACGATTCCTGGCTCTTGATCCGTCCGTCCGGTACAGAGCCTGTCTTACGCGTTTATGCTGAAGGGCGCACGCCCGAGATGGTCAAAGCCATGATTGGCTATGGAGAACAGGTAGCCGCCAGTGTAACTTGATGGGGCAAGGACAGGGGTAAATAAAGGATGGCGGCTTTCAGCAATTGCCGCCATCCTTTTGTGTTTAATTCGCCATGCGCACGCGCCGCGCCAGGAAGATCACGGCGATGAGAAGGACGGTAATCCCCAGCAATCCCGGAATACCAACATCCTCGGCGAAACCGGTGGCTGGCAGAGCTGTGGAGGTGGGCAATACCGTCTGCGTGACAACCGCCGCCTGAGTTAGCAAAGCCGATACGGTTGCCGTGCGGGGATCGATGGTGGCAACGACCGTGTTGGTCGGCACCGCCACAACTGCGGTAGAAGTGGGGGCAGGTCGCGTGGCAGTTGGAGGCACCGGGGTAACCGTGGGCGTCGCCGTGAAGGCTTTGGCGGCAGCGGTCTGCGTAAGCGCCAGCGCAACCTGGGTATTCTGCGCATTCAGCTTGGCGATATCCGCTTCGCGTTGGGTACGCTGGCGTGGCAGAATAACGAGCGCGTAGATTGCGATACACAATAAAGCTAACAGCGTTATTCCGCCCAGGATACCGGCGATGATAATGAAAGTCCGATTGCTGGACTCCTCCGGTGGCGGCGTCTGCTCCTCCACCTCAAATTCTTGTCCTTCTGTTCCTTCCGTATCCAAATCCTCGAATGCCATGACACTCTCCTCCTGGTGAAATCCCGCTCACGCTCGTGGGTCTGACCGGTTTAAGCCAATACCTCAAGATTTGCTAATGGTATCAAGGCGCTTTCACTGCCTTCAATTTGGACCAGCGCCGCCTGGGTAGCCAAGCCATTGGGCAGTATCGTTGTGCCAGGGCGCACCTCGACAATTGTCCCAATTTTACCCGCATATGGCGCTCGGACGATATGCACTTGCTGGCCTTCTGAAAAATCTACCGTCTCCGGTGGAAGCGGAAGCTCGCCGGCTGACGGCAAAGCGATGAACACCTCCGGACGCACACCCAAGAACGGGTTCCATTGCTCGGCATTCACCGCCACCTCTCGCTTGTCATTGGTGGTTAATAACTTGAAGGCGGCAGAGTTCATCGGGATTGCGCCAAATCCTTCGATGACTACGATCGGGATGCGCATTCTTGCTGCAGTCGAGAGGATGGCAATGTCGATGCTGGCAAAGATCATGCCGCGCAATGGCAGCTCGGATGCCGTCTTCAGGATTTCCACGTTATTGCAATGACCAGCCAGCACGATGGAACCACGCAGGCTGACATCCAGGCTATCTGGTTAATCACCTCGTCCGGGGCATGCGCCAAAACGTGCATCAAGCCAAAATCGATGCGTCCATTGCCCCATACACCCTGGATGAGAGCGCCAGTGCCTTCGACCACTGCGCCGCGACCTTCGAGAAGCTCGATAACCGTTCCCGGAATTGCCGCTTTCAGCTCGTATGGCTGGTTTTCCACCTCCAGCAGGATTTGTCCACCGCCGGTCAAGATAACCCTGCCGTTCTTCGTAGCGCGAACCACACGCTTCCCCAGCCCCACCGGACCAGCCAGAACATCTCCTTCTGCAACCTTTTCGCCAGGTTTGCACTGGATCGCCTGGTCGGCTTTTTCCTCCGTTAATTTCAAGCCGCGCACCACATCCACCAATAGATGCTCAGGATTCAGCTTGGCTTCAGCCAGGGAATCGGTAGCGCTTACCTTCTGACCCTTACGCACAACGACCTTGCCAGGGATAGGCAGGAGGCGCTCCCGGCGAATGGTAGTCAGGGGTAGGATGTGTCTAACCGGTGCAATCATTTCTCAATCCTCATCCCATGCGGCGGATCAGAGCATAAGATTAGTTGCAAGCATGATGCCAGCCCAAACTTAACAACCAAGTGTCCACCGCCATTTGCCAATCATCTCACGCCGGCGGGCGTGATCTGCTGGCAGAGATAAGGGACGCCCACGAGCATCGATGATGACACCCAGAACACCGCCGACCACGCGCAGGCTGCCGCCCCGACCCGCTCCCCCCATACCGACATCGTACTTATGCAAAGGCTGGAGCTGCAACTGGGCGCGCTGCCCAACGGGCAAGTGCAGGAGCTCCAAAGCGCCTTCCTTCACCTCCACGGTGGTCTCAGCGCCACCTTCCGGCGTCATCCGCACCCGCAGAACCGGCGTACCGTACCTGGCGCCACCTACCGGAGAAATCACGGTGCCCAGATTTTGGAATGTGCTGGAACCCAGTACCTGAGCCACCAGAACCGGATTAACCGCCGCCGCTGCACCCAGGGCGGACGAGAGGTGGTTCTGATCCAGAACCAGGGTGGTAATGCCAACCGGCTGCAGGCTGTCCAGCAACATCAACAAGCTCTGGGCGGGGTTGGGGGCGCGGGTGAGCACACTCCCAGAGGCGACAATGGGCTCGAACCAGGGAAGCAAAGTAGACCTGGTTCCTGCATTCCTGCTTTGCACCTCTTCCAGCATGTCTTTAATCGCCAGCTGGATAACCTGCCGCGCCAAAGCCTGTTCGATCGCCATATCTTCCACGGTTGCAGGCAGGCTGGCAGGATAAAGCACCTTGGTATAGATATATTCCTTGATATACGTCTCGGATATATCCAGGTGCAGCCAGCGGGTAATGTCAGCCAGCGGGCATTTATCCAGCAATTCAGATAATCCCCTGCCTAATCCATACTCAGGGTAAACGGATTGGCGCAACTGCCCGCCGGAAGCCATCGCTACGGTTACCGCGCTGGCGCCGACATCCACACCTAAAACCCCTTTCTCAGAGGTGTACATTTTGCTTAAAAAGCGGACGATCCTGCCGAAAGCGGTGGCTGTAGGCAGCATGCCTCCCCCTGCCCAACCTGCCATCTCATCCACGCCGCGGACCTGCCGGCCGCGAATTTGGCAGGCGATATCTGCCAGGCTTACCTGCGCCGGTTCCAGTTGCTCGGTTTCGAGCGTAGGTCGCACGTTGGGGGCAAAATGAAGGGGACCCAGCCTGCCAAGCGTAAGCTTTGACATCTTCTTTGATCGCCTGGTTGCCAACATACAGTATCTCTGCGCGCTGGTCATCCGCTACCAGATAGCTTGCCAGTCCCACTGCCTCCAACATCTTCAGCACAGACTGCGAGGCGCCGCCTTCTGTGCCCCCCGCTGCCAGGATCAGGTCGGGTCTCAAGCGCAGGATAGCGTCGATACGGGCATCTGTCTTGCGCCGGTCGTTCAAGCCGATGCTCTCCACAACCCGCGTGTAAGTTGTCCGCGCCAGGTTTTTGGCGCTCTCCTGTGAAATATCTTCCAACAAGCCCAGGATGAGCACTTTGAGTGGCGGACCGGCAGAAAATGTAGCCGCGACCACGTCAATCCCTGCGCCATCCGGACGGCTGGGGATGATCAAGCGCTCGTCATCATCCACCAGGATGCGCCCGGTAATCCGCTGCAAGCGCTCCAAGGACTGGCGGATGCCTTCCAGGACGTCTTTGAAAGGCGCGTTAGCCGTTGAACTGGCAATACCCGCGCCGAGAAAACGATACCGGCCCTCAACATCATCAAACAGCATCGTTCGGGTAGAAACAGCGCCAACATCGATGGCTAATAATGATTCAGCATTAATCCGCGAAGTCGCCATTGCCTAAACCGGTCAGAAGAGTGATAGCACGAAATTCACAACGAAATATAAGCGCTCAATCAGCGCCGTAAGCGATGCCGAAAAAACACCGGCGAATATTGCGCCAAAGGTGATGGCGATGAAGACTTGCCCGACAATTCCCAGCCATTCCAGCCATTCAGGTCTGGCAGCCGAGCGCCCTTTCGAGCGAACAGCGCCGAATTGGAAGTAGATCAGGGTCGTCAGCGTTCCGATCAAGATCATACCGCCCCTGACGAGCTGCCAGATCACATTTTCTTCAGCATTTACAGCATCCATGCCAAACAAGTTAACCGTGGCGCTGATTTGCGGGAAAATCGTCCCCAAAACGGCTCCACCGATTGCCGCAGCCACGCCTACCCCAACCATAAACGCCATAGCAGGATTGCCTAACCTGGAAAAGCGCGGCGACACTTTGAGCAATAGCAAACCGCCGAAGAATAAGGGGATGAGGATAAAAAGACGTTCCGATTGGTTGCCGAAGATCAGGGGTCTTAACAATTGAGGCCAGATGACGTTGTACCAGGCGACTACGCCGGCAAACGCCGAGGCAACCCCTACGAATATCGACATGGCAATGCGGAACAGCGCATTGTCGCCAAAAATATAGCTAAACACAAACAGGGTGAAAACCAAACCCAGCCCGGCGCCCACAAGCTCAGGCAGGCTCATCTGAGCGAGGCCTGTCATTTCGCCCCTCCTGCTACCGGCTTGCGCGCGGACGTGTAATGCAGGACGATGGCGATCACGCCCCCCACGACAAGCAAGATTGCGATCAAGGATATGCCGACGGAATAAGCATCCCAATACCTGCGCGCCAGGCTGGACCTGCCAATCATATTCTCATAAGTCGCGCCGCCCGGCAAGCCGGCAACAATCCCTTGAACCACCTGGGGCTCGCCTTCGAAATAAGGTCGCACTACCGGCTCTACCTGGGCGCTGACGACCATCAACAGCGGCTTCTCGTCCAACAAGGGCTTCACTTGCTCAATCCAGGAGCGGGCTGTGGCAGGATTCTCGGTGAGCACCAGCACCATCGCAAAGTCGGAGAGCTTTTGGATGCCGGAAAGCTGGCTCGTATTCCATACGTCCAAGCCATCGACGGAGAAAGGCATCACCTGGCGCGGAGACTCAGCGAAGCTTCGAATACCCACCGTTCCACCAGGGATATATCCGAGATTGGCAAGCATATCACCGCTCTGGTAGGTGTGGCCCCCAAGCGCATTCACGCCCTGAACCAGGCGCTCTGCCTGCACCGGACCGGTGGGAACGGTGGATACCAGCGTGAGGTAAGCGCCTTTGAGCATCAAGTGGTCTACAACTGCGCTGGCAGTCGCTTCCATTTCCCCGGACAGACCCGGCTCATAATCGACAGCCAGCAACACCGGCGCGCCAGCCGGCAGGTTCCCAATGGCGTTGCTGGCTTCCAACGCCTCCGTTGTGAAGGTTGGCAGGGCTACCGATTGGCTTCCGGTCAGCACGGGCCAGAGTAATGCCAGCAGGAGAACTGCAAATATTCCGATCAATAAAAGCTGTTGAGGACCCAGCGTACGCCGTGCAGGGAGCTCCCCTGCCTGCCCTTCTGATTTGATTAGCTCGTCGATGATCGAGGCATGCGTCTTTTGTGTATCGGTCACCTGCAGCTTGACCGTATAGGCAACCGGCGCGCTGCGCGTTCCGAATTCAAATTCGCTGGGTAAAACGGCTGCGCAATCCTGCCAGCGGTCCAGTACCTTCAACCTGTTTATCGCTGGGTTCTGCCACCAGACCCGGCAAGGCTGCTGATTCGATGGGGCGCATCAACTCCAGCCAGGAAGGCAGGCTGGCATGCTCCAAATCTTCGCCCTTTTCACCTGGAGTGGGCGCGATTTCTAGCGGTGCTATCTCCTCCGACTCATCTCCCAACCATTCAGGCAGCTCTCCGCTAAAAAACGGCTGGTTTTCCTCCTCATACTCAAACGGCGATGTCTCCGGCTCGGGTAGCGCAGCCCTCGGCAAGCCTGGCTCGGCCGCGGGATTGAGCGTTTGTCGCTCCTCCTCCAGCCAGTCCAGATCGAACGCGCCTGCGCCGGCTGCGGCAGCAGGGAGAAGATCTTGGTCAGGTGCGGGATTTTCATCAAACCCGGAGAGCCAATCTGGAACATCCACAGGTGGGACCTGCGCAGCCTCCGCCGCAGTCTCAGCTTCTGCCAGCTCATCCAGCCAGCCCGGGCTAGCTTCCTGGCTCTCATCCGCCTCTTGCTCATGCACAAAGGCAGCAACCGCTCCGCCGATCAGCACCGCGGGGATCACATCGTACTGCTTGCGGTTCTTCAACCACCGGCTGCTCACCTATCTCTTGCGGCTCAGCGAGCTTTCCGACCGCTTCAGAGGCGCCAGCCGCTCCCGTTAAGCCAGCCAGCCATTCCGGCACAGAATCCATCTCTTCAGGCGGCTCCAAAGGTTCCGCTGCAGCAGCAGGCTCATGCTTCAAAGACCGGCGCTTCGGGGCTTTCCAGCTCACCTGGACCGCTCTCCGGGAGCCGCATCTCTGGCTCGGGCGCGGTGCTGGGCTCTAACCGCTCGAGCCACTCCTGCCCTGCCTCGCCGAACTGCGCAACCTGCTCCTCGCCCGTTTCAGGGGCTTCGAGGGAGGCGCTTAAATTCGTCGCGCATACCCGCAAGCCAATCCGGGAGGTCTTGCCCCGCTGCGCCGCTGCTGGCTTCTTCGCTCTGGAATATTTGCTCTTCGCCCCTGCCGCTATCGCTACGCAGGCTCTTCAGCCAATCGGGTATCTCATCATCCGGCGTCGCATCCGAGTCGGATACGCCTGTCTCTGCCATCCAATCGGGTAGCGTCTCAGCGCCAGATTCTTCGGGGGGTATCGGAGCGCAGCGATTGTAGCCAGGCTGGCAGGTCCGAACCGGATTCCGGCGCCCCATCCCGGTGAGCGTCCAACCCGGCCGCGCTGGATGATGCGGGCGTGGAGAAGCCCTCGCCCAGATCAGGTCCGATCACCAGAGGCTTCAACGCGCGCCTGGCAATACTTACACACATCCAGATCGCCGCTATTTGTTCTTTCCGCACATCGGGCAACGGACATCGCTCATCATCATCCCCCGTATGGGCGATCCGTGCCGATCAGGATCCTCAAGCCGGTGGCGATTGTGCCCAAAGCCACACCGAACAACAACCCGCGCGCCCCGGCTGCAACCGGGATCTGGGAGATGAGGGCGCGCAATCCATTGGGTCCGTGCAGGAGGGGCAACTCCACACCAAACAGAGGCGCACTACCCAGCAGCATCAGCAGCGCCGCGCCGACGAACACCAATGTGAACCAATTCAGCCGCTTGCGCATCATGCGAATGGTAGCAAAGATCAGGATCACAACCAGCAGCGCCATCAGGCTGGTTTCGATGGGGATTTGAATGTTATTAAAAATCCACAGCGACCATTTTGCGGTCGGTCCGAAATAGGCAACAATGAACACCGTGATAGCGAAGGAAATCAGGACGATGACGCTGTAGGGAGAGCCCTTTTCGCTCCGCTTGATTTTCCGCCAGTGCACCGCAAACAGATTGACCAACCCCACCCAGAGCGCCACGGCTGCCAGTATTGCAGCATAACGCAAAAAAATATCGGTCAACTGCCTCAGCAGAGGGAAGATCGACAAAATATCCCAGGAGGACAATGACCCCAAAGGCTATGGCGATAGCGACCGATATCGAGAGTTTCATAGTAGCCCGATCAATTTCAAGGCTGCCCCCGCCAAAATGACCCCCACGAGCACCCAGCGCAGGATATCCTGGGCTCTCAAGCTCGCCTGATGCGCCGGTCCGGCATTCAGGTACGCCCCGGCTGCATATAACTCCTCGCCGATCAAGGGCTCATCTGCGGTCGCAAAGATCACTGCCTGGGCTGAGAGATTATCGCTCCCTGCCAACGTAAGGCTGCCATTGCGCTCGGCTGCATCGGTGATGAGAGCTACTTCGCTGCCAAAATGCCCGGAAAGGATGGTTGCCGCTACCTGTTCGTCCAGGATCACCGGCAGCACGCCGGCGGCATAGGCATAGGGTGTAAGCCCCACCAGCCTGCCCGAGGATGGATCAACCTGGCTCTCTCCGCTTGTCGTCCGCAGAACAGCCCGGGACGTATCCTGGGATAGGATGGCTAGCGAGCCATCTCCGCTGGTGGCGACGGGCGGTTTATCGCTAATCGAGGCTGTGCGGGCGATGCGCTCCAAGATCTGCAGACCGATCAGCGCCGAGCCGGCTTCCTGACCGGTGATACCTCCACGCCCCAGGGAGATATGAAGCCGCTTGCCAGCTTCCACCGCCAAACCGATCTCGCGCCGGATGCGATCGAAAGCGGGGATCGGTCGGAGTGGGCGTCCCTGGTGGCTGCGCTCGTAAACGACAAATAATACGATCAGCCCCAGGAAGACCAACACGAAGACCAATCCGAGGACGCCTACGCTAAAGAGATCAGGAAAATTCACCGAGATCTTTCCTCTCTCAACATGCCGATGAAAGTATGCGCATTCTCAGGATCTTCCAAGAGATCTGCCAGCGCCTGCACCTGGCTTGTGGGTCCCATCTGCGCCAATAACGGTTGTCCAAGATAGACGAGCTGTGCGCCTAACCAGGTGAGCGGACCAAAACCTTCTAATAAGGAAGCGATCCAATCTCCTAACCCCCAGGAGTGCAACTTCTGTGCCCATCCAAGCCATATATGGCGGTCTGAATTCATGTTCACAGTATAGCACAATCCCTTAGATACGTTAACTATGCGCTAGTAACGGGCGTACGCCCGCCCGCACCCCAAAAACCGGAATATCCTAACAACATTTGAGTGCTCCCCTAGTAACAGACTGATTGTATAACTGCATGAGGCGCTGGTCAAGTGAGTTTGCAAAAATGAGAGTATTGGCGAACTCTTGGCTTAAAAATGAGGGGTGACAGTCCACAGGTTATTTTTATGCTTTATATAACTATGTGAAAAGCCTAAGGCGGGCTAAACTTTACAATTGCACACAAAAACTTCCACCAGCTATGCAAGGCTGCCTGGACGGGAAGACAACTATCTCGAAAAGATCGGAGCAATTAATGAAGAGAAATATGGTAACAATCGACGGCAACGAGGCAACCTCCTACGTTGCCCATAAACTGAGTGAAGTCATCGCCATCTACCCGATCACCCCTTCTTCTGCGATGGGCGAGTTTGCAGATGAATGGTCGGCAAAGAAGCAGGCGAATATTTGGGGTACGGTGCCGCTGGTGATTGAGATGCAGTCTGAAGGGGGCGCGGCTGGAGCCGTGCACGGCGCGCTGCAAACCGGATCCCTCACCACCACCTTTACCGCCTCGCAGGGATTATTGTTGATGATCCCGAATATGTACAAGATCGCCGGCGAGCTGACCAGCACGGTATTCCACGTCTCCGCCCGCACGCTGGCAACGCACGCCCTCTCGATCTTCGGTGATCATTCCGACGTCATGGCAACGCGCGGCACGGGCTTTGCACTGCTGGCTTCCAGCTCCGTACAGGAAGCGCAGGATATGGCGCTCATCGCCCATTCTTCCACCCTGCAAGCGCGCGTGCCATTCTTGCACTTTTTCGATGGCTTCCGCACCTCTCACGAAGTCAACAAGATTGAACAGCTAACCAGTGAAGATATGCGGGCAATGATCGACGATGCCCTGGTGCAGGCACACCGGGCGCGCGCCCTATCGCCGGACCATCCGGTGATGCGCGGCACTGCCCAAAACCCGGACGTGTTTTTCCAGGCAAGGGAAACCGTGAACCCGTATTACCAGGCTTGCCCAGAGATCGTGCAAAAACTGATGGACAAGTTTGCCGCGATCGCAGGGCGCCAGTACCACCTCTTCGACTACACCGGCGCGCCTGACGCCGAGCGCGTTATCGTCATCATGGGCTCCGGCGCGGAGACCGCTGCCGAGACCGCTTTGTACCTGAATGGAAAGGGTGAGAAAGTGGGCGTGGTCAATGTCCACCTGTACCGACCCTTCTCCGTCAAGCATTTCCTGGAAGCCCTGCCGCCGACGGTTAAAGCCATTGCCGTGCTGGATCGCTCTAAAGAGCCGGGCGGCGCAGGCGAGCCACTCTACCTGGATATCGTCACCGCCATAAACGAAGGGCTGGCTGAAGGCTCTGTGCCGTATGCCCAGTTTGCCAACCGCCCGTACCCGCGGGTGATTGGCGGGCGCTATGGACTTTCGTCCAAGGAATTCACCCCCGCCATGGTCAAGAGCGTCTTCGACGAGATGCTCAAAGTGGAGCCGAAAAACCATTTCACCGTCGGCATTACCGATGATGTCACCCATAACAGCCTGGCGGTTGACCCTGGTTTCTCCATCGAGGCTGCGGAAACCGTGCGTTGTGTCTTCTGGGGTATTGGAGCAGATGGCACCGTAGGGGCGAATAAGAACTCGATCAAAATCATCGGCGAAGAGACGGATAACTTTGCCCAGGGTTATTTCTACTACGACTCGAAAAAATCCGGCGGCGTAACCATCTCCCATCTACGCTTCGGTCCCACGCCCATCCGCGCGTCGTACCTGATCAGCCAGGCGCAGTTTGTGGCATGCCACCAATTTACCTTCTTGGAGCGGTACGACATCCTCAAGTACTCCGCTCCGGGCGGCGTTTTCCTGCTGAACAGCATCTACGATAAAGAAGCAGTCTGGGATCAGCTACCTGCGGAAACCCAGCAGCAGATGATCGACAAGAAGCTCAAGTTCTACGTGATCGATGCCTACGATGTTGCCAAGCAGACGGGCATGGGGAACCGCATCAACACGATCATGCAGACCTGCTTCTTCGCCATCAGCGGCGTCTTGCCACGCGAGCAAGCGATCGATGAGATCAAGCATGCCATTCAAAAAACCTATGGAAAGCGCGGCGAGGCCGTGGTAAAGAGCAATTTCGAAGCGGTCGATCAAACGCTGGCGAACCTGTTCGAGGTTGAATACGTCTCCAAGGTGACCAGCAAGTTGAGCCGCCGCGCTTCCGTTCCCGCGGAAGCCCCGACCTTTGTGCGCGAGGTGCTGGGAACGATGATCTCGATGGAAGGCGATAGCCTGCCCGTGAGCGTCTTCCCGGTGGACGGCACTTTCCCAACCGGCACCACCCAGTGGGAAAAGCGCAACATCTCATTGGAAATCCCGGTCTGGGATGCCAATATCTGCATCCAATGTGGAAAATGCTGTTTCGTTTGCCCACATGCGGTTATCCGGGAAAAAGTTTACGATCCATCCTATCTGGAGAAAGCGCCTGCAGCGTGGCAATCGGCGGACGCTCGCTGGAAAGAATTCCCAGAAATGAAATACACGCTGTCAGTGGCACCCGAAGACTGCACAGGCTGCGGTTTGTGCATTGAAGCTTGCCCGGCGAAAGATAAAACCCAGGTGGGACGCAAAGCGATCAACATGGTGCCCCAACCGCCCATCCGCGAGCGAGAAAAGGTCAACTGGGAATACTTCCTTTCCTTGCCGGAGGTAGACCGCACGCAGATCAGTATTAAAGCGGTTAAAAACTCCCAGCTACTGCAGCCGTTGTTTGAGTTCTCAGGGGCGTGCGCCGGTTGTGGTGAAACGCCGTACCTGAAACTGCTGACACAACTTTTCGGCGACCGGATCATGGTAGCCAATGCCACAGGTTGTTCGTCCATTTACGGCGGCAACCTCCCGACCACCCCTTGGACTAAAAACAAGGAGGGGCGGGGACCGTCCTGGTCGAACTCGTTATTTGAAGATAACGCCGAGTTCGGACTGGGAATGCGCCTCACCCTGGATAAGCAGCAAGAATTCGCCCGCGAGCTGTTGCCTAAAGTGGCCTCACTGGTTGGTGAAGAGCTGGTCAGCGCCATCTTGAGCGCCGACCAGACCAGCGAGGCAGGGATCACCGAACAACGCCAGCGCGTTGCTACATTAAAAGAAACGCTATCAGGCTCCAAGGATCCCATTGCCGCTCAGCTTTGCAGCGTGGCAGATTTCCTGGTGCGCAAAAGCGTTTGGATCATCGGCGGCGACGGCTGGGCTTACGATATTGGCTATGGCGGGCTGGACCATGTCCTGGCATCCGGGAGGAACGTCAACCTGATGGTGCTGGATACGGAGGTTTACTCCAACACTGGTGGGCAGGCATCCAAATCCACCCCGCGGGCAGCGGTAGCGAAATTCGCGGCGCAAGGCAAAAGTTTGCCGAAGAAAGACCTGGGCATGATTGCCATGGCTTACGGCTACGTGTACGTCGCCCGCATCGCGATGGGCGCCAGCGACCAGCAGACGCTCAACGCGATGATCGAAGCCGATGCTTATGATGGACCTTCCCTGATCATCGCCTACAGCCATTGCATCTCCCACGGCTACGATCTACGCAAAGGGCTGGAACAACAAAAACTGGCAGTTCAATCTGGCGCCTGGCCGCTCTACCGCTACAATCCGGCTCTGATCGCTGAAGGGAAGAACCCGCTCTCCATCGATTCCAAGGAGCCTACCATCCCCTTCGAGCAGTACGCCTACAACGAGACGCGCTTCCGCATGCTTTTGCAGTCGGATGAGCAGCGCGCCGAGCAGCTGATGCAGCTTGCTCAGAAGGATGTGAAAGGTCGCTGGGATCTCTACCGTCAGATGGCAGCCATGCACTACGACGGCACAGCCTGAAGAGAACGGCAGCCAGAGCTAGAAATCCGAGCTCGAGCAGGGTGAGATCATCCCCACTCGCCCTGCTCGCCGAAACCCTACGTTCATCAGATGGATCGAAGGAAAACACACATGGTTGACCTGACCACGCAGTACTTAGGCATAAATTTGAAGAATCCACTGGTTGTGTCTGCATCGCCCTTATCCAAAAAAGTTGACACTTCAATTCGCATGGAGCAGGCAGGCGTATCAGCCATTGTCATGTACTCTCTGTTCGAAGAGCAAATCATCCGCGAGAGCCTCAAGCTGCATGCAGACCTGACGTGCGGGACGGAATCTTTTAGCGAAGCGCTGACTTACCTCCCGGACTACGGCATGTACTCCATCGGTCCGGAAAAATACCTCGAGGTGATTGAAAAGACAAAGAAGGCGGTCAGCATCCCGGTGATCGGAAGCCTGAACGGCAACACGCCTGGCGGATGGACTGAATACGCGCGCAAGATCGAACAAGCCGGTGCGGATGCGCTGGAGCTGAATATGTACGACCTGGCCACTGATCCTGACATCAGCGCTGGAGAGCTGGAAGAGCGCTACATCAATCTGGTCGGCGAGATTCGCAAAAGCGTGCGCCTCCCCCTGGCTGTAAAGCTCAGCCCATTCTTCACCTCCTTGCCGAACTTCGGCAGGCGCCTGGTAGAGGCGGGCGCGAACGGGCTGGTGTTGTTCAACCGCTTCTACCAGCCGGATTTCGACCTGGAAGAGCTGGAAGTTACACCGAACCTGGTGTTGAGCAACTCCACGGAGTTACGCCTGCCCTTACGTTGGATTGCCATCCTGTATGGCAGGGTGCACACCGATTTTGCCCTCACCAGCGGGGTGCATACGGCAGAGGATGTGATCAAGGCGATCATGGCTGGCGCCAGTGTGGCTATGACCACATCTGCGCTGCTTCACGAAGGCTTGAAGCTCGCACCGGTGCTCCTGGATGGCGTACAATCCTGGATGGTGGAGCACGAGTACGAGTCCATCCAGCAAATGAAGGGCAGCATGAGCCAGCGGGCGGTAGCCGACCCGTCTACCTATGAGCGGGCGAATTATATGACGGTGCTCAGCTCGTATTAATCCACACCGGCGGATAACGATACGAATCAAAAAGCGGGATGCCCATTCAAGGCATCCCGCTTTGCATTGCGCGAAGAGACTGAGATAACTCAGGAGGATGGCTAAATGCTGAGCGGTTATTCCAGCTCAGCTTCAGGCTGCTCGGAATACTTCTTGTGCCGGTAAACGATCCGCCCACGGCTCAGATCGTAGGGAGACATCTCAACCCGCACCCGATCTCCAAGCAGTATCCGGATGTAATATTTACGCATTTTACCTGAGAGGTAAGCCAATACTTCATGCCCACTATCCAGGCGCACCTTAAACTGGGTGCCGGGCAAAGCCTCAACCACGAGACCTTCTACCTGGATCTTATCTTCATCTTTAGCCATCTACACCTCCGTAAACTCACCTGCCAGCCAGAGCGATCGGGGTAACCGTTTACTCGGGATCGGTGAATTGTCGACGCTTGATACGCCGGATTGACTTCTTCTTCTGGATGCGACGCAATTCACTCTTGGAAACAAACCAGCGTTTGCGCCGGACGGTACTGAGGATGCCACTCTTGGCAACTTTCTTGCGGAATCGCTTAAGCAACTGATCTTGCGATTTGTTGGGACGCAGATTTACAGATGTCACGCTTGTCACCTCCTTTCATCCAGAAGCTAAACTAAAAGCGGTACAACAGGGCTGCGGTAAGACAAAAAAAAGCCCGGTAAGCGCATCTGGACGCAGCCGAGCCCATCATCAGCCCACATCGTCCATATCATCGAATCAACCGATACGCGCTCTCCTTTACCTGCTGAAGATCAATACGAGTAAAAGAGCAGGTCCGCAAGGCCCTTTACAAAAATTATAACATACGGTTGACCGGCTGTCAATTAAAATTAAAAAAGTCTCTTGGCAATGACCTACTCTCCCAGGGGGTCGCCCCCCAAGTACCATCGGCGCTGACGAGCTTAACGACCGGGTTCGGAATGGGACCGGGTGTACCCTCGTCGCTCCAATCACCAAGAGACCTTTTTACGAAGTTAAGGTACCAACTGAAAAGGCTAAAATCACGAAAAGATTCGAGTTCTCCGCACCACAGTTTAAGCCCTCGGCCATTAGTACGGCTTAGCTGAACGCATTACTGCGCTTACACATGCCGCCTATCAAGCAGGTAGTCTTCCTGCGGCCTTACTCCCTTAATGGGATGAGGGATCTCATCTTGAGGCGAGTTTCCCACTTAGATGCTTTCAGCGGTTATCTCTGCCAGACATAGCTACCCAGCGATGCCGTTGGCACGACAACTGGCACACCAGAGGTCTGTCCACCCCGGTCCTCTCGTACTAGGGGCAGCTCCTCTCAAATCCCTTACGCCCACAGCGGATAGAGACCGACCTGTCTCACGACGGTCTGAACCCAGCTCGCGTACCGCTTTAACGGGCGAACAGCCCGACCCTTGGGACCTTGTCCAGCCCCAGGATGCGATGAGCCGACATCGAGGTGCCGAGCGAGGTCGTCGATGTGAACTCTTGGACCTCACCAGCCTGTTATCCCCGGGGTAGCTTTTATCCGGTAAGCCACGGCCCTTCCACTCAGTACCGTGGGATCACTAAGCCCGTCTTTCGACTCTGCTCGACGCGTTGGTCTTGCAGTCAAGCTCCCTTATGCCTTTGCACTCTATGGCTGGTTTCCATTCAGCCTGAGGGAACCTTTGGGCGCCTCCGTTACCTTTTGGGAGGCGACCGCCCCAGTCAAACTGCCCACCTGGCACGGTCCCCCACCCGGTTTACGGTGTGGGGTTAGGGTCTAAACATAATCAGGGTGGTATTTCACCGTTGGCTCCACCGAGGCTAGCGCCCCAGCTTCAAAGCCTCCCACCTATCCTACACAGACCATGTCCAAACTCAATGCCAAGCTGCAGTAAAGCTCCACGGGGTCTTTTTGTCCTGCTGCGGGTAACGCGCATCTTCACGCGTATTTCAATTTCACCGGGTCCTTCGTTGAGACAGAGCTCTAGTTGTTACACCGTTCGTGCGGGTCGGAACTTACCCGACAAGGAATTTCGCTACCTTAGGACCGTTATAGTTACGGCCGCCGTTCACCGGGGCTTCGGTTCAGAGCTTCAGGGTGACAAGCACCCCTGACCCCTCCCCTTAACCTTCCGGCACTGGGCAGGTGTCAGCCCCTATACATCGCCTTTCGGCTTTGCAGAGACCTGTGGTTTTGTTAACCAGTCACTAGAGCCATTTCACTGCGACCCCCCCGCGCTCCATCTGAAAAAATTTCACGCGGGGAGGCACCCCTTATCCCGAAGTTACGGGGCAAATTTGCCTAATTCCTTAACCAAGGTTCTCCCGATCGCCTTGGTATATTCTACCCGTCTACCAGTGTCGGTTTGCGGTACGGGCACCCAAAATTCAACGCTTAGAGGCTTTTCTCGGCAGCTGGGCTCAACCACTTCTGCCTCAGGGACTCGCATTCGCGCCTCAGCTCAGGTTGTGGATTTTCCTGCAACCCTCAACGCCTACACGCTTACACCCACACAACCAATCGTGGGCTGGCCTACCCTGCTGCGCTTCCCCATCGCTCCTTCTGGGTGGTTCCGGAATGTTGACCGGATGTCCATCACCTACGCCTTTCGGCCTCGGCTAAGGCCCGACTAACCCGACGCGGATTGACCTGCCGTCGGAAACCTTAGACTTACGGCGAACACGGTTCTCACGTGTTTTACGCTACTCATGTCTGCATTCTCACTTCTGCCCGCTCCAGCCGTCCTTACGGTCGACCTTCCCTGCTGGCAGAACGCTCCCCTACCGCCCCAGCACAAAGCTGAGGCTCATGGCTTCGGTGTCATGCTTAGCCCCGTTATGTTTTCCGCGCAGGACCACTTGACCAGTAAGCTATTACGGACTTTTTAAAGGGTGGCTGCTTCTAAGCCAACCTCCTGGTTGTCCGTGTAGTCCCACATCGTTTCCCACTTAGCATGAACTTGAGGACCTTAGCCGATGATCTGGGCTGTTTCCCTTTCGACCACGAAACTCATCTCCCGTAGTCCGACTGCCATGCTCTGGAGTACCGGCATTCGGAGTTTGGTTGGGTTCGGTAAGCAGTAAGCCCCCTAGCCCATCCAGTGCTCTACCTCCGGTACTGAACACATGACGCTAGCCCTAAAGCTATTTCGGGGAGAACAAGCTATCTCCGAGTTCGTTTGGCATATCACCCCTACCCACAGCTCATCCCCTAATTTTGCAACATTAGTAGGTTCGGGCCTCCACAAGCGGTTAGACTCGCTTCACCCTGGCCATGGGTAGCTCACCCGGTTTCGTGTCTAATCCTTGCGACTATACGCCCTATTCAGACTCGCTTTCGCTACGGCTTCGGGTGTCACTCCCTTAACCTCGCCACAAAGATTAACTCGCAGACTCATTCTCCAAGAGGCACGCCGTCAGGCGTAGTGGCGCGCATCCGGCTTTCACCGGCGCACAGACCCACTATTAGCCCTTCGACTGCTTGTAAGCTTACGGTTTCAGGTTCTATTTCACTCCCCTCACCGGGGTACTTTTCACCTTTCCCTCACGGTACTTGTTCACTATCGGTCGTCAAATGTATTTAGCCTTGGAGAGTGGACTCCCCAGCTTCCCACTGGATTAGCGTGCCCAGTGGTACTCAGGTACCCGGCGGAAGTCGGTCTATTTTCGCATACGGGACTGTTACCCTCTTTGGTAGGCTTTCCCATACCATTCTGCTAACAGACCGATTTGTAACTTCCATATGCCAGGCCCTACAACCCCGCTCCAGCAAGCTGGAACGGTTTGGGCTAATCCCCTTTCGCTCGCCACTACTCAGGGAATGATCTCTTTTCCTCTGGGTACTTAGATGTTTCAGTTCCCCAGGTTCCCGTCTCCAGGTCTATGTGTTCAACCAGGAGACGCCGTTGGATCGCAACGGCGGGTTTCCCCATTCGGAAATCCCCGGATCGGCGCCTGTACACGGCTCCCCGAGGCTTATCGCAGTGTCCCACGTCCTTCTTCGGCATTTGACGCCAAGGCATCCACCGTAAGCTCTTAGTAGCTTAACTCCGTGATGCGGAGAAATCGAAACTTTTCGTTATTTTTTTACGCCTATTCAGTTAGTAAGGTACGCCAACCTTGCGGTTGTTTCGGTGGTTGACCACCGACGGTTATTTCTCATCCGTACGATCAGAAACACCCATCGACATTCAACACTCCAGTTTTTCAGAAAGGACGACCCGGCATACCGCCGGGTCGTCGAATACCCTTGCGATATCACCAATCAGCCTTATTGTCAATCAGCCAGCTCGATCCTCAAAACGCTCTCTTCTCCTGCGATTTCAGTCAGGTGGAGATGAGGGAACTCGAACCCCTGACATCCGCCTTGCAAAGGCGGCGCTCTCCCAGCTGAGCTACATCCCCAGGATCACCACCATTTCGTGAGTGGGCCTGACTGGATTCGAACCAGTGACCCCTGCGTTATCAGCACAGTGCTCTAACCAACTGAGCTACAGGCCCTCATTCTTTTAACCTTAGCAACTGAGAAGTGATAGAAAGCTACTTTCGTTTTCCAGCGTGTCTCTGCACCGCTGCGAGACAGTTGAGTAGAGCGCCTGCCCGCACCACATGAGTGCCAGGCACTTGCTCGAAACTCTTTAGAAAGGAGGTGATCCAGGCGCACCTTCCGGTACACCTACCTTGTTACGACTTCGTCCCAGTCACCAGCCCCACCTTCGACGGCTCCCTCCTTACGGTTAGGATACCGGCTTCAGGTGTTGCCAGCTCCCATGACGTGACGGGCGGTGTGTACAAGGCCCGGGAACGTATTCACCGCAGTATAGCTGTCCTGCGGTTACTAGCAACTCCGCCTTCATGTAGGCGAGTTACAGCCTACAATCTGAACTGAGACCAGCTTTGGGGATTGGCTCCGCCTCGCGGTTTTGCAACCCATTGTACTGGCCATTGTAGCGTGTGTGTAGCCCCGGACATAAAGGCCATGCTGACTTGACGTCATCCCCACCTTCCTCCGGCTTTATACCGGCAGTACCATATGACACATGTAACATATGGCGAGGGTTGCGCTCGTTACCGGACTTAACCGGACATCTCACGACACGAGCTGACGACAGCCATGCAGCACCTGTATAGGCTCCCCGAAGGGTCGGTCACCTTTCAGATCCCTACTACCTATATGTCAAACCCGGGTAAGGTTCTTCGCGTAGCATCGAATTAAACCACACGCTCCGCTGCTTGTGCGGGCCCCCGTCAATTCCTTTGAGTTTTAACCTTGCGGCCGTAGTCCCCAGGCGGTTGACTTATCGCGTTAGCTACGGCACTGATGGCTTTTACCCCACCAACGCCAAGTCAACATCGTTTACAGCTAGGACTACCGGGGTTTCTAATCCCGTTTGCTCCCCTAGCTTTCGTGTCTGAGCGTCAGGAATGGTCCAGGAGGCCGCTTTCGCCACTGGTGTTCCTCCCGATATCTACGCATTTCACCACTACACCGGGAATTCCACCTCCCTCTACCACCCTCAAGTTCGACAGTATTGAACGACCTCTCCCAGTTGAGCCGGGAGATTTCACATCCAACTTACCGAACCGCCTACACACGCTTTACGCCCAGTAAATTCGGATAACGCTCGGTTCCTACGTTTTACCGCGGCTGCTGGCACGTAGTTAGCCGAACCTTATTCCGGGGATACTGTCCTTCCTCATCTCCCCGAAAAGCGCTTTACGACCCGAAGGCCTTCATCGCGCACGCGGCGTTGCTGCATCAGGCTTTCGCCCATTGTGCAATATTCCCTACTGCTGCCACCCGTAGGTGTCTGGCCCGTGTTTCAGTGCCAGTGTGGGGGGTCACCCTCTCAGGCCCCCTACCCGTCGTCGCCTTGGTAGGCTTTTACCCTACCAACTAGCTGATGGGACGCAGGCCCCTCCCAAAGCGGATTACTCCTTTAATCGCAAAGCCTCTAACCTTCGCGACCACATGGGGTATTAGCAGCCCTTTCGAGCTGTTATCCCCCACTTCGGGGCAGGTCACCAACGCGTTACTCACCCGTTCGCCACTAAGACATCATATTGCTATAACGTCTCCGTTCGACTTGCATGTATTAAGCACGCCGCCAGCGTTCATCCTGAGCCAGGATCAAACTCTCCGCAAAAACTTTCGTATCTTGCGATACGTTTAGGTCACGGATTTAACTGGAATAACAGGGTTCGCTTTCTATCACTCTTCAGTTGTTAAGGTTCTGCCAATCGAGCGGGCTGGATTTTACCAGCCTCCGCCTATGGCTGTCAAGGGCTTTGCCTACGCTAGAGACGCGATTACCGATGCCAATTTTTCCTCTTGACATCGGCACTCGAGACCGGTTGCGGTCTCTGACGCAGAGGCGTCCTATTTGGTTGTTAGCGATCTTCCCGTTTGCGGTGAGATCTTTGTAGGCTATGGCAAGGAATTATTATATCGAAAACTTCTAAACTGTCAAGGACCAATTTCCCATTTTACGAAATCCCCCTCTCTCGCTGCCTAACTTCTCCGCTATCTTTGCCCGGCTCCTACAGGTTGGTGATGATGTTGCTGAAAATATTCGCAATCGGTGGAGCCAGCAGCACCAAGACCAGGATTACAATGAGCGCCACCAGCAGGATGATCATTCCATACTCGACCAGACCTTGCGCGCTCGCCTCCCTCATTTTATTCATTTTTTCCCCTTCCTCTCATTGATCTACGCCAATCCCCTTCACCCGAGCGGAGATTGGCATTCGATATGCTCATTATAGCGGTAGGTTGGATAAAATTATATAGGAATTATATCCCCCCTTTATTCTATGGTACACTCCTTACTTGACGGATCGCCGGTTATTCGCCCAGCCTCTCCGATTTCTGCTGAAAATCGGGATTGGCGTATGGCAATTGGAACTAACCGGATTATAAATCAACGTGGATCAAAAGACCCTTCGCACGCTGGAATTCCCAAAGGTGTTAGAGCGCCTGGCGCGGTTGTGCGCATTTGCCCCTTCGGCAGAAAAGGCGCGCCGCCTGCAACCCGTTGACGACTTCGACCTCGCCGCTGCTCTCCAGGCGGAGACTAGCGAGGCGAGCCGCATGTTGAGCCATAGCGCCGAGGCGTCGATCGGGGGGGCGCGCGATATTCGCCCCTCGATTGACCTGGCAAATCACGACGGCGTTCTGACGCCATCCGAGCTCCTGGACATCCGCTCCACCCTGGTTTCTGCCCGCACGCTTTCTAACTATTTCGCCCGAGTCAACGAGGCGTACCCACACATCGGCAGGGTAGCTGCACAGATCGCTATCCCGCCCTACCTCATCGACGCCATCAGTACGGTGCTCTCGGATCGCGCCGAGATCCGGGATTCGGCTTCCGAGACGCTGGCAAGCATCCGCCATGATATGCGCATCGCTCACGAGCGCCTGCTCACCAAGCTGCAGCGCATGGTTTCCGACCCACACAACACCCCTTACTTGCAAGAGGCGCTGATCACGCAACGCGACGGGCGCTACGTGCTCCCCCTGCGGGCAGAATTCAAGGGACGCATCAAAGCCATCGTCCACGACCAATCTTCTTCCGGCGCGACGCTGTTCATTGAGCCCCTCGGCGTGGTTGATCTCAATAACCAGCTACGCGAGTTACAACTGGCAGAGCGCGATGAGGAACGCCGCATTCTCAGCGCCCTCTCCCAGCAGGTTGCCGCGCACAGCCAGGAGATCCTGGCGTCGCTGGATGCAATCGCCGAGCTGGATTTTATCTTCGCCCGTGCCAGATACTCCGTTGACATCGGCGGCAGCCAGCCGGTACTGCACCCCATGCCGCGCAACTCTGAGACCCGGCAGCCCGGATCGGTCATCCGTCTGTATGGCGCTCGCCACCCGCTGCTCGATCCCCACACGGTGGTACCGATCGATGTGGAGCTGGACCAGCAGACGTACGCCCTGGTCATCACCGGACCGAACACAGGCGGCAAGACGGTAACACTGAAGACGATTGGCTTGTTGGCGCTTATGGCGCAGTCCGGGCTGCATATCCCGGCGCGCTCCGGGTCTGAGATCAGCCTGTTTCAGGCTATCTATGCCGATATCGGCGATGAGCAATCCATCGAGCAATCGCTCTCGACATTCTCAGGTCACATCACCAATATCATCCACATCCTGCGGGAAGCAGACCGCCGCTCGCTCGTCATTCTGGATGAGCTGGGAGCGGGAACCGATCCGCAGGAAGGAGCTGCCCTGGCGCGGGCTTTATTGACGCATTTGCTCGAGCGCGGCATCACCACACTGGTGACAACCCATCACCCGGAGCTGAAGGCATTTGCCCACGCCACGCCGGGAGTCGTCAACGCCAGCATGGAATTCGACCTGGAAACGCTGCGTCCCACCTACCGTCTGACCGTCGGATTGCCGGGGCGCTCGAATGCCATAGCCATCGCGCATCGCCTCGGCATGCCAGGCGAGATCATCGACATGTCGCGTGCCGAGCTGGACCCGAATGAGCTGCGTAGCGATGATCTGCTCGATGAAATCCACCGCCAGCGCGATCTGGCTCGCCAGGCTCGAACGGAAGCCGAGAAAGCGTCACGCGAAGCTCACGTTCTGCGCTCCGAGCTGGCGCAACAGCTCGACCAAATTGAAGATGAACGCATGCAGGTGATGGAGCAGGCACGGAGCGAATCGGCGCGGGCGCTGGCTGAGCTGGAGGAAGAGATACGCCAGGCGCGCCGCGCCCTGGCGCGCGCCCGCCAGCCGCTCGAGGCGGTTGAGCTGGTTCAAGAACAGGTGGATAGCTTGCAGGATAGCGTTGCGAAACCTGTGGAGCGGCGCGTTTCCAAGAAAGCGCCTAAGATGCTGGATCGCGCCGTCCGCCTCGGGGACCGGGTCTACTTGCGCTCCTTGAACGCCCGCGGCGTGCTGACAGCGTTAAGCGAAGAAGAGGGGGAGGTGCAGGTGGGGTCACTGCGGGTCAAGGCGCGGCTGGCAGATATCCAGGCTCTCGGCGAGGCTGAGGAGCAGGCTACAGAAGCGCGCCAGCCAGCCAGGAGAGTCAAAACGCGCATCACCGAGCAGCCAACAAACGAGGCGCCGAAAGCATTTGAGCTACAGGCATCCCCAGGAATCGAGCTGGATGTGCGCGGCCAGCGTGCCGACGAAGCCCTGGACGCCCTGGACCGCTATCTTGACTCGGCTTATCTCGCCGGACTGCCCTGGGTGCGTGTGATCCACGGTAAAGGTACCGGTAAGCTGCGCCAGGCGGTGCGCCAGGCTTTAAGCCAGAACCCCCAGGTAAGCTCGTACGAATCGGGCAGCGATAAAGAAGGCGGCGATGGGGTTACAATCGCCCGGCTGCGCTCCTAGATCTTGAACTCACCGTTCTTATAGAAGAGCTGCCCATCCACCAGGATCTCGCTATCATCGCGCATATCGCAGATGAAATCCCAGTGAATGCTGGATTCGTTGCGGCTGCCGCTCTCAGGGTAACCCGCGCCGACCGCCATGTGGATGCTGCCGCCGATCTTTTCGTCGTATAGGATGCTTTTTGTAAAGCGGTTGATCCCGTAATTGGTGCCAATGGCAAACTCGCCCAGGTAACGCGCCCCGGCATCGCTATCCAGCATGGAGAGCAGAAATTCCTCGTTCTTTTGCGCTTTTGCCAGAACGACTTTACCATCTTTGAAGGTGAGCTCAACGCCTTCTACTTCGCGCCCGCCCTCGATGGCTGGATAGGTGAACCGGATCCAGCCGTTAACCGAATCCTCAACCGGACCGGTGAAGATCTCGCCATCGGGCATATTTTTATCCCCGCAGCAATTGATAAAGGTGCGCCCGGCGATGGAGAGCTTCAAGTCGGCATTGGGACCGCGCACCACGATCTCTTTCTTCCCCGCCAGCCAATCTACCAGCCGTTGCTGCTGATCGCGGATATCCTGCCAGCATTTCACCGCATCTTCTTGATCGGCGAACGTTGCAGCATACACAAAATTCTCGTATTCGCGCAGGCTCATGTCGGCGTCCTGGGCAAACGCCGGGCAGGGGTAGCTGGTTGCCACCCAGCGCAGCTTGCCCTCAGCCGAGCGCTGCATATAGGTTTGAGTGAGCTCCCGCCGAGCTTGTATGCGGGTACGCTGTTTCTCAGGATCAACATTCGAGAGATTGCGGGTGTTGTTGGAGCCCCAGATCGCGATCATGACATCAACTTGATCGATCAGCATCTTCTCAACCGGAGAAACCCACTTCAATTGCTCTGTCGGATGTTTCAGTCAGGTTGATTTCGGTCAGGTCGTCTGAGCCCAGGCTCAGGTTGACATTCGCTCCCGCCCGTAATGCGAAACGGACAACTTCATTCACCAGGGGAAGAGAATGCACATCCCCTCGCACCCAAACCCAATCCCCGGCTTTCACCGCTGTTGAGTAATTCACCAGTATTTTCGCCAGGTTCTCAAGCCGCACATCCGTCATGGGTCCATCCTCCACTTATCTGTTGAAAGTTCACTCCAGGCGCCGACGCTGACGATTATATCCCATCCAGCGCTGCCTCTTGCTCCAGCCACACCCCAAGTGCTCCCCCACTCCCACGCGTGTGGCGGGCAATCGCCTTATGCTACAATTGGCTTACCTGCAGTTTATACTGGGAACACCTGTAATGAAGTTCAAACGGATGCGCCTCCTGATCGTTTCTTTGTTCCTGTTACATGCCCTGACGGCTTGCAACCTGTCCCTGGCGCGATCCACACCTACCCCAACCCTTACACCAACCGAGACGCCAAGCCCAACACCAACCAGCACACCCACCCCTACGCCCACAGCCACTCCAACCATCACCCTCACGCCGACGCCCACGAATACCCCTACCCCCTTGCTCCTGGTGAGCGAGGCAACCCCTATCCCTGAAGTGCTGGCTACCTTTTCCCTGACCAACAGCCTGCAGGTTTCTGCCCTGGCAGAATGGAAGATCGGGTCTGTCACGGATATCGCCTGGTCTCCGGATAGCCAGCAGCTCTCCGCAGCCTCATTTGACCAGATAACCGTCTTTGATCCTCAAACGCGTAGCGAGCTAAAGCGCCTGGCGCCGGCGGGAGGCGTGCTCAGCCTGGCGTATTCTCCCGATGGGAGCTTGCTGGCTGCCGGTAACCAGCTTGGGAGTGAAACCGAAGGGTACCAAGGGAATATCAATTTCTGGTACACGCCCGCTTGGGCGCCCTGGCGGAGCTTCAACGACTACACGCGAGCCGTGACCGATGTGGGCTTTTCCCAGGATAACAGGCTCTTCATGGCTGCGCTCACCAACACAGACGAAGACGACAACAGCGTAACGATTTGGGATACGAGCGCCTGGCAGATCACGCAGACGATCAAAACCGGCAGCGTGCTGGCGAGCGTCTTCTCACCCAATGGCAGGCTGGTTGCCACCACCCCGGATCGCTACGCGATCAAAATCTGGCAGACCAGGACGGGATTGCTGCAGCGCACCATCTTCACATCTTTTACCGGGGCTGTCAGCCAGATCGCCTTCTCGCCGGATGGTAGAACCCTGGCAGCCGGCAGCTACGATGGCGCGCTGCGCGTCTGGGATACAGAGACAGGCACTCTGCTGATCGATGCAAATACAGGCGGCGTTATCGACAGCCTGGCATATAGCCCGGACGGTAAGCTCCTGGCTTCCGGCGGGGGTTACGAACATACAGCCATCCAGCTCTGGGACGCTTCCAACGGGGCATTGCTAAGGAGGCTGGAAGGTCACCCCAGCGCGGTTGTCAGCCTGGCTTTCTCTCCGGATAACCAGCTCCTGGCTTCCGGATCGTACGATGGCACGCTGCGATTGTGGGGCTTGCGTCCTTGATCCGCCACCTGCGGCGCCTATCCCTGTGTGCAGCGCTGATGCTCATCGCCGCGGCATGTCGCCAACCGCTGAACACAGCTCTTCCAGGTGACGAAATTGGTACTGCCACACCTCTGCGCTCGTCCACGCCGGTCACTTTAACCCCTCCGCCCGACGCATCCCTTCCGACACCAGCCGCAACAGCCATCGAGTCCAGCGCTACGCCGCCAGCGATCTCACCCACAGCCAGCAATCCCAACCTGTTAACACCCTCCACAGTAGAAATGCTGGAACCGGTTGGCGCGATCCAATATTCTCCGTGGGATTTGGTACTGGCGGTAGCCTGGTCGCCGGACGGAAATTTGCTCGCAGTAGCCGCCGGCGAGTCGATTTACCTGTACACAGCCGACTTGCAAGCCAGGGGCAGGCTGGATGCGGGCACGTGGACGACCAGCCTGGCGTTTGACCCGGAAGGCGCCTGGCTGGCTTCGGGCGGCAGAGATGGGAATATCCACATCTGGGAGCTTGACAGCCAAAAGTTACTCCTGCGGTTCGCCGCCCATAAGAAAGGGGTGAACGCCGTCGCTTTTACCCCGGATGGCGCGCTGCTGGCTTCGGCGGGCAATGATGCCGTCGCCCGCCTGTGGGACCCCGTCACCGGCGAAAAACGGGCGGAGATGATCGGAGGCACGTACGCAGTGCCATCCATCGCTTTCAACCCCGATGGGAGTGAGCTGGCTATCACCAACGGTGAGCTGGTGCGCGTTCGAGATGTGGAGAGCGGACGCTTTGCACATACCCTGCGCAGCCAGGGCTCGAACTACAGCGTTGCGTGGAGTCCGGATGGGCGTCTTGTGGCAGCCGGGAACACCACCGGAGAAGTAGCGCTATGGGAAGTGATCTCCCAGCAGCCATCCGGGACGATCACACAGCCGGTAGCCATGCTGGATGGCGCTTCGTCCATGGTGTGGAGCCTTGACTTCAGCCCTGACAGGCGGGCTGTTGGCAGCCAGCGACAACCGGGGGACGATCTACTTGTGGGATGTGGCGGAAAAGAACCTGCTGGTCTCACGCCCCATCAGCCCCCAGGGCGTAACCTCGCTGGCATTCAGCCCGGACGGTCGCACCCTGGTCACCGGCGGGCTGGATGGCGTGCTGCGCCTGTGGGCAAGCCGTTGAAGCGCCGGATCACACGCCGAGCACTTCCACTTCTACCCCGGCGCTTGCCTGGCATTCGAAAACCTGCGCTTTGCGCTGCATCCGCTGCTGGTAAGCCTGCAGCAGTGCATCCATAAACACACCCGCCTGGGACGACTCGACAAGATTGACCGTACAGCCGCCAAAACCGGCGCCCGTCATGCGCGCCCCCACGCAGCCCGGCAGCTCACGCGCAATTTTCACCAGCATATCCAGCTCCGGCAGGCTGACCTCGTACAGATCGCGCAGGCTGGTATGGCTGGAGTACATCAGCGCGCCGAAACTCTGCGCGTCATTTCTCTGCAGAGCGCTTACGGCTGAAATAACACGCGCAATCTCTCGAACCACGTGCTCCGCCCGCTTTCTCACCAGCGGTGGCAGGAAATCGCCATAGGCGGCAAATTCTGGGGGAGATACATCTCTCAAAGACTGCAAATTGGGAATGTACTGGCGCAGCAGCGCCACCGCCTGCTCACAAGATTGCCGCCGCTCGTTATAGGCTGAGCTCGCCAGGCTGCGCCGCATCCCCGAGTCGGCAATGACGATGGACAGTCCATCTGGAAGAGGAAGAGGGCGGTTTTCAAGCGAGCGAGTATCAAAGAACAAAACATGCCCGGCAACCCCGCAAGCGCTGGAGAACTGGTCCATCAGACCACACGCTAAACCCACGTAGGCGTTTTCGGCATGCTGGCACAGGCGCGCTAACGCCAGGCGGTCGATATTCAGCCCCTGGGAGACGTTCCATAACATCCCGAAGCCGACCTCGACCGCGGCGGAGGAGCTCAAGCCAGATCCGATCGGCAGGTCAGACGTATACGCCACCTGCATCCCGCCCACGCTGTAACCGGCTTTCATCAAGGACCATGCAACCCCGGCAGGATAACAAGCCCAGACCGGCAAGGGCTTCCCGGCGGCATCCGTCTTGTGATCCAATTCCTTCAAGTCGAACGAGACGGACTCCCCAAAATCCAAAGCCGCCAGGCTGACAAGACCATCGCTCGTCGGGCGGGCGGCAAAGTAAATGGCGCGCTGGATGGCAGCGGGTAAAACCGGTCCGTCGTTATAATCCACGTGCTCGCCCAACAAGTTGACCCGCCCCGGAGCGCGGGCAAAGAGCTGCGCATCGCAGGAGAAGCTTTCGCGGAAGCGTGATAATAACGCCTGTTTGTCCATAGGTCACCGCACGAGAAGGAGGAGGATGTTCGCCAGGATGAACCCGGCTAACGAGACAACCATCCATGCCGGTTGTCCGCCCTTAACTGCAATGTACATCAGAACAGGTGAGACCATCATGATTACGAAAGAGACCAGGTAAACCGTATTACTGCGTTGCTGCCACCATTTAAGCATAGGCTTCCCTACATTAATTGTACAGCCAATACGGTAAGCAGGCTGACCACAAGGACCAGGGCTCCCGTGTAAAGGATCAATTTGCGCATCACGTCGCCTTCACGCCCGACCATCCCGGCGGTGCTGGCTCCAACAGCGACTTTGGTAGGCGCGATGACGGATGCCAGGGAAGCGCCAGCCGTTTGCGCAGCCAGGATGATTGCCGCCGGATAGCCGAGCAGAACAGCCGTCTGTAATTGCAGCCCTCCGAAGACAACATTTGAGTTGGTATTGCTGCCGGTCATGAAAGCCCCCAGCGCTCCGATCCAGGGGGCAACGAACGGATAAATCCCACCCAATCCCACAGCCAGCCCCCTTGCCAGGGCATCGGTCATACCGGCGCTTTCCATGATTACCGCCATCGTTACCATGGAGAGGATGCTGACGCTGGAAGGCAAAACGCGGTAAAAGGTGCCGCTGAGGATTTTCCGGACCGCCCCCGCCTGGTACAGCCCGGCTTTCCAATAGATCAGGTATGCCAGGATCGAAGAATAGAACAATACGATGCCCGTATGCCCAAACAGGGAGATTTTCCGCCCCACTCCGGCGGGGGTGACAAACCCCAGGCGGGTGCTCACCTCCGGGAAATGTACCTGCAGCACCACCTGGTTGAGAAACTGCTTGACCGGGGGCACAAGCTGGACGATCAGGATGATGAGGATCAGAATCGCATACCCGGAGAGAGCTACCAGCAGGGCGCGCACGTCCAGCTTGCCGTTATCTCCCATCTCACCCCGGAAGCGTCTCGCCAGCGGAAAGCAGATCACCAGCCCGGCAATCCCGGCGACAAATGAGGCGATGTTCCACAGACCGGATACCGCCACCACATAGCTCACGCCTCCCATACCAACGCCAAGCAGCAGCACCGGCACAGCGAGGCGTTTCATTGCTTGCCAACCCTGCACCGAGTGCGCCACCAGCCACCCGCTGCACAACCCGGCAACCCCCAGGAATAAGGCGGTTGGCGGGGCAAGCAGCTCCCCTGGCACACCCGTGGCGGCGATCAACGCCTGGAACGAGGACCCCAACGAGCCAAAAGTGACCGCCCATCCATGCCCGATCGATGGGATGACGACTGCCGCCAGAGGAGTGAAGCCCAGGCTCACCAGTAGCGGGGCGATTACAGCCACCGGCACGCCAAATCCACCCACGCCCTGCAGGAAGGTGGCAAAAACCCAGCCGATAATCAGCGCCTGCATACCGATGTCATTCGTCAGGTGAGGCAGCGCCTGACCGATCGTCCGGATGGCGCCGGCTTCATCGGCTACCCGGTACAGCAAGAAGGCAGCCCAGATGATCAGCAAGACATCCACGCTCAACAACAATGCCTTGACGTGCGCGTAAGCCAGCAGGTCCAGACCTGCTCCGAAGAAGGCGATGGCGATGATGAGGGCAGACAGATACCCCGCTCCGCCGGCGCGCGCCGCGCCCCATCGCAGCCCCACCATCAGGAACAGGATCAGTGCAATAGGGAAAAGCGCCAGGGCAAATAACATTGGTAAGCCTGTTCGTCGGGAGATCAATCAGGGTATACTGAGCAATCCGGCACCGTGATTTAGCCGCCATCCTTGAGGTAGATACCGCTGGGATCAAGCTCTTCGCGCAAAATGTACAGCTCTTCAGGGGTTGGCGCCTGCCGTCATCCTGGGCTGAGCCACGGCTTTCAATGACCAACCGGTATTTTCCCGCGCCTGCTCGACCGTGGCTCCAGGATGCAATGCTGCCAGCACCAGCTCGCCGTTCTCATCCGGCTCCAGGATACCCAGGTTCGTCACCACAGCCTGCGGACCGCCGCCACGCAAGCGGGCAGCCTCCCGCTCGGCTTTGCCGCCCAAAAACCCTGCGGAGGTGCGGAAGTCCACACTTTCAGGGAAGCGGCGCTTCTGGTGGGGTGTGATGATGTAGCAGCGGTTAGCCCAGGCTGCGATCTCCATCGAGCCGCCAGAGCCGGGAAGGCGCACTTTAGGATGGTTGTAGTCGCCGATCGACCGTAGCATTGATATTACCGTAGCGGTCGATCTGCGCCCCGCCTAGAAAACCCACGTCCACATTGCCGCGCTGCAGGTAAAAAGCAAATATGTCATACATGCTGCAGACCGCCAGCGCCCCGCTTACGAGGGTGGGATCTCCGATCGACAGGGGCAGCCTTGCCGGTTGAGCGCCGATCACACCTGCCTCATAGATCATCACCAGGTCAGGAGCATGGGTGCGGCGAGCCAGGTTGCATGCCAGGTTTGGCAGACCCACGCCAACAAAGACGACGTCGCCATCGCGCAACAAGCGGGCGGCGTTGATCGTCATCAATTCTGCGGCTGAATATGTGTTCTGGTCAGTCATCTCTCACCTCGCCCACTTTAATATTCCCCATAATCGACCAGCGCGCTTGGACGGCTCTTCACGGATAATTGCTCGTGCACTTCGCGCCCAAGCTTCTCCCAGTATTCAGCGCGGTCTTTTACGCCCAGCACCCACTCATCCAAATATGCCTGCACCCCTTCTTTGGTTTTGCTGACATCATCCCAGGTCAGGTAGAAATGATTATCCCGATCATAATATCCCTGCGTGTAGGATGGATGGGCACAGTAAGGCACGGGACACACGGCATCCACGATGAAACCCGGAATCAATGTCCGGTTTGGATCGGAGCGGATAATGGAGGCATCTACAATTTCCTCCGTGGTCAGGATCACGTGCCGGGCAGCGAAGGCTGCTTCCTTCTGCTCGCCGATGATCCCCCAGATCTGTGCGTTGCCTTCAGCATCGGCGCGCTGGACGTGAACAATGGCGACATCCGGCTGCAACGCCGGCACGACTGCCACTTCCCCCCCAGAATACGGATCGATGACAGTCCGGTGGAGAGGGTTGGCGCGTGACAAATCACCAGCCGCTGTGGGATTCATCGGCATGAATGGCACACCCGTAGCTCCAGCCTGCAAGCGTGAGATCATACCGAAATGAGAATATTCCTCCCATTCCAGCCTGCCGGCTTCGATCTCAGCGCGCACAATCCTCAATGAGCCAACGCCTGGATTGCCCATGTACGAAAAAATGACCTTGCGGGCGCAGCCCGCTGCAACCATCTGGTCGTAGATCAGGTCTGGGGTAGCGCGAGCAAGCGTCAACTCCTTGCGCTTCTGGCGGATGATCTCGTGCCCGGCAGCAAAAGGGATCAAATGGGTAAATCCGGCAGCGTAGATACAGTTGCCATCCTGCACAAACCTGCTAATAGCCTGGGATAGCGGCATCACTTTGGTCATAGCTTTCACTCCAATTTCTTGTCTGCCTCTTTTTTAGGCTTCTTCTTTTTCTCAGACATCCTGCGGATCGAGCGGAAGCGATCGCTGGCAATGGGCGGATTCCTGCCAATCCACATGAGATAAACGCCAAACAAGAGCAGAATTACGCCGAAACAGAAATAATATACGATCGGGCTGTTCACCTGGCTGGTAGCGAAATAAAGCACCAGGAGCAGAATTCCCGATAGCAAAAAAAATTGCCCGACATTCCACTTCCACATCATCATCCCCAATAGAACCTGGAGTTTGCGGTCTACCAACACCGCAAACTCCAGGCTGATTTTATTCAGGCGTCTTTTTCACGCATCGCGGAGCTTAGATAACCAGGGTCTGGATCTGCTCATGCATGTACAGCGGCAGGTAGTAGTGCCCGCCGGCGTTCTTCCCCGACGAGCCTGAGCCTTTCCACCCGCCAAACGGCTGGAAGCCTGGCCAGGCGCCGGTCGTTGCGCCTTGCGGACGGTTAGCGTAGGTCACGCCCGCCTCGATCTTATCGAAGAACCACTTTGTCTCCTCAACGCTGCCGTAGAAGCCGGCGGTCAAGCCGTAGTTGACATCGTTAGCCAGCTTCATTGCCTGTTCCAGATTCTGGACTTTGGCAACCGTTGTGATCGGCAGGAACATCTCATGCTGCCACAGGCGATGGTCCAGGGGCAAGTCAGCCACCAGAGTCGGGGCGCAGAAGTAACCCTTTGCCAGGTCTCCCTCAACCAGCACCTTACCGCCGGTCAGGAACCTGCCCCCCTGGGAGAGCTCTTCCGTGAAGTCCTTGTAGTCCTGGTAAGAGCTATTATTGACGACCGGACCCACCATCACGCTACGATCAGTTGGATCACCTGCTTTGAGCTTCTCGGTCAGCTCTACCAGGCGAGAGACAAGCTGCTCATAGACGGGCTCTTCTATGTAAACGCGCGAACATGCCGAGCATTTCTGTCCCTGCAAGCCGAACGCCGAGCGAACAATTCCAACGGCAGCACGCTCCAGGTCGGCATTGCGGGATACGATTGCCGGATTCTTTCCACCCAGCTCGAGGATCGTCGGGCGGACGTAGGCGCCATTGGCAAAATCACGGAAGATCTTCATGCCCACATCAAAAGAGCCCGTGAAGGTGACGCCATCGACCTCGGGACTCTCGATCAGAGCCTGCCCCAGGGTACGACCCGGACCGGTGACGTAGTTCGCCACACCGTCTGGTAAGCCCGCATCGCGGAAGCACTCAGCCAGCAAGCGTACAACGAGGGGGGTATCCGTCGCTGGCTTCATCACCACGGTGTTCCCCGCTGCCAGCGCCGATCCTACCGGACCGCCCGTCAGCGCCATCGGGAAGTTGAATGGGCTGATCACCAGCCAGACGCCGTAGGGTCGCAGGACGGAGTAATTGATGGCAGTGTACCCGACCAGCGGATCGCGCCCCATCGCCACTGCATAGCCATCGTTCTTTTCCATCTGGTAACAGGCATAGCGGATCAGGTCGGCGGTCTCGGCGACATCCCCCAGGGATTCCATGCGATTTTTGCCCACTTCCATCGCCATGGCTGCGCCAATCTGGAAAATGCGCTGGTCGATCAGATCAGCGGCTTTCTTCAGCAAAGCCACCCGATCCTGCCATCTCATGCGGCTCCACAGCGGCGCTGCTTTTCGTGCGGCAGCCAGGGCGTCGTGCGCGTCTTTCTCATTGCCTTTCTGGAATACCCCCAGGACCACCTCGGTATTTACGGGAGAGCGGTCTTCGAATTTCTCCTGCGAGAGCCGGTCTTTCCCATCGATGATCATGCCGTACTCTTTCCCCAACCCTGCCTTGAGCTTAACCAGGGCTTCGTCAAATCGCACGTGCAATTCTTCTGGAGGGTTGAACATGGTTGCATAGGTGAGCTTGAAAGTTTCGGTCATAGGCTTCTCCTTTGTGTGAAAACCGACAAGTATAGTATAGCCGAGGGTTTGTCTCGCGTCAAAAGGAAGGTGTCCCTTCTGGATATGACAGACTTCCCAAATCCGGTTGCAATTCTGCCCTTTTTACGCTAAACTGGCAGTTAGCCTGAGATTCCTGGGGTAGAAAGCCATGAAGCTTACGGGTCTTCATCTTCTCCTGACGTATAGCTGTAATTTCGAGTGCGATCACTGTTTTGTTTGGGGCAGCCCCTGGCAAAGCGGGGTTTTAACCCTGCAACAGATCCGTTTTGTGCTCCATGCAGCCCAAGAGACCGGAACAATCGAGTGGATCTATTTCGAAGGCGGCGAGCCGTTCTTGTATTACCCCATCCTGCTCGAGGCGGTAAAGCTAGCCGGTGAGATGGGTTTCAAGGTGGGGATTGTCAGCAACGCTTACTGGGCAACCAGCGATGAAGACGCGCTACACTGGTTAGCTCCCTTCGCCGGGCTCATCCAGGACCTGACCGCCAGCAGCGACCTGTTCCATTACAGTGAAAAACTGAGCGCGCAGGTCCGGCGAGCAACCGCCGCCGCACAACAGCTTGAGATTCCCAGCGGGGTGATCAGCATCGCCCGCCCTGGCGATACCGGGTGCCTCACTGGCAGCGGTCAGCTCCCGGAGGGAGAGTCACAGGTCATGTACCGCGGGCCGCGCCGCCGAGAAATTATCGCCGCTGGCTCAAAAGCACCCGTGGAAAGAGTTTACTCACTGCCCTCACGAGGACCTGCTGGAACCCGGCAGAGTCCATCTCGATCCGCTCGGGTATCTGCACGTTTGCCAGGGCATCGTCATGGGTAACCTTTTCCAGACTCCGCTGAAAGAAATCTGCGAGTCCTATCATCCCAAGAGCCATCCGATCCTGGGACCTTTGTTGGAGAACGGACCGGTGGAACTGGTGGAAAGGTACGCCATCCCTCACCAGGATGCCTATGCAGACGCCTGCCAACTGTGTTATCAGGCGCGATGTTCCCTGCGCAGCCAATTTCCGAATTGGCTGACACCAGATCAAATGTACGGTGTTATAACATCATGATGCTATTCGCCAATACATCCTTTGTCGGGATCGACCCCACAGCCGGGAAGCGCCCGATGGCATATGCTGCTCTGGATGGGGACTTGCGCCTGGTTTCATTAGCCCAGGGAGACCTTGAGCACGTTCTGGCTTTCCTCGCCGGGCAACGGCAGGTCGTCGTCGCTGTGTGCGCGCCGCGCCGCCCCAGCACAGGCGCCATGACGCTGACAGAGGTGAGGCAGGGGCTCACCCCCCCGCCTCGCCCTGGACGATGGACGAAGTACCGGGTTGTTGAGTACCAGCTCCGCAGGCACCGCATCAGCACTTACCAGACGCCGGAAGATGAGCAAAAGTGCCCGCGGTGGATGAAGATGGGTTTCAACCTGTATCGCCGCCTCGAAGGATTGGGCTTCCAGCCTTATCCAGCCGGCGAGAGCAGCCACCAGTACCTGGAAGCCTATCCGCACGCCTGCTATACCGTGCTATTAGGCGTCGCCCCATTTCCGAAGGCTTCTCTGGAGGGGCGCATCCAGCGGCAACTGGTTCTCTATGAGAACCGCATTCGGGTGCCCGATCCGATGCGCCTGTTTGAAGAGATCACCCGGCACAGGATGCTCAAAGGCATCCTGCCAGATGAAACGCTTTACTCCCCCGCCGGATTGGACGCGCTGGTTGCTGCGTATACAGCCTGGAAGGCGGTGAACCGCCCCAGCGAAGTGACGGTGCTTGGCTATCCCGAAGAGGGGCAAGTCGTCTTGCCGGTGGCAGAGCTCAAGAGCCACTATTGATCCTAATCCCAGGAGTTTAACGTTTGTATGCCAAAACATAAAGCAAAGCTGATCCTCAACCCAAACGCAGACCTTGGTCGCGCCTGGCGCGAAGCAGCTGCCTTGCGCCCCATCGTGGAAGGCTACGGCGGCGCGGATTGGACCGGCACGGTCTACCCGACCCATGCGACAGAGCTGGCTCTCCAGGCTGCAGAGGAAGGCTACGAGCTGGTGGTTGCCGTCGGCGGCGACGGCACAGCCCACGAAGTACTCAACGGCTTGATGCAGGTCCCCGCAGAGCGCCGGCCGCGCTTCAGCGTAATACCGCTAGGCTCCGGCAATGATTTCGCGCACTCTCTCGGCATCCAGGCGCACGCCGAGCAGGCTGTCCACCAGATTTTCAGCGGCAAGACACACAGGATCGACATCGGCTCCTTTAGCGACAACCTGGGAAGGCGCGTAATTCTGGGGAAACGCCGTTGGGATCGGCTTTGATGCAACGGTCACGATTCGCTCACGGCGGTTCGTTCATCTACGCGGCTTTTTAATCTATTTCCTGGCTGTGCTCCAGACGATCCTGCTAAATCACGATGCGCCTTTTCTCCATGTAAAAAGCGATACGCAAAGCTGGGATGAAGAGACCATGATGCTTGTCCTTTGCAACGGCGACCGGGAGGGCGGCGGCTTTCATGTTGCACCCGCGGCAGTCAATACGGATGGCGCCCTGGATTATGCCGGGGTTCGCCATGTCTCGCGCTTGATGATGTTGCGCCTGCTCCCTGAAGTTGTTAAAGGCACACATGGTCGCTTCAAGCAGGTGCGCATGGGGCAATTCCACACGATGGACATCCAGAGCAACCAACCCTTGAAAGTCCATATCGATGGGGAAATCTTTGCCGATTTCAGCACCGATGTGCGCCAGGTCAGCATAGAAATCCTGCCCGGCGCCCTGGAAATCGCCGGATAGTCCGGTTCCCCGGCTGATCTCCTTTGTTGACCAACCGTAGCAGTTGAAATGATTGACCTGCTGCAAACCCTACAGCGTTACGACCTCGGTTACCTGCGCATGATCGCCGAGCTGTGGGGGGTGGAGCTTCACCTCCCGGATGAGGAGGAGAGCGCGCAAAAACGCGCCGCCCAACAGCTTGCAGGAGCGCTGCGAGAGCCAGAGCTGGCGCATGAAATTGTCGAGGCGCTGGCAGTGGATGCCCGCCTGGCAATCGATGACCTCATCCAGAATGGCGGACATCTACCCTGGTCGCTCTTCACACGCCGCTACGGCGTGGTGAGAGAGATGGGCGCGGCGCGGCGCGACCGGGAGCTTCCACACCGCAAACCGGTCTCAGCCGCTGAAATCCTCTGGTACCGGGCGATCGTTGGGCGCCTCTTCCAGGACACGCCTGCCGGTCTGCAAGAATTCGCCTACATCCCGACGGACCTGATCCCGGTTATTCCGCTCTCCGGACACACCCCAGCCCGCCCCCCAGGTCGCAAGGCAGTCCCAAAGGAACATGCCAGCCCTTACCCGGTGCGCGATACGGTTGTAGACCAGGCTTGCACGCTGCTGGCTGCCCTACGCATGGGGCTCGCCTTCGACTCGCAGGAATTCGTAGATGGGTCATGGATGGTCCACCACCCCAGGTCCCCCGACCCGCTCACCCTGCAAGCCTTGCTCGCCTCTGCCAACCTCGTCGACCCGCAGACCGGCGTACCCCATGCGGAGAACACCCGGCGTTTCCTGGAAGCGCCCCGCGGCCAAGCTCTAGCCTTATTGGCGCAAGCCTGGCTCACCAGCCGAGATTTCAATGAGCTGCGCCTGCTCCCCGGTCTGCGCGTGGAGGGGAACTGGCAGAATGACCCGCTGCGCGCCCGGCAAGCCGTCCTGCAATTCCTGTCCTCCTTGCAAAAAGGTGCCTGGTGGAGTTCTGAATGCCTTCATCGAAGCGGTCAAGCAGACCCACCCGGATTTTCAACGCCCGGCTGGAGATTATGACTCCTGGTATCTTGTGGATGTGAACAGCCAGTCTTTCTTACGCGGTTTTGAATGTTGGGATCAGGTCGATGGAGCGCTGCTACGCTATCTGATTACCGGTCCCTTGCATTGGCTGGGAATCCTGGAGCTGGCGTCGGCAGAGCCCGGTTCACCGCCGACCGCTTTCCGCCTCTCCCCCTGGGCTGCACGCCTCTTGAAAGGTGAGCCAGTCGAGGGGCTGCCTGAGGAGAATCAGACGCTGCGCATCAGCTCCGATGCTCGCCTGCGCGCGCCATTGCTGCTCCCCAGACCTGTCCGCTATCAAATCGCCAGGTTCAGCCGCTGGGAGAAGGCGACGGAGACGGATTATGCCTATCGCATTACCGTAGCCTCGCTCAAACGCGCCCGGGAGCAGGGGCTTTCGGTTCCGCACCTGCTTTCCTTGCTCCGCAGGCACGCGAGCAGCGTGCCGCCCAGCCTGGTAAAAGCACTGGAACGGTGGGAAGCCAATGGCAGCGAGGTGAGGATCGAGCATGCGCTCATCCTGCGGCTGAGAACGCCGGAGATGCTGAAGGAGTTGCGCGCTTCACGCGCCGCCCGCTTCCTGGGAGACCCCCTGGGTCCCACGGTGATCATTGTCAAGGCAGGCGCCTGGGAAAAGGTGATCGCGGTCCTGGCTGAGCTGGGCTACCTGGCAGAAGCAGAGATTACAGCCAGCGCATGATTGGCTTAAAAAAATCTGCCGGAGTATCCACGAATACTAGCCTGATAGCTAGTGATATCTGGCTCTGTGAGCCTGGTTGTCGGCTCAGCTAGCTTTTTGCTAGAATGGCGCCAGCTTTCGGTTTGGATAACTCCGGCATATTCAATTGTGGTGACATCATAGTAGCAAAAAACGAGGGCTAAAATCACCTGTCATTTGTCATGTAGAGAGGGTGATGAATGTCATGGTCGAGCAGGTCACTGCTGCTTTAACCTCTTCATAATGCCTGTCAATCCCGCATCTTGGTACAATAGCTCCAATCATCCATCCTGTTGGGCGAAAAAATGCCCAGCCATATTCAAATTCCGGCAGATAAACCGATGAGCGAGCCAGTTCAAGTCCTGATCACCATCCCCTTTCCCGATAGCCTGATCGCAAGCCTGCAGGAGATTTCTCCACGCCTGCAAATCACGGTGATTAAAGCCAGCAAGACGGATGATGTACCCGCCGAAATTTGGGAATCTGCTGAGATCTTGTATACGAACCGGGTGATCCCAACCGGAGAGCAGGCGCCTGCGCTACGCTGGATCCAATTTCATTGGGCGGGGGTTGAGCATGTGCTCCACGAGCCGGTCTTGCACAAGCCGGACCTGGTAGCCACCTCGCTCAGCGGCGCCGCCGCGCCGCAAATGGCTGAATACATACTGACCATGATCCTTGCTCTGGGTCGCCGCCTGCCGGACCTGTTTGCTTACCAGAAGCGGGCTGAGTGGCCGCGCGATCGCTGGGACCGCTTTGCGCCGCTTGAGCTGCGCGCCAGTACGGTTGGCATTGTCGGCTATGGCAGCATCGGCAGGCAGGTAGCCCGCCTGCTGCAGCCGTTTGGCGCCACAATCCTCGCCAGCAAACGCGACGCCAGGCACCCAGAGGATTACGGATACATCCCCGAAGGGACTGGGGATCCAACCGGTGCATTCGTGCACCGCCTGTACCCGGCGGAAGCATTGCGCTCGATGCTGAAAGAATGCGACTTCGTGGTCATTACCGTTCCAAGGACGCCAGCCACGCTGAACCTCGTTTCTGGCGCAGAGCTGGATGTCTGCAAACCCACCTCTTACTTGATCGACGTCTCGCGGGGCGGCATTGTTGACCATGACGCCCTCACCCAGGCTTTAAGAGATAAAAAAATCGCCGGCGCCGCGCTGGATGTCTTCCCCGAGGAACCTCTACCCCCCGGCAGCCCCTTGTGGAAGCTACCCAACGTGATCATCACCCCGCATATCTCCGGAAACACCCTATTCTATGATGAGCGCGCCGTGCTGGCATTCTCGGCGAACTTACAACGCTATCTGACCGGGCAGCCTCTGCTCAACCGCATCGACCTCGAGAGGGGATATTAGCCTTGCATCGCCACACACCAGCCCTGCAGCGCAGATGGAAAGCCTTGCTCTTTGACCTGGGCAGCACGTTAATCCATTTCCAGGGTGAGCCATCCATCGTATTCAAGCACAGCCTGGCTGCCCTTTATGAAAACCTGCACGCGGCTGGCGTAACGCTGGACCGGGATGTGTTCCTCAAGAATTTTCAAGCGCGCCTGGAAGTGTATTATGCTGAACGCGAGGCAGAATTTATCGAATACACAACCGCGTATCTGCTGAAAACGACCCTGGCGGAATATGGCTACGCAGAAATCCCAGAGACGGTTTCCCGCCCGGCGCTGGCTGCCATGTATGCCGTTACGCAGGATTACTGGCAGCCTGACCCCGACGCCGCCTCTACCCTCGAAACCTTGAAAAGCAGGGGATACCGGCTGGGCATCATTTCCAACGCAGCAGACGACGCCGACGTCCAGGCGCTGGTTGATCAAGCAGCCCTGCGCGATTACTTCGACGTGATCCTGACCTCCGCCTCCATCGGCATACGCAAGCCCAACCCGCGCATATTCCAGCTCGCCCTCGAGCCGCTCGGCGTCTCGCCCGTGGAAGCAGCAATGGTAGGCGACAAGCTGGGAGCAGACATCCTCGGCGCCCAAAACGCGGGCATCTTCGCCATCTGGGTTACGCGCTACGCAGACACACCCGCCAATCGCGATCACCTGGATACCATCCAACCCGATGCAGTCATTCCCTTCATTAAAGAACTGCCCGCGCTGCTGGAAAGCCTGTCACAGCAACGCGGGACCGTGCACTGAAGTTAAAGGGATGCCTGCTTACGGGAGGATCACGTTATCCGCGCTGACCGGGCGTACCCCCAGGATAACATCCACATCCTGCTGCTTGCCATCCCGCAGAATGGTCAGGCGGATGGATTGACCAGGGCTGGCATTTACGGCGATATAGAGCAACAAATCATCAAAAGAGCGTAATGACTGCCCATCGACTGCTGTGACGACATCGCCGCCGATGTCGACCTGCCGTCCATCGACGGTGACAATCTCGTTTGCGCCGCGCAAGTTGGCTTTGGCTGACGGACCATCGGACAGCACCTCCACCAGATAAGCGCCTTTCTCTACCGGCAAATTCATGGCTTTAACCAGGATGGGGTTGAGGTTGCTACCCCTCACGCCCAGGTAAGCCCAATCATGCGAGCCATTCTTAATCAAATCGGGGATGACGACCTTTAAGATACTGACGGGAATGGCGAAACCAACACCCATATTGCTCCTACTGGTGCCGCCAGTCTCGATCTGGGCGTTGACGCCGATCACCTCACCATCCAGGTTGAGCAGCGGTCCTCCCGAATTGCCGGGATTGATCGCCGCGTCGGTCTGAATGGATTGCGGGATCGAGAAGGGCGTCAACGCCGGGATATTGCGACCCAGGGCGCTGATGACGCCGCGTGTCAGGGTTCCTTCCAATCCAAACGGGTTGCCGATGGCAATCACCGTCTGCCCCACAGCCAGGGAATTCATATCCGCAAAAGGCAGCGGCTGCACACCCTCGGGCAGCGAGTCCACCTTCAGAACAGCCAGGTCGGCGTTCAGATCCTCGCCGACTTGCTCGGCAATGCGGGCCGTGCCATCCGAGAAAGTGACCTCTACCTGCTCGGAGCCATGAACCACGTGCGCATTGGTGACGATATGACCCTCGGAATCGACGACAAATCCAGAACCCTGGCTCGCTGCCGTCAGAAAGCCATTTTCGGTCTGAAAAGTGGTCACGTTGACCACAGCCGGATTTACTCTGGCATAGATGGCTACCAGCGCATCATCATGCTCGCCCACTACCGCAGGGATGGCAGGCTGCAAGTCCGTCACCGGCTCGGTAGCCTGGGAAACCACCTGGACTGCTGCTTCGGTTACAACTGCAGCGGGCGAAACAACCAACCCTACCCGGAACGCTTGCCTGGCAAGCCAGCATTGACACAACAAGGAATAACCCTAAGGTTATCAAGATCATTCTACGATTTCTCATTCGCGAATTCATCACCATTTATCCCTATCCATCACGTATCATAAAATCGACCTTCACGGCAATTCGACAAACGAGGCGCAGAGCGGGCGGCGCCCTGCACCCCGTCAAGCCGTTTCTCGTTCTATGATAAGTATATTGCGTCTTGGTTAGAGGACACTGAAAACACCATAAATATCTCCTAATGTTTCACACCCAATCCGCTTGCGGAATTATCCACCTCATGGTAAACTCCTGCCACGATGTTACCGCAGACCTGCCTCCACCCCCATCATCATGTGAACACAAACCGTCTCACCGGGCAAGGCTGCTTTTGAGGATCGGTACCCTTAATACTTAACCAGTATTTTGCAATCACCCAGAACGCTTCCCGGTAGAGGAGGCGTTTTTTTGTTATCAGGAGAGGATGCGCTCGTGAATAGAGATGAAGAAATCCGATTAGGCTTGCCCAGCAAAGGCATTCTGTCCGAAGCAGCGCTCGAGCTGCTGGCAGATGTGGGGCTCCATGTGTACAAGCCCAACCCGCGCCAGTACCGCGCCACGATCCCGAGCCTGCCGGGTCTGGCGGTGCTCTTCCAGCGACCCGGCGATATTGTCGTCAGCGTGCGCGAAGGCAGCGTGGACTTCGGCGTCACCGGCTGGGATGTGGTCGCAGAGCGGCGCGGCGAGGACGGCGATATCCTGGTCATCCATCCCGGCTTGGGTTTCGGACATTGCTCGCTGAACGTGATCGTTCCAGAAGCCTGGGAGGGCGTGAATACGATGGCAGACCTGCCGGGTCTCGCCAGCCATTTGGGACGACCGCTGCGCGTTGCCACCAAATTCCCCAACCTGAGCCGGGCTTTCTTTTCCGAGCGCGGCATGCCAGATGTCGAGCTGATCTTTGCCGAAGGCACGTTAGAGATTGCCCCTACCATCGGCTACGCCGACCTGATCGTTGACCTGGTATCCACCGGAACTACCCTGCGAGACAATCGCTTGAAGATCCTGGGAGATGGTCTCGTGATCCAATCCCAGGCATGCCTGATCGCAAACCGGAATCGCCTGACCACAAACCCACAGGCGTTGAGCATCGCCAAACAATTGCTCGAATTCATCGTTGCCCATCTGCGCGCCCAGGAGAATGTATCGATCTTTGCCAATATCCGCGGCGATTCACACAGAGAGCATCGCTCAACGCATGTTCACCTGCTCGGTGATCGGCGGGCTTCAGGGACCCACCCTCTCACCGGTCGTCACCCGCCAGGGAGATCGGTGGTTCGCCACGAACCTGATTGTGCGCAAAGACCAGCTCGCCCAAGCCATCGCTGAGCTACGGCAAATCGGCGGCAGCGGCGTCGTCGTCATGCCGGTAACCTATATCTTCGAAGAGGAGCCTGTGGAAATCACCAATATGCTGGCTGCGCTGGAGGCGAAATGATCCAGATCTTCGATATCCCCACGGCGCGCCAGACCATTTTAAAGCGCCAGCCGCTAAATACAATGTCTTTCCCTCCTGCCGTCCTTGCCAGCACAGAGCGCCTGTTCGGCAGCGGCGTGACCCCCGCAGGAGCCGTTGCCCAAATCATCGCCTCCATCCAGGCGGAGGGTGACGAAGCCCTGCGCAGGTGGTGCACCCTTCTGGATAAAGTCGCGCCGCAGGAATTCCGCATTCCGCAAGCCGACCTTGAAAACGCATACGATTCGTTGCCGCAAGACCTGCAAGCGGCGCTACAGGAAGCCGCCCGGCGCATTCGCCTCTTTCACCAGATGCAACCCCTGCCCAGCTGGGAGACAGAATCCCTGGGCGGCAGGCTGGGACAGCGCATCACGCCCATCGAGCGCGTTGGCGTTTATGTACCCGGCGGCACCGCGCCCTTGCCCTCCTCCCTGCTGATGTCGGTGATCCCTGCCCAGGTTGCCGGGGTGCCTCAAATTGTCGCCTGCACGCCTCCCCATCCACACACAACCATCCTGGCAGCCGCGTATGTCTGTGGCTTGGATGCCATTTACCAGGTCGGCGGCGCACAAGCCATTGCCGCCCTGGCGTTTGGCACCCAGAGCATCCCCCGCGTGGATAAGATTGTCGGCGCGGGGAACTTGTTCGTCACGCTCGCCAAGCAGCAGGTCTACGGCAGCGTCGGTCTCGACGGTCTGGCAGGACCGACCGAAACGATGGTCATCGCCGACGAAAGCGCCCGCCCCGCCTGGGTGGCGGCAGACCTGCTGGCGCAGGCGGAACACGATGTTCTGGCAAGCGCCATCCTGCTCACCCCGCAGGAGGGATTGGCGCGCCTCGTCCAGTTGGAGATAGCGCGCCAGGTGGAAAGCCTATCCCGGGCGGAGATCATCGCCCAAAGCCTTGCCTCACGCAGCGGCATCATCCTCACGCCTGACCTCGAAACGGCTGCCAGCCTGGCAAGCGAGTTTGCGCCAGAGCATCTCTGCCTGTCTGTCGCCGACCCGGCTGCCCTGGCGCCCCAGATTCGCAATGCAGGGGGGCTGTTCCTGGGCGAGGGCTCCTGCGAGGTGCTGGGGGATTATATCGCCGGACCCAGCCATGTCATGCCCACCGGAGGCACAGCCCGCTTCGCTTCTCCACTCAACGTCCTGGATTTTGTCAAGATCACCAGCATCATCGCCCTGGATGAAGCTTCCTCTCGCCAGCTCAGCCCACAGGCAGCCCGCATTGCACGCGCCGAGCAGCTTACCGCCCATGCTGCTGCCGCAGATTTTCGCACAGGAGGCGGACATGTTTGACGCCCAACGTCTCATCCGCACACACATCCAGAATATGCCCGCCTACGAGCCCATCCTGCCCTTCGAGGTGCTCTCCCAACAGCTCCAGCGCCCACCCGAGCAGATCGTCAAGCTGGACGCCAACGAGAATCCTTATGGAGTGCTGCCGGCGATATCGAACGCCCTGGCAGCGATGCCCTTCGCCCACATCTACCCCGATCCCGAAAGCCGGGCGCTGCGCGCTGCCCTGGCGGCGCATCATGGCGTGCCGGTGGATAACCTCCTGGCTGGGGCTGGCGCAGACGAGCTGATCGACCTGATCCTGCGCCTGGTGATCGAGCCGGGTGACCGGATCATCAACTGCCCGCCTACCTTCGGCATGTACGCCTTCGACGCGGATTTGAATGCCGCCCGGGTGATCCCGGCGCCACGCCAGCCGGATTTCTCCCTCGATCTCGCTGCCATCGAGCAGGCTATCCTCACCCACACCCCCAAGCTGATCTTCCTGGCTTCACCGAATAACCCGGATGGCAGCTTAATACCCCACACAGTCATCGAGCGTCTCCTGGAACTGCCGGTGCTGGTTGTGCTGGATGAAGCCTATATCGAGTTTGCTGAGCCGGGCTCGTCGCTGCTTGCAGAAGCGCCCCGCCGTGAGAACCTGGTGGTGCTCCGCACCTTCAGCAAGTGGGCGGGGTTGGCTGGCTTACGGGTGGGGTACGGAGCTTTCCCATCGGCGCTGATGCCCCATTTGTGGAAGATCAAGCAACCCTACATGGTATCCGTAGCCGCCTCAACCGCTGCTATCCTCTCCCTGCAGAACGCCCACCAGCTCACCGAGATCGGGCACAAGATTATCGCCGAGCGCGGGCGCCTCACGGCTGAGCTGGAGAAATTGGGCTGGTTGCAGCCCTACCCTTCCCAAGCCAATTATGTGCTCTGCCGGGTAGCCGGCAGAGACGCCCTCGACCTGAAGCGCAAATTAGCCAGCCGCGGCATCCTGGTGCGCTACTTCAACAAACCCGGTCTGCAGGACTGCATCCGCATCAGCATCGGGAGACCGGAGCACACAGATGTCTTGATCCAGGCATTGAGAGAAATGGAGTAAGTGTATGCGCAACGCTGAAATCCACCGCAAAACAAACGAAACAGACATCCTCGTCAAGCTCAAGCTGGATGGAACGGGCATTCACCAGGTGGCTACCGGCATCGGCTTCCTGGACCATATGCTCACCCACCTTGCCGTCCACGGCTTATTCGACATCCAGCTTCAGGCAGCCGGCGACCTGGATATCGACGCCCACCACACAATTGAAGACTGCGCCCTGGCATTGGGACAGGCGTTCGACCAGGCGCTCGGCAAGCGAGAGGGCATCGTGCGGACTGCCTCCGCTTATGTTCCCATGGATGAGAGCCTGGCATTCGTAGCCGTTGACCTCTCCGGCAGACCTTATTCCGTCTTTACGGCAGAATGGCGCTCCCCCGTCATCGGCGTCTTCCCAACCAGCCTGTTCGAGCACTTCTTCCAATCGCTGGCGGTAACGGCGCGCTGCAACCTGCACGCCCGCATCCTGTACGGCAACGACGACCACCACAAGGCAGAAGCCCTGTTCAAAGCCCTTGGGCGCGCCCTGGATAGCGCCACCCAAATCGACGCCCGCCGCAGCAGCCGCATCCCCAGCACGAAAGGCAGCCTGGTATGATCGCCCTGGTGGATTACGGCATCGGCAACCTGCGCTCGGTCGAGAAAGCGCTTGGCGCGGTGGGCGCAGAAGTGCTGCTCACCAGCGACCCGCAGGTGATCGCCTCAGCCAGGCAAGTTGTACTGCCCGGCGTAGGGGCTTTCGGCGATGGCATGGCAGGCTTGCGCCGGCGCGGGCTGGAGGCGGTCATCCGGGAGATTGCGTTACGGGGGACGCCGTTGCTGGGTATCTGCCTGGGCATGCAGCTTCTCTTCGAAAGCAGTGATGAGATGGGCAAGCACGCAGGCTTGGGGCTGCTCCCCGGGCGTGTCACCCGCTTCCCGGAGACCGGCTGGAAGGTGCCGCAAACCGGCTGGAACCAGCTAAAACTGCTCCAGGAGACTCCCCTGCTTGCCGGCTTGAGCAGCGGCGATTATGCTTATTTCAATCACAGCTACTACTGTGAGCCGGCTGAAAATCAAGATGTGCTTGCCAGCACAGATTACGTGCTGGCATACGCTTCGGTCATCGGGCGCGAGAACCTGTACGGTGTGCAGTTCCACCCCGAGAAGAGCCAGGACCTGGGATTGATGATCCTGCGTAATTTTGTCGAGCGCTGCCTATGAAACCCTTTACGGTGTATCCTGCCATTGACTTACGCCAGGGACGGGTTGTCCGGCTGGTGAAGGGCGACCCCCAGCGAGAGACGGTTTTCGGCGACGATCCGGCTGCCATGGCTCTGCGCTGGGTGAATATCGGGGCAAGCTGGCTGCACATCGTCAACCTGGACGGCGCCTTCGAAGAAGCAGATAACCGCAACCGCGCCGGCGATCGAGCAGATCATGCAGGCGCTAAAGCCGCTCCAGCCACAGCCGGGCGTGCAGCTGGGCGGCGGGCTGCGCACCATCTCCGATATCGAGCAAGCGATATCGCTGGGCGTCAACCGGGTCATCCTGGGCACTGCAGCCGTCGAAAATCCTGAGATCCTGCAATCTGCCATCCAGCGTTTCTCAGCGCAACAGGTAGCCGTTGCCCTGGATATAGCCGAAGGTAAGGTAATGCTGCGCGGCTGGGTGCAGGCGGGCGAGATCGATCCGCTCGCGCTGTGCCGTGATCTGGCAAAAATCGGCGTTGAACAAATCATCTACACCGACATCGCCCGCGATGGCACCGGGGCAGGCTTGAACCTGGCTGCAGCGGCATCGTTGGCGCAACAAACGGGTTTGTCTGTCATCGTCTCCGGGGGAGTCAGATCGCTGGATGATGTGCGCGGGGCAAAGGCATCCGGTTTGAGCGGCGTCATCATCGGACGCGCCCTGTATGATGGCGCCATCGCTTTAGCGGAGGCGCTGGCATGTTAGCCAAACGCATTATCCCCTGCATGGACATCAAAGACGGGCGCGTGGTCAAAGGTGTCAACTTCATCAACCTGCGCGATGCCGGCGACCCGGTCGAGCAAGCGCGGGCTTACGACCGCATGGGCGCAGACGAGCTGGTATTCCTGGATATCATCGCCAGCCCGGCAGGGCAGAAGACGGTCGCCGATATTGTGCGCCGCGTGGCAGATGAGGTCTTCCTGCCTTTTACAGTAGGGGGCGGCATCCGCAGCGCGGAGGATATGCGCCTGATCCTGCTTGCCGGGGCAGACAAAGTCAGCGTCAATACTGCCGCCGTGCTCCACCCGGAGATATTGACCGCCGGCGCGGAGCGCTTCGGCAGCCAGTGCGTGGTGCTGGCGATCGACGCCCGGCTCACGCCCGCGGGCACGTGGGAGGTGTATACCCACGGCGGCAGGTATCCCACCGGCATCGACGCCGTCGAGTGGGCGCAGCGCGGCGTGGCGCTTGGCGCAGGCGAGATCCTGCTGACCAGCATGAACACGGATGGCGCCATGAACGGCTACGACATCCCCCTCACCCGGGCTATCGCCGCTGCCGTCAACGTCCCGGTCATCGCCAGCGGCGGCGCTGGGGCGCTGGAGCATTTCGCCGAGGTGCTCACAACCGGCAATGCCGACGCCGCCCTGGCAGCCTCGTTGTTCCATGATAACTGGCTAAGCGTGGGTCAAGTGAAACGCTACCTGCTGGAGCGCGGCTTGCCGATCCGACCGGTTGGGATAGAAGAGGGGTAACCATGATCGAGGTAAGATACGACTTGAACGGGCTGGCGCCAGCCATCCTTCAGGATGCCACTTCAGCGGCGAAGTATTGATGGTCGCCTGGATGAACGCCGAAGCCCTGCGGTTGACCCGCTCCACCCGGGAAGCCCACTTCTGGAGCCGCAGCCGCCAGCAGCTCTGGCGGAAAGGGGAGACCTCCGGCAACGTCATGCGCGTGCGCCAGATCCTGGTCGATTGCGACGGCGATACCCTGCTGCTGCGCGTCGATCCGGCTGGTCCAGCCTGCCACACCGGCGAGCGCACCTGTTTCTATCGAGAATTGGAGTGAGCATGCTAAACGAGCTGATGGAGATCATTGAAGACCGAAAACGCAATCCAAGTCCTGGCTCCTACACCAGCCAGCTCTTTGCAGAAGGCGAAGACGCTATCCTGAAGAAGGTCGGGGAAGAAGCCATGGAAGTGATCCTGGCAGGCAAAGGTCAGGGTAAACAGCGCCTGGTGGAAGAAGTGGCTGACCTGTTCTATCACACCCTGGTGCTGCTCTCCAGCCAGGATTTGACACTGGCAGATGTAGAAAGCGAGTTAGCCCAGCGCCACAGGCAGAAGAAGTCGCCATGAAGTTCTTGCTCTTCGACATGGATGACGTGCTGCTCAAGCCCGAGGCGTACCACCGCGCCCTGCAAGAGACCGTCCGCCTGGTGGCAGCGAGCCTGGGCTACGGCGAGCTCAGCCTCAGCCAGGGGGACATCCAGGCTTTCGAGTCTGCCGGCGTATACTCCGAATGGGACACCTCCGCTATCTGCGTCGTGCTGATGCTCGTTGCTGCATGGCAGCACGACCCGGCGATCCAACTGCCTGCCGCTGTCCAAATCGAGCCGGGCAGGCGCCTGCCCATCCCAGCCCCGGATTTCAGCAGCTTCGCCAGCCTGCTCAAGGCTCCCGAGCTACGGGAGCTGCGCCCCTTACAGCGCGCCGAGCGCCTGCTCTTGGATGGCAAGCCACGCTTCACGCCGGACCAGTGCGAACAGATCACCCACATTCTGCACACGGCGCGCGCTGCGGATGGCTCCCTGACCCATTGCACCTTCCAGGAGCTGGTGCTGGGCAGCGATGTCTTTGCACAGACCTACCAGCGCCCTGCCGCTCTCAACACCCCCAGCTACTTGCAGAGCTTTGACGTGCCCCTGGCGCCCCCCGAAACCGTCGGCGCAATCCAGCATTGGCTGAAAGACCCTGCGCACACCGCAGCCATCTTCACCAGCCGCCCATCGCAGCCCTTGCCGGGTGTCTTCTCCACACCAGAAGCCGAGATGGGCGCCGCGCTGGTGGGCTTGCAGAATCTGCCCATCAGCGGGCTTGGCAGCCTGCTCTGGCTCTCGCAGCAGCGCCGGGCTGGAGCGCAGGCGTTTGTCAAGCCCTCGCCCGTGCACGTCTTATCCGCCTTGTTGCTTGCGCTGGAATACCCGCCAGTGACTTGCCTGCAAGAAGCCGCCGCCCTGGCGCTGGATGGCGCTGCCAGCCCTCTCTGGAAAAGCCTGGAGGGCGCAGAGATCGCCGTATTCGACGACTCGCCGGCTGGACTGGGGAGCGCCGCCGCGGCGCGCGACTGCCTGGCGGCTGCAGGTATCTTCGGAAGTTGGGAGCTGTTCGGGATCGCCAGGGATAGCCAGAAAGTGGCGGCGCTGGAAGCCCTGGGCGCACAGACCTGCCCGGACCTCTCAGAAGCGCTCAGATTGCTATCCCTTGTACCAAGGGGTGATTCACTCTAATAAGACTTGGAGTGAATTTATTATGCGTTACGCAGTTCAAGAAAGTGTAATCCGAAAAATGGGGTGCAGAGCGGGCTGCGCCCGCTCTGCACCCCATTTTTCGGGACAATTCCACTTCAACTGCGTAACTGCTATTTATATTAAAACAGCTTCGCCATCGACTCCCATGGATTTGTCAAAGGGATGGGCACGAAAATAACTTGCCCTCATGGAGAGACCGGTGGCTGGAAGGACGGCGCCAGGAGATCGTTATTGGCGGCATCCGGCTGCAGATGGATCTCCTTCAGTGCGCCATCCGCCAGGGAGTAGACGAAGAAAACGACCTTGTCCGTTTCGGAAGAAGAGCCTCCGCCGGGATAAGCAGTGATCCACAGGGTATTGGCTATCCGGGCTCCAGGTAGCGATGGCGTTGATGTCCATTCGAACGCTTTGCGTGGGTTAGAGCCATCCCAGGCAGATACATAGACCTCTGCAGAAGCCTGCTGCTGGACAACATAAGCCAGCGACTGGCTATCCGGCGACCAGGCTGGCATCTGCCCATTGACCCCGAAGGACATCTGCTCCACACCGCTCAGGTCTGTGACTGCCAGCTCCGATTGGTCGCCATTGGAGAGTGACAGGGCAATATGCTCGCCATCCGGGGAGGGCGCCGGGTAGCTTTTCAGCCATTCCCAGCCGTTGGAGAGGGTGAGTTCCTCGCTTGTGTTGCTCGACAGGTTAAGCCGGTACAGGCGCGGCTCGATCGCCTCACCTTGCTGCCCCTTGGGCTGCGTCTGGTAGCGCATGAAGAGCAGCTCGTCCGCGCTCAGCCAGCCCAGGGGGATCTGCACGCCGCCCAGGTCTGCCGCCGGAGTGCGCAGTGTGGCGTTGTAGGGCGTGCCTTCCGGATGGACCAGGGTCAGCAAGCTGGACTGGGCATCCGGATCTTGCAGATCCTGCAGGCTTGTGGCGATCCAATAGCCGTCGGGAGACCACAGGGCGAGGGAAACAGTCGCCGAGAAGGGCGCCTGGGCGGTAAGCCAGGTCTGGCTTTGCGGCGTGTAGATCAACAGCTCCGAGGTTGTGCTGCTGACCAGGGCTGCCTGGCTGCCGTCCGGCGACCAGTAGAGGGGATTGTCCTCCGCTTGCGGAAAGCCGCTGACCAACCCCGCCGGGCATTGGCTCTGCGAGGCGAGGCAGGCGGTTTGGGCATGGTAGAGCTGGCGGTTGATGGGCGGCGCCAGGGGTCTCACCAGGAAATACAGCTCTCCAGAGGCGCCGCTCTGCTCGAAGCTGGTGGGTCCGTCGACCAGCGTCAAGGTTACGGCGTTCGAAGCGGCTACCGGTGGAGTCGCTGGCTCGCTCTCGGGCGTGGCGGTGGCTTCATCCGGCGGCGTTTGAACGACGGGCACATCCACATCCACCGGCGCAACCAGCGCCGCAGAGACCCATGCCACGCCGCCGGGCGCCTGGCTGGATTCCACCATCAGCCAGCTCCCGTCGCTGCTCTTGCCCATCGCAGACACCTGCTCGCCCTCAGACACCTGTCCCACCACCGGGTAGTCCGTGCCCGGTCCTGAGCGCAAATTAGCCAGTCCGACCCCGGGTTGCACGGCGACCGGCTGGGAGGCGCCGATGGTCAGGATCTGCCCCACGTAGATTGTAGAATCGAGTGAAAGTCCATTCAACTGCAGGAGCGAGTCCAGGGAGACGCCGAATTTATAGGCTATGGAAGTAAGCGTATCGCCTGCCTGGACGACATAGCTGATGCCGTTGATGGGCGCCTGGGTGGCAAGGACGGATGCGGTAGGGAGAACTGCGACCGGCAGCGGAGTTGCTGTGGATAACGTGGGGCTGATCACGCCCGTTTCTGGACCCGGCGCACTCTGCTGGGAGAGCTGGCTGCCCGCCGGTCCCTGGGACGGGATCAGGTTGCGGATCGACCACGCCAGACCGGCAACCATGAACAGGATAAACGCCGCCCCTGCCGCAAATCGCAGGGAGCCCCACAACACCCGGCTGGCGGACGTTTTGCCGAATTCTTTGGGGTTCTCCTGGTATAAAAGCTGCTGGCGCAAGCTCTCACGCACCTGGCTCTCGCTCGAGTAATCCGCCCGGGCAAGGCGGTCTGCGGTCTCGAGCGCTTTTAAAGCGGAATTCGGGCAGGTCATCCTGCTGGCCGTCTCCCCCTCGCGTTCTATCCTGCCATGCCTGCTCGAACCGTTCGCTTGAATCACGCTCGTTCATAACGCTTTCCCTCGTCAATGACCACTTGCCCTTCCATTAGCACCCTTAAGCGCTGGATTGCCCGGAACACCGTCACTCCTACATTGCTCTCACTCAGGTGGGTCATCTCGGCGATCTGCCGGTTGTTCAAGCCCGCCTGGAACTTTAATGCGATCAAATCACGCTCGCGCTCGCTCAAGCGCCCCAGCGCCCGCAGCAAGCTGTCCCGCGTCTCCGCTTCGATGATCCCGTCTTCCGTCGAATGATCAGGATGCGCCTGCCCGCGTAACAGGTCAAGGGGAAGCCAGGGGTGCCGCCGTCTGGAGCGCAGGTGATCGGTCAATGCGTTGCGAGCGATGGTAAAAAGCCAGACGGCAAACGGCGCGCGATCAGCCTGGTAATGAGCAATCTCCCTGAGCGCCTTCTCGAACACCAGCGAGGTCAAATCGTCGGCAGTCTGCGGGTCGCTGCAGCGGAAGCGCATGTAGTTGTAAACACGTGGGAAATACCGGTCGTAAAGCGTGGCAAAAGAAGACCGGTCGCTGACGGCGCGCTTCGCCAGGGCGGCTTCCTCTAACCACGCCGGGTCATTACGATCCACAAGGCTCTCCGCAGTGTCCTGTGTTGCTATGGGTAAATACGCCAGCGCCGGGAATGTATTACATCCAGATCGCCAGATGGGCGCTTGCACCATCCGACTCGGCGAGCAAGGCAGCCATCTAGCTGGTCTCTCCCCCCGCGGGCTTTGCCATGGGCAAATTTACCCCGCAATAGGGGCAGTCGGCGGATTGCACACCGGTCCACTTCACTTCATGCCCGCGGATCGGTCCCCCGCAGCCCGGGCAAATCGATGGCAAAAGCTCGAGACGATGCTCGCGGGGGGCAGGCTGCGCCGGCGCCGCATCCGGCGAGGCGGAAGCGACAGGCAGAGTTGCGGCTGATCCCGCCGCTTCCTCAACCTCAACTGCACCGGGAACGTAGCGCCTGATTAACGCCTCGACAATGGCGCTGATCGCAATCAGCACCAGGATGCCGGGCCACCAGTCGCCGGTCCAGAATAAAATTGCCAGCCCAATCAACCACACCGCAGCGTGGATACTGCGCCAGGGTCCAACCAGTTGTTGCTTGCTCTCGTTTTTGCTCATCTTAGTGCTTATTATAATACTTGCTTGTCGTACGCAACATAATCAAGAGTTCACCGAAAAGGGGGTTCAAAGCGGGCTCCACCCGCTCTGCACCCCCTTTTTGGGATTCTCCCTTCTTTATATCCTTGACATTAACGTAACGTCATAGTTTATACTTCACCCATGTACACGGTCAAACAGCTCTCCAGGATGGCAGGCATCACGCCGCGCACATTGCACTACTACGATGAAATCGGGCTGCTCAAACCGTCCCGGGTCGGCGCCAACGGGTACCGCTACTACGGGGAGGAAGCCCTGCTGCGCTTGCAGCAGATCTTGATCTACCGCGAGCTGGATATGCCGCTCGAAGACATCCAGCAGATCATGGGACGCCGTGATTTCGATGTTTTGAGCGCACTGGAATTGCACAAAGGAGAGCTGGGTAAGCGCATCGATCGCCTGGAGCGCCTGATCGCTACCGTGGACAAGACGATAGACCATCTGAAAGGGAAAACCGCCATGAATGATAAACAATTATTCGAAGTGTTCAACGAAGAGCAACAGGCTGAATACGAGAAAGAAGCCATGCAGATGTACGATCCCGAAACGGTCAAAGCTTCCAACCGGAAATGGAAGAGCTATAGCACCGCCGAGAAGCAGCGCATCGGCGAAGAAGGCAATGCCATCTACCAGGATCTCATCCTGGCAATGCCAAAAGGACCCGCATCCCCCGAAGCGCAGGCTTGCATCGAGCGCTGGCGCAAGCACATGGATTACTTCTGGACGCCAAATCTCGACCAGCTCCTGGGGCTGGCGAATTTATACAACGACGACCCGCGCTTCAAAGCCAACTTTGACAAGGTCCACCCCGACCTGGCGGAGTTCATGCGCTCCGCAGTAGGCGTGTACGTAGAAAACAGGAGAAAATAAGCAGAAGGTATCAGCCGGGCAGCTTTCAGAACCGTTACAAATGATTGGGTTTTATGCGATTGAGCAGATCTCGAGCCAACGCCTGCAAAAAAACTTTCATATCCTCCCAGGGCAGGGGCTGCAGCAATTAGGGTGCGTTCACTTTTGAACGCCCCCTACTCACTTTCACCTGCTGGCTCGTGGAACATTAGAAAAGTCGCAGAAAATAGATCGTCAAGATTAGTGGGACGATAACATTGACAATTGTATGGACAACGATCGACCAGAAGATCTGGTTTGTTTTTCGCACAATCTGGCTATAGATATACGTCGTTATCGGTATCGTAACAAAAAAAGTGATCGGTGTCGCAAGGCTTCGAGATAGGTGTCCGAGCCAAAAAATGATCCCTTGAGTCCAGAATGCCTTTTTCTCGCTGAATCCGATTTGGGTCAAGTACCCCCATAAAAAACCTCGACACAGAATTTCCTCAACGGTCGATACTGCTGCTAGGTTATATATTATTTCTCGAATAATATTCAACCCAGGATTAAAAGTCAAAGGATCACCCCGTGTATACAGATCCGGCTGAAAAAATTCGATCAGCAAAATGGCGAAAAATCCGAGTTCAATCGTAAGCGCCAGCGAAGATGACAATTTGAAGTTCGTCTTTGGAATTATCGACCAGTAGCGAATAATATTGATTAAGATCAATAAACAAGACACCCAGATAACAATCAGGTAAGGCTGCTGACCCAACAATCTTGGGGTTGTACGTACGAATGGTCCGAATATGACAAGCAAGAGCAGTGAAGTACGATCGAGGTGAAAGTTTGCCAGGTGTTTAGCTTCCAGCCATACTAATAATGCTATGCAGGCAAAGGATATCGCAGCTAAGGAGTATATTGACTTAGCAACGAATTGGTACTTTTCGGACTCGGTTGCGTTAGAAGGCTGAGATACCAATAGGTATATATTCAGAGCAAACAGAGCCAAAAAGTAAATGCAAATAATTACCAAACCGGCTTTATGCTTCATATGATATTCGTGACAATAATAGTATTAGCATCCATTACCCCGAATTCATCGGTATATATACTGGCTAAGTTCATTGTCAAAATCCGGAGCAAGGCGCACAGTGAATCCGGAGTAAGCCGCACAGCTTAACCGGAGCATGCCGCACACCCATTCCGGAGTAAGGCGCACACTTTTTACAAAAACGGGGGCAAGAGAAAACGCTGGTTAATCCAAAATGTGGCATGCTTATCCTCCTCTAAATCAAGGAGGAAGATATGGCCCAGGAGCGATTAACCTTGAGGAAAATCAGAGAAATATTACGTTTGAAATATGAAGCAGGATTGTCTAACAGAGCAATCGCAGGAGCCTGTAAAATATCCAACAGCACTGTTGGAGAATACCTGCGACGGGCTAAAACAGCCGGGCTCAGCTGGCCCTTGCCGGAACTTGAGCGAAGATGAACTGTATCGAAAGCTATTTCCAGAGCACAGAACCGGTGCTCGAAAAGACATCGTCCCATTGCCAGATTGGGAAGAAGTGCGGAAAGAGCTGCGCCAAAAAGGGGTGACATTGCGGTTATTGTGGATGGAATACAAGGAAAAACATCCGGAAGGATATCAATACTCGCAGTATTGTGAGTATTACCAGCGCTGGAAAAAAGCCGTGCAGAGCCAAGCAAGCGCCATGAACATGTGGGTGGCGAAGCAAATGCAGGTGGATTATGCCGGGGTAAAGATACCGATCATCAATCCAGAAAACGGGGAAATCTGGGAAGCATCGGTGTTTGTTGCCGTGCTGCCCGCCAGCAATTACACCTATGCGGAAGCCCAAGCCAGCGAGAACCAATGTAACTGGATCCAAGGACATGTGCGGGCATTTGACTTTATCGGCGGTGTGGTTCGGATTGTGGCGCCGGACAACCTGAAAACCGGAGTACGAAAAGCCCAACTACTATGAGCCGGATATCAATCCTGCTTACCAGGCGCTGGCCGAGCATTATCAGTTTGCCGTCTTGCCAACCCGGGTGAGAAAGCCAAAAGACAAGGGCAAGGTCGAGAATGGAGTGCAAAATGTAGAACGGTGGGTCATTGCCCCGCTGCGCAAACGCATCTTTTTCAGCCTCGATGAGGCGAACCAGGCGCTCCGGGAAGCAACTGGAATGGTTCAATCAACAAAGAACATGCAGGCGGTTGGCCGATCACGCCGGGTGGAATTTGAAGAGATCGACCAGCCTAATCTGAGGGCCTCTGCCTGAAAAGCCTTATGAATATGCCGAGCGGAAAACCGCTCGGGTTCACATTGACTACCACGTGGAATTTGACAAACACCTGTACTCGGTTCCCCATACCTTCATCCATCAGGAAGTGGAAATTCGGGCAACCGAGCGACATGGTGGAGGTTTTCACCAGGGCAAAATCGGTGGCGATTCATCCACGCAATTTCCGCCAGGGCCGTTTTTCACCACACCGCGTGAGCACATGCCACCCAATCATCAGTTTGTGGCGCAAATCAATGCCGAACAACTGGTGCCATGGGCGACTTCAATTGGACCGCAAACAGCAGAACTGGTCTCCGCCACCCTCCAGTCCCGCACTTTTCCCCGAGCAAGCCTACCGTTCTTGTCTGGGAATCTCTGAACCTGGCAAAAAAGTACCCAACATGCCTTCTGGAGCAAGCCTGTCAGACTGCCCTGGAAACGCAGGATGTTCTCCTATAAAGCCGTCAAAGAAGAATTGGACTGGCTCAGCCAACAAACCAGTTCCCCAGCCGTTGAAACCCTCCCAACGCATGAGAATATCCGCGGCAACCAGTATTATCAATAAGGATACTCTCCATGATTTCACAAACGCTATTCGATAAACTGCTTCAACTGCGCATGCCCGCCTTTCGGGAAGGATTGCGTGAACAAACGCCAATCCCCAATACGCCAACCCTCTCTTTTGAAGAACGCCTGCTCCTGCTGGTTGAGGCGGAATGCACCCGCCGCTCAGACAACCGCATCCAACGCCGGATGAAACTGGCCGAATTTCCCCATGCAGGCCACCGATCGAAGACCTGGATTTTTCCCCCGAACGTGGGTTAGAACGCCGCCTTGTTCTTGAACTGGCCCAATGCAATTGGGTCGATAAAGCCCTCAATATTCTGATCCTGGGAGCCACTGGCACAGGTAAATCGTTTTTAGCCTGTTCTCTGGGCGCTGCCGCGTGTCGATTGGGTTATATCCGTCCGCTATCTGCGTACCTCCCGCTTTTTGCATGCCCTCGATCGGGCCCGGCAGGATGGCTCCTACCTCAACCTGCTTGCGCTCGCTGATCAAGACCGATGTTCTTATCCTGGATGACTGGATGCGCGATCCAATCCCCTTATCCGCAGCACAGGATTTGTTAGAAGTGTTTGATGACCGCTTTGGAAAAACAGCGACGATTATTGCATCCCAGGTGCCTGTCGCAGAATGGCATGCCCGCTTTCCCAGATCCCACCCTTGCAGATGCAATCCTGGATCGTGCCATTCATAATGCCTATCGGATTTCTCTCCTGGCGATTCCCAAAGAAAATTGCGCGGATTCCGGTCCATGCCGCACACTTGATGTACAATAATCCATGACCAGTGTTTTCCCTCCCCTAACTGTGCGGCATGCTCCGTTTAATGTGTGCGATTTCACCGGAATCCGCAATTGTCTTTCTTGCATTCGATTTTCTCTCATGATTATATCGTTTCTATATCCCTAATGATTAATACGGTGTTGCAGATGGGGTCAGCAAGTAGGGTGCGTTCGCTTTTGAACGCACCAATCCTCCTGCGTCTACTCGCCACATCCCATCCGAATATAACGATGAAAACTGGACCACAGTCAGGCGGATACCCTCTGGCCTACCGGGTTGACTAAGTGCCTCCGGGAACCCGCGAGCGACGATAATCAGGCGATGTTTAGATTATGGCAAAGCAACGAGGAAATGGTGCGTTCAAAAGCTTACCAACTTTGTTTATCTTTTTTGCCAAGCAGCAGGCTACCCTACACTCGTGATGTCCGGCCTGCCGGATGCTAAATCACAACAGTCAAGTATTAATATCGCTATGGAGTCAGCGTGATGTCGATAAAAGCTCCCACTTGTTTTTCAATATTCTCTTGAGCCTCACTTATCGTTCCAGTGACTACAACACGAATATCAACGTCTTGGTCAATGTTATCGATCGTTGGTGATACAGTTATACCCAAAAATCTTAATGGGCCTTGGTTCTTGGGATATAATTTTGGTGCTTTCTCCGTTATATAGGTAATATCATTGTTTATCTCTTGCCATTGATTATTCGCTTTAGAGTAGGTGAGTATACTTATACCAAAATCATCTCTTGGAAAATCTATCATTGATGACGACAAGTTTTCCAAACCCAGAAAAATAAACGGGCCTTCTTTTAGATTTATTTGATTTCGATCAACTGAGATCTGAAAATCCTTATTAAATTCAATATTCGAGAATAGATCACGAAAGGCACTCTCCTTCTCTGATATAGAGTGATCAGAACAAGCCGCCAGAAATATGATTGTTAACATTAACACCCCCAGTAGACAATTAATACGTTTGGGTTGATAAAGTGTAGACATATTGCCTCATATGTATCTAAAGATATCCGTCTCTTTATTCCATGTACCCAAATGGATATAAAATAACAGGCACGATAACTGGTGTGCCAGATAGGGTCTTCATATAGATAAACGTACTGACCTTAAGCGTTTGGAAATTGGGACCGTGTAAATTTATGGAAGTCATTTCACCAGCTGGAACAGTTTGGGAATTTAAATAAATCAGAAGTCTTGTCGTTGGAGTTTCCATACATCGAAGCATTTTCTAGAATTAGAGTTGTCTCGGAATTGTTTACCACCCACATCCCCGACACTTCAATGCCAAAATCATGGGATGGATTTATTGCGCTATATGCGTTGTAATACACTGTAATTTGCGCGTTAGGTTTTACTCCAGATAACGAGGATGAGTTAAAGTAATCTTTAAGGCTTATCAATCCCAAATTCATCCACCTGAAAAGTTGATCCATTCGATTGCTGGTTGGCTGAGCTTCACCAAAAGGGTCGATAGGCTCATACTTTGGATCTCCAACGGAGAATTCCACGGTAACACTGCCATAGGAATCGGCCTCTGGATCATAAAAAGGTTGGGTAACAGTTTTTAGAAGAAGTTTGAGAATTCCATGTTTGTCCAAACAACGGTATAAATCATTGCATTGCGCATCTCCATCGCTATCATGGATCGCAGAGCTGCTCATATGCCCCGTGGGGTCAATATATTTCAGCGCGTTGTTCAACACGTACGCATATCGATCCCACGCTAGCGGATCCCCCGGCCGCGGGATGACGCTATCCGCCTGCGCGAATCTGGATAAAGCGCTGTCGTACCATCTAGCCCCATAATACATCAGCCCGAAATCCGCCACATAACTGTACTGCCCCGTGTAAGTGAATTTCGTCGGCAGCGTCCCGCTGGCAAATCTTGCCTCCCCCCATGCCTTGTACCGGTTGTCGGTCAGCAGCGCCCCGTTGCTGTCTGTCGTCACGGAGGTGCTACCGAGATGGTCGCTCAGGATGAAGTAGAGTGTGCTGGCGCCGGTGCGCATCGCCACCCGCACTCCACCCGCGCTGGAGTACTTCTTCATCGTGCTCGTGCTGCCCGTCCACTCGAAATACGCCCCGATATGCACCGTAGTCACGCCCCCTACCGTGCTTTTTACGCGGTTGCCGTCACCGTCGAAAACAAAGCTGGCTGTGGCGCTGCCGCTGACCGTAGTCAGGCGGCCTTCGGCATCGTACTGGAAGTTATACACCGCCGTACCGCTCGGGTCGCGGCGGGTCATGTTGCCGTTACGGTCATAGCAGTACAGGGTAGTGGTTGCTCCCACGGTGGAAGTCACGGCGTGCGGGCGGCTCGCCAGAGCGCCTTCCGGGCAGCTGGCGTCTTGCGCGGTGTAGTTATAGCTGCCCACGCCCGTCTTGCTCGCCAGGTTGCCGCTGTTGGTTTTGTAGCTGTAACTCTCGGTAGTGTACCTGACCGGCCACCTTCTGCGGCACTTGTTACTGATTGATCTTGGTGTTAATATTCAGACCTTCGAAGTCCATGTATCGATTTAATCATTTCAAATCAGATGTACTGTATTATTGTTCAATCGGGCAGGCCGATCGAACGCTTGATACGATCTCCTGTGCCTGTCTATTTAAAGTCTCGTCATCACCCTCATAAATGTATGCCCATATGGTATATCCTCGATCCGATATTGCATACATATCTATGGTCTGCATAATATCAGGACCTCGGTTACCAACCTGTATTTTATTAGAATCCATCATCGCTTCCGTTGGGATTGCGATAACGGCTTTGAAAACTTTATATTCATCGGTTTCAACCTTTATCGGCTCTTGAATGATTTTGACCGAATCTAAACCATATAGATTTCGAACTCTCTCTATATCCCACGCTAAAATATTATTATCGAAAGAGGAACTAAAATGACAAGAGTTCCCTAAATCTCTATCCGTGCCGATTTCCTGCGCCAAATACCCAAGTAGGCACTTAATATAATTCGGCCATTTCGTTCGGTGTATACCGCTTTCCAATTATCACCTTTTTCCAGTTGGACGCCTAACTTTGGGTTCACATATGGTTTCGGTGATGTTGAGCCACATCCCGATATCATAAAAGCAATAAATAGTAGGAGAAGGTGAAAAATCAGTTGACGGCACGCACGTTTCGGATTCGGAATCCAATGTGTCTTCTGTCGAAAGTTAGTCATGGCTGTATTCTTTGAATTGAGCATATTAATTTAACTCGAGTGTTGTGATTTAGCATCCGGCTGGCCGAACATCATGATGGTAGGACCGCCTGCTGTTTGGCAAATAGATACACGAAGATATCCTCCATTGATTGACCTTGCTGTAACTGCACATTAACATACCCAATCAACTTCTGAATAAGGGCTTGGCCTTGCTGGCGGCATGCTTCTCCGATGGTTTTGATCGGGCGCTGACCTTTATCCAGTGATGGCGGCAAACAATCCAGGTGCAGAAGGGAGTAAGCTGTGAACACCAGACACCAATGTTTTCCAATGGCTTTAGCATCTCGCATGCGATACTCATCTAACCCTAGATGTTCTTTCCCATCCTGATAAAAGGTCTCAATCGGCCAGCGCAGCAAATACGTGGCAATGATCTTTTGGGCGTTCCAGTCCACTCGATTGGTGACCAAAGTAACGTAGCTCCCGCTCAGCTCTGCATTTTCGTAGCTGATGACAATGCGGATTTTCCCTAACGTCGGTATGCGCACGCTGATTGTGAAGGTCCAGTAGCTCTTCGCTCCCACTTTGACTTCTCGGAAAGCGTTGGCGGGGATGAGTGTCACCAGGTCTTGCACTGCGATATGCGGCCCTTCCATCTGGATCGCGTGCCCGGTCGCATCTTTCAAGGCAAAGCTGTTGGTTTCCAAGTTGCGGTTCTTCTTCAAGATGCTGATCCAGTCCTTTTTGCGGCGTTTAGCCACCTGGATCAACTCTTCGGCCAGGTACCAGCCATCGAACAGTAGCAAGCCGAAACGCAGCTTATCAGCAATCGCCGCTTCGATCAGCTCGATGCCCAGCTCAATTTTGGTGCGAAATTGCTCGTGCAACCCGGCAAACTCTGGGTCTTTCAGCAAAACCGGATCGGCTTCCCGATGCAGGTGGTTGCGTTCCTTCTTTTTCGCCGGGATTTCCCGCTCGGGGAAATGCTTGTGGACAAATTCTTCCCAGCGGGTCAGTTCTTCATACCGACGATAAATCCGCAGGTCGACCGGAAAACGCACCGGGCCGCTCACATCGTGGCTGGTGACTGGATTGTGGGCTAGAGGATAGCTGTTATCGCTATGATCGTAGTGACGGGCCACATATTCAAACAGACTGCCAACGTGTTTGCACAAGGTGTCATCCAGGATCAAGGCAGAAGCCTCCTTACTCTTGCGAACCGCTTTCGTCTGTTCAAGCAGATAGTGAATGCGGCGTTGGTTGACCTGCTCTTCAAACCACGGCGCTTCCGAAAAATAGCGGGAGAGATTGGTTTTGTCGGCGCTCTCCACAACACAGCGAGCAATGTTGGCCAGGCTCTTGTTGGGCAGAACCATCAGTCCCGTCAAGTAATTCTGGAAATGCTGGAATTGCCGACGGTTCTCAAATAGATCCTGGAATGCCCCAGCGTGGGCAGCCACTATGGGAGCAGGAGCGACTATCGGAAGTTGCATGGGTTTCGCCCTCCACAAGATGTTCCGTGAGGGCTAACCGTATCATGACCAAGCTAAATTGTCAAAGTACAACAGTCGGTTAATTAATTGGGTCGGCTTGCCATTGTTGATAATAATCGTAACCATAATCCAGCCAAAATAATGTGTCTTCGGATGGTTTATCCCCATACTCCACCAATTTCCAAACCCTAACAATTATATGAGTGATAACTTTAGTACACCGTAAACTAAGTTTCCTTGAACTTTTCGTTGTCAGACTGAACCTTAACATAGTGCGAATTGAGCTTTGAACGAGCTGATTGCACAGAAAATTGCCAGGTGATCTTGATTTTATCAGCCTTACGTTGAGCAACCAAGGACAGAATTTCGTGTTCAAGTTGCTCTTGGCATGGTATTCGGCGATCTAAACACAGTCGTGTCAGTGCAGAGAATTCAATCTCGATCATATTCAGCCAACTGGCGACTTAGGCGTGAAGTAGAACTCAAAACGATCTGCCAAAGCCTAGGCTTCATCGGCTGGAAGATTTTCATAGAAAGCACTGGTGTCATGAGTATTGAGATTGTCCTGTACCAAGCCGGATTTTGGTTGCCTGGGGAAACGCAGCCGCCAAAGCCTGACAAAACAAGGTGTACTCTTTCTTGGTACGCCGTTGGTGAACTTGCGCCAACCGAAATCCGGTCAGAGGTTCGATGGCCGCCAGTAAAGCACAGGAGCCATTCTTTTCATAGGCATAGTGTTCTTTGCGAACCTGTCCACTTTGCATCGCCACTGGTTCGATCTGGTCGCCAATCAGAAAGCACGGCCGTTCATCATAGCACACCACTGGATAAGCCGGATCATAGGACAAAGCGTAGAGCGCCAGAATCTGTTCCATACGCGCCAGAAAGCGACTATCCAGTTTCCCAATGCACCAAGTTCGTTTCAGATGTGGTTTCAGTTCGTTTTTTTTAGTATCTCTGCCACCTCCGTGTGCGAAATGTGTTCACAATAGCCCAATTCAACCACTTTGTCTGCCAAAAACCGCAAACTCCACCGGGCATGCCCTTCTGGTGGTTCACTACAAGCTAAGGCAGTTATCTTTGCCCGTTGCTCTCCATCGATTTCGATCGGATGTCCACTGCGAGGCTTATCTTCAAGGACTTTCAACCCTTTCTCTTTGTACAGCGCAGCCCAGCTGGACAGCGTTGGAATGGTCACCTGTAATGTTTTCGAGACCGCTGTATAGGTTTGTCCTCGATCCAGTTCCAATAAGCCCAACGCTCGACGATAGGCCTTGGCACTTTGGTGTCCCTTGCGGATCAATGTTTCGAGGAGTTCTCGATCCGCTGTTGTGAGTTGTACATGTTGTTTCTTCATTCCGCTATTTTCAACCATTTGGCTGATTTTGTCAAAATATTTAAATAATTGGTTTACAATCTATTTAGGCTCTCCAACAGCTGCGCCCCACATTCCTTGAGCGATATAATTTATTTCTGACCGACCAGAGCAGCGGAGGCTTTCTATACATACTTGTTGATCAGCAGGATAATCGCCAACCTCGGCATTAGGATCACCTGTACGTCGCTCATATTCACCACCATTATAAAATGGTGTGTCGTAGGCTTGGCGTCCCGCAGTAATCCCGGGCCATGTAAGATCATGGGAGTATAAATCTTCAGCGACTTCATCTGTAAACGCATTAAATTCTTCTATTGAAATCGGATTTTCCTCTCCGTAACCAGAAAAATCTTTCAAGACGACGTCGTCACCAAAACAACCTGGCAGGGCTTGATCACAATTCTTTCCACCCCATTTATTGCTTGGGTAGTTACTCGGCCGTCCCTGTGGTTTATAATAATTATCGGGGCAATACCCGTCCTCTTCGCAGTCTTTATGTCCCGATGGATCAATTCTGTTAATAGGATTGTTTCTTACGTATGAATACCGATCCCAGGATTGTGGATCTTTTAGATCAGGTATAATTGAGTTGGGCGATATGAATCTGCCTAATTGGTCGTCATACCACCTAGAGCCGTAAAAATACAGCCCATCCATCCCGCCCAGAAGGATTTCTTGGCGCTGCCCTGTGTACCGGTATGTTGTGGGCGTGCTACCGAAGCTGTACCTGTTTTCACCCCATCCCTTATACGCCAATTCTGCCAGGCGGCTGCCGGTGAAACTCGCCGTGATCGTGCTCGAGCCTAAATGGTCGGCGAGCAGCCACTTGGGATTGCTGGAGCCCTCTCGCATCGCCACGCGCACCCCGGAGGCATAATAATACTTCTTCATCGTGCTGGTCGAGCCAGCTCCATTCGAAGATGTTGCCGATATAGGCCGTCGTAACGCCGTTCACCGTGCCCTTGACGCGGTTACCATCCCCATCATAGGCGAAACTGGCGCTCAGCCCGGTGCCGCTCACCGCCGTAAGCCGGTTTTCGGCGTCATACGTCAGCGTGTATGTCGTCCCAACGTTGCGCGTGGTCATATTGCCGTTGGCGTCGTACGGAGAACGACCAGCCGTTCGCCGTAGATGCCACAGCATGTTTGTGAGTAGAATCGTAGGTGTAATTTCCAATGCCGGTCTTTGAGCTCAAGTTTCCGGTTGTGGCATGATATGTGTAGCTTTCCAGAAGGTAATTCCCACCTGTACCATTTATGGCTTCTGCAGAAATCAGCCTATCCAGGGAATCGTAGGTGAAATTCTGTTTTTGCGGGCTGCCGAGCTTGTAATCCTCGATCTTGCGCACGTTTCCCACGGCGTCATACAGGTAGCGCAGGTCTTGCAGCGTGCCCGTGGCAACCTGCTTCAGGCGCGCCCCCTGCCCCACCGGCTGCCCATCCAGGCTGGCCGTCTCCGTCCAGCCGTAGTACGTGTAATTCGTGGTAAGCGTCCCCAGCCCGCGCACGAGCTGCACCAGGCGCCCGGCGGCGTCGTAGCTCGAGCTTTGCACGTAGGTGCTTGTGCCCGTCACGGTATTAATCAGCATCTGCGGATGGTAGGTGTAACCACCGCCTCTCCCAGGTTGCCGTTGTTATCCGCCGGGTACTTCATCCAATCCACCAGGTCGGCGCTGTTGTAAAACCACTCGCTCTTGAACGTCCCTGAGCCGGAGATCACCTTCACTTCCTGGGTCACCCTTCCCCTGCCGTCATACTTCCAGGTCGTCGTATTGCTCCCGTTGTCGCTCACCCCCGTGCGCCGCGTCTTGCCATACTGCCCGTTCGCCGGGTCGTATGCATCGTAAGTATAACTCACGTCGGGAGTGGGATCGCAGGCCCCGGGACCGGTGTAGGTCTTGGAGGTCAGGCGGTTGAGCACGTCGTAGCCCAGCGTGGTCACACAGCCGCGCGCGTCGGTCTGCGTCTTCAGGTTGCCCACGGCGTAATAGGTGTAGCTCCAACTGCCCATGTCGGCGTCGTTCATGCTGGTCTTGCGCCCGGCCAGGTCATACAGCATCGTCGTGCTTGCGCTGCCGTAGGCCGCGTTCGTCAGCCGGTCGGCTTCATCGTAAGTATAACTCACCCCGGGTCCTGACGGCGGGATCACCTGCGCCGTGCGCCCCCAGGCGTCGCTCCAGCGTGCGCGTGGCGTGACCTTTGGCGTCCGTCTGGCGTTGTTTCCAGGTAACTGCTGCCCGCTCTGCAGCGTGTCTGGATGTAGACCATAGTTTGCACCGTCCCGTCCGGCGCGGTCACGCTCAAGGGGCGCCCCAGGATGTCATAAACGCTCGCGTCACAGCTGGTAGAAGGCTGCGTCCCGGGCTACGCGTTACCAATGTCAGCCGTCTCCGGTCACACTCGTAAGGCGCCCTCTTCTGCACCACGCGCCCGTTGGCGTCGTACCAGGCGTATCCACCACGATATCCCTGCTCCCGCTGGCGAGCATTGCTCCAGCCTCTGGCTCCTGCACAAGCTGCCCCAGCCCGTTATACACCTTGCGCATGCTGGTGGACCGTGCTCCCGTTGATCTTCTGCTGGATCGCGCCGTGGTTTCTGTAAAAGCAGGTTTGCTGTCGTTGTAGCTCACACCAGCGTCGGCCGAGTTCGAGGTCGTCGCCCGCCCTGGCGACCCTGACAGCCGTCCGAGCTTGTCGTAGGCGGCATGTGGTGACGGTGCCTTGGCGTCCGTCTCACTTTCCAGCACGCCGAACGTTGTTGTACGTCCAGTACGTTGGCATGTCCAGGGCGTTTAGCTGCCAGGCCGGGTAGGTGTGATAGCTGTCCGGGTTGCAGGTCGGCGCCGTCCCGCTCCCGTAGCAGGTGGTCGTAGTGGCTGCCCCGACGCCGGCCAGCGTATCCCCCACGCCAAGATCGGTGTAGGTGGTCACGCTATTAGTATTGCCCCAGGTGTCGTAGGTGGTTTTTACATCGTTGAACTTCCAGTTGACAGGTTTAGTGCAGTCGTTGCCTGCGCATTCCACCAGTGTGCGCTGCCAGGTCAGCATGCCTATCGTGGGCGGCTGGCTGTAGAGCGTGTTACTGTCATACAGGGTGCGCTGCGCCGCCAGCAGGTCTTCGACGCCGTAGTCACATACCCCGTTCGGGCACTTGTAGCGGGTGGTTTCGCCCGGTAAGCCGGTGAGATAGCGACCACTCACGTTGGGGTAATACAAAGTGCGCCTCGCCCGGTATGCCTGGAAAGAGCCGCCGCTGACCCACTGCGACTTGATCTGCCGCGTCAGGTTGCCGTATTGTGCGCCCCCCTGCTCGCTGGCGATGTACTCGTATTGCGTCATACGCCCGGTCCACTCGGCGTAGCCTTCGAAGGTGAGCGTCTTCTCCCACGCCGGGCGCGTCCAATGGATGTTCACGCCCGTGCCGTCGTAGCCGGAGACGGCGCCCACCGGCGCCAGGGTGTCGTATTGCGTCTCGCTCAGCGAGTACAGGCGCAGCTCGCTGTACTCGTCCAGCCAGACGATGCCGTTATACGTCTTCTCTAAGAAGCGCCAGGTGCGCCCGCTGGGAGCGTTCGGATCTTCATAGAGGCCCACCTGGGTGGGATCGTCCCGCTTCCAGACGCGCGCCAGGAATTTATCTTCGTCCACCACCAGCAGCAGGCTGTACCACGCCCCGCTCTGGATATTGGAAAGCAGGGTGGCCGTATCGCTGCAATCGCCGGGGTTGTAGCCCCCGCTGCAGGTATGCAGCTTGATCTCCGTCCCGATCTGCTTCACGCCCCAGCGGCGATACTCGCTCCCCGACCCGCTGGCCAATCCGAAGACCGCCTGGGTCGATCCGAGGGTGGTGCTGATCATGAACTGCACCAGGATGCCCTCGCCATTGTCAATAGAAAGCGGCGAGCGATACAATCCGATGTTCCAGTCTCCCAGGGGATTGGCGATCTTTGCCGCAATATCACCCCGCTTGCGCTCGAAGGCGGGCAGGCTGCCGTTGGTGTTCCATTGGCTGGAATAATCGCTCCATTGCGTGCTCTCGAAGGGCTGGGAGTAACTCTCCACGCCGGTGATGCTGCCGTGCGCCACGCCGCTGCGGGCGTCGTCTTGGTGGAACCAGCTCCAGGTGGCGCGCCCATCCGGACCCGTCTCTTTGACCTGCGCATGCCCGCGGTACTCGCTGTAGGCGCGGATGTAGCGGTCTACTTCCCACGGGTCGACGATGGCTGCCGAGTGGACATAGTCGTTGGTGGCGGCTTCGTCGTAGGCGTAGGTGAAGATGTTCGGGTTGGCGTTGATCCCGTCGTAGATCTTCTTCTCTGTCACGCGCCCGGCCAGCGGCGTCATGTACAGCGTGTAAGACTCCACCTCGCAGCTTTGCGTGGCGTCGCCGCACTTGAACAGGGCGTACGCTTCGCCTGCCTGCGACGTCAGGTCCACGATGACGTCGATGTCTTTGTAGCCGCTTCCCGTGTAGGTCTGCCCATACTGGTCCTGGCTGGGGTCTCCGCCCGTGACCCCGGCAGTTACGGAAGTATATGAGTATGCCCTCACATACAGGTGGTAGACGCCGCCGGGACGGGTCAGCCGCTCGGGCAGCTTCATCCAGGCTTCGCCGCGTACCAACAGGCTGTTGGGATAATTATTGTTATTCTGCTCGCAAATGACCGAGCTGTTTGTGCCCGGACGCGCCACCCAGGGGGCGTTGCTGTCCGCCCCGCCGCGGCAGGGTTCGCCGATCTTGCCGAACTCCGTTTTGTCGGCGCCGCTTGCCGGCGCGCGCAGGTCGTTCCACCGCCCGTAGGTGAACTCCACCTTGCCGCCGTAGCCGTTCTCCGCCCGCGTCAGGTGCAGGTTGTCTCCATAAGTGAAGCTGACCGGCGGCAGGCTGCTGCCGTCCGCCCCGAACTCCTGCACCTGTTTCAGGGCGGGCGTCTTGCCGCCCGCCGACCATCCCAGGTTGGGAAAGATCGGGGAATTGCTGTCGTAGGTGAAGACGTAGCGGCGGATGAGCTGCCCCTCGCGCAGGATGCGCACCTGGCTGAGCAGGGACTTCTGGAACAGATCCGGGCTTCCGGGCCAGGTGGACTTGTAGTCCGTGCGCGCCGTGCGGTCGAAGACGATCTGGTAGCGCTGGTTGGGGTAGGTGATCGTCGCCGGATAGGCGGCGTGATCGACGGGCTTGCTAATATGCGGATTTTTGCAGATCGTGGTGTTTTCAGTTTCCACGTAATATGTGTAGGTGATCTCCTGCCCGTAGATGTTGCGCACGCGCGTCAGCAGCCAGCGCCAGACGTAGAATTCCCAGAAGTCACAGGGCTCCCCGCCTCCGGTCGGGTAACGGAGCTTCTGTTCGAAGAAGTACTGGTTGCCCACCTTATCCCAGGCGGTCCAGCCGTTGCTGCTCTGCGAGAAGCGCCAGAAGCTTTCGTGCGTGGTGTGGTAGTAGCCGTCCGTGCCTCTGGCGAGCAAGCCGCTCACCCCGGCGGTGCTGACCACGTAGGTGCCTTCATGGTCTTCATCGTCTGGTCCCGGCTCGATATAGCCGGTGTCCAGTGACCAGCCCATACCGCCCCAGCCAGCCTGGAGACCGGCCCTGGCGCCGTCCACCTCCTGGCTGTTGTAGGTCAGGCTCAGGCTGGGCTGCAATCCGCCCGGTCCCGGCGGCGTCCACAGCGGCAGGGCATAGGTGGCTGCGCCGGTAGAGGGGCTCACTTGAAAATCCTTGAGTCCCGGCAGGCGGTTGGCTTGCAAGACGTCGTAATCGACCAGCGAGAAGTGGTCGGTCCAGCCGATCAGCCGGTGGTTGGCTGTGTCTACCCGCGAGGGCAATCTCGCCCAATCTTTGAGCAGCGGGTCATAGGTGTACAGCCGCAGGTCTTCTTCCCGCCCCCACAGTGCCTCCGGGTCGTATTCCAGCGTGACTGTGATCGGCTTGCTGAATTGGTGGATATCGGCAGCCGTGGTCTGCCCCTGCACCAGCACTTCGATGGGTCGCCCGCTCAGCGTGATGGGCGGCAGCGACTGCGGCGCGGGACGGCGCACGCGCACCGTCAGGGCTTCGGCGGCTGCGCCGGGTGGGAAATCCAGGCGCACTCGCCCGTCGAAGCCGAACGCCGTCCCGCCCGCCAGGCTCACCTGGTTGACGCCCTCTTCCGCCACGACGAGCGTCCGGCTGGCGAGCAGGCGGCTACCCAAGAACAGCTCGAGCTGGAAGCGGAAGGGTCCCTGCGCCTCGGGCGGTGTGTTCCAGCCCAGGTCGCCGTTCAGGCTGGCGAGCGGCAGGCTCAGGCGCCCGCTGGCTGGGTCAAAGCTGCCGGGCGTGTCCGGCAAGGGGGTGAACCCGCGGGGCGCGGCGACCTCCAGCCGCAAGCCGCGGTAGCGCCGCTCCAGGCGCCGATGCGCCAGCGCAGGATGAGCTTCTCGCCTGGGACCAGGGTAGGGGATAGGCTGCTGACGGTGAGCGTGATCGCCGCGCCCGGCGCCAGCACGGTGGTGGGTGTGGGCGAGGGAAGGAGAGTAGGTGTGGGTGAGGCTTCAACCGGCGGCAGGGTGGGTGTGGGGCTGGGCAGGCTGGTGGGCGGCGGCGCCAGCGTCGCCTCGGGCGGCGCGGGGTATGGCTCGCCGGTGGGCGGGGTTTCGGTGATCGTGGGGGTAACGCTGGGCGGTTCCTCCGTCGCGGCGAGTGTGGCGCTGGGCGTGGGTTGGATTAAGGTGGCGATGGCGGTCGGGTTTGGCGTGCGTGCGGGGGGTGTTGCGATTTGCGCCTGTTGCCGCGTTTACTCCGGCGGCGGGCGGCAGGGGGATGATGAAGGTGAGCAGGATCAGGAAGCTAATGAGACGGTAGATATGCAGCCCGAATTGCCCCCCCCCGGTAGTAAACAAAGAATGTTGCATGTGCGCCATTGTCGAACCCTCCCCGGTGAACAAGAACGACGGCTGTTGTGTGAACCCCCAGTTGATTTATATAAAATCTCACAAGGATTGTCAAGCGATTTTAGATTAGAGTTTTGCCCCAAAAAATCACCCCTCGAATCCTTGCTTTTCCCTACCAATGGGTGTATAATTAGAACATATGTTTTGTTATTGCCTCACCAGGAGGATGTGGAGCATCATGACTCGCACTCGGGCAGGATAACGAATAATCGAAGCACGTCCGCTGCCAATGTCATTCGTGCATTCGTGGACCCTATTCGTGGACGGTTTTCACCCTCCCTTTGACCATCTCAAGCTTCGCACCTTTCAAACCGAATAGCCAATACCTCCATCTACTACGATCAGGCGCATGCCTTTCCTTAGTAACGTATCTCTATTCTGGGCTGCGAACCGTAACCCACCAGGCAAAAATCAACGGAAAAACCTATTCGATTGCAATCGTTTTTCCAACACAATTCTCACGAAACGAATCCATGCACGCACCTACCTATACGTAAAGTGACACAAGACAGGTGACACTTGCTTCTTGGCGCCGGAATTATCCCCAAAACTTTCGTACAGTTGGAGGGATGGAATTGGATTGCAGCGCCGTTAGAAAACCCTGCCGGCAACTCCATTAATTTTTGACGAATTTATAGAGTTGTGGTATGAATGTAATTCGGTACTCCCATGGACCTCTTCACCCACGCCATGCACGACCGCATGAAATCCGAGGCGCCGCTCGCCGCCCGCATGCGCCCGCGCACGCTGGACGAGTTCTTCGGGCAGGAGCCCATCGTCGGACCCGGCAAGCTCCTGCGCCGCGCCATCGAAGCCGACCGCCTTTTCTCTTCCATCCTCCTGTGGGGTCCACCGGGCAGCGGCAAGACCACCCTGGCGATGGTCATCGCCAACCAGACGCGCATGCACTTCGTCACCCTGTCCGCCGTGCTGGCGGGCAAGGCGGAGCTGCGCCAGGTGATCGATGCCGCCCTGGAGCGGCGCAAGCTCTATAACCAGCGCACCATCCTCTTCGTGGACGAGGTGCACCGCTGGAACAGAGCCCAGCAGGACGCCCTGCTGCCGCACGTCGAGAACGGCAGCGTCATCCTGATCGGCGCCACCACCGAGAACCCGTACTTCGAGGTGATCGGCGCTCTGGTCTCGCGCTCGCGCGTCTTCCAGCTCCGCCCGCTGGAAGATGGCGACGTGCGCCGCATCCTGGAGAGCGCCCTGCAAGACCCAGAGCGCGGCTATGGTCAGCGGACGATCCGCATCGACGAGGACGCCCTGCAGCACCTGATCAACGTCGCCGGCGGCGACGCCCGCAACGCCCTCAACGCCCTGGAGTTGGCGGTGGAAAGCACCCTGCCCGGCGCGGACGGCGTCACCCTCGTCACGCTGGATGTCGCCCAGGAATCCATCCAGCGCCGCGCCGTCTTGTACGATAAAGACGGCGACGCCCATTACGACACCATCTCCGCCTTCATCAAGTCGGTGCGCGGCTCCGACCCCGACGCCGCCCTCTACTGGCTGGCGAAGATGCTGTACGCCGGCGAGGACCCGCGCTTCATCCTGCGCCGCCTGATCATTTTGGCAGGCGAAGATATCGGTCTGGGTGATCCGCTGGGGCTGGTGGTCGCCAACGCGGCCGCCCAGGCTTTCGACTATATCGGCTTGCCGGAAGGCATCTACCCCATCGTCGAGGCCACTCTTTACCTGGCCACCGCTCCCAAATCCAACACCGCCGGAGCGTATTTCAAGGCATTCCAGCTCATCGAGCAGGCGGGCATCACCGGCGTGCCCCAGCACCTGCAGGATGCCAACCGCGACGCCAAAGCCCTGGGGCATGGTCAGGGGTACCAGTACCCGCACGATGACCCGCAGCACTTCCTGCCGCAGCAGTACCTGCCCGCCCCGCTGCTCGGCACCTATTTCTACTCCCCTTCCTCCCAGGGCTACGAAGCCCAGGTCGCCGACCGTCTGGAACGCTGGCGCCAGGCGCAGCGCCAGGCATTAGGCATCGAGCAGTCCAAGACCATACCCGATCTTTCTCAGGAAGAGATCGACCAGATCAAAGGCAAGCACAAAGCCAGCGCCTGAACCCATGCCCACACTTTTACTCATCCGACACGGTGAAAATGAATACGTCAAGAAAGGTCGCCTCGCCGGGCGCTTGCCCGGTGTGCACCTGAACGAGACCGGTCGCTCCCAGGCGCAGTCCGTGGCTGACCGGCTGGCGAAAGCGCCCATCAAAGCCATCTACGCCAGCCCGCTGGAGCGGGCGATGGAGACCGCCGAGCCGCTCGCCACGCGCCTTGGGCTGGAGACGCTGCCTCGGGCGGGCTTCCTGGAGACCGATTACGGCGAGTGGCAGGGTCAGACTCTGAAAAGCCTGCGCCGTCTCAAGCTGTGGCGCACGGTACAGAACGCTCCCTCCCTGGCGCGTTTCCCGGGCGGCGAATCCTTCGCCGAGTGCCAGCGGCGCGTCTGCGGCGAGATCGAGTGGATCTGCGCGCAACACGATGCGAAAGACCTGGTTGCGTGCGTCTTCCACGCCGATCCGATCAAGCTGGCGGTGGCATTCTATATCGGTCTGTCGCTGGATCACTTCCAGCGCCTCGCCTGCTCTCCGGCATCCATCACCACCCTGATCATCGCAGAAAACGGCAGCCACCTGGCGAACTTGAACGTTGATTTTTCTCTCAACCACCCCCATCCCTGATTTCTGGTATACTTCAGCCATCCTCTGGTAGGAGGGCAATATGCCGCCGCAAGAAATCGACCTTCGCCCGGTAACTCACATCACCACCGACGCCATCGGTCAGCCTGGCAAACGCGTCTTTTACATCCAGGCATGGCAGGGTGAGCGCACGATCACGTTGATCATCGAAAAGCTGCAAATCCAGTCGCTTGCGGTGGGGCTGGAGCAATTCCTGGTCGAGCTGAACCAGCAGTTCCCCAACCTGGCGGAATTGTCCGCCAGCTACGACGAAGACAAGATGCACATCCATCCCCCGGTCGACCCGCTCTTCCGCACTGGCGAGCTGGGCCTTGGCTACGATGCAGAAGATGACCTGATCGTCCTGATCGCCCGCGAAATGCTTGCCGAAGGTCAGGACCCTGACCAGGCAAGCGTGGTCAGGTTCTGGTGCACCCGCTCGCAGCTGCGGGCGATGTGCCAGTGGGGCATGGAGGTGGCATCCCAGGGCAGACCGATCTGCACCCAATGCGGCGAGCCGATCGACCCCGAAGGGCATTTCTGCCCAAAAAAGAACGGACACCAGCATTAATAGGCTGAAGAATTCCCCAGGCATAGATCACGCTGCGACCTGCGGCTTGGGGACCTTTGCTCGGGCTGCGTATGAATGCCATTGAAACCGGGGCTATCCTGACTGCCCTGCACGAAGGGAAAGCCGAGCTCAAAGGCGAGTTCATGTGGGGCTCGAATTACACCTTCTTGCTGGATATCGAGCATGGCGGGTCGAGCCTGCAGGCGGTTTACAAGCCCACACGGGGCGTCCGCCCGTTATGGGACTTTCCCTCCGGCTCGCTGGCGCGCCGTGAGGTGGCAGCCTTTCTGGTCAGCGAAGCGCTCGGCTGGAAGCTGGTCCCGCCGACGGTGCTGCGCAAGGACGTCCCGCTGGGACCTGGCTCGCTGCAGCTCTTCATCGAGCACGACCCGGAGTACCATTACTTCAATTTCAGCGCGGCAGACCGGCAGCGTCTGCGCCCGGTGGCGCTCTTCGACGTGCTCACCAACAACGCCGATCGCAAAGCCAGCCACGTCCTGATCGACGCCGAGCAGCACATCTGGCTGATCGACCACGGCATTTGCTTCCATACCGAGGAGAAGCTGCGCACCGTGATCTGGGACTTTGCCGGCGAGCCGATCCCGGAAAGCCTGTGCGCGGACTTGCAGCGTTTCCATGTGGAGCTTATCTCCGAGGCGCCAGGCTCTCAACTGGCAGCTGCTTTGAAACCCTATCTGAGCGCCGGGGAGATATCTGCCCTTGCCGAGCGCGCCAGCCGCCTGGTCATCGCAGGTCGCTTCCCGGACCCAGACCAGGGTCGCCGCCAGTATCCCTGGCCCCCGGTCTAGATCGAGATAAACGGAGGGAACATGTCTCACTACAAGCTCGCCTTGCTCGGTTTCGGCAATGTTGGTCAAGCCCTTGCCCGCTTGCTCATGGAGAAGCAGCAAGATCTAAAACAAAAATACGACATCACCTACCGTGTTACCGGGATCGCCACCAGCCAGCACGGCAAGGCGCTCGATCCGGATGGGTTGGATATCAAGAAAGCCATCGAGCTGGTCAAAACAGATCATTCGCTGCGGGAGATATCCAAAAGACCAGCCAGTGAAACCATGCTGGACTTCATCCGTGTCTGCGGGGCGCACGTCCTCTTTGAGAACACGCCCGTAGATTACGCCAGCGGTCAGCCAGCCATCGACCATCTGCGCGCCGCCCTGCAGATTGGCATGCACGCCATCACCGCCAATAAAGGTCCGGTAGTGCATGCCTTCCGCCAGCTCTCCGAGGAAGCAGCCCGGCGCGGGCGCAAATTCTACTTCGAGTCCACCGTGATGGATGGAGCGCCCATCTTCTCCTTGTTCCGGGAGGCGCTGCCGGGCGCCAACTTGAAAGGGTTCAAAGGCATCTTAAACTCCACCACAAACCTGATCCTGACCCGCATGGAAGGTGGGGAGTCCTTTGAGCAAGCCGTAGCCTACGCTCAGTCGATCGGTATCGCCGAGACCGATCCCAGCGGCGACGTCGATGGCTGGGATGCCGCCATCAAGGTCTGCGCCCTGGCAACCGTCTTGATGGGCATCCCGCTCAAGCCGGACCAGGTCGACCGGACGGGTATTCGCCAGATCACCGCGGCGGATATTGCCAGCGCCACGGCTGCCGGCAAGCGCTGGAAGCTGATCTGCTCAGCACAACGCGCGGGCGAAGAGCTGCATGCCCGCGTAGCGCCGGAGCTGGTCGGTCCCGATTCGCCCTTTTTCGGCGTAGAGGGGACTTCCAGCGCCGTCCAGTTCGAGACCGACGTCCTGGGACCGCTGTCCATCATCGAGAGCGATCCCGGTCCAGAGACCACCGCCTATGGCTTGCTGGCTGACTTTATCAACGCTGCACGGGATTAAGCGAGAATTGTTGCCAGACAATCCTTAAAACTGTTGCAATCCTGAAAATTTTGTTGTATTGTATAACCGCATAAAGCCATCATTCTCAAGGAGGCAAACGCGATGGAGATTATCGATTCCGGCATCGGTAAGCTGATCCGCCCGCCCGATCTTGACGCCTTCCGTGAGTGGAACCGGCAAAAGCCCAAAGGCTTGATCGATAAGCGCATGACAGAAGCAGACGCCATCCGCCAGTTTGTGCACGATGGAGATTACATCGGCACGGAGCTGTATGGCACCGTGCGCTGCCCGATGTCGCTCGTGTACGAGATCATCCGCCAGGGCAAGAAAGACCTGATCGTCGCCGGTCAGGGCGTGTTAGAGCTGGATATGCTGCTTACCGCTGGCTTGGTGGGAGCGTTGGACCTCACCTACATCGGGCTGGAAGTGTATGGGGTATCCAATCCCCTGCGCCGGGAGGTGGAAAGCGGTCGTATCGAGACCTGCGTGGACTGGAGCAACGCAGCCATGGCGTGGCGCTTCAAAGCCACCGCCATGGGGGTGCCATTCGTGCCGGTGCGCTCCATGCTGGGAACGGATACCTTGAAATACAGCGCGGCGAAGGTGGTTAAAGATCCCTTCACCGGCCATCCGATCTGCCTGGTCCCGGCTTTGATCCTGGATGTAGGGCTGATCCACGTCCACCGCGCCGATAAGTTCGGCAATTCCCAGATCGACGGCATCAACGGCTTTGCCGCCGAGATGGCGCGCTCCTGCAAGCGCTTGATCATCAGCGCGGAAGAGATCGTCGACACCGAAGTAATCCGCAGCCACCCCAATCGCACCATCATCCCCTATTTCCTGGTCGACGCCGTCGTTGAAGCGCCCTTCGCATCCCACCCCGGCGAGATGTGCTATGTGTATCAGCGCGATGAAGCCCTGATCAAAGATTGGGTCAAAGCCGCCGAGGACCCGGCGACCGCCCGCGCTTACCTGGATAAGTACGTCTATGGCGTCAAGAACCACCGAGAATACCTGGATTTGATCGGAGCGGAGCGCCTGGATAGCCTCAGGCAAGGAGTGAGCGATGGACAGTCCCACGCATAACGCCCCGGATTACAACCCGAGCGAGCTGCTGATCTGCACTGCGGCGCGCTTGATGGTGGATGGCACGACGGCGGTCATCGGCACGGGGATTCCCATGCTGGCGGCGGCGTTAGCGCAGAAGATGCACGCCCCCAACCTGGTCGCCTTCTTCGAGTTCGGCGGCATGGGACCTATCCTGAATGAGCTGCCGATGGCGGTCGGCGGGGAGCGCACCTTCCACCGCGCGTTCGCCGCAGCCGGTTTGTGCGAGATCGTCGAGACAGCGCAGCGCGGTTTTATCGAGTTCGGCTTCCTGGGCGGCGCGCAGATCGATCCCTACGGCAACCTGAACAGCACCGTCATCGGCGATTATGACTCACCCCAAGGTGCGCCTGCCCGGAAGCGGCGGCGGGAACGACGTCGGCTCGCATTGCTGGCGCACGATCGCCGTCATGCGCCATGACAAGCGCCGCTTCATAGAAAAGGTGGATTTCATGACTACCCCCGGCTACCTGACCGGTCCCGGGGCGCGCGAAGCGGCTGGTCTACCGCCAGGGACGGGTCCATACCGGGTGGTGACCAACCTGGCGGTGCTCGGCTATCACCCCGAAAGCAAGCGCATGCTCCTGCTGGCAACCCAGCCTGGCGTCAGCGTCCAGCAAGTGTTGGAGAATACCGGCTTCGAGCTGCTCGTGGCGGAGCAAGTCGCAGAGAACCAGCCACCCACGGCTGAGGAGCTGCGCATCCTGCGCGATGAAGTCGATAAGGATCGACTGTATATCTAAGTAACGAATCCCGAATAAACGTGCGGACCTCACCTACCCCAGATACTCCACGATCGTCGCCTCGCCCTGCCCCACCCCCACGCACAGGGTAGCCAAGCCATAGAAGGGGCGCTTCTCACCGGGGGCGCGGCGGCGCATCTCATGCAGCAGGGTGGTCAGGATGCGCGCCCCGGAGCAGCCCAAGGGGTGCCCGAGGGCGACCGCGCCGCCGTTGACGTTGGTGATGGCATGGCTCAGCCCCAGCTCCTCCATCACTGCCAGCGACTGCACGGCGAAGGCTTCGTTCAGCTCGACAAGGCTGATGTCTTCGATGCGCAATGCGGCGCGCGCCAGCGCTTTTTGCGTGGCGGGCACAGGACCCATGCCCATCACGCGTGGCGGTACGCCTGCCGAGGCTGAAGCCAAAACCCGGGCGGCCGGCTTAAACCCGAGCTCTTGCGCACGTTCAGCGCTCATCAGCAAAAGCGCGGCTGCGCCGTCGTTCAAACCCGAAGAATTCCCCGCCGTCACCGTGCCGTTCTTGCGGAAGGCTGGCTTGAGGCGGCTGAGCGATTCCAGGCTGGTATCGCGCCGCGGGCCGCTCGTCGCTCGCCGCCATGACCGGGTCGCCCTTGCGCTGCGGAACGGGGACCGGGGCAATCTCCTCGGCGAACTTCCCGGCATCCATGGCTGCAATCGCCCGCCTGTGACTTTCGACCGAGAACGCATCCTGCATCTCGCGAGTCAGATGAGGTTTTTGCTCGTAGATATTCTCGGCTGTCTCCCCCATCGCCTCGGTGCCGTACAGCTCCTGCATCTTGGGATTGGGATAGCGCCAGCCCAGGGCAGTATCCCAGGCTGTCAGGTTGCCAAATGCGTATGGCTGCTCCGCCTTGGGGATCGAATACGGGGCACGCGACATGACTTCCACCCCGCCGGCGATATAGACATCCCCATCTCCCGCCCGGATGGCGCGCGCGGCGCTGTTGACCGCCGCCAAGCCGGAGGCGCACAAGCGGTTCAGCGTAACGCCTGGCACATGCACCGGAAGACCCGCCAGCAGGAGCGCCATGCGCGCCACGTTGCGGTTATCTTCTCCCGCCTGGTTGGCGCAGCCCAGGTACACCTCTTCCACCAGGGCGGGGTCGATCCCGGTCCGTTCTACCAGCGCACGCAAGACATGGGCTGCCAGGTCGTCCGGTCGCACCGCCGCCAGGCTTCCGCCAAGCGCACCGATCGGCGTACGGATCGCGTCGATGATCACAGCTTCAGGCATAACAATCCTCCTTCTGAAAGTCGAGCGCTTGGCTTTAAGGGTTCATCTCATATGCGTCTTTGAGCGGGTAAACCTGCTCAGCGTAGATCTTCGCAAAGCGATCCAGACCGCTTACCGGCTTGCGGATCATCTTCAGGCAATAATCCATCTGCTGGGGAGTGCTGGCAGCCTTGCCATACAGCGCCAGGGCATGCCGGGAAAGGTCACGCACCATGAACTCGAAGATCTGATCGATCGCGTATTCATCAACCCCATAGATACGGGCGTTCTCCAGAATCAGCTGCCCGTAGACGATCTGGGTGAAAGCCTCGCCCAGCGTCAGGAGAAAGTCGGTATCTTTGACCTGGCTTTCATCTGGCGTGGCTCTTGCCAGCAGGTCCCGGAACACGTCTGCCTGCTCCTTGAAGACTTTCACATTGGGGATGTCAAAGCTATCGTAAACCGCGTTGTAATCGTGAAATTGGATCTGACCCAATCCCTTGGCAGGACCCTGGTGGAACAGAAAGTCGTCATTGACAGGCTCATCCCGCCGTGGAACGGGCGGATATTGCGCCGGGTTGAAGAAGTAATTGGGCATGAACTTGACGATCAAGGCGATATTGACATGTACGGTGCCCTCCAGCTTGGGCAAGGCGCGGATATCCCGGGCAGCCATCTCGAAGTACTGGTCTTTTTCGAAGCCCTTGGCAGCGATCACATCCCAAAGCAGGTTGATGACCTCTTCGCCTTGTGTCGTTACTTTCATCTTCACGACCGGGTTATAGAGCAGATAACGGCGATCCTGGGACGAGGCGGAGCGCATATAATCCGCCGCGCGCAGGGAAAAAAGCTTCATCGCCAGCAGGCGGGCGTATGCTTCGGTGAACATCTGGCGCACATGCGCAAAATCGGTGACTGCCATACCGTACAGCCGCCGGTTAGCCGCGTGGCGGATGGCTTCATAGATCGCGTGCGTGCAAATCCCGATGGATGCCCAGCCGAGATTATATTTACCGATGTTGACCGTGTTGAGCGCGGCATCCCAGGCAGCCTGACCCCGGGAGAGGATATCCGCTTCGGTTATCCGGTAGTCGTGCAGGGCGAACTGCGCCACGTAAGACTGGCTGGGGGTGACATTGCGCAGCAAGCGGTAGCTCGGATGGCGATAATCTGCCACGAAAAAGGCGTATTCGCCCGTACCGGCTATCTTACCGAACGTCGACACCATGGGGGCAATGTTGCCGTTCCCGATGTAATATTTTTCCCCGTTGGCGCGGTAGCTGCCATCGGGCTGGGGCGTCAGGCACATCTCCGTCGAATAGATATCGGCGCCATGCGCCCGCTCGGAGAGACCGAAGGCAAACACCTCCCCCTCACGCAACAGGCGCGCGGCGCGTCCCTTGAGCGCCTCGTTCTCGCTCTGCCAGATCGGACCCAGCCCCAAAATGCTCACCTGCCAGGTGTACCAGTATGCCAATCCGTAGAAAGCCAGGATCTCGTTGAACTCGCAGTCTCGCCAGGTATCCCAGCGATCATCTGCTCCCCCGTAACCAGCCGGGGTCAACAGGGTAGCAAAGATGCGCTCTGCTTTCTGAAATTCGAGGAAATCGGCATACCAGGTGCGGTTATGGTCATCTTCTTTGAGCTTACGCAGACCTTTATTCTCGAAGAAGTCGATGGTTTGCAGCATAATCTCCCTGGAGCGTGCATCAGGGTAGTATCGCGCGTGTTGCCTGGGATTGAGCAGAATCATCTCCCCTCCATTTCCAATAACCACGCCTTCGTCTGCAGCCCGTCACCCGCGCCGTAACCGTGCAGCTTCCCATCGGACCCGATCACCCGGTGACAGGGGATGACGAGCGGCATCGGATTGGTAGCTTCAGCCCGCCCCACCGCCCGAGCGGCGCGTGGGCGCCCGACCTGGTCTGCAATCTGTGCATAAGTGCGGGTCTGCCCGTAGGGGATCGCCCAGGTCGCTTGCAGAGCACTCTGCTGGAAAGAAGGCAGTACAGACCAGTCGATGGGGAACTCAAATGAGCGGCGAACGCCGCTCAGGTATTCCTTCACCTGTTCCAGTGGACCAGCGAGCAGGTCTTGATCGACGACGACCCGGTTGAATCCCATCCGCTCGAGCTGCTGGCTGAACGACGCCTGGCTCTCGCGCACACCTACGCCTGCCAGACCGTGCTCAGTGAAGGCTAACCAGATTGCACCCAGGGCTGTATGCTCAACCACCCCAATAGTGACTTTTCTCATCGCGGCTCTCCCCGCATGCTATTCTTCCGTTAGTGCCCAGGAACCCCGAAAAACATTAGTAATTTGTAACCACATCTATTAAACCACGCTCGCGGGCAATATGGTCACAACGTTTGAAGGTAACTATCGAAATCAGGCTAAAAACGATGGTCAGGGCAAGCAAGATGCCCAGGAGCTGCAGGTCGGTGAGGCTCTGCAGGGTCGGAAATGCGCCGGCTACCGTCCCGACCACGGAGCGCCGGATGAGCTCCAGCCAGTAGGTGATGGGCAGCAGATAACCGATAAAGCGCAAGAACGGCGGCAGCACTTCGAGCGGAAAAATCGCCCCACAGAGCAGGTAGAGCGCTCCGGCGACCGCATCGCCCACGCTGAAGCTGTGGTGAGCCACGATCAGCATGATGCTGGCTAAGATCAACCCCAGCATCGCCAGCATATAGACGCCGATGACGAGGGAGGCAATGAACAGGGGCCAGTTGACCGCCGCCAGGTCGATCTGCAAGTGCAGGAAGAGAACGCCCACCACCAGCGTGACAAAGACAGAGATGCTGGCGACCAGGAACTTGGCTACCCCGCGCCCCATGAGGTAGGTGGGAAAGTGCATGGGTGTCAGGTAGATGTATTTGAGAGTTTTGTAGTGCTCCCGATCATCGATCACTGCCCAGGAGATGCCGGTCATCACCTGCCCCACGTAGATGAAAAAGGCATTTCCCAGGTAGATGTAGGTGAACATCGGTGAGGCGTAATCGCCATCCGTGATGATGCTGTACATCACCACCAGGATCATCACTGAAGCCAGTGGCTTGATCAAGGAGTAGACAGCAAACAGGAACGGATCAGCCCAGTTCGATTCGATCTGCCATCCCAGCCAGGAGGACAGGCGGAAAGAACGCCACAGGGAAGAGACGCCAGGCAGAGAAGAGCCCTTATGATCCGCGCTCATCGCCGGCTCTCCGTCAGGCGACCCTCGCGGATGGCAAGCCGCTCCATATACGCCAGCAGCCAGCGGGCGCCCACCAGGAAGACGACGCTCAACACCGCCAGAATCGCAGCTTCCACGGGCACAGGCAGAAAGCCGGAAGACGCCCCCGAGGGGAAAGCGAGCTGCCGCACAGCGTCCAGACCCAGGGTGAGGGGGATGATCGAAGCCAGGAGGGGGACCCAAAAACCCAGGTTCTTAACCGGGAAATAGAATCCGGAAACCAGGAACACCGGCTCCTGCGCCAGGTTGGAGATATGCCATGCCTCCCGGCTGAGCAGCAGGTACACCGAGGCGGACATCATGCCCATTCCATACAGCGCCACCATAGTCAGGGTGAAGACGAGCGCCAGTTGCCAGTAACTGCTCACGGCGTAATCGACGCTGAAGATCCAGCTCCCCAGGACGAGGATGACGAGGGCGCGGGTGAGGGTCATAAACAACCCTCCCACCGCCATGCCGAGCAAGACCGCCATCATCGTGTTGGGCGCCATGATGTACAACGCCAGGTTACCCTGTTCTTTTTCCCAGTAGAGCTGGCTGGACATGCTCCACAAGATATTCATCCAGAATGCGGTCATCGCCCCGCCGACGACGACAAAGCCGACATACTCTTCCGGCGCCTGCAGCGCCCGGTAGATAAACACGTACGCGGCGACAGCCAGGAGCGGCAAGAAGATCTCAAAGAATATCCAGGATTTCTCGCGCACGGCGCCCACCAGGCGCGGATAGGCGCGGGCGTAGACCGTCTTGGCGAACAGCGCCCAACCGCTGCTCTTGGGCACCCGCAGCGAAGCCTCGGGGATCATTCGCCGCCTTCCTCCTGCTGGCTGCGCTCCACCTCTTCCATGCTGCGACCCACAAGATCAACGAAAACATCTTCCAGTGTGCATTCGTGCTTCTGTAAATTCAGGATATGGAGGTTCTCGTCGGTCATGGTGCTCACCACGCGACTGAGCACGTCGTCATGCTCGAGGATGAAGTCCAGCACGGCGAAGCCATCCTGCGGCTGGTGAGTGACCTTGCTCACACCGGGTAGCCTCTCAAAGACCTCCGTCCCTTTGCCGTTCAAGGGGCTGATCTCCATGCGGTAAATCACTGCCTGCTGCAGGCGGCGCTTCAATGCCGAGGGCGTATCGCAGGCGAGGACGCGCCCCTGGTTGATGATGGCGACCCGGTCGCACAGCTCATCCGCCTCGACCATATAATGGGTGGTCAGCAGCAGGGTGCGGGTGGGATCATGATCAACCCAGTGGCGTACGAAGCGGCGCACCTCGCGGGAAGCGCCTACATCCAGCCCGAGGGTGGGCTCATCCAGGAAGAGCACATCCGGGTCGGTGAGGAAGCCGCGCACAATGTTCATCTTCTGGCGCAAGCCGGTAGACAGGTCGGAAGACTTGGTGTTGAGCCGGTCAGAGAGACCGACGATCTCCAGAAGCTCGTGGATGCGCTGGTCGGCTACGGCAGAGCTAGAGCCCGTAAAATTGGGCGAACATCCACAGGTTCTCGCGCACGGTCAGCAGCCCATAACCGGACGATTCTCCGCCGGATACCATGTTGATGCGCGGGCGCACCTTATTGGCTTCCTGGATCACATCGTAACCCGCCACCCAGGCGCGCCCGGTGCTGGGCGCCAGCAGGGTGGTGAGGATCTTGATCAGGGTGGTCTTACCCGCCCCGTTCGGTCCGAGCAATCCGAACAATTCACCGCGGTTGACTTCGAGGACAACATCCTGCAAGGCGACCAGCGTCTTCGGCTCGGTCTTCTTGCCGCCGCGGATCTTATAAACGCGACCTAAATCCTGTGTTTTGATTGCAAAATCCATGGTATTCCTGGCGATTTTAGCAATATTGTCAGTTGCACGTAGGGTATTCGTAGGGCAATCGTCAAGCACGCTTGCGCCGTCTTTGATAAACTAATCATCGAAGGGCGATTTCTCTTCTTCTCCTCCTTAGAGAGAGCCGGGGGCGGCGTACCCGGCTCTCGGTGATTTTATCACAAGGAGGCTTGGCGCACGCTCAAGCAACCTGCCTCTAAACCTCAGAGTAACGAAAACACCCGACCACATGGTCGTTGACCATGCCGACTGCCTGCATGTGGGCGTAGCAGATGGTCGAGCCGACGAATTTAAAGCCCCGGCTGACCAGATCTTTGCTCAGCGCGTCCGATTCAGGCGTCTTAGCCGGTATCTGCGCCATCGTCGTCCAGGCATTGCGCTTGGGAGCGCCGCCCACGAAACGCCAGATGTAGGCGTCAAAGCTGCCAAACTCGTCCTGAACTGCCAGGAAGGCGCGGGCATTCTGGATGGCGGAGGCGATCTTCAAGCGGTTGCGCACGATACCGGCGTTACCCAGCAGCTCAGCGATCTTATTTTCATCGTAACGCGCCACAAGGACAGGGTCGAAACGATCGAATGCTGCCCGGTAGTTCTCGCGCTTCTTCAAGATAGTCGCCCAGCTCAGCCCGGCTTGAGCCCCTTCCAGGACGAGGAACTCGAACATCAGGCGGTCGTCATGGACGGGTACGCCCCATTCTCGATCATGATAAGCAACATAGAGCGGGTCGCTGCCCGCCCAGGCGCATCTCTCAAGCATAGCTCGCCCTCACTTATGGAAAATCCTCTTCGATATCATCGCCCACAGCGCCATCCTCATCCAGCGCATCGTAGGTCAGCTCCAGGTTGCCATTGCCGGGCTTAGCCGTCTTGGCAGGAGCCGAGCGGGTGGTTTGTGACGAGCCCGAAGCTGCAGGGTTTCGCCGCCAGAGAGACGGCGGAGGACTTTCCTGCGGCTGCTCATCCAGGCTGCCATCCGCCTGAGCTGGCGCCTCGCCATCCTCAAGCGGCTCATCTTCCGCCCATTGCTCGCTCTTCCTCAGCCTGGTCCGGCTCATGCGGCGCTTGATCCGGCTGCACTTCGCCCACCAGCTCGATGACGATGCCATGCGGCGTGCGGAAAGCGGCGCTCTGCCAGGCAGGGTCCTCCCCGGCGGGAGCAGGCTGCCGGTCGAAGGTCACGCCGCGCCGCTCGAGCTCTCTGACCGTTGGGGAAAGGGCTGCCACGCTCAACTGCAGATGCACAGAATCCGGCGGAGTGGCGGGGCTATCCTCCCTGGCGGAGAGGACGGTCAAGGCGAAGCCGCCTTCAGGGCTGGCAAGCTGCGCCTGGCTGGGTGAGAAAGCCAGCACCGGGAAGCCGAGCACGTCGATGAGGAAGCCGATCTCGGCGGCGTAATCCTCAACGGTGTAGACCCAATTGATCGCCCACCCCGGCCCGGGCTTGAAGGCATAGGGCTGGGAGGGCTCTTTCCAGAGGCGGCGCCATTCGGCTTCATCACGGGCGCGGCGGGTGATATCGATCCGAGCTTTGCCGTAAGCGCGGATCCTGGGGCTCACGTGAGGCGCGGGGCTCATCTCAATGCTCCCCTGCGGAAGCAGCCGGAGGCAAGGGCAAGGAAGCCTGCTGCCAGGTCTCCTCCGGCCCATTCCAGGCGTACTGCTTCAGGTCGATCTTGTCCGCGCCGGAAAACTCGACGCCTTCTGCTTCCAGCAGCTCCCTTTGATCCAGCCCCCCGCCTGCAGGACGAAGGCTGATCTTGCCCTGGGCGTTGACAACGCGCTGCCAGGGGACATCCGGCGGGCAAGCTGCCATGGCGCTGCCCACCCAGCGCGCCCCCCAGGCGCGGTAATCGCCGGGGTCCATGCCACCCGGCGGCGGGATCAGCCCGGCGATAAACCCGTAGGTCGTCACCTTGCCGGCAGGCACCTGGCGGACAATCTCCCAGACCTGCCGGTTGAACTCTGCGCGAGCCGGAGGTGTTGTAAACCTGACCATTGAACACTCCTTCCAACTGCCACAACTATCCCAGCAATCTATCTATACTATAAATGAACATATGTTCTGTGTCAAGACTGTAAATATATTATAGACACTTTTTATCGGATTATCCAGAGGGATATGACCTAAGAAGGGGGAATTGGCTGGCAGGTGCGCCTAACCCGGATATAATCATCCCCGATGACCTCAACGGCCTCATCTGCAAATCGCCAGATCGCCCGCGCTGCCGGCACGGTGATGGTTGCTTTTGTGCTGAGCAGCCTGACCGGGCTGCTGCGCCAGGTCCTCGTTGCGGGCGCTTTCGGCACGCAGGCGGATATTGAAGCCTTCAACGCCGCCAACCGCGTCTCGGAGACGCTCTTCAACCTGGTGGCGGGGGGCGCGCTGGCATCCGCATTCTTACCCACCTTCACCGGTCTGCTCACCCAGGGGGAGAAGGGCAAAGCCTGGCGGCTTGCCTCCGCCATCTCCAACCTGATCCTGCTGGTACTGAGCATCGCCTGCTTCCTGGCAGCCCTCTTTGCGCCGTGGATCGTGCGCCACATCCTGGCGCCGGGTTTTGCCGCCGACCCAGCCAAGGAAGCGCTGACCATCTCGCTGCTGCGCCTGATGCTGCCCTCCGCCGCCATCTTTGCCGACCAGCGGGCTGGTGATGGCGATCCTCAACTCGCACCAGATCTTCTTCCTGCCCGCCCTGGCGCCAGCCATGTACCAGATCGGGCTGATCTTCGGCGTGCTGGCGCTGGCGCCCCGGCTGGGGATCTACGGTCTGGGCTGGGGCGTGCTGCTCGGCGCGGCGCTGCACCTGGTGATCCAGCTACCGACCTTGCTGCGCCTGAAAGGCGCCTACTCACCCGTGCTGGGGCTGGAAGACGCCAACGTGCGCGAGGTGGGGCGGCTGATGCTGCCGCGCCTGCTGGGCGTAGCGGCGGTACAGCTCAACTTCTGGGTCAACACACGCCTGGCTTCCAGCATGGTGGAGGGGAGCGTGACGGGCATCGTGCTGGCGTTCGCCTTGATGCTGATGCCCCAGGCTGCCATCGCCCAGTCGATCGCCATCGCTGCCATGCCGACATTCTCCGCCCAGGTCGCGCTGGGCAAGCTGGCAGAGATGCGCGCCTCCCTATCTGCCAGCCTGCGCGGCGTGCTGTTGCTGGCGATACCGGCTTCGCTGGGCTTGATCTTCTTGCGCCAGCCGCTGGTGGTGCTGCTCTACCAGCGGGGTGAATTCGACGCCTTCTCGACGCAGCTCGTCGCCTGGGCGCTGCTGTGGTACGCTGCCGGGCTGATCGGGCATTCGCTGGTGGAGATCCTGGCGCGCGCTTTCTATGCGCTGCACGACACCAAGACGCCCGTGCTGGTGGGCGTCGCTGCCATGGGGCTGAACGTGGTCTTCAGCCTGGGATTTGCCCGGCTGTTCACACAAATCGGCTGGCTGCCGCTGGGCGGGCTGGCGCTGGCAAACTCGCTGGCGACGGCGCTGGAGGCGGCGGCGCTGCTGATCCTGATGCGGCGGCGGCTGGGCGGCTTGAACTCACGGCGGATCGGCGCCAGCGCGGCTCAAGGGCTGGCGGCAAGCCTGGCGATGGCGGCTGGCTTATGGCTGTGGCTGGCTTACGCTGCCGGTCTGCCGGCGTGGGTCGTCGTCGCCGGTGGATTAGCGCTGGGCTGCGGAATCTACGCGCTGCTGATGTGGCTGATGAGAGTGGAAGAGGCGGCCTCGCTGGCGAAGGCCATCCGGAGACGGCTGCGAGGCAGCGTTTAGCCCGCCAGGAGCCAGACCGCCTGGGCGGTCGCGATGCCCAGGAACACACCTCCCAGGGCTTCCAAGGGAGTGTGCCCGAGAACTTCCCGCAACTTTTCGCTTTTCAACGGATGACCGCTGGCGAGGTCGCGGATCATCAGGTTGATCAGCGCTGCCTGGAGCCCCGCCTGGCGGCGGATGCCGGTAGCGTCGTAGACCACCACAATGGCGACCACCACCGCCAGGGCGAAGAGAGGCGTACTAAACCCGACGAACAAGCCAATGGCATGTGCGGCGGCTGTCACCAAGGCGGTGTGCGAGCTGGGCATGCCGCCGGGGCTGAGCAGGATCGCCCAATTCCAGCGCCGGTGTTGCAGGTAATACACCGGCACTTTGATCGTCTGAGCAATCGCCCAGGCAAGCAGCGCGGCGATCAGAACGTAGTTGGCTAGAACTCCAGAAATGACCATCCCGATCACGCCGGAGGCGTGAAATCCTCCAACATCTCTCCGCTGAGGCGCTGGAGCTTCAGCTCCGCCTGGTCCAGCAGGCTGGCGCAATGACGCACCAGCTCCTGGCCGCGCTCGAAGAGGCGCAGGGTCTCCTCCAGCGGGTGCTGCCCAGATTTCGAGCGCAGCCACACTGGCTTCCAGCTCGGCAAAAGCCTGCTCGTAGGTCAGATGGTCCAGCGGTGTGTTTTCAGCGGGTACACGGGTAGTTGTATCGTTCATTTTTCAACCTGATTCTCTTCTGCCGCAGCCGCACCAACCTGCTCGGGCAACGGTTTTAGAAAGATCTGCAGGGGGGCGCCATCGGGCAAGACCTGGAAGGCGAAGGTGTCGAACTGCTGGCGCGATATGCCTGCCCGGTTGGTAAAACGGTTGATCTCCGGCTCGACCTCGCGCTGGTAGGTGCGCTTCAATGTGTTGGCCCGGGCAATCGAAGACAGCAGCGATGCGACCCCGACCAGGAACATGACAGACATGATGCCCACCAGCACCGCCAGGATCAAGTTCATAATGCGCAGCGAGTAGAGCACCAGAGCCACCACCACCACCAGCATCAAGCCAAGGCTGCAGCCAATGCCAAATGCCCGCTCGGCGCTTACGGAGGCGGCCGAGCGCAAATTTTCATTCAACGTTTCCACCAGCTCGGTGAGCTCCTGGGTTTGTTCTGGGGTCAAGTTTATGCTATCCATCAATACCACACGATCCTATTCCGCTTCAGGCTCGACGCGAGCGGGGAAGCCGCCGTCGCCCAGGCGCACGCGGATGGCATCGCCGGGGGTCACCTGCGACGCCGAGACGACCAGCCCGCCATCGGGGTGCGTGACCACAGCATAGCCGCGCTGGAGCACCGCCAGGGGATTCAAAGCCAGCAAGCGCCGGTCCCAGCCATCCAACCGGGCGCGTTGCAGAGCGAGGGCATGGCTTGCGGCGGCGCCCGCCCGCCGGGTGAGATCATCCAGGCGCTGGCGGTCGTTGCGGATGGTATTGCGCGGCGAGTGCAGGCTGAGGCTGTTCTTCGCGCCTGCCAGCTCTGAGCGCCGCCCATCCAGCTCAACCGTAAGGGCGCGCTCCAGCCGCCCGCGCAGGTCGGCGAGCAGGGGGAACAAGTCAGCCCGGTTGGGGGTTGCCAGCTCGGCGGCGGCGGTGGGCGTGGGGGCGCGCAGGTCGGCGGTGAAATCGGCAATGGTGAAGTCGGTCTCGTGACCCACCCCGCTGATCACGGGCGCGGCGGATGCGGCGATGGCGCGTGCCACGCGCTCGTCGTTGAAAGCCCACAGGTCTTCGATGGAGCCGCCGCCGCGTGCCAGCAAGATGACATCCGGCTGGACGAGCCGGTTGAGCGCCTGCAGCGCATTGACGATGCCCGGCGGGGCTTCATCGCCCTGCACGGGCGTGGGCGCCAGCACCACCTGCGCCAGCGGGTAGCGCCGCCGCAGGGTGTTGAGCATATCGCGCAGCGCGGCGCCGCTGGGCGAGGTGACGATGCCGATGCGCCGGGGCCATTTGGGTATGGGGCGCTTGCGCTGCGGGTCGAACAGCCCCTCAGCTTCGAGCTGCGCCTTGAGGCGCATAAACTCGCGAAAGAGCACGCCTTCCCCGGCAGGACGCAGCAGGTCGGCGTACAACTGGTACTGCCCGCCGGCTTCGTAAATTTCAATGGAGCCGTGCGCTTCGATGGCATCGCCTTCACGCGGCAGGAAGGGCTGGCGCAAGACCAGGTTGCGCCACATCACGCAGCGCAGCGTGGCGCCGGCATCCTTGAGGGTGAAATAGATGTGCCCGGAGGCAGGGCGAGACAGGTTGGAGACCTCGCCGTACACCCACAGCCCCTGCAGGGCAGGGTCGCTGCCCAACAGGTCGTGCAGGTAACGGGTGATCTCCGAAACGCTCCAGGTAGGCGGCTCGAAGAAAGATAGCTGGCTCATAGGCGGGTGCGCACCGAGAATGGAGGATACTCCCCTTCCAGCCGCCTGTCAACTATTCCACGCATCCCAATTGTTTGCTAAAATAACAGATCATCTCGAGATAAAGAATTCTGGCATAATCAAAAGCCACTATCCTAAAACTTACATGGAACATATTTGGTCTCCCTGGCGCATGGTCTACATCCAAAGTCATAACAAAGAACCGGGTTGCGTATTCTGTAATGAGCTGAGCCGCGGCAACGACCTGGAAAGCCTGATCGTCTACCGTGGCAAAACCACTTTTGTCATCCTCAACAGGTACCCGTACACGAGCGGTCACCTGATGATCGTGCCGTACGTGCACGCCGCCACGCTGGAAGAGCTGGACGCGGATACGCGCCTGGAGATCATGGACCTGCTCACCCAGTCGATTGAGGTGCTGGAGGAAGTCTACCACCCGCAGGGATACAACGCCGGACTCAACCTGGGCGAAGCCGCCGGAGCCGGCATTACCGGGCACATCCACCTGCACGTGGTGCCGCGCTGGGTGGGGGACACCAACTTCATGTCCTCACTGGGCGCGACGCGCGTGCTTCCCGAATTGCTGGAAGATACCTGTCGCAGAGTCAGCCAGGCTTGGGCAAACAGGGCTTAAACGGCATCGCTGGCCCTTGCGACCTGTACACAGACCATCCAGGAGGAACCAGCATGTCCAGAAATTCAAACGAAGTCGTTATCCTGAGCGCGGCGCGCACGCCGAGCGGGCGCTTCCAGGGCAGCCTGAGCAGCTTACCTGCGCCGCGCCTGGGGGCGATTGCCATCAAGGCAGCCGTGGCGCGCGCCAACCTGCCAGACCCAGCCGAGATCGATGAGGTGATCATGGGCAACGTCGTCTCCGCCGGCGAGGGGCAGGCGCCCGCCCGCCAGGCGGCGATCTTCGCCGGGCTGCCCGCCTCGGTAGGGGCGACCACGATCAACAAGGTGTGCGGCTCGGGACTGAAAGCGGTGATGCTGGCGGCGCAAGCCATCAAAGCCGGGGATGGCAGCCTGTTTGTGACCGGCGGGATGGAGAGCATGAGCCGCGCCCCCTACCTGGTGGACGGGCGCGGCGGCGGGCTGCGCTTCGGGCACGCCCAGCTCACGGATGCGCTGCTGCTCGACGGGCTGTGGGACCCCTTCGAGGATTGGGGCATGGGCAACTCCGCCGAGTTCATCGCCGACGAGTACGAGGTCACGCGCCAGGCGATGGACGAGTTCGCCCTGCGCAGCCACCAGAAAGCCATCGCCGCCAGCGATGCGGGCAAGTTCAAGGCGGAGATCGCCCCGGTGGAGCTGCCAGGGAAAAAGGGCGAGACGACGCTCTTCGACACCGATGAGACGCCGCGGCGGGATACGACCCTGGAAGCCCTGGCGAAGCTCAAGCCAGCTTTTATCAAGGACGGCAAAGTCACCGCCGGCAACGCCCCGGGTCTGAATGACGGCGCGGCGGCGGTGGTGGTCGCCAGCCGGGAGAAGGCGCAGCAGATCGGGCGCCAACCCCTGGCGCGCATCGTGGGATACGCCCAGGCGGCGGTGGAGCCTAAATATTTGTTCATCGCCCCGGCGCGCGCCATCCCGCGCCTGCTGGAAAAAGTGGGCTGGAGCCTGGCGCAGGTCGACCTGATCGAGATCAACGAAGCCTTCGCGGCGCAGGTGCTGGCGGACGGCTACGCCCTGGCAGACCAGGGTTGGGACTGGGAATACGTGAACGTGCACGGCGGCGGCATCGCCCTGGGGCACCCCATCGGCGCCAGCGGGGCGCGCATCCTCACCACCCTGATCTACGCCCTGAAGGAGCGCGGCAAGCACAGGGGCATCGCCACGCTGTGCCTGGGCGGCGGCGAAGCGGTGGCGATGGCGATCGAAGTCGAATAAGCAGAGAACCGCCGGCACGACCCACAAGCGAGGCAAGAGCGGGCGGGGGTCCAACCCGTACTAACATGCGATAAGGGAGGGGCAGGATGGCTGCAAAGCAAGAACAAGACGCCTTCGACTACATCGTGATCGGCTCGGGCTTCGGCGGCAGTGTGGCGGCGATGCGCCTGGCGGAGAAGGGCTACCGCGTGCTGGTGCTGGAACGCGGCAAGCGCTTCGAGGACGAGGATTTCGCCACCACCAACTGGCATGTGACCAAGTACCTGTGGGCGCCGGCGCTGCGCTGCTTCGGCGTGCTGCAAATCAGCCCATTCAAGAATGTGTGGGTGCTGCACGGCAGCGGCGTGGGCGGCGGGTCGCTGGGCTACGCCAACGTCTTGATGCAGCCGGACGAAATCTTGTTTGCCAACCCTGCCTGGAAGCACCTGGCAGATTGGAAAAACATCTTGCTGCCGCACTACGACACCGCCCGGCGCATGCTGGGCGTGGCGCCCAACCCGCAATTCACACCGGCGGACGAGGTGATGCAAGCCATCGCCCGGGAGGTGGGGAACGAGGACACGTTCCGCCCGACCGAGGTGGGCGTGCTCTTCGCCGCACAGGGCAGCAAGCCCGGCGACCCGTTGCCCGACCCCTACTTCGCCGGAGCGGGTCCAGAGCGCCGCACCTGCAACTACTGCGGGGCGTGCATGGTCGGCTGCCGGGAGAACGCCAAGAACACCCTGATGAAGAATTACCTGTACTTCGCCGAGAAATGGGGGGCGGAGATCCGCGCCGAGGCTGAAGCGCACAACGTGCAGCCCCTGCCGCGAGGGGCAGCCGGACGGGGCGCGCTACGAGGTGGCGTACCACCGCACCACTGCCTGGCTCAAGCGCAACGAGAAGCGCGTGCGCGGCGCGCAACGTGGTCTTTGCGGCGGGGACGATCGGCACGCTGAAGCTGCTCTTCCACTGCCGGGACGAGACGCGCTCGCTGCCGGACATCTCGCCGCGCCTGGGCGACCTGGTGCGCACCAATAGCGAAGCGCTGATGGGCGTCTCCACGCGCGAGCGTGACGTGGACTACTCGAAGGGCGTGGCGATCACCTCGATCTTCATGGCAGACCCGGTGACGGCGATCGAGCCGGTGCGCTACCCGGATGGCTCATCCCTGATGCGCTTCCTTTCCTGGCCCCTGGTGGAGACGAGCGGCGGGGCGCTCAGCCACCTGCTGCACGGGCTGTGGAAGGTGATCACCCACCCGCTGGACCTTTTACGCACGCACGTGCTGCCGGGGTGGGCGCGCTACAGCACCATCGTGCTGGTGATGCAGACGGAGGACAACTTCGTGCGCATGCGCCCGGGGCGGGATATCTTCACCCTCTTCCGGCGCAGGCTGGTGACCTCCATCGCCCAGGAGCACCCGATCCCGGCGCAGATCGAGTCCGGGCACCGGGTGACGCGCTCCTTCGCCCAGCGGGTGAACGGCATCCCGGCGGCGTCGGTCAACGAGAGCCTGCTGAACATCCCCATGACCGCGCACATCCTGGGCGGCGTGCCCTTCGGGCGGGACGCCGAGGAGGGCGTGGTGGGGCTGGACTGCCAGATACACGGATACCCCGGGCTTTACGTCGCCGACGGGGCGATCATGCCCGCCAACCCCGGGGTGAACCCCAGCCTGACGATCACCGCCCTGGCGGAATACGCCATGAGCCTGGTACCGCCCAAGCCCGGGACGCCCGTGCGAGCGCCGCTGGGTGTAAGAGCAGCAGCGACAGAGGCAGCCGGTCTCGAGAGCGCCCCCGCCAGCTAAGGGCGGAACATCACCAGCATCTCTTCATCCAGCAGCTTCAGACGGCGCAGCAAGCGCGCAAAGCGGCTCAGGCGGCGCAAAGAGGCCGGCATCTCGCCCAGGGCGAGGGTTGTGAAGCCAAATTTTTGATAGAAAGGCTCCAGGTGGAGGCGGCAGGTCAGGTAGAGAGGTCCCTGGCTCTCGGCGAGCAGGCGCTCGATGATCCGGCGCGCCACGCCCCGCCCGCGCCAGGCGGGGAGCGACGGCGATGGAGGCAAGGATGCGCAGCTCACCCTGCGGCTTGATCTGCCCGCAGCCGACCAGCTCGCCCTGCGGGCTGACCGCCACCAGAAGCGCCGCCAGTCCAGCCCGGTGGGGTTGATGTGCACGAGGTGGATGAGGGCTTTGATGGCTGGGAAGTCAGCCTGGCTTGCCGGTCGAAGGGTGTAATCCATCATCCGTAAAGTTCCTTTTCCGATCATCAACAAAATCTCACCGCAGAGACACAGAGAGCACAGAGCAAACAGGTTCCGTATTTAAAAACTCGGTGTACTCTGTGGCTCTGTGGTTTTTACTTTTTGCATGAGATATGAAACAGCTAAACCTATCCTTCCAGCTCAACCGGGAAGGGAAACGCTCAAAGTCGATGAGAGAGGCCGGCGAGCACCTGGGGCTGCTGGAGGGGAATGTCGTGGATGGCGTTCTCCATCCAGTGCAGGCGCACGGCAGGGTTGGCAGCCAGCACCTTCTCGGCGCCGCTCTGCTTGCGCTCCAGGTACTCCTGCTCCATTTGAGATAGCGGCGGGGCTGGCTGGGCGGGCAGCGCCAGGACGGGACAGCGCACCTGCGCGAAGCGGGCATAGGTGGGGAACTCCCACATGGCGCGCACGATCTGCATGTGGCGCTCGAAGGTCAGGCGGGGGGATATGGTATCGTCCTCGGCGATCTCGAAATTCGCCAGGATGATCTGCTCGGCTTGCTCGTCCGGCTGCCAGCGTGGGTTCGGGCTATGTAAGCGATCCAGGAAGGCATCCAGGGGCATGCCCGCCAGGCGGGGCGGCGCCAGGCGCTCGCTGACGCTCTCCCAGGTGGCGCCGGGGAAGTCATCGAGCTGGTTGAGAGCGCCATCCACCAGGACAAGCCCGCCGGGGAGCGCGGACCGGCGGGGAAGCGGGCGGCGTAATCCAGGGCGAGCATGGCGCCCCAGGAGTGCCCCACCAGCAGCGGGCGCTCCAGGTCCAGCAGATTGAGAAAAGCCGCCAGGTCGCGAGCGTAAACGTCGAAGGTGTTTCGCCATCGGGCTTGTCGCTCAAGCCGTGGCCGCGCAGGTCGGGGGCGAACACGCGCAGCCCGGACTCCGCCAGGTAGGGGGCTGCCAGCTCCCAGATGCGGGCGTTGGATGCCAGCCCGTGGAGCAGGACGGCGGGGCGACCCTTGCCCGCCAGGTTCCAGCCCAGGTAGTGCGCCCGCAGGTCGCCGAGGAGAAGGTAGGAGGAGCTCACCGGCGGGTCAATCCTTGAAGCGAGATTGGGTCTTGGGATCTGCCAGCTCGCGCAGTGCGTCACGGGCGATCCAGCGCGGCGCCTTGCCCGGAAGCTGCGCCATGGCGTAGGCTGCCTGGATGGCGAGGCCATTCAAGCGGCGGTTACGCTTGCCGATCTGGCGCAAAGCCCAATTGACGGCTTTTTTGACGAAGTTGCGCTCGTCGATGGATTCACGCAGGATGGCGGGCAGGAAGCTCTCGAAGAGGGCGTCGGGAGCCTGCTTATCGTGCCAGGCAAGGCAAGCCATCAGGGTAAAACCGGCGCGCTTGACGAACTCCTCGGGGCGCTCGCTCCATTGCAAAGCTTTGGTGGGGGCGTGCGGGGTGCGGTCGAAGAGATTGGCGCACACCTGGTCGCAGACATCCCAGGAGTTGAAATCCGCCGCCCAGGCGTCCATCTGCTCAGGCGTCACACGGGCAGGCTCGTCGACCAGGGCAGCCAGGATGCGCGCCTCGTGGATGCCGGAAGCCCACAGCTCCAGCGCCAGGGCGTGATCCCTGCCGGTCTTCTTGGCGGTGTCGCGCAGGGCGGGGATCGAGATGCCCAGGGTGTTCTGCGGGTTGATGCCGTAGCGCGCATACCCGCCACGTTGGCCGGGTTGGCGAGGGTGTGCAGGTGGGCGATGATCTCCGGGCTGGACTGGGGAGGCATGAAGGAAATCTCCAATGATTGGCGAGTATATCCGGAAAAGCGGAGGTGTCAAGCGCGGGGGAGGGGGATTCAGCGAGTTCGAATAGTCAGCGATTCAGCGGGGCGGCGAATCAGCGAGGCAGCGAAGGGTCAGGAAATGCTATACTACTGGACGAAACGGTTTTCTGGTAGAGAGACCAACATGTGCAAGCAGGATTGATTTTGTAATAATAGAGAGCGGTGCGCAGCGATAAATCTTGCTTGTATACTCAGGAAATCGACCAGACCCATATCAGCCTGGAGGCAACCCATGAAAGCGGTCATCCACACCCGCTACGGAACGCCGGACGTTCTGGAGCTGGCGGAAATCGAAAAACCAACCCCCAAGCCGGGCGAGGCGCTGGTGAAGATCCACGCCGCCTCGCTCAACGCTTACGATTGGCACATGCTCACGGCAGACATCTTCCTGGTGCGGCTGATGGGCGGGGGGCTGAACAAGCCGAAAAACCCGGGGCTGGGGGCGGATATCGCCGGCGTCGTTGAGGCGGTGGGCGAGGGCGTCCAACAGCTCAAGGCCGGCGACAGGGTGTTCGGCGACATCGCCGCCAGCGGGGGCGGCGGGTGCGCCGAGTACGCCGCGGCGCCGGAAAAGCTGCTGGCGCCCATGCCGGCGAACCTCTCATTTGAACAAGCGGCGGCGGTGCCCATGGCAGGGATCACGGCGCTGCAGGGGCTGCGCGATGTGGGGCAGATCAAGCCCGGGCAAAAAGTGCTGGTGCAAGGGGCATCCGGCGGTGTGGGGACCTTTGCGCTGCAGATCGCCAAAGCGCTTGGCGCAGAGGTGACCGCCGTGTGCAGCCCGCGAACCTGGAGCAGGCGCAGGCGCTGGGCGCCGACCACGTGATCGACTACACCCAACAGGATTTCACGCAGAACGGGCAGCAGTACGACCTGATCCTGGCGGCGAACGGCTTCCACCCGCTGGCGCATTACAAGCGCGCCCTGGCGCCGGGCGGCGTGTACGTGATGGCGGGCGGCAAGCCAGCGCAGATCTTCCAGGCGATGCTGCTCGGGTCGCTGCTGAGCGGTGGAGGGAAGAAGATGGGTAACGTCGCGGCGCACGCCAGCCAGTCGGACCTTCTGGTATTGAAGGAGATGATCGAAGCGGGGAGCGTGAAGCCGGTCATCGACCGGGTGTACCCTCTGAGCGAGACAGCAGAGGCGATGCGCTACCTGGGCGTGGGGCACGCCCGCGGTAAAGTGGTCATCACGCTCGATGCCGAGGTCTTGCCATCCCTGGAGCTGTTTGAGGTAGATCAATGGTAAAACGCAAAAAGGTAGGACGGATCATGTGGATGGTTATTTTCTGTCGTTTTAGCTGGCATGCTCTCCTTGCAGGCATACTCCTGGCGCTGAGCCCCGGAAAACCGCAGCCTTTTGTAGACGGAAACGGGAAGCCTCTGCCCAATAGCATTGCCGAGAAAGTGTTCGTTGAGATCAACGGCGTGAAGCAAGGCATGTTCATCAAGAGCAAGGATGCCCGCCAGCCCGTGCTGCTTTACCTGCACGGGGGCATGCCCGATTACTTCCTGACCCAGAGAACCCCCAGCGGTCTGGAGGACCTGTTCACGGTGGTCTGGTGGGAGCAGCGCGGCTCGGGGATCTCCTACAACCCGAGTATCGCCAAGGAGTTGATCACCAACGAGCAATTGATCGCTGACACGCTGGCGATGACGGACTACCTGCGCGAGCGCTTTCAGCAGGACAAGATCTACCTGATGGGTCACTCGGGGGGCACTTTCTTCGGCATCCAGGCGGCAGCCCGCGCCCCGAGCGATACCACGCCTACATCGGCGTGGCGCAGATGGTGAACACGCTGGAATCGGAAAAGCTGGCGTACGATTACATGCTGCAGGAGTTCAAAGCCAGGGGAAACACCAAAATGGTCCAAAGGCTGGAGGCTGCGCCTGTTACATTAGAAGGCGGTATCCCACCGGCATATCTCGCCCTGCGCGATCCAGGCATGCACCCGTTGGGTATTGGCACAACCCATGACATGAAGTCGATCGTTACCGGCATCTTCCTGCCATCGCTGGCTTTCCGGGAATATTCATTAATGGATAAGCTCAACCTGTGGCGCGCCAAAGCCCGCAACGGCGTCAGCGTCCTGTGGGAGACGAACCTCGCCACCGATCTGAGGCAGGAGGTGACCGCCCTCGACCTGCCGGTTTATTTCTTCGAAGGCATCTACGACTACACCTGCTCGTACACGCTGGCAAAAGACTATTTCCAGAAAATCCAGGCGCCGGTGAAAGGCTTTTATACCTTCGCGGAATTCTGCGCACAGCCCGATTTTTGAAGAGCCTGAGAGATCGCGTATGATTTTGCGCCAGGATGTGCTGGCAGGGGAGAACAGCCTGGCTGACGAATAAAAAAAGGCATTCTGAAAAAAGGGATGGCTTGCGGGTCTCAGACTCGCAAGCCATCCCTTTTTCGCTTAAATTGCGGGCAAAAGGATGTATTTTACTCTTGACAAAATGTAATGTACACATTACAATTTGTAACTAGTAAGTTACAATATGTATTACCGACCATACAAGGAGAATGTACCATGACCTACCGTGAAACCAACATCTCTGTATCCCTGGGCAGCTCCCTGCTCGTGCTGATCTACTACCTGGTCAACTGGATGCAGATGTACCAGACACAAGGCTTGAATTCAGCGACGATCTTCAGGTTGTGGGCAATCGTCATCGTCGCCACGATTATCTTGAACATCCTGGGCAACATCCTGACCAATATCGCCCTCGCCATCATCCACGCCATCCGCACGCAATCGGACAAGGAGCCGCGCTTCGTCGAGGATGAGCGCGACAGGCTGATCGGGCTAAAAGGCACCCAGGCTGCATACATCGCCTTTTCCGCCGGCGTCTTTCTCGCCATGCTCACTTTTGCCCTCGGACAGCCGCCGCTGGTGATGTTCAGCCTGATCATCTTCTTCTCGATCATCGCCGAGATCATCAGCGATACCCTGCAGCTCGCTTTTTATCGCCGGGGGGTGCAATATGGATAAATACCGGGTGAGGAACAACATCCGCAAGCTGCGCTTCTTACACGGCGAGATGACCCAGGAAGAGCTGGCGGAGAAAGCAGGCGTGACCCGGCAAACCATCATCGCACTGGAGGGCGGCAAGTACGCCCCCTCGCTCGAGCTGGCTTTTCGCATCGCCCTGGCTTTCGGCGTGCCCCTGGATGAGGTGTTCTCGTACACGGCTGAAGACGAGAAAGATTAAACCGCAAAGAACAGCAAGACAAAACAAAGATCACAAAGTTAATAAAAAACAGGAGAATCCACCATGAACACAAACAAAATGACCCCAAAAATCGTCGGAGCGCTGTTTCTCACCGCCATGGCGGCGAGCTTGCTGGGCGGCGGGCTGGTAGAAGCGGCGCTGGCTTCCCCGCAGGCGCTCCAGGCTCTTTCCGAAAACGCGAGCCTGGTGATCGCCGGGACGCTGCTCGAGCTGCTGAACGCCGTTGCCGTCGCCGGCATCGCCGTGCTGCTCTTCCCCTACCTGAGGCAGTACAGCCCGAACCTGGCGCTGGGATACCTGGCTTTGCGCATTGTCGAGGCGGTATTCTGCAGCGTGATCATCATCTTCCCGCTCGCCCTGCTGGCGTTGAGCCAGGAAGCCCTGCTGCCCGGCGGCGGCGTTCTCCACGGCGAGCGCCCTGGCGATTGCCGCTCGAGCGAGCGTGACCGGCTTGCTCATCCCCGTCTTTTTCGGCGCCGGGGCGCTGTGCCTGTACACCTCGGCGTACCAATCCGGGCTGCTGCCCCGCCCGCTGGCGGCGTGGGGGTTGACCGGCGCGGCGTTGATCCTCGCCAGCACCCTGCTGCAACTGCTCAACCCGGAGCTGAGCATGAGCCTGCAGATGGCGCTGGCGCTGCCCATGATCACGAACGAGATCTTCCTGGGCATCTGGCTGATAGTGAAGGGATTCAAAACCCGGGCAGCCGCCCCCGGAATGACCTGGCAGACCTCCCTGCCCTAGCAGCCCAGGCTGGCAAGACTATCCGTAGCGCAGCCCGGTGAAAGGCAACCCGGGCTGCGCAAACCCAAAAATGATTTTATGCCGAGAGGCGCATCGAGAGGCAACCCCATGAAAGCCATCGTTTACACCGAATATGGTCCCCCGGATGTTTTGCAGCTCAAAGAGCTGGAGAAACCCACCCCGCAGGACACAGAAGTACTCGTCAAGGTGCACGCCACGCCGGTGAACTACGGCGACCTGGCGGCGCGCAATTTCAAGAACATCTCTGCCAGCGAGTTCCACATGCCGCTGCCCCTGCTGCTGCCCTCGCGCATGCACTTCGGCTTCAACAAGCCAAAAGTCAACATCCTGGGGAGCGAGTTTGCCGGAGAAGTCGAGGCAACCGGCAGCCAGGTGAAGCGCTTCAAGCCCGGCGATGCGGTGATGGGTTACCTCGGGCTGCACATGGGGGCGTACGCCGAGTACGTGTGCGTGCCGGAAGCCGGATCGCTGGCAGCCATGCCCGCCAACATGAGCTTTGCAGAAGCGGCAACGCTGCCCTACGGCGCCATCATGGCGAGCAGCCTGCTCCGGAAGGGCAATCTGCACAAGGGGTCTAAGGTGCTGGTCAACGGCGCCTCGGGAGGCATCGGCGCCGCGGCGGTGCAGCTTGCTAAAATCTCCGGCGCAGAAGTCACCGGGGTATGCGGCGCGCCGCGCCTGGATTATGTCAGAGCCCTGGGCGCCGACCGGGTCATCGATTATGCGCAGGCGGATTTCACCCAAAACGGCGAGACTTACGACCTGATCTTCGACGTGTTGGGCAAAAGCTCGTTTGCAAAGTGCAAAAAATCGCTCAAGCCGGGCGGCATCTACCTGCTCGCCAGCTTCAAGATGAAAGCGCTATCTCAAATGCTCTGGACGAAGATGTCCGGCAGCCAGAAAGTGGTCTGCGCCATGGCAAGCGAGCGCACGGAAGACCTGGTCTCCGTCAAGGAGCTGGTCGAAGCGGGCAAGTACACGACGATCATCGATCGCTGCTTCCCGTTGGAGCAGGCGGCGCAGGCGCACGCCTACGTGGAAGCGGGTTTGAAGAAGGGGCAGGTGGTCATCACGATGGATGGAGCTGAGCGGACAATGAAAGCGATCATCTGGACTGCTTACGGTTCCCCGGACGTGCTGCAGCTGCGCGAGGTGGAAATGCCGGCGCCCAAGGACGACGAGGTGCTCATCCGGGTGAGGGCGGCGACCGTGACCGCCGGCGACTGCGAGATGCGCAGCCTGAAGATGCCGCTCTACCTGGGGCTGCCCATGCGCCTGTACGCCGGCTTCGGCAAGCCGCGGCGCATCACCATCCTGGGTCAGGAGCTGGCGGGGGTGGTCGCCGCAACGGGCAAGCAGGCGCAGCGCTTCAAGGAGGGCGACGCGGTATTCGGCGCCACCGGCTTCGGCATGGGAGCGTACGCCGAGTACGCCTGCCTGCCTGAGCGCCAGGCTACAATGGGCGCCTTGTTGGAGGTTAAGCCAGCCAACCTGAGCTTCGAGGAAGCGGCGGCTGCGCCGATCGGCGGCTTGGAGGCGCTGTATTACCTGCGCCAGGCGCACATCCAGGCGGGGCAGAAGGTGCTGGTCAACGGGGCGGGCGGCAGCATCGGCACGCTGGCGGTGCAGCTCGCCCGCCATTCCGGCGCATCCGTGACCGCTGTAGATAGCGCCGGCAAGCTGGAGATGCTGCGCGCCCTCGGGGCGGAGAGAGTAATAGACTATGCGAAAGAAGATTTCACGCAGAGCGGGGAGACTTACGACGTGATCTTCGACGTGGCAGGCAAAAGCCCCTATGCAGGCAGCCTGAGAGCGCTGAAGCCGGGCGGGTATTACCTGCTGGGCAACCCGCGCCTCTCCGACCGGCCGCGGGCGCGTTGGACCTCGGCGACGGGCGGGAAGAAGGTGATCGCCGGGATGGCGAGCTACCGCAGGGAGGACCTGGCATACCTGCGCCAGCTGCTCGAAGCGGGGGTGATCAAGCCGGTCATCGACCGGGTCTACCCGCTGGAGCAGGCAGCCGAGGCGCACCGCTACGTGGAGACGGGGCAGAAGAAGGGGTGCGTGGCGATCAGGATTTAATTCGCCTTGCCCCAAGGGTGACCCGGTGTAGGTGAACTTTGTCGTACCGGTTGTCGGTCAGCAACACACCGTTGCTGTCTGATTTCGCGCTGGTGGAGCCATAGGCGTGTCCCGAGCGCAGCGAGGGAGTGTCTCCCGAGCGCAGAGAGGATGTCTCCCGAGCGAAGCGAGGGATGGTCGCCCAGGATAAAGCTCAGTGTGCTGGCGCCGGTGCGCATCGCGATTCGCGCACCACCCGCATTGTAATACTTCTTCATGGTGCTCGTGCTGCCCGTCCACTCGAAATAGACACCGATGTGCACCGTAGTCACGCCCCCTACCGTGCTTTTCACCCGGTTGCCGTCGCTGCGGAAGTTCGTGTACGTTGTTTTCGGGATTTTAAAGAATACAGCTGCATTTAACCCGAACTATGTGAAACGATAGCGGATGACTCCTTGATTTGTAAGACGATATCTACCTACTGTTCGAGTTTCAAATGACCAGCAGATGCAAGCTCATTTGTCAATCACTGCAGTATCATAATTGTAGATGCGATTTTCCTCTATCGAAAATGGTTCTTGATTAAGTGAACCAATTTGAAATTCCCTGGTAAGAAAACGATCGTTATCTAGCCAACTTAAGAAAGTTGTTGGAGGTTGGATTTTCAGAATTGATACATCATCTTGTTCAATGGTACCTACATAATAATCCTTAGAGTTGGAGTGACTGGGGGTTTTGGAAAATACGAATTTTGAGCTATTGGGCGCCCATCCGATAAACTCCACGTCCCCTCTAGCAAATTCAGTATCATTGGTGTTATTCAAATTATGAAGATGGAGACTGCTTGGAAAATCCATGATTGGATTGTCTCGCTTCGCGTAAATGATCCATTGTTGATCAGGTGAAATGAAATTCTCGAGTGTATTCGTCTCGTATTTGGAGAGCAATCGCGGAGCTAGAGTATTCGTATCGATATTCCATACTTCAACATTACCCCCCGCATTTACATTCTCAGGAGGGATAGCAATGGTCAACGCGCTCGAAGTTCTGACTTCCAAACTGGTATGATATTGTAGGGCCCTTCTCCTCCAAACGAGACTGGAGCGTAATCAAGCGCGTGATATAAACCGGGTTTGTCGAGATCACCAAGGAAGATTTGTCCGAATGAAATCAGCGCAAATAACTTGCCGTTCGGCGCCAGATGGAGAAACCCAGGGGTAATTAGCGAACTGATATCTACAATATCACCTGTGTTGGTATCAAGCTTATAAGCGTGTCCAGAGATTGGGTCATTCAGTAAAAGCGAATGGGGCCCAGGTATCCAATTAAATTTCACGTTTGGTACTTCAGGACCAGCAGAAACCATTTCTGCCAATTTATTTGCGTCCAGCAGAAGTTTTTTTTCGCCACTATCAAGTGTGAATGTATACAGGTCAAAATATCTAGGAATAGTAAACGAATTTTTTGTATAGACTAATGTCTTTCCGTCATCCGATAAATCAACTAGACTATTAGCCGAAGCATTGTCAACAACATACTTTTCGCCGCTACACCAGAGCCATACTTGGTCCTCGCTGACATACACCAGGATTATCCCATCTGTAAGCGATAATCCTGGTGAAGGTGGGCACGGCGTAGATTGGTGATTGGTTTCTGTAGCAGTAGGATGGCTAGTTGGAATTTCAGTTATTTCTGGTGTTCTAACCTGGGAGTCATTTATTGTTGCTGTATTTATTGCCTCCTTCGTCGAAGTCGAAACTACCGTTCTGGCAGGAATGGGTTGTTGTAATGGCTCGGATCTGCTATTCTGGCAGGAGCCAATTGAAAGGGTAATGATAAGTATTATCAACAATCGGTATTTCATCATCAGCATCCTCAGATTACTTAACTCCTAAACCATTCATACTTGTTGCCCTCTCAATCGTTGTTACATAAACAATATCATTTGGATTGATTGGACCCAGGCTCAGCCAATGCTTTTGAGTATCACCACCATACTTACTGAAACGAAGAGCTCTGGATGTTCCAACTTTAGCGGCAAAGTGCACATGCACACCTGTTGAATAGCCGGTGTTCCCTATGATCCCTATGGTCATGTCTGTTGATACGAAATCACCAGCTTTAACATTCGATGGTTTTTCTAGATGGGCATATAATAGGTATAGAGATTGGCCACTTTCCAAGCCTAATCCATCCCGCGTATCGTCCGGCAACACGGAATATGGGTATTCTACAACAAGAAGATTCCCATAACCAAAATTAGTCTCAGGATTATCGGTATCCATGATCCCTTCACAATCGTCGAGGTCACAAGGATCATTTATTGCGACTACTCCATTTCCTGAGGCTATAACTTTCCTATCTTGGTTGGTCAAATCTATACCCTGATGTCCGCCGTTTGTATCGTTATCGTCACCATATCCAAAACCTGATTGATAGAACGGATCATTCAGAGGGTGTCTAAAATTTCCTGAATAAGTGGGCCAGGTTGCCTCTCCGCCTGAGCAATCAACGTTCCATTTGTACTTACTCTTACTACCACAATATGGATCGTGACCTGACGGATCAATATATTTGAGCGCGTTATTCAACACATACGCGTATCTATCCCACGCCAGCGGATTCCCCGGCTGCGGGATGATCGTATCCGCGCTCAGAATCTGCCTAGCGTCGTCGTACCACCTGGCCCCGTAAAAATACAGCCCATCCATCCCGCCCAGCAGGATTTCTGGCGCTGACCTGTGTACCGGTACGTTGTGGGGATCGCGCTGGAACCGCTTGCCGGGTAGCGCTTTTCACCCCAAGCCTTGTACCTGAGATTGCCATCCGCCATCAATGTCCCGTTGTAATTTGCAGCCGTGCTGGTACTACCCAAGTGGTCTCCCATCAGCCAGATCGGATTGCCCGTGCCGGTACGCATCGCCACGCGCACCCCGGAGGCGTAATAATACATCTTCATCGTGCTGGTCGAGCCAGTCCATTCGAAGGTGTTGCCAATATACACCGTCGTAGCGCCGTTCACTGTGCCTTTGACGCGGTTGCCGTCGCCATCATACACGAAACTGGCGCTCAGCCCGGTCCCGCTCACTGCCGTAAGCCGGTTTTCGGCGTCGTACGTCAGTGTGTACATGGGCCCGCCAACGGTGCGCGTGGTCATATTTCCGTTGGCGTCGTAGGAGAACGACCAGCCATTCTCCGTAGAGGCCACAGCATGCTTGTGAGTAAAATCGTAGGTGTAATTTCCAATGCCGGTCTTTGAGGTCAAGTTTCCGGTTGTGGCATGATATGTGTAGCTTTCCAGAATGTAATTCCCACCTGTGCCATCCACAGCTTCTGCAGAGATCAGCCTGTCCAGGGAATCGTAGGTGAAGTTCTGTTTTTGCGGGCTGCCGAGCTTGTAATCCTCGATCTTGCGCACGTTTCCCACAGCGTCATACAGATACCTCAGGTCCTGCAGCGTGCCCGTGGCGACCTGCTTCAAGCGCGCCCCCTGCCCCACCGGCTGCCCATCCGGGCTGGCCGTCTCCGTCCAGCCATAGTAAGTGTAGTTGGTGGTCAGCGTCCCCAGCCCGCGCACGAGCTGCACCAGGCGCCCGGCGGCGTCGTAGCTGGAGCTTTGCACGTAGGTATTCGTGCCCCACACGTTATGCCCCACACGTTATTGACCAGCATCTGCGGGTGGTAGCTATACACCACCGCCTCCCCCAGGTTGCCGTTGTTATCCGCCGGGTACTTCATCCAGTCCAGCAGGTCGGCGCTGTTGTAAAACCACTCGCTCTTGAACGTCCCTGAGCCGGAGATCACCTTCACCTCCTGGACCACCCTCCCCCGCCCGTCATACTTCCAGGTCGTGGTGTTGCTTCCGTTATCCGTCATCCCCGTGCGCCGCGTCTTGCCATACTGCCCGTTCGCCGGGTCGTATGCATCATAGGTGTAACTCACGCCCGGAGTGGAATCGCAGGCGCCGGGACCGGTGTAGGTCTTGGAGGTCAGGCGGTTGAGCACGTCATAGCCCAGCGTTGTGACGCAGCCGCGGGCGTCGGTTTGCGTCTTCAGGGTGCCCAGGGCGTAATAGGTATAGCTCCAACTGCCCATGTCGGCGTCGGTCATGCTGGTCTTGCGCCCGGCCAGGTCATACAGCATCGTCGTGCTTGCGCTGCCGTACACCGCGTTCCTCAAGCGGTCGGTCTCATCGTAAGTATAACTCACCCCAGGTCCCGTGGGCGGGATCACCCGCGCCGTGCGCCCCCACAGGTCGATCCAGGAGGTATCCTCAGGTAGCGAGCAAGGAATGTTGCAATACCCGCCTTTGTCGAACCCTCCCCGATGAACATGAACGACGGCTGTTGTGTTCCCCCAAATGATTTATTTAAAATCTCACAAGGGATGTTAAGCGCGTTTAGATTAGAGTTTTTCCCGGACCTGACCACCTATCAAGTTAGATAGACTGAAAGCCGCTTAAATAGAGCGTGCTATAATGAAAAACCAGCCCCGTTTGCACCGGCATTGGAGGAGATGATGAGCTCAAGCGACCTGTTCCCCCTCAGCGCAGAACACGAGATGATCCGCCAGACCGCCCGCGATTTCGCCCAGAAGGAGATCGCCCCCATCGCCGCGGAGTTCGACGAATCCGGCGAGTTCCCCATGCGCACGATCCAGAAAATGGGCGAGATGGGCTTCATGGGCATCGAGGTGCCGGAGGAATACGGCGGGGCGGGCATGGACACGCTGGCGTACGCCCTGGCGCTGGAGGAGATCTGCAAAGCCGATGCGGCGCACGGCACGGTCATGTCGGTCAACAACTCCTTGTTTTGCTACGGCATCCTGAAATACGGCACGCAGGCGCAGAAGCAGACCTACGTGCGCGCCATCGCCTCCGGCGCGGCGATCGGCGCTTACTCGCTCACCGAGCCGATGTCCGGCTCGGACGCGGGGACGATGCGCAGCCGGGCGGTGCGCGATGGCGATTTCTACGTGATCAACGGGCGCAAATCGTGGGTGACCAGCGCCCCGGTGGCAAAGTACATCGTCGTCTTCACCATGACCGCTCCGGAGAAGAAGCAGAAGGGCATCACGGCATTCATCATCGATACAGAAAAGCCGGGCTTCTCGCGCGGCAAGAAGGAGCCCAAGCTGGGCATCCGCGCCTCCGCCACGAGCGAGATCCTCTTCGAGGATTACCGCGCCCCGCTGGAGAACCGCCTGGGTGAGGAGGGCGAGGGCTTCAAGATCGCCATGGGCGTGCTGGACGCCGGTCGCATCGGCATTGCGGCGCAGGCGCTGGGCATCGCCGAGGCGGCGTACGAAGCCAGCCTGAGCTATGCCAGGGAGCGCGAAGCCTTTGGAGTAAAAATCGGCGAGTTCCAGGGCATCTCTTTCAAGCTGGCGGACATGAAGACGCGCATCGAGGCGGCGCGCCTGCTGGTGTACAACGCCGCCCTGGCGAAGGAGCGCTCCAAGCAAAGCGGTGAGCGCTTCACGCTGGAGGCGTCCATCGCCAAGCTGTTCGCCTCGGAGACCGCCATGTTCGTGACCCACGCCGCGGTGCAGATCCACGGCGGGATGGGCTACAGCAAGGAGCTGCCGGTGGAGCGCTACTTCCGCGACGCAAAGATCACCGAGATCTACGAGGGCACCAGCGAGATCCAGCGCATGGTGATCGCCAGAATGGAGACCGGCCTGAGATAAATGGGTATGAGGGGGCCAGAGCTCGCATTATTGATCGTTGCCGCCATCGTGCTGGCGCTCGCCGCCGATGTCCTGCTGCTGCGCCGCTGGCGCAGCGCCTTGCAGAAGCGCGGCGGGGCGCAGGAGCGTCCCGGCGACGTGCACATCTTCGGCGCTTATTCCGTGACGCTCTCCTGGCTGAACGGCTTGCGCAATCGCCGCTTCCCAAAGCCTGACTTACCGCCAGCTTCCCCCTCCCCTATCGCCGAGGCAGACTCCCCCGGCGAGGCAGCAGAGATAACCGAGCCACAGCCTATCGTAGAAGACAAAGACACAGCCGCTCCTGCCGAGGCAAGCGAGGTAGCCCTTCCGGTCGAGATAGCGCAGGAAAGCCCTGCTATTCCTGTAACCCAAGAAAAAGAGAGTCGCCTCACCTGGCGCGGCGTCCTGCTGGAATGGGGGCTGATCGCCGCGGCGGTGCTGCTCTTCTGCGCCGGCATCCTGGATCTGGGCAAGCCGACGCGCCTGCCGGGCAATGAGGCAGAGGTCTTCCAGGCGCTGGACTGGACGCTGGTCAACTCGCTGAAAGGCTCGGGCAGCTTCCCGCTGTGGAACCCGTATTTGATGACCGGTCTGCCCTTCGTGGCGGACCCGATGCTGCACAGCTACAACCCCTTCGTCACCCTGCCGGTGCTGCTGCTGGGCGTACAGGCGGGCTTCAAGGTGGGGGTGGTGTTGAGCTTCCTGCTGGGGGCGCTGGGCATGTGGTGGCTGGCGCTCGTGCTGGGCATGGGTCGCCCGGCGCGCCTGTGGGTGGCGCTGCTCTTCGTCTTCGCCGGGCAGCCGGTGGCGCGCTTTTTCCAGGGGCAGTACCTGTTCGTGCTGGGCTTCGCCTGGATCCCGTGGGTGATCGCCGGGCTGTTCCGCACCGCCCAGACCGGCAGGCGGCGCTACGTGGCGGTGACGGTACTCAGCCTGGGGCTGCTCTTCTTCTCCGGCAACGCCTACTACGCCTTCTACATGCTGCTGGTGCTGCTGCTCTTCGCCCTGGTGATGCTCTTCCGCTTCAGCCGCAGCAAACCCTATATCCACGTGGACTTGCGGCTGCTCAAGCGGCTGGCGGCGACCGGCGCGCTGGCGCTGGGGCTGATCGCCGTGCAGCTCCTGCCGCTGATCGAGATGTGGGGGCACCTGAGCAAATCGATGGAGCTGGCCGGCCTGCAGACGGTAGGACAGATCTTCCTGAACTACACATCGCGCGATTCCTTCCGCCCGGACGCCTTCAACCTGCTGCCGGCGCGCGAGGAGTTCTACGCCTACATTGGCTTGATCCCCTTCCTGGCGCTGGCGCTGCTGCCCTTCGCCATCTGGAAAGGAAACCGCAGGGCGATTCTGTTCTTCGCCCTGGTGCTGCTGCTGGTGGTGGCATGGATCGACCTGGACCTGATGCCCTGGTCGAACCTGTTTCAGGAGACGCGCTTTCTGCTGCAGTTCCGCCACCTGTTGCGCATCCTGATCTTCGGCAGCTTTGCCGTCATCCTGCTGGCAGGAATGGGCATGGATGCGCTGTGGAAGCTGCTGGCTAAAGCGGCAGCCCGGCAAACCGCTACGCGTACGGGCAAGCTGGGGGTGTACGCCGCCAGCGGCGGGCTGCTGGTGCTGGGCCTGTTCATGGCGGCGGGGGTGCTGGATGTGTACCGCACCAATCGCGTTTATATCCGCTCGCAAGCGGTATTTGCGCCGGCTTACGATGCCATGCGCTGGCTGCGCCAGTACGACCCGTCTGAATATTACATGCGCCTGAACCCGAACAACGTCTTCCAGGAGGCGGTGATCTCGTCGGGGCTGCGCTTCATCGAGGTCTGGTATCACTTCACCGACATCCGCCGCCTGGACGGTAGTGAGAACACGCGCCTGGCGCAGGCGCGGCCGCGCTACGTCGTGGCTTCCAATTTAGAAGCCCAGCCGGAATACCCGGGAGCGAGCCTGGTGCACCAGACCACCGATTTCAACTTTTACCAGCTACCGGACAGCCTGCCCTACGCCTTCCTGGCAACGCGGCAGGCGCTGGCCCCCCAGGAGGGCAAGGGGGAGCTGCTGCGCAGCGAGGTGAACGAGCTATCAGCCTTCTCGCCCAACCCGAACCGGGTGGAGATGATCGCCGGGGGCAGAGCAGGCGATATGCTCGTGGTGCTGACCACACACTACCCAGGCTGGCAGGTGCGCGTGGATGGCAAAGCGCAACCATTGCGCAAGGTGAGCGGCTATCTGGCGGTCGCCGCGCTGCCGGGCGTACACCAATACATTTTTGAGTACAAGCCGAAGTTGTTCTTCATCGGATTGCTTATCAGCCTGGTCTGCCTGGCGATCACAAGCGTGCTGCTGCTCAGCGACCTGCAGCCCGAGCTGGGCGCGGCCTGGGCGGGGATGAAGAGCATCCCCGGACGGCTGCACGGCTACGGCAGGCGGCTGGGCGGCAAGCTCCGGGTGGAGCGGGGGGCGGCTGCGGTTTACCGCGCCGGCGCGCTCATCCCCGCAACGCCTTTAGGACTGGAAGAAGGCGCCACGGCGCGCATCACGCTCGAGGCGCCGGCAGGAGCGCTTGCGCCGGGCGTCTCGCTGCGCCGCTGGCTGTGGGCAAGCTACGACCTGCTGCGCGCCCTGCTCGGCTCGCTCTCGTTCGAGACGTACCTGTTCATCGCCGGCGTGGGCGTGTACGCCATCACGCGCCTGGTTGCCCTGGAGAACTTCCCGATCTATTTCTTCGGCGACGAGGCGGTGCAAACGCTCTTTGCCGAGGACCTGATCCGGAACGGCTTCCATAACCCGAGCGGCATCCCCCTGCCGGTTTACGTGGAGGCGGCAGGGCTGCGCTGGACGCCGCTGCTCGGGATGTATATCCACGCCCTGACGCTCAGCCTGTTCGGCAAGTCGATCTTCGTCACGCGCGCCACCTCGGCGATGGTCAGCCTCCTGGCGGCAGGTTCGGTCTCGCTGATGCTGAAAGAGATCTTCCACAAGCGCTTCTGGTGGGCAGGCATCTTCCTGGTGGGGCTGATGCCCGCCTGGCTGCTGCACTCGCGCACCGCCTTCGAGACGGTGATGACCACCGCCTTCTACGGCTGCTTCCTGCTCTTCTATATGCTCTACCGGGTGAAATCGCCGCGCTTCCTGTACGCGGCGATCGTCTTCGCCGCCATGACCTTCTATACCTACTCCAACGCCCAGCTCATCCTGGCAGCCGCGGCGATCATGCTCTTCATCTCTGACTTCCGCTACCACCTCAGCCACCCCAAGGTCTTGCTGCGCGGGGCGATCCTGGGGGCTGCCCTGGCGCTGCCGCTGATCGTCTTCCGCCTGAACCAGCCGGAGGCGATCGGAGACCACCTGCGCATGGTCAATACCTACTGGTTGCAGGACCTATCCTTGAGCCAGAAGATAGCCCTCTATCTGCAGAAATACGCCTACGGGCTCAGCCCGCAGTACTGGTTCCTGCCCAACGAGCACGACCTGGCGCGCCACCGCATGTTGGGCATCGCCCACATCCCCACCCTCCTGCTGCCTTTCGTACTGCTGGGGGCGGGCATCTGCCTGTACAACTTCCGCTCCTCGCCGCACCGCGCCATCCTGATCGCCGCCCTGGCGACGCCGGTGGGCGCGGCGCTGGTGGATGTGGGCATCGCTCGCGTGCTGGCGTTCATCGTCCCTGCCGGGCTGCTGGCGGGGTTGGGCTTGAGCGCCGCTCTGGAGTGGCTGATCAAGGTCAGCCGGGGACGCATCCCCTACAAGCTGCTCGCGCTGGGGTTGTTCGTCTTGCTATGCTGGAATAGCTTCGCCCTGCTGCGCACCGCCCTGACCAGGGGACCGCTGTGGTACAACGATTTTGGGCTGTACGGCATGCAGTATGGCGCCCGCCAGCTCTTCGAAGAGGTGATCCCGACCTACCTGAAGGATGACCCTAAGACGCAGGTGCTGGTCTCGTCCACCTGGGCGAACGGTACAGATAACTTCCTGCGCTTCTTCTTCACGCCGCAGGAGCAGCAGCGCGTGCGCATGGACGGGGTGGAGACGTATTTATTCAGGAGGATGCCGCTCAGCCAGGACGAGCTTTTTGTTATGACGACCTCCGAATACCAGCTTGCGGCTGCCAGCCCGAAGTTTTCAGAGGTAAAGGTGGAAGAGGTGGTGCCCTACCCGGACGGCACGCCAGGCTTCTACCTGGCGCGGCTGCAGTACGCCCCAGATGTAGACCAGATCTTCGCCGCCGAGCAGGAGGCGCGCCGCCAGCTCGTGGAAAACACCATCACCCTGGATGGCAAGCCGCTGCGCATGCGCTACTCGCAGATCGATATGGGGCTGCCGGAGCAGCTCTTCGACGGCGACAAGTTCACCCTGCTGCGCGGCTTAGAAGCCAACCCCTTCATCCTGGAGCTGTACTTTGCGCAGCCGCGCGCGCTATCCGGCTTGCAAGCCGCTTTCGGTTCGGTAGATTACACGATCACCGCCCGCTTATACCCCAGCCCGCAAGGCGAGCCGGCGGTTTACCAGGCGGAGTACCGCAAGCAAGCCGGCGACCCCGACCTGCAGATGCAGTTCGAGAACGCCCCGCCCCTGGTGAGCTGGCTGCGCCTGGAGATCTTCAACCCGGAAGCCGTGGATAGCACCAACATCCACCTGCGCGAGCTGAAGCTGCTGCCATGAAACCCTTCCTGACCGTCTTCATCCCGGCGTACAACGAAGAAAGCAACCTGAGGCGCTGCGTGGAAGTGGTGAGCGCCAAAATGGGCGAGCTCGGTGTGACCTGCGAGCTGCTGATCGTGGACGACGGCAGCCAGGATGACACCGGCGCCATCGCCGACGAGCTGGCGGCAGCCCGGGCTGACGTCCGCGCCGTCCACCACCCATGCAACCGGGGCATCGGCGCGGCTTTCGTCAGCGCCGTCAGCCAGGCGCAGGGCGAGTGGCTGATCCTGATCCCGGCAGACCTGGCGCTGGAGCCCGGTGAGCTGCGCCATTACATCGACGCCGCATCGCAGGCAGATGTCGTCGTGGGGCTGCGCTCCGACCGTAGTGATTACACCCTGCTGCGGCGGCTGGTCTCGTGGACGAATATCCACCTGATCCAGGTCTTGTACGGCATGAAGCTGCGCCAGTTCCAGTACATCAGCATGTACCGCATGGAGGTGCTGCGCGGCATGCAGATCGAATACAGCCGCTCGGCGTTCTTCCTGGCAGAGGTGTTGATCAAAGCCAGGGATCTTGGCTGGCGGCTGGTGGAAGTGGAGATCTGCTACGCGCCGCGCCTGAGCGGCAAACCCACCGGCGCCAAATTCAGGCTGGTGGCGACTGACGGTGATCGACATCTTCCGCTACTGGCTGCGCTGGGCGCCAGCCAGGCTACGGGTGAATTACAAGCACAGGCTGACATGAAAACAATCCTCTTCCACAAGCACGGCGGACCGGAAGTGCTGGAATATGCGGAATTCCCGGCGCCCCAGCCCGGCGCCGGTCAGGTGCTGGTGCGGCTGAAAGCCGCGGCGTTGAACCGGCTGGACATCTTTGTGCGCAATGGCTGGCCAGGGATCAAGCTGGCTTACCCGCACATCCCCGGGGCAGACGGGGCGGGCGAGATCGCCGCGCTGGGCGCAGGGGTTACCCGGCTGAAGGTAGGCGACCGGGTGGTGATCAACGCCAACCTGAGCTGCGGCGAGTGCAGCTACTGTCTTTCCGGGGAGGATAACCGCTGCGAGCGCTGGGAGCTGCTGGGCGAGACGGTGCGAGGCACCTACGCCGAGTACGTGGTCATCCCGGCAGTCAACGCCTATCCCATGCCGGAAGGGTTCGACATGGGCATGGCTGCCGCCGCCGGGCTGGTCTTCCACACCGCCTGGCACTCGCTGATCCGGCGCGCCAATTTGCGCGCCGGGGAGAGCGTGCTGATCGTGGGAGCATCCGGCGGAGTGAACACGGCATCCATCCAGATCGCCAGGTACGCCGGCGCCAAGGTCTACGTGGTCGGCTCGGGGCGTGAGAAGCTCAAGCTGGCGGAGGCGCTGGGCGCAGACTACCTGATCGACCGCTCGCAAGACGAAAATTGGTCCAAGACGGTCTACCAGATGACGGACAAGCGCGGCGTGGACGTGGTGGTAGACAACGTGGGCGCCACCTTCCCGCTCAGCTTCCGGGCAGCGCGCAAAGGCGGGCGCATCCTGACGGTGGGCAATACCGCCGGACCGAAGGTGGAGATCGACAACCGCTTCGTCTTTGGCAAGCACCTGTCGCTGCTCGGCTCGACGATGGGCACGCACAGCGATTTCGCCACGGTGATGGAGCTGGTGTTTGCCGGGGCGCTCAAGCCCGCCGTGGATCGCACTTACCCGCTGGCGCTGGCAGCCCAGGCGCAAGAACGCCTGGAAGCGGGGGAACAGTTGGGTAAGATCGTGCTGGAGATCGATTAAAGCAGCAGATCAGCGCACAATTTCCCCCATTACGGGCGGCTAAAGGGTAGAATACGGGCGCGCCCGTATGTCAAACCACCCGCCCCACTCCGACCACCTTCCAGCCAATCCGCGCCCTTTGAGCGTAACCATCCTGGCGCTTGGTGTGTTAACCTATGCAGGTTTCAACCTGATCCGCTTTTACCAGGCGATCCGGCTGTGGGACTTTTTGTCCGCCATCCCCGGCATATCTCCCCTGTACCTGGTCGCTTCGGGGCTGCTTTGGGGAGCAGTGGGCGTGGCGCTGGCGTGGGGATTGTGGCGAGGCTACGCCCCGGCGCGGCGCCTGACCCTGGTCTTTGCTGCGGCGTACGCACTGTACACCTGGATTGACCGCTTGTGGATCAGCAAGCCCGGACTTTCCGCCAACCTGCCATTCTCCGCCGGGCTGACCGTCCTCTTACTATTGGTAACAGCCTGGATATTGACCCGGCCGCGAGCACGAATATTCTTTGGAGCGATGCATGAGTGATAACCCGAAAATCCAGCAATTGCGCGACTTGAAAGCCCAGGGACGCCTGGGGGGTGGATCCGATAAGATCGAAGCGCGGCATGCCAAAGGCAGGCTGACTGCCCTCGAGCGCATCGAATTGGTGCTGGACAAAGGCTCGTTCCGGGAAAACGATGCTTTCGTCGTCCACCGCACCAACGATTTTGGCTTGGACAAGCAGCGCTACCAGGGCGACGGCGTAGTGACCGGCTGGGGCACGATCGATGGGCGCCTGGTGTACGTCTTCTCGCAGGATTTCACCGTCTTAGGCGGCAGCCTGGGTGAAGCGCACGCCGAGAAGATCTGCAAGATCATGGATATGGCGATGAAGAACGGGGCGCCGGTCATCGGGCTGAACGACTCGGGCGGGGCGCGCATCCAGGAGGGAGTGGTCTCGCTGGGCGGCTATGCCGATATCTTTCTGCGCAATACGCTGGCTTCAGGGGTCATCCCGCAGATCAGCGTGATCATGGGTCCGTGCGCCGGCGGGGCGGTTTACTCACCCGCCCTGACGGATTTCATCATCATGGTGCGCAACTCCTCCTACATGTTCGTCACCGGTCCGGAAGTGGTCAAGGCTGTGACGCACGAAGAGGTTACCTTCGAGGAGCTGGGCGGGGCGGATACACACTCCGAGACCTCCGGCGTTTGCCACCTGGCGGCAGACACCGAAGCTGACGCCCTGTACCTGATCCGCAAGCTGCTCAGCTACCTGCCGCAGAACAACATGGACGACCCACCCTTTGTAGCCAATTCCGACGACCCGCTGCGCATGGATGAGACGCTGGACAACCTGGTGCCGGACGACCCGGGCAAGCCATACGATATTAAAGACATCATCCAGCCGATTGTGGACGATGGGCAGTTCTTCGAGATCCACGAATCCTACGCCCCGAACATCGTCGTCGGTTTTGCACGGCTGGGCGGGCACGCTATCGGCATCGTAGCGAACCAACCGGCGGTGTTGGCAGGCGTGCTCGACATCAAGGCGTCGGAGAAAGCCGCCCGCTTCGTACGCTTCTGCGACGCGTTCAATGTGCCCCTGGTGACCTTCGTAGATGTACCCGGCTTTTTGCCGGGCACCACCCAGGAGCACGGTGGCATCATCCGGGCGGGCGCCAAGTTGCTTTACGCCTACTGCGAAGCCACCGTCCCCAAGCTGACCGTGGTGACACGCAAGGCTTACGGCGGGGCTTACGACGTGATGAGCAGCAAGCACATTCGCGGGGATGTAAACCTGGCATGGCCCACGGCAGAGATCGCCGTGATGGGACCCGACGGAGCAGTCAACATCATCTTCCGCAAAGAGCTTTCCCAGGCTGCGGACCCGGTGAAGCGCAAGGCTGAGCTGGTGGAAGAGTACCGCAAAAAATTTGCCAATCCTTATGTCGCCGCCTCGCGTGGCTATATCGACGACGTGATCGAGCCACGCGAGACCCGGCCGCGACTGATCAACGCCCTGGAGATGCTGGGCAACAAGCGCGACAACAACCCACCCAAAAAGCACGGTTGCATCCCACTCTAGGGTAATTAAACGGGGATTCGATTTTGTGGCGTGTGCGGCTTCACCGCACACGCCACAAAATCGAGTACATCATCCGTTTTTGGATAGATACTCAGCCATGCAGATCAACGGTCACAACCTGAACGTAGAAGTTCACGGACCCGCCAGCGGGCAGGCGGTGGCGCTGCTGCATCACGGGTTGGGCTCGATCCGCGCCTGGAAGGAAACCACCCCTGCCCTGGCGGCGTCTGGCTTGCGGGTAATCGTTTATGACCGCTGGGGCTACGGCAAATCCGACCCGCGCTCGGAGCTGGGGCAGCCGACCTTTATAGACGACCAGGCTGACCTGGTGAGCCTGCTGGATGAGCTGCAAGTGGAACGTGCAGCCCTGGTGGGGCATAGCGACGGCGGCACGATCGCCCTGTATTTCGCGGCAGCACACCCCGGGCGCGTGGCAAAGCTGGTAAGCGTGGCGGCGCACATTTACGTGGAGGCGAAGATGGAGCCAGGCATGCAGATGATCCGCCGCACCTACGAGAGCGATGCGGACTTCCAGCGTAAATTCACCCGCCAGCACGGCGAGAAAGCCGGGCAGGTGTTCCAGAGCTGGTACGGCGGGTGGCTGAAGACGGAAAACCTGAGCTGGGATATGCGCCCGCTGCTGGCAGGCATATCCTGCCCAGCGCTGGTGGTGCAGGGCGAGCAAGACGAGCACGCCACGCCGCAACATGCCAGGGATATCGCCGCGGCGATCCCCGGCGCCGAGTTTTGGCTGCTGCCCGGCGCCGGGCACATGCTGCCCCAGGAGGCGGCTGAGCGTTTCAACCCGCGCCTGATCGCGTTCCTGAGCGGAACAAAAGATGATGGGCGCCACAATTAGCGAGCTGCTTCAGCGCTTTTTAGCACGGTTCAGTGGGAATCACTGTGGAAATACCCGGATTTTGGGGAGTGAAGGGTCGAGAAGGTTAACGGTATACTTGGCTGGAGGAGTGAGGCATGTTCAATAAAGTCCTGATCGCCAACCGGGGCGAGATCGCTGTGCGCATCCTGCGCGCTTGCCGCGAGCTGGGCGTGGAGACGGTAGCCGTCTTTTCGGACGCCGACCGCCAGGCGCTGCACGTGCGCTACGCAGACGAGGCTTACCGCCTGGGCGCAGCGCCGGCGCGCGAGTCTTACCTGCGCGGCGAGCGCATCCTCGAGATCGCCTTGAAATCCGGGGCGACCGCCATCCATCCCGGTTACGGCTTCCTGGCAGAGCGGGCTGATTTCGCCCAGGCATGCCTGGACGCCGGTCTCGCATACATCGGTCCCAAGCCTTCTGCGATCGCCGCCATGGGCGATAAAGCCGTGGCGCGCGCCACCGTGACGCGCGCCGGCGTGCCGGTAGTTCCCGGCACGGAGGGCGAGGGCTCGCTGCGCGACGAGGAGCTGCTGGCGATGGCTCCCCGCATTGGTTTTCCGCTGCTGATCAAAGCCACCGCAGGCGGCGGCGGTAAAGGCATGCGCGAGGTGCGCGATCTGGCGGAGATGCCCGGCTTGCTACACGCCGCCCGCCGGGAGGCCGAATCATCCTTCGGCGACGGCAACGTCTACCTGGAGAAGCTGGTCGAAGGAGCGCGGCATATCGAGATCCAGGTGCTGGCAGACATGCACGGCAATGCCATCCACCTGGGGGAGCGGGAATGCTCCATCCAGCGCCGCCACCAGAAGCTGCTGGAGGAATGCCCATCCCCATTTATCAATGACGACGATGAGATGCGCATGCGCATGGGGGATGTGGCGGTGCGGGCGGCGCAGGCGGTGGGCTACGTCAACGCCGGCACGATCGAGTTCCTGGTGGATAAAGACAAGAACTTTTACTTTCTAGAGATGAACACGCGCTTGCAGGTAGAGCACCCCGTCACCGAGATGGTCACAGGGGTCGATATCGTCAAAGAGCAGATCCGCATCGCCCGCGGCAGGCAGTTACGCTATCTTCAGGAAGACATCCTGATCAACGGCTGGGCAATCGAGTGCCGCATCAACGCCGAAGACCCTTACACCAACTTCATGCCCTCCACCGGGCAGATCTCGCACATCTGGCCCCCTACCGGTCCGGGGGTGCGCGTGGACACAGGCGTCTACCCCTGCTTCGAGATCTCCCCGTATTACGATTCGCTGATCTCCAAGCTCATCGTGTGGGGCGAGACGCGCGCCGAAGCCATCCTGCGCATGCGCCGCGCCCTGGAGGAATACAAGATTGTGGGGGTGCACACCAACATCCCCTTCCACCAGACGCTGATGGATTCTCATCGCTTCATGGCGGGGCAATACGACACGCGCTTCGTAGAAGAGCGCTTTTCGATCCGAGAAGCGGTGGACGGCAAGGGGAAAGATGCTGAGATCGCCGCTATCCTGGCGACCCTGGTGGCGCACCAACGCACCGAGCGGGCAGCGCATATCATCCAGCGCGGCGAACGGGATACCAGCAACTGGAAGTGGCTCAGCCGCTGGGAGCGGCTGCATCGCTAACCCGATGCGGAGGGAAGGTAGAGGATGAGATACGTCACCACAATCGGAGAGCGCGAATACCTGATCGAGATCATCGACGAGCACACCCTGCTGGTGAACGGCGTGCGCTACCACATCGATTTCGAGTTGGTCAGCGAGCAGCCGGTCTACTCCTTACTGCTAGACGGGAAGTCCTTCGAGTCATACGTATATGAAGGGGAAGACGGGCTGCAAGTGCTGCTCCGCGGCGCTCATTACCAGGCATCCGTGGAAGATGAGCGGGAAAAGCGCCTGCGCCGCACCTCGCGCGGCGGCGTTGCCGAGCACGCCGAGTTCCACCTGAAAGCGCCTATGCCCGGGCTGGTGGTTGCCATCCCGGTAAGCGAGGGGCAAACGGTGAGCAAAGGGGATGTGCTGCTGGTGCTGGAATTGATGAAAATGCAAAACGAGCTCAAAGCGCCGCGCCCCGGCACCATCGCCCGCATGCGGGTGAAAGTGGGCGATAGCGTGGAGCTCAAACAGACCTTGCTGAGTGTGGTGTGAGATGGCGCAAAACAACCAGGAAATTGAAGTGAAGTTCTATATCACAGACCTGCCAGCGCTGGCGCAGCGCCTGGAAGGACTGGGCGCCCACCTCGTTCACGGGCGCACGCACGAGATCAACCTGCGCTTCGACACGCCCCAAGGCGACCTGCTGCGCCAGTACCAGGTCTTGCGCTTGCGCCAGGACAACAAAGCGCGCCTGACCTATAAGGGACCCGCCCAAACCCTGGAAGGAGCGCGGGCGCGCCAGGAAATCGAATTTACCGTGAGCGATTTCTCGTCGGCGTGGGCTTTCCTCTCACCGTGAGCGATTTCTCGTCGGCGCGGGCTTTCCTGGAAGCGCTGGGCTACCAGGTGATCATGATGTACGAGAAGTACCGCACGACGTACGAGATGGAAGGCATGGAGATCTTGCTGGATGAGATGCCCTACGGCAGCTTCCTGGAAATCGAAGGTCCCGATCCGGCTGGCATGCAGCGCCTGGCGCAAACCCTCCAGGTCGACTGGACGCGCGCAGCTCCGGAGAGCTATACCGCCCTGTTCGAGAAGCTGCGCACGCGGCTGAGCTTCACCTTCCGCGACCTGAGCTTCGACAACTTCGCCACACTACCCGTGACCGCCGCCGACCTGGGGCTGCGCGCCGCAGACGAAGGTTAGTGCCATGAGCAAGGACTACAGTCCGGAAAACACACCCGCTAACAGCATCCGCCGCGCAGAGCTGGCTTGCGACGACGCCTGGATTAAAGCCTTCCTGACCACGGCAGAGGTGGGGCACCTGGCGACCCGCTGGGACGAGCAGCCTTTTATCACGCCGCTGCTCTTCTGGTACGACGCCGAGACGCACGCCATCTATATCCACGCCGCTACGACGGGCAGGCTGCACGCCAACAGCCAGCGCCACCCGCACGCTTGCTTTGAAGCCTGCCGGATTGGCAGCCTACTGGCGTCCAACGTCGCCCTGGAATTCGCCCTGCAGTACGAGAGCGTGACCGTTTTCGGCGATCTGCGCCTGGTGGAAGATGGCGAGGAAGCATGCCGCGCCCTGTACGGGTTGATCCAGAAGCACTTTCCAGAAATGCAGCCTGGCGTAGAATATCGCCCCATCACTGAGCAGGAGCTGAAACGCACAGCGGTGTACGCCCTGGCAATCTCCAGTTGGAGCGGCAAGCGTAACTGGCCCGAGCGCGCCAAGCAATCTCCTGAGTGGCAGGCTCTGGATGAGCGTTGGCTGTAAGCGCACATCGCCCGAATAATTTTTATGGTCGAAACCGAGATCAATACCCCCTCCGTGGAAACAAGCCGCGCGCCAGACGTGACACGCGGCTACATCATCTGCCTGGTAGGGATCGTCTTCTGGTCATCCACTGCCATCTTCATCCGCTACCTGACCACCGTTTACAGCCTGCCGGCGCTGGTGCTGGCTTTCTGGCGCGACCTATTCCTTTTCGCAGCGCTGCTCCTGGCGCTGGGCGTGTTCCGGCGCAGCCTGTACCGCATCAAGCGCACCGACCGGGGATTTTTGCTGGCGTATGCCGTGATCCTGGCGGTCTTCAACTCGTTCTGGACGTTTTCCGTGGCGCTGAACGGCGCAGCCGTGGCAACCGTGCTGGCATACAGCTCGGCGGCGTACACCGCCATCCTGGGGCGCTGGCTGCTCTCCGAAGCGCTGGGCTGGGTCAAGATGGGATTGGTGCTGCTCAGCCTGACCGGCTGCGTGCTGGTCTCTGGAGCGTACGATCCCGCTACCTGGCAGGTGAACGGGCTGGGCATCATCGTGGGGCTGGCGACCGGGCTGGCGTTTGCCGCATACAGCCTGATGGGGCGCACAGCCGCCAAGCGCAGCATCAATCCGTGGACCGCCATGCTCTATGGCTTCGGCGGCGCTTCGGTTTTCGTGCTGATCTTCAATTGGGTGGCAAGCTTCTTCAGCCCAGCGCTGGCATCCGCGAACCTGTTCTGGCTGGGCAGCTCCTGGGCAGGCTGGCTGATCCTGTTGCTACTGGCGATCGGTCCCACGCTGGCAGGCTTTGGGCTGTACACGGTCAGCCTGGGCTATTTGCCCGCCAGCGTAGCCAACCTGATCGCCACGCTCGAGCCGGCGATCACGGCTGTGCTGGCGTATATCTTCCTGGGCGAGCAGCTTACCGGCGTCCAGCTGGCGGGCAGCGCGCTGATCATCGCCAGCGTGGTCTTGCTGCGCGTCTACGAAGGGCAGGGTAACGGAAAAGCGTCCGCCTGACCCAAAACCCGAGGCGCCAGTCGCCGCAAGGCTGGCAGGATGATGGTCCGCATCGTGCAAGGAGGTGGTTATGAGCCGCTTGATCTTGGGTCCGATCATCGGAGGGTTATCTTCCCGCAGCGCTTACCTGTGGGGGCGCTGCGATGGTCCAGCCACCCTGTACGCCTGGCTGGGCAAGGAGCCCGACCTGAGCGATGCTAGCCTGGCAGGGCAATCGCTGCCCGTGGAACCCGCCACCGGCTTCGCCGGCGTGGCGCCGCTGCAGGACCTTTTCCCCAACCACCGCTACTACTACACCTTAACTCAGAGCGACGCCCCACCCCACCCGCATGAGGGTTATCCGGCTTTCAGCACCTTCCCCGCATCGGGCAGCCGAGAATCCTTTGCCTTTGCTTTCGGCTCGTGCTTCCGACCGGCAGATGAGAACGGCGGGCAGATCTTTCACGCCCTGGCAGAGCGCCAGGAGGTGGACAATTTGCGCTTCTTGCTCATGATCGGCGACCAGATCTACGCCGACGCATACGAGTACAACGGCATCGGCAAGGTCGCCTGCACGCTGCAGGATTACCGCGATGTGTACGCCTACACCTGGTCACGACCGGCGCTGCGCCAGCTACTGGCAAGCCTGCCGGCATTCATGACCCTGGATGACCACGAGGTGGATGATGACTGGCGCTGGCTGGATCGCCAGCGGCGCTGGGCGACCATCCCCTGGTGGGACATGGCAATCCGCTGGCTGCAGGGCAGACCGCCGCAGGAGCGCCACCTGCCGCTGCAGCGCGTCCAGCACGCCCTGCAGGCATACTGGGAGCACCAGGGCATGCACGCCCCCGCGTTACTCCAACCGCCGCCGGTGGACACAGCAGGGCAGTACAACCTGGAACCCGGGCAGAACGGTTCGCTGGCTTACACCTTCACCTTCGGCGCGGCTGCCTTCTTCGTGCTGGATACGCGCACGATGCGCATGCGCAACCGCCGGGAGCGCTCGATGCTGGGTGAAGACCAGTGGCGGATGTTAGAGACCTGGCTGTTGAGCGTGAAAGACGCCTACCCGGTTAAATTCCTGGTCACGTCCAGCGCCTTGCTGTACAGCATGTGGCTGGATATCCCCGCCGACCGCTGGTCCGGCTTCCCCCGCGAGCGGGAGCGGCTGCTGCACCTGCTGGCAGCCAACGGCATAGAAAACGTCTACCTGCTGGCAGGCGACCTGCATGCCGCGCACGCCGTGCGCGCCGAGCTGTATGGACCGCAGGAGCGCAGGATCACCCTCTGGGAATTCTGCTCCACACCCTTCGAGCAGAAATCCGATCAATCCACGCGTTACCTGTACTCGCCGCGGCGCTACGCTCCGCTGGCGAGGCTGGAGCGCATCTTCACCGTCCATCAAAACAATTTCGGCGTGGTGCGCGTCGACCTTTCAGGAGATCGACCGCTAGTTTCCTATGAGGTTTATGGAGAAGATGGGAGCCTGCTAGCCGGAGCCGGCGATTAGCCGGCGGCTTCCAGGCGCTCGCCAACCCAACGCAGCTGTCCGACCGGGCTGGCTTCACCGAGCAGAGCCGGCAGCATGCCTGCCAGCGAAACCGGGTCGCCGGTGGTTAAAACCTGCAGCCTGCCAGAGGAGCCGCGGTCAGAGCGCAGGCGGCGCTCGTTGAGCAGGCGCTCCACCTGGCGCGCCACGGCGGGCGCCGGATCGATGACGCGCACCTCGGGACCGCTGATCGCCTCGATGAGCGGGATGACAAAGGGATAATGCGTGCAGCCCAGCACAACGGTATCGATACCCTGCGCCAGCATGGGCAGGAGGGCATCCTCCAGGATCGCCCGCGTCTTTGCGGATGCGAGCTCGCCGGCTTCGATTTGCGCCACCAGACCCCGGGCAGGTGTGCTGCAGCACGGTGACGCCGCGGGCAAAGCGCTCGATGACCGAAGCGTACAGCGCCCCCTGGAAGGTTGCCGGCGTGGCAAGCACGCCGACCACCCCGCTGCGCGAGGTCTCGGCGGCGGGCTTGACTGCCGGCTCCATCCCGACGAAAGGCGCCTGGGGGAAATCCTGGCGCAAGCTGTGCAGGGCGCAAGCTGAAGCCGTGTTGCAAGCTACCACGATGATCTTGCTGCCCCGGGCGAGCAGGAAGCGCGTGATCGCTTCGGAAAAAGATCTCACCTGCTCCATCGGGCGAGGACCGTAGGGCACATGCGCCTGGTCCGCCACGTAGAGCACATCTTCATCCGGAAGCTGCTTGCGGATGGCTTTGAGCACCGAAAGCCCGCCGACGCCCGAATCAAAGACGCCGAGCGATCCAGCCCGAGCATCACCCGCCATGCCGCACCTCCGCCGCCTGGATAAAAGCCTGGAACAGGGCGCGCATGCACAGGTGCTCCTGCAGCCATTCCGGGTGCCACTGCACCGCCAGCCCGAACGGGTAATCGGGAAGCTCCACCCCCTCCACCATCCCGTCGGGCGCCAGGGCGGTAGGAACCAGACCCGCCGCCAGGCGCCGCGCCGCCTGGTGGTGCAGGCTGTTGACCTGCACCTGCTGCAAGCCCAGAGCCTGCGCCAGCAGGCTGCCCGCCTCAATATCGACGCCATGCGCCAGGAAATTGCGCGGGAAATCCGGGGAAGTAATCGTGCTTGAGCGAATCCGGGCGCTGGTCGGCGATATCCTCGAATAAAGTACCGCCCAGGGCAACGTTGATCACCTGCAGACCGCGGCAGATGCCCAGGAAAGGCAAGCGGCGCTCGATCGTCAGGGACAACAGGGCAATCTCCACGCGGTCGCGGTCTTCGTCTACAGCAGCAACTTTCGGGTGAGGCTGCGAGGCGTAAGCCGCCGGATGCACATCGCCGCCGCCGGTGAAAAGCACCCCATCCAGGCGCCCTGCCAGTTCGGCATAGGCTTCCGCCGGTCCCCCCAGCGGGACCAGCACCGGGCAGCCGCCCGCCTGGTAGACAGATTCGATATACGCCTGGGTGATGCCCTGCTGTGTCAGACCCAGCCCGCCCAGGTAACGATCCGTGGTGATGCCGATCAGCGGCGCTGCCATAAACTGAACAATCTCAATATCAGGAACAACAAAAGGGCGCAGCACGGAAAGAGGCTACGCCCAGGTGAGCTAAATTGAATCCCCGGCAAATGGGGATGAGCTGCATCAGGAACCGATCAAGCGGTAAACTTCTGCTTGAGGCGGGAGGATTTGCCCGTCTTGCCGCGCAAGAAGTAAAGCTGCGCCCGGCGCACCTGAGAATGGCGCTCGACGACAACTTTCTCCAGGCGGGGGGAGCGCATGAGAAAGGTGCGCTCGACGCCGACGCCGTTGCTGGCGATGCGCCGCACTGTGAAATTGGCATTGTTGCCGCTGTTGCGCATGCGGATCACCATGCCCTTGAACTCCTGGGTACGCTCGCTGTTGCCTTCCTTGATGCGCACGAAGACTTTGACCATATCTCCCGGACGGAGCTGTGGGACGTTTTCGTTGACGGGTGCCTCTGTTGATTTCAATAACTCGCTCATATCGATCAATCCTCAACCATCATCTTGCATGGATCGCACCTTCTCGGGAAACATCACATCGCCCGGAGCAGCGCGGCGTGGGATTATAACATGCCCATCCGGATTTGGGAAGTAAATTTTTGCCAGGGAATCAATCCCCTTGCCAAACGCATAGATTGTGGTTACAATGTGTGCCGGTCAAGAAAGCTTGCCCCCATCGTCTAGGGGACCAGGACGCAGCCCTTTCAAGGCTAAAACCAGGGTTCGAATCCCTGTGGGGGCACAAGATGCGAAAACCGCCGGTGTTATCTGGCGGTTTTCGCTTTTCATGCCATGCTATAATCTTGTTATGACTTTTAAAGACGGATCTGAAGGCTTACCAAGCGCGCTGGTCGGAAGTGGAAGCGTTCGTGTCTGGCGAGCGGCGTACTGCCTCTTTTAGTCTGCGCTGGCAGCAATTAAACGCCGCCTATGGATTAGCAAAAGGCCTGGGATTAATCCAACCTGACCTAACGGAAACTGAGGTGTTTGAGCGATGGGCAACACTGAAGGAAAAAGCGACCAGCCAGCTCCCGAAAATCTGACACCTCTTTTAGCTCCCCTTCAAGCCTTACAGAATTTGCTTGCAGCTTTCAACAACCAGGGGGTGATTATTGGCGGGATTGCCGTCAGCTTGCTGGGTACTCCCCGCTACACGGTTGATCTGGATGCTGTCTTCTTGCTCAGCTTTGATGACCTGCCTCGCCTGCTAACTGAGGCAGCCGGTCAGGGTATCGAGCCACGCATTTCTGATCCCATTCTGTTTGCACGAAAAAGCAGAGTGATTTTGATGCGCCACATGCCCAGTGGAACAGATATCGATCTTTCTTTGGGTATTCTGCCATTCGAGATCGAAATGGTGGAAAGAAGCCAGGTCATCGATGTGGGGGCTATGCAATTACGCCTACCAACCCCAGAAGATCTGATCATTCTAAAAGCTGTCGCTCACCGACCAAAGGATTTAGCTGATATTCAAGCCATCGCTACCAACCATCCTGATCTGGACAAGGATCGGATCCGGTCTTGGGTGGAGCAATTTGGCGAGGCCCTGGATTTACCCGATCTTTGGAAAATGATTTCACAGCTTCTCTAAAGTATCGCTTCCTCGAGCGCGTCCGGTCTATTTTGAAGGTAAAAAGGCTAAAACGAGGGTCGCCTACGGGGATGCGATTCCAACCCCTGTTTTGCGAACTCCCCAAGAAAGCTTAATTGCGCTTTTCAATCACCAGGGGTAACCCATTTGCCGTACCGAGAACGCCTTGCATGGTCCACTGCGGCGTGTAACCCTCTGCCAGCCGCGGCGCGAAACGTTTAGCCAGCAAGGCAAGCAGGATATGCGATTCAAGCAGGGAAAAGTTATTACCGATACAGATACGCTGACCGGTAGCAAAGGGATGGCCTGTTCTTCGTCACCACAAAAATGCCACGCCGCGCTTGCCCAGGATCTGATCGTCGAAAACCAGCCTGGCGGGTTGATCTGCCATAGCCAGGCAGACATGCAGGGGCAAGAGATGCTCTTCGCGCGGGTGGCAGTAGCGCGCCGCAGGGGCTTTCTCCCATTCAAGGAGGCGTTGCTCGCGCTCACACTGGGTATAGGGCGCGGTGCACACGTCGATCAGCCAGTCCTGGAAAGAATCGTTGGCTGGATCGGGGGCGCCGGTCGATTGCCACGAAAAGGCGCGCAGGTTGTGAAAAGAGAATCCCGAGCCGACTACCAGGATATTCATGCCTTTCAACCCGCGCAGCGCTTTTCCCAGGGCAATGTGCGCCTGCGCGTCCAAGCCGCGTAGCAGCGAGAGCTGGAGACAGGGGATGTCTGCCTGGGGATACATCAGCTTGAGCGGGATGAACAAGCCGTGGTCGAAGCCGCGCTGCTCGTCGATGCGCGCCGGGATATGATTGCCCATCAGCAATGCAGCCACCTGGCTGGCAAGCTCCGGGCTTCCCGGGGCAGGATAGGTGATCTCGTAGGCCGCCCACGGAAAGCCATAATAATCATAGAACATGGCGGGTTGTTGCGCTCCCATCAAAGTAGCCACGCTCTCCTCCCAATGGGCGCTGATCACGAGGATGAAATCCGGCTTTTTGAGCTGTGCGGGGAGCGCCACCATAAAATCGACCATCGCCTTGTGACCGGGGTCGCCCAGGATGGGCAGAGGTCCTCCGCCGTGCGAGAAATAAATGATCTGGGCTGCGCCTTGCATGCTGTTCTGTTCCATGGGTATGGTATATCCTCCTGAGAGGCGTTAGCGGTACTGGCGCGAGAGCTCATCCAAACGGGCGATCTCGTCAGGGGTGAGGCTAAAGCGCTGCGCCTCGGCGCTTTCCTGCGCCTGGCTGGCTCTGGTCGCGCCGGGGATGGTAACGATCGTCTCACCATGTACGTAGATCACCCAATTCAGAGCCACCTGGGCAGGAGTAGCAGCATATTGAGCGCCGATCTCTGCCAGCGCCTGCACCAGCGGGCGGCTTTTCTCCAAGCCGCGCTGCAACTGGTTGCGCCAGAAGAAGGTTTTTTTTCGCAGCAGCTCCGGGTTCTGGTGATATTTGCCGGTTAGTAATCCTGACGCCAGTGGGGTGTAAGCGATGATGGTAATGCCTAGCTCCTTGGCTGTATCCAGGATGCCGTTGCTTTCGATCGAGCGGTTCAGCAGGCTGTAGAGCACCTGGTTAGCAGCCAGCGACAGGCCGCGCTTCTCCAGCTCCCGGTGCGCCCGGCGCATGCGCTTGGCGCTGAAATTGCTCACCCCCACGGAGCGGATCTTGCCCGCCATCACCAGGTCTGCCATGGCATCCATCTCGGCTTCGGGCGAGGAGAAGGAGAAGGGCTGGTGTACCATGTACAGATCAATGCCAAAACCATCCAGGTTGCGCAGGCGGTCGTGGATTGTATGGGGAATATTGCGGGCGGTGCGCAGCAAGGGCCACCATTTGGTCGCTACCACCACGTCGCCATCGCTCTTACCCGCAGCCTTTAGCGCCGCCGCCAGCGAGGCTTCGGAGACGCCATTGCCGTACAGCTCAGCGGTATCGAACCAGTTGATCCCGCCTTCCAGCGCGGCGCGCACAGTGGCGTTCTTCTCGTCCTGGCCGATGGTCGGGAAGGCAAAACCCATCAACCCCCCGCCGCCGGAGAATTCCATCATTCCCAGCCCGATGGGGGTTATTTTGATTTCCGTTTTTCCGAGTGCGCGTAGAGCAGGCATTATGTCGGCAGCCATGTCGAAACCCTTTTCTGTAATGTCAAGGAATTATAACCCTTACACGGGAGGAAAAAATCGGGCTATTATTCGGTTCACATTCCCTCGAATTGAGCAACTCACAATTAGCTGGGGGATTTCCCAACGAACCGATAATCGCCGATCAAATGCAATATATTATTGACAAAATGCAATATATATATTACAATTTATTGGGATGAGCATTCGCTCCAGAGGTGTGTATGCAAGAAGTTGAGTTCGAAAACCGGGTGAGATTGGCGCGGGTTGAGAAAAACCTCACACAGGAGCAATTAGCCGACCTGGTCGGTGTCACCCGCCAGACCATTGGCTTGATCGAATCGGGAAACTATAACCCCACCCTAAAACTCTGCCTGACGATAGCCCGCGCCACAGGCAAAAGATTGGATGAGCTGTTTTGGATCAAAGGAGAGTGAGAAGATGAAGGGCTTCTTCCAGATGGACGAGCGCACGGAGCGGCTCAACGGGCAGATTTCGTTCTACATATTGATGCTCACTCAGGCTGCCCTTGCGCTGCTCATCGCCTACAAGCGCTACATTCAAGGATTGGAACCCTCTTACTATAGTGGTTTCAGCTTCCTTGTTCTTCTCTCGATGCTTAGCTATTGGGCAGCCCGGCTGTATCTCAGCGGCATCCTGCCTGTTATCTCGCTCAGAAAGCTGGGGCTGCTCTACATCATCCTTGTTTTGCTCATCGAGATTCCTGCATTTCTGATCTCGGGCATGCCAGAGCCAGGACGCTGGTACGAAGTGCTTTACCCTTTCGTCGGAGTAGCGCTGGTGCTTGCCTTTTATGCGCTGGTGGCGTATTCTGGGAAGCGCCGCATTGAAAAACTCTACACGGAGTGAGAAGCGCCCATTCGCAGAAGGATCACCCGGTATGCGCCGTGCAGCAGGGAAGGCTCATCGCGGATCACCTGGGCGCCTGTCCCCTTCACCAGGTCGCCAAAACGGCGGGTGATATCGGTGCCGAAGAGCGTGCTGCCCAGGTTGAGCAAACGCCGCCCGGTGGTTAACCTTCCAGAATCGGGCAGGAATTTATCGAAGACGACCAGGCGCCCGCCCGGTTTGAGGGCGCGCAGGTTCTCGCGCAGGCAGGCGGCGCCATCGGGGATGACACTCAAGATCAAGTTAAAGATCGCTGCATCGCAACTGGCTTCCTCTACCAGCAATCCCTGGGCATCGCCCTGGATCAGAGCCACATCCAACCCGGGCAGTGGCAACTTGCGGCGCGCCTGATCGAGCATCTCGGAGCTGATATCCACACCAATAGCCCGCACCCCTTGCGGCAAAAGCGGCAGATCAGCTCCAGTGCCCACGCCCACCAGCAGGAGGCGCTCACCAGGCTGAGGATCGAGCAGCTCTATCGCCCGTATCCTGCCTGGCAGAAAGAAATGCCCTACCGTGGCATCGTAGACCGGCGCCCAGAGGCGGTAGATGAACCTGTTCCAGCGGTTGGTCATTTTCATGGCAGACCACCTAACCGGTAATGGAAAATGCCCGAAGATTTTGCCAAAGGTGGGATCAGGCGTATCCAACGAAAAGCCTTAAGTTGCGACACGTCATCATCATAATAGTTCCATTCGTCCAACAGATGGATGCCCTCACCCCATTCTTCTACATCCTTACCCTGCTTGATGCTCCAATGCAGGCGCGCCTTCACTCGGCTAATGCCAGGTGCAGGTTATCTGCCCAAACAACAAAGGATGTATGTGCGTCGCAGACCAGCTCACAGCCCGGGAAATGTGTGAGCAGGTTAAGGAACAGAGATTTGACCTGGGCCTCCTCAAAATAAGGCAAGACGCCTTCTGCGATGAACATGAATGGGCGCGGCTTGAAGCGGCTCACTTCTTCAAGCCAATCCTCATCGAATACAGACGAAGCCAACACGTGGTATCGGCTGCTTTCGGATTGGATCAACTTTTCCCGCAGAGTTATTACATCGGGCACGTCCAGATCGAACCATTCAACCTGTCCATCGTCCACACGCTCAAAACGCGTATCCAATCCGCAGCCGACATGAACCACGACCGCATGGGGATTTCGGCTGAGAAAGTCACGCACGTGGCTATCGAACTTCTTCATGCGCATGATCACTGCAACCTCGTCGTGCCGCTGCATGCGGAGGCGTGAAAAATCGCATTCGATCTGGTTGACCATTGCAACAGCCCTCTCATCTCTGATCATGCCATCCGGACGTTGGGATTCGCGCGCCCGTACATACAAGGTCATGAGCAGAGTTTCAGACACACCTTCCAAAGATTGGGGGATTTTTCCTGACATCACCGGGCTCCTGAGAATGATTTTATTCAACCGGGTGCTTTCCTCGCCGGAAGTGGAATATGCACATCTGGGTGACCAGTGCCACGGCTTTCTCGTCATTTATCATCGCGTCGGAGCGCTGCGATTCCATCGCCCGGATGTAGAGTGTGAGGAGTGACGATTCGGACACGCCGCTCAAGGTTACAGGTATTTTCTCGGTCACGCTGAACTTCCTCCGGGGTTGCCTGTGTCATTCTCCGCTTTTTACCAATGTGCTTGAGTTACCTTAGCAACCCCTTTCCAATCGAGGTTATATCCTTACCATTCCTTTTTGTGTACGACGGGCAGCCGATTTCAAGAACGCCAGCGCCATCCAATCCATCCATCGCGGTGAGAGAAGTTTAAGCCACACAATCAATGTCCCGGGTCCCATCAACACCTCACGCCGGCGGTTATAGGCGGCGCGCAGCGTGATCTCGGCACAGCGATCAGCGCTCATCATGCGCCTGGAGTAGATAGCTCGCCCCCGAGGTCCATACGGCACACCATTTTTATCCATCTGCGCTTCGTGAAATTCGGTTACCACCCACCATGGGCAAATTACCGTGGCACTCACCCCACTGCCTGACACTTCCATGCGCAGAGCATCGTAGAACCCGTGCAGGGCGTATTTACTGGCGCAATAGGGTGTATTGTATGGGATGGCTGCCTTGCCACCCATGCTGGAGATCGCCACAATGCGGCCTTTTGATTGTTTCAGATAAGGTAGAGCATAATAGGTGCAGTTCACCGCACCGTAAAAGTTGACATCCATCGTATGCCGGAATAATTGCAGATCAGGGTAATCTGCAAGCAATGAAAGAACCGCCAAGCCGGCATTGTTGATCAGCATGTCCAGCCCATCGAAAACTGCCACCGTCTTCTCCACCAACTCTTTGCACTGGGATTCTTCGCTTACATCGGTCGGAACGACCAGTACTTCACCCCCCACGCCGCGGCATTCCGCCGCAACTTGTTCCAGCCGGTCGATGCGGCGCGCGGCGACAGCTAATTTCGCCCCTTGCCTCGCCAGATGCAGTGCCAGGGCTTTGCCAATTCCTGCCGATGCCCCCGTGATGATCACAACCTGACCACGAAAAGCATCCGCCTTCATACGCCCTCCTTAAATTACGGCTTGCGGAACTCGATGCAGTACATCCGCCTTTCCACATCAGCCACTCGGTTAATCATCCGGATGCACTCGATTGCTGATCGCCTTGCCAGTCTCGACGAACACTAACAAGATGAATGACACGCTGATAACCCATATCCACTCTTGCAGGGTCAAGGGCACGATGCCCAGCAGCTCTCGCAGACCGGGAACGAGAAAAGCAATTGCGATAGTCAGGAAGCCCGCCAGCACTGCCCAGATCAGGGGTTTGTTGGCGCTCAACTTGTTCATGCGATACAGCGGCAGGCGCATGCTGCGGTATGCAAAGATGTAAACGATCGAGTTGATTGCAAAGCTGGCAAAAACGATGCTCTGCCCCTCCACCGGATTATTGTGCATTTGGTAAAAATGGCCAAACAACCCCAGGGCAAAGATCGAGCTGGTGATGCTGATCACGCCGATCAGCGACGCCCCCAGGCGCGTCAGGATCGGCGCTTTGAGGGAGCGCGGTTTTTCATCCATGATCCCGGCTTCCTTGGGCTCGAAGCTCAATACGATGTCCAGCGGTCCATCGCAGATCAGGTGGATCCATAATATTTGCGCCACCGCCAGGGGCGGGGGCCAGCCCAACAACATGGCTACGAAGATGGTCAGCACCTCGGCAAAAGAGTTGGAGAGCACATAAGCGACCACCTTGCGGATGTTGGCGAAGATCACCCGCCCTTCCTCGATGGCGGCGACGATGGTGCGGAAGTTGTTATCCAGTAGGATCAGGTCGGCGGTCTCTTTTGCCACATCTGTCGCGCTGCCCACCACCACGCCGATATTGGCGCGCTGCAGCGCCGGGGCGTCATTGACGCCATCGCCGATCATCGCCGTGACCTCACCGTTGGATTGCAAGGCGCGGATGATCCTGAACTTATCCTGCGGGCGGATACGCGAGAAGACCGCGGTATGCTGCACCTGCTGCTCAAGCTGCGTGTCCGTCAAATGAGCGATTTGAGCGCCTTCCAGGGTCTGGTCGCCCGCCAGCAGCAGCCCCGTGTTGCTGGCGATGCGCTCAGCCGTGCGGCGGTAATCGCCGGTGATCATCTTGACGCGGATACCGGCGTGCTCTGCTACCTGGATGGCATCCACCACACCTTCGCGCAGCGGGTCTTCCATGCCGAGCAATCCCAGCCAGGTATACCCGCTGTAACACTCCATGCGCCCGCCAGAGCGGTATGCCAGACCCAGCAGGCGCAGCCCCTCCCCTGCCCAATCATCCACCTGCGCCAGGAGCTGCTCCCGCTGAGCGGTGGAACCCTCACACATCTCCAGCACAATCTCCGGCGCGCCTTTCAAAAAGAAGGTGTGCTCGCCTTGAAAAAGCACGCCGGTGACGCTGGTGATCATGTACTTCGTCTCGCTGGTGAAAAGCTCCTCGCCCAGGCGCTGCGTGCTGTCAAAGAGCTGCTGCGGGCTGCCCGGCGCCAGCTTCTCGGCATACTCCCACAGGGCGATGTCCACCGGTCCTTCCAGGTTGTTGCACAGAACCATGGTCTGCCAGGCGCGCTGCTCGTCTACCAGGTCGGCGCGGTTGACGCGCATGCGCCCCTCGGTCAGCGTTCCGGTTTTGTCCGTACAGATCGTAGTCACGGAGCCCAGCGTCTCCACCGCCAGGAGCCGCTTTACCAGGCCGTTGCGCCTGAGGATCTTGCGCATGCCCAGCACCAGGATCACCGTCACAGCAATCAGCAATCCCTCGGGCACAGCCGCGATCGCCAGGATGATCGAGGTGCGCAGCATATCCAGGAAGTTGCGCCCCATGAGCAATCCGGCAACCAGGATCACCAGCGTGGCAGCCACGACGATATAGGTGAGCACCTTGCTGAAGGCTTTCAGCCGCACCTGGAGGGGCGTCTCTTCCTCGACGTGCTCGCTCAGGCTGGTGGCTATCTGTCCCAGCTCTGTCCGGGTGCCGGTGCGGGTAACGCGCAAAATCCCCCGCCCGGTGACCACCGTAGTGCCCATGAAAACCTGAGTTTGAGCGCCCGCGCCGTTTCCGGATGCGACTTCATCCGGCTGCGGGATGGCGTGTTTGTTTACCGGCTCGCTCTCACCGGTCAGGATGGCTTCATCCAGCGAGAGCTTGGTGGCTTCGAGAAGCTCGCCGTCGCCGGGAGCTTTCTCCCCGGCGTTGAGCACCACCAGGTCGCCGGGCACCAGCTCCCAAACCTCAACTTCCTGGCGCTGCCCGTCACGGATCACGGTGGTGGTGGGCTTGAGCAAGCCCTTCAATGCCTCGTAGGTGCGCTGCGCCTGGTACTCCTGGACAAAGCCCAGGATCACATCGATCACGACAACCACCATGATGATGGCGAAATCGCCATACTCGCCCAGCGCCAGGGATATCCCCGCGGCTGCCAGGATGATGTACACCAGCGGGCTTTTTAGCTGGTTGAGCAGGATCGTCCAGGCTGAGATTGTTTTTTCAGCCGGCAGGCGGTTCTCCCCGTACTTCGCCCGGCGCTCCAGTACCTGCTCAACGGTCAAGCCTGAAAGCGCCGCCTGTTTTTGAAAGTGACCGGTATCTTGAAGTACATGGATGGTGTTCATAAGCTGTTCTGTTGCGCGTTGAATTATGGCTGGCGCAATATCGCCAGGTTTGCCAGACCGCCCTATTTTTCCTTGATGTGCCTTACCCCTTGTTGGAAGAGCTCAATGATGTGCGGGTCGATCACGGAGTAATTAACTTCTTTGCCATCCCGGCGCGCCTGCACCAGATGCATCTGGCGCAAACCGCGCATATGATGAGAGACTGCCGATTCGGTCAGCCCGACCATCTTAGCCAGGGTCGAGATATTCAACTCCTGGTCGATGATGGCAGAGAGAATGCGCACCCGGCTGGTGTCGCTGAAGGCGCGGAAGAGTTCCGCCACGTGGGCGGCAGTGTGTTCGTCGAGGATGGGTAGCTTCATTTGGCTCTATCTCCGTGAATGTTTCAACATATGTTCAGATGTTCCGATTATTTTACCACAATTGAGACTCCGCAAGCCTGCTCATTCTGCAAGACTTGTGTTCTGTTGTTGAAAAAATACTCGCCTTAGTCCTGGACTTAGTCTCCAATCATACCGGAGGTGTAAAATGATCGTATTCAACATTCACGAGGCAAAAACCCATTTTTCCAGGCTGATCGAGCGCGTGCTTAATGGCTAAGAAATAGTGATCGCCAAAGCCGGGAAACCTGTAGCGCGATTGATGCCATTTTCGCTGGATGATCCTAGCCCGCGAGTACCCGGGATTAACAAAGGAATAGTGATCATCCATGCTGACTTCGATACACCCCTCTCAGAGTTTGACCTATGAAAGCGCTGATGGACACATACTTTCCTTTGGTGGGACATTGAGGATCCGCTTTTATCCTTGCGCGCCAAAGAGATTATCGCGGATGGGAGCAATGAAATTTATCTATCGCCAGCCAGTGTATGGGAGATCACCATTAAAACTTCAGAAGGCAGGCTGGTTTTACCGGAATCGCCAGCGAGATATATCTTCAGCCGCATGAGCATCTATCGCTTTCTACCGCTCTCCGTACAGATCAGCCATGCAGCACGGGTTTTTGAATTACCTCCCTACCACAGCGATCCCTTTGACCGCATGTTGATCGCTCAATGCCAGGTAGAATCATTGCCTCTGATCACAAGGGATGAAAATATCCGGCAATATGCCCTGGAAACCATCTGGTAAGGATGGACAAAACCTATTTGAATACACCGGCGATCCAAATCCGGATCAATGGGGCTATTCAGCCGGAGAATCACCCAGCTCATTCCGCATCTCATAAGCAGCACCCCCGCGGCGACAGCCAGGTTGAGCGACGTAGCCCGCCCTGCCATCGGCAGGCTGATCAAGATGTCGCAGTCTTGGCGCTGGTCGGCGGTCAATCCTTCCCGCTCGCTGCCCAGGAGCAGGATACAAGGTTTCCGGTAAGCCACCCGCCGGTAGTCCTCCTCCGCGTGCGCCGATGTGCCGTACAGACGATAGCCATGCCCGCGCCTCCAGGAGGCGAATTCCGTGAAGGAGGCGTTGACAACCGGCTTCCAGAAGACCATGCCCATGCTGGCGCGCACCACGCCGGGCTGGTAAGCATCGAGCCCGCTCTCCAACAGGAGCAGGCAATCGGCGCCCACCGCATCCAGCGTGCGCAGCACCGTGCCGACATTGCCCGGGTCCTGCGGCGAGACGAGCGCCACGCACCAGGGAGCATTCTGCGGATTGAGCGCTTCCAGTCTGTGCGAGACCGGCTTGACGAGAGCAAGGATGCCCTGCGGATTGTCTTTATCGGCGATGGAGGCAAAAACCTCTTCGCTGGTAGCAAAACACGGCACCCCCTGGGCAGCCTGCCCGGTCACCAGCCCGCTGGCGAATACACTCTTCAGCAATTGCGGGGCGTAAAAAATGGAGTCGATGCTGATCCTGCCTGCCTGCGCCGCAGCCACCGCCTCTCCCACGGGGAAGATGCCCTCCACCACAGCCAGCCCGCTTGCCAGCCGCGCTTTGCGTTCCTTTAGAGAGCGCACTTGTTTGATTTTGGGGTTGTTGCGGCTGGAAATCAAATCCATGGAAGATCCCAACCCGATCAGCGCCGGGTTAATCTTCGCGACGCGGCACCCAGGCGAGGACGGTAGTGCCTTCACCCGGGGCGGAGGTGATCTCCACATCGCCGCGCACCTTGCGAGCGCGCACGTGCATGTTGGATAAGCCATGCCCGATAGTGACGCTCATCTTGCGCAGATCGAAGCCGAGTCCGTTGTCCGCCACCTCAAGCAGGACGCGGTCGCGCGTCGTCCACAGGCGCACATCCACGCGGCGCGCCTGGGAGTGCTTGGCAGTGTTTGCCAGCGCCTCCTGACAGATGTGGAAAAGCGCCATGGCATGCGCCTGAGGTAAATCGATCAGGTCATCCTTGGGACCCATCAGGGTCGCCTCGGCCTGGGTGTTGGCGCGGTACTCCTCGACCAGCCGGCGCAGCCCGCCCATCAGGTCGCCGCCGTGGAATTGGCGCGGGCGCAGGTCGAGGATGTATGTGCGGATATCGCGGATAGCGGAATTCAAGCCATCAATCCCCTGCTCAAGCTTCAAGCGTGCCTGGTGTGGATCTTCCTCCAGCGCCACGCGGGCGAATTCCAACGCCAGCCCTACGGCGTAGATCGACTGGATGATGCCATCGTGCAGGTCCATGCCGATGCGCTCGCGCTCTTCCAGAACGGCCAGGCGACCTGCCTGGCGGTGCAGGCGGGCGTTCTCGATGGTGATCCCCGCCCAGCTACCGATGGCGGTCAGCAAATTGAGCTCGCGTTCTTCGAAGCGCCGCTCGTTGCGGCTTGCCAGGCTCATCACACCCACCACCGCTCCACCGGCTGTCAAGGGAATGCAAGCCATGGAACGGAATCCCGCAGAGACCACCGCCGGGCGCAGGTAGCGCACATCGCCAGAAAGGTCTGTGGTGGTCAGCGGCTTGCCGATCTCCGCCACCAGCCCGATGAACCCCTCGCCCATGCGGAAGTTATCCCGGGTCAGGAAGGCATCCGGGAACTCGCCGCGGTGCAGCGCCATCTGCAGCTCTTTCTCGCTCTCTTCGCGCAGGAAGATCTCTCCGGCGCCGACACCCAGGTATGCCATGACGCGTGTCAGGGTGCGCTCCAGGATTTCGTCCACGTCCAGCGAGCTGGCGAGCGTCACTGCCAGGTCATTGACTAACGCCAGATCAGTGTTAATCTGGCGCAGGGTTTCGTCCCGGGAAAGCAGGTCTTCGTAAAAGCGGGCATTCTTGATCGCCACTGCGGCGTATGCCGCCAGGGTTTGGATCACGCGCTCGTCGGCTTCGGTGAACTCGCTCCCGCCGAGCTTATTGGTCAGGTAGATCTGCCCCAAGAGGCTGTCGCCGAGCATGATCGGCACACCGAGAAAGGAGCTCATCTGCGGGTGACCGGTTGGGAAACCCTCCGCGCGCTCGTCGTCGCGGATATCCGCAACGCGGATCGTGCTGCGCGCGTTGCCGATGGCGCCGATCATGCCCTTGCCGATGGGCGGCGAGCCGGCGCGGCGCACATCCTCGGGAGACATCCCCACCGGGATGAACTTGACCAGGTCGCCATTGGCGTCCACCACGCCCAGCGCGGCGTAAGCTGCGTTCGCCTGCTGGCGCGCCAACTCGGCAATGCGCTCCAGCACCACCTCAAGGGACAGGTCGCGCACCAGCTCCAGGCTGACCTCGTGCAAGGCTGCCAGCCGTTCTTCGAGTTGCTCACGGGTTAGCGTCGCCATAATGACCTTACCGACGCCTAATTTTACCCCAGATTAGTCGCCTTTGGCGAGCAACCCCACCCTGGCTCTATTCTGGGCGCGTGAGCTTGATTGAAATTGGATCAGCAGCGCATGCTAACCAGGTTGCCACTAAACCTGATAGTTTTTGCCAGACCCACCAGCGTAAAAATAAGCTTGGTGAGTCAGATCGCATTCTTATGGCGTGCGGTATGCACACCGGGAAACAAGGCGCTGTGTGAGCTGCGCTTTGCTTTCCAAGATCGCTTCGCTGCTCGTAAACCTGTCACAGGGATGAACCATGAAGGAAGAGACAACCAGTTCGCGCTTGCCCGGCTTTTACAACCTGCCCCTTGAAGAGCGCCTGCTCCGGCTGGCTGACCGCCTGGCGCAGGAAGACCTGGCTGCCTTGAGCGGAGAAGCCGGGTTGAGCGCCGAACAGGCTGACCAGATGATCGAGAACGCCATCGGTGTGCATGCTTTGCCGCTCGGCGTCGCTCTGAACTTTGTCGTCAATGGCCGCGAGCGGCTGGTGCCGATGGCGATCGAAGAGCCATCCGTCGTAGCCGGCGCCTCCTTTATGGCAAAGCTGGCACGCGCCGGCGGGGGATTCACAGCCCACACCACCTCGCCCGAGATGATCGGTCAGATGCAGGTGCTGGAGCTTGCCGATCTGCCGGCTGCCCGCTTCGCACTGCTCGAGAATAAGGCGCTACTGCTGGCGGAGGCGGCTAAAATCGATCCCGTCCTGACCGGGCTGGGCGGAGGTCCGCGCGATCTCGAGGTGCGCCAGATCGCCGAATCGCCCATCGGACCGTTCCTGGTGCTGCACCTGATCTATGATGTGCGCGATGCGATGGGCGCCAACGCCGTCAACACCGCTTGCGAGCGGCTCGCCCCGCTGGTCGAGAGCCTGACGGGCGGGCGGGTTCACCTGCGCATCCTCTCCAACCTGGCAGACCGCCGCCTGGCGCGGGCGCGCTGCACCATCCCGCTTGCCGAGCTGGCTTTCAGCGAGTTCCGCGCTGAAGAAGTGCGCGACGGCATTATCGACGCCTGGGCTTTCGCCGCAGCAGACCCCTACCGCGCCGCCACGCACAATAAAGGCATCATGAACGGCGTGGATGCGGTGGTTATCGCCACCGGCAACGACTGGCGCGCCGTCGAAGCCGGCGCCCATGCCTATGCCGCCCGCAACGGTCGCTACACCTCGTTGAGCACCTGGGGCAGCGACGCGCAGGGCAACCTGGTCGGCGCGCTGGAAATGCCCCTGGCGGTAGGCATCGTGGGCGGAGCGACACGCGTCCACCCCACCGCCCGCGCCGCCCTGCGCCTGCTGGACGTGCAGAGCGCGGCGGAGCTGGCAGAGATCATCGTCGTCGGTCGGGCTTGGCGCAGAACCTGGCAGCCCTGCGCGCCCTGGCAACCGAGGGCATCCAGCGCGGCCACATGAGCCTGCACGCCCGCCAGGTGGCTATCGCCGCCGGGGCGCGCGGCGCGCGAGGTCGAGCGCCTCGCCAGCCAATTGGTAGCGGAGAAGGTAGTGCGCATCGACCGCGCGGAAGAGATCTTGCGATCATGGCAGGCTGAGCAAAAACAGCAGCCTTAATATATATACAATTAGTATACAATATATTGACAATATTTCGTTGTCCTGTTATGATAAAGGTTAATGATGACTGAAACCAACCCACAACTCTTGAACGAAGAAGCCCCAGAAAGCATCCTGCTCAAGCCCTCCCGCCCGGTGGGCATCGCCGGTTACGGCGCGTACGTGCCGCGCTACCGCCTGCCCGCCAGCGAGGTCGCCGCGTGTGTGGACCGAAAGCCAGGGCGCCCTGCCCATCAAAGAAAAAGCCGTCCCCGGCTTGGACGAGGATGTCGCCACCATGTCGATCGAAGCGGCGCGCAACGCCCTGAACCGCGCCGGCGTTGCCCCCACCCAGATCCGCGCCGTTTGGGTCGGCTCCGAGTCGCACCCCTACGCCGTCAAGCCCACCTCCACCATCGTTGCCGAGGCCATCGGCGCGGTGCCCAACGTCCAGGCTGCCGACTGGCAGTTCGCCTGCAAAGCTGGCACCGAAGCCATGGTGGCAGCCATCGGCTTTGTCGGCTCGAGCATGGCGGACTATGCCCTGGCGATCGGCATGGACACCGCCCAGGGACGCCCGGGCGACGCCCTGGAATACACCGCCGGCGCAGGCGGGGCGGCTTTCATCCTCGGTCCGGCAGAAGAATTCGCTGGCGGTCATCGAGAGCACCTACTCCTACGTCACCGACACGCCCGATTTCTGGCGCCGCGCCTATGCCAAGTACCCCGAGCACGGGCAGCGCTTCACCGGCGAGCCGGCTTACTTCAAGCATATCACCGAGGCTGCCGAAGCCATGCTGCGAGCCACGCACACGACTGCTGCCGATTACCGGTTCGCCGTCTTCCACCAGCCCAACACCAAGTTCCCGCAGCGCGTCGGCGCCCAGCTCGGCTTCACCGACGAGCAGATTGCCACCGGGCTGCTGGTGCCGGTCATCGGCAACACCTATGCCGGCGCCGCCATCATCGGTCTGACCGCCATCCTGGACATCGCCGAACCAGGCGACCGCATCTTCATGGTCTCCTTCGGCTCCGGCGCCGGCTCGGATGCCTTCTCCATCCGCGTCACAGACGCCATCCTGGAGCGCCGCGGCCTGCGCCACCCGCACCCAGGATTACATCGCCCGCCGCACGCCGATCGATTACGCCATGTATGCCCGCCTGCGGGGCAAGCTGGTGATGAAGTAGAGGCCCTATGACTGAAGTTGTCATTGCAGGCATCGGACAGACGCCGGTCGGCGAGCACTGGGATCTATCGCTGCGCGAGCTCTCGCTGCAGGCGATCGAAGCCGCGCGGGCGGACGCCGGCGGGCTGTACCCGCAGATGCTGGTGGTGGGCAACATGCTGGCGCCCATCCTCTCGCACCAGTCCCACCTGGGCGCGTTGCTCAGCGATTTTGCCGGGCTTAGCGGCATCGAAGCCCTGACGACCGAAGCCGCCGGAGCATCCGGCGGAGCTGCCCTGCGCACCGGGTACCTGGCGATCGCCTCCGGGCAGGCGGATGTCGCCCTCGTCGTCGGCGTAGAAAAGTTCACCGACCAGATCGGCTCTAAGACGGACGCCGCCCTTGCCTCCGCCGGCGACAGCGATTTCGAAGCGGTGCAGGGTCTGACCCCCACCGCCCAGGCAGCCATGCTCATGCGCCGCTACCTGCACGAATACCAGGCGCCGCGCCAGGCTTTCGCCGGCTTCCCTCTTACAGCCCACGCCAACGGCGCCAGCAACCCCAACGCCATGTACCGCAAAGCCATCTCCGCCGGCGCATACCAGAAAGCCGGCATGGTCAGCGAGCCGCTGAATATGTTCGACGTGGCGCCCTACGCCGACGGCGCGGCCGCGCTGCTACTGACCCGCTCCGATCTGCTGCCTCCCGGTTACGCCTATCCCCTGGTGCGCATTGCCGGTTCCAGCGTGGTGACCGACACCCTGGCGCTGCACGACCGCCCCGATCCGCTGGCGTTCCAGGCTGCCCAGCTATCTGCCGCAGCGGGCCTGTATGGCAGGCTGGCATCGCCCCGGACCAGGCGGACTTGTTCGAGCTGTACGACGCCTTCTCGATCTACGCCGCCCTTCGCTGGAAGCTGCCGGTTACGCCGAGCGCGGCCAGGGCTGGCAGCTGGCCCAGGATGGCAGGATCGGGATTAACTGGCGACATCCCTATCGCCACCCTGGGCGGCTTGAAAGCGCGTGGCAACCCGGGCGGGGCAACCGGCGTCTACCAGGCGGTGGAAGCCACGCTGCAGCTGCGTGGCAAAGCCGGCGCATCCCAGATCCCGGGAGCGCAGCGGGCGCTGATCCAATGCCTCGGCGGGCCAGCCTCCACTGCTATCACGCATGTACTGGAGCGCATGGAGTAGAAAGCTGCTCATGCCCTTACAGTTTCTTTAGTAGCAGGCAATTTTATGATCTTGATAGTTATTGAGAGTCTCGCATTTGTAAACTTAGACTCGAACGCTCTCGATTTCACTACGAGGACAACAAGGAGAGATTAAACACATGGAAATCCCACGCCACTGGCGATTACGCAAACAGCGCTACAGCCTGGTGGGCGAAGTCTGCCCCCACTGCGATGCCAAGCTCTTCCCGCCGCGCGATATCTGCCCCGAATGCGGCGGCGAAGCCAAGAACCTTGTACAGCTTCAGCGGGCGCGGCGAGGTGTATTCCTTCACCACCGTCTACGAGCCGCCTGCGGGTTACGAAGAATACTCCCCCTATACCGTGGCCCTGGTCAAGCTGGAGGAAGGACCGCTGGTCACCGCCCAACTGACTGACTGTAGACCAGGACAAGGTCGAGATCGGCATGCCGGTCGAGATGGTCACGCGCCGCCTGCGCTCCGACGGCGACGAGCGCGGATTGCTGGTTTATGGGTATAAGTTCCGGCCGGCGGTTGTGGCATAGAAAGCTATTTAGTACATCAAAGTAAGGGACACAATCCCCGGCTTTAAGAGCCGGGGATTTTTATTGTGGTAATATTTGCGGATACCGTTCTGCTGAGCTATCAGTTTGATTTTTCCGGGTAACACACGCTACCGCCAAGCAGATAGGCAAGATGTAATCGCCCCGCCTCTCTCCAATTTATAAAGCCATTCCCATGATCAAACTGACGCCAGATCTCCTGGACAACTACCCATATTCCCACTATGCCAATACCAAAACCATGCAGCGCGGCCGCGCTTATTATCTCGACGGCAGGGTCTGGGATATTGAAGTCTATAACAAGCGCAAAGCAGTTTGTATCGTTGATGGAGACACTGGCGAGTATACCGTCACAATTGAAGTGAATAATAAAACGGGCGAGCTGATCTTTGACATGTGAATGCCCGTATGGAGATGACAATTTCTGCAAACATATGGTTGCTGCCGGGCTCGAGCTGAGGGACTTTCTTAGGAATGAGGATGGTGGGTACGAGGAAGATGAAGATGCTGAGCCCGCTCCTGCACGCCCACCATCGGCATCCGCCGGCTAACTGGAAAAACAAGCTCAATACCGTATTCCTACAATTGCCAGGCACATCCGGCTCAGGCGGCAACACCCAACCCTATGCCGCTTTCCTGTTGATGGAGAAAGCGGAATACTACTACACCAACGACTACTTATTTACACCCCACATCGTGAAAGCCAAAAACTGGGATGTTTTGCAAGAATTCACCTCTGCGGGCGCAGAAGCCATCAACGACCTGCTCGACCAGCGCCACGAATGGATTAGATTCAGCGAGGAGCTATACGGGCAAATCAATCCCGCAGGCTGCACCAATCTCAGCCCCGGAGCCTTCAACCTGCTGAGCTTACTGCAACAATATTTGCGGAACTTTGGCGGCAACAATATCATCGCCAAATACCTCGCCTTGTTACAGCAATTACAAGTCCCGGTTTTCCTTGTCAACAGTTCCCGAAATACCGTCCAGGGGCGTATCACCATCATCCCCAACCCGGTCGAGCTACAAATCTCGTTAACCCGCTCAGGCGATAACCTGCTCCTGCAAGCCGGATTGAGAGGGGAGGTGCTCCCTCTCGGCACGCACAAAGCTGAAATAATCGGACAAAATCCACCCTGGTTGCTGATAGGCAAAACGCTCTTTTCCCCACGCGACCATAACCTCATCTCCCTGCTTTCTTCCTTTCCCATTTCCATCCCAGAAAAAGAAGCCAACTTTTTTCGCGAAAACTACCTGCGTCGGATCGCTGAATCCCTACCCATCACCAGCGATCTTCTCCAATGGCGCGATGTCAACGCTGACCCCGTGCCGCGCCTCTACCTGCACGATGACAAAGACAATACCCTGCGAGCCGACCTGCGTTTCGGCTACGGGGATTACGAAGTCCCCGCTTCCAAGAAAGACGAAATCACGTCAATCGAAACCGTCCCTGACAGTTGGGAATTAATACGCATCCAACGCCAGCCTAAAGCGCGAACAAGCGCATTTCCAACGGCTCGTCGATCCAATTTATCGGCTCAAACGCGCTGATTCCAGCCTGCCGTACGGCACCTTCGAGCTGCGCGCCCACGCCCACCCCTTCGACTTCTTGATCCAATCCATACCGCAGCTCACCGCCGCTGGTTTTGAAATCTACGGGGAAGAAAAGCTCAAACTTGGCAAAATCAACCGCGCCACGCCTACCTTCCGCGTCAGTATCACATCCGGCATCGACTGGTTCGACCTAAAAACCACCGTCCAGTTTGGAGAGCAGCAAATTGGCTTCCATGATGTGCGCAGAGCACTCAGACGCGGCGAGCGCTACATTAAACTGGCGGATGGCTCGGTAGGAAAATTACCCGAAGAATGGCTTGAAAAGTACAAACACTTATGGAATCTGGCGCGCGAAACCGAAGACGGATTCCGCTTGAGTGACTTCCACTTGCCCCTACTCAACTCCCTGCTAGAAGGGAATGCCATGGTCCAGTCTCCCCCCGACCTAATCGAGCGCTGTGAGCGTTTTAGCACTTTCAGGCAGATTGCGCCACAATCACTCCCCCAGGGATTTACTGGCGAATTACGCCTCTACCAAAAACATGGCTTCGACTGGCTCCATTTCCTCCGCGAATACAAATTCGGCGGCATCCTGGCAGATGATATGGGGTTGGGCAAGACAATCCAGGTGCTCGCATATCTCCTTTCGCTCAAAGAGCGGACCGCGGCTGAGTATGCCTCTGATTCAATCCAGCACGCAGCGAACCTTCTGGTCGTCCCTAAGAGTCTGGTTGTCAACTGGCAGCGCGAATCCGAAAAATTCACACCCGCCTTACACTTTCTGGAATACACGGGCCATTTCCGCACTAAAAATACGGCGGTTTTCAACGATTACGATGTGATTATAACCACCTATGGTACCCTGCTGCGCGATATTGACCTGTTACGCCATTATGAATTTGACCATGCCATTCTCGACGAGTCGCAATCCATCAAAAATCCACTTGCCAAGAGCGCTAAAGCCGCGCGCCTGTTGAACGCCAGGCATCGCCTGGTAATGACCGGCACACCGGTGGAGAACAATACCTACGAGTTGTGGTCGCAATTTGCCTTTATCAACCCTGGCTTGCTCGGCAACCTGGATTACTTCAAGAAAGAGTTTGCCGCCCCCATCGAACGCGTGCAGGACGAAGAGACCGCTGCCACCTTGCGAAAGTTGGTCTACCCCTTCATATTGCGCCGCACCAAGGAACAGGTAGCGCCCGAGCTGCCGCCGCGTACCGAGCGTATCATTTATACCGACATGGACCCGGCGCAAAAAAAGCTTTACATCCAGACCCGGGAACGGTACAGGGCCGAGCTGCTCGGGCTCATTGAAAGCGAGGGCATGGATGACGCCCGCTTCAAGATACTGGAAGGCTTATTGCGCCTGCGCCAGATCGCCATCCACCCGTCGCTGGTAGAGCCGACTTACCACGGCGAAGCGCCTAAATTCGAGATATTGTTCGAAACGCTGGAGACATTGCAAGCCGAGAAGCATAAAGCGCTGATCTTTTCGCAATTTGTCGCAACCCTGCGCCTTGTGCGCCAGGAATTGGATAAACGAGAAATCCGCTACGAATATCTGGATGGGCAAACCCGCGAGCGCCAGGCACGGGTGGATTCCTTCCAAAACGACTCATCCATCCCATTCTTTCTCATCAGCCTGAAAGCGGGAGGCGTGGGCTTGAACCTGACCGCCGCCGATTACGTCATCCACCTCGATCCGTGGTGGAATCCAGCCGTAGAAATGCAAGCCAGCGACCGCGCCCATCGCATTGGGCAAGAAAAACCGGTTTTCGTCTATAAAATCATTGCCCGTGATTCGGTTGAAGAGAAAATTTTACAGTTACAAGAGAAGAAGCGCAGCCTGGTGAGAAATCTGATAGCCACCGAAACCGGTTTCTTCAAATCGCTGACACCGCGAGGATGTCAAAATGCTCTTTGAGTGACCATGACCGGATTAATCCTGTCCGCACCGGCATACAGATGTGAGCGAAGATACTATCTTTACACCTGGAAGATCAGCGGGTAATCAGAAGAGATCCCTGTTGAAAAAGTCTTCATCTTCTCTCGCAGCCACTCGAGACATTCGAGCAATAGCTGAGGCAGACCGGGGAATTACCCGGCGCGAAATTAATGGCGGGGAGATGGATTTTAGCCCACACCCAATACCAGGCTGATCAGCTCCCAGTTCGACCAAAAATCGTAAATTCCAATCCCGATCAGCAACAACCCGCCGGATACACTCACCAGGCGGGCATGCTGTGCGAACCAGCGCGTGATTGTGCGCTGCTTCGAGCCGGATAGCCAGGAGAGCGCCAGCAATGGCAAGCCAAATCCCAGCCCAAACCACAAGAATACATTCAGCTTGCTGAATGCTTCGGAAGCAGTCAGCGAGATCGCGAAAATACTCACCACCAGAGGACCGGAACAGGGCAGGGCGATCGGTCCATAGAGCAAGCCATACAGGTATGCATTCACGTAGGGATTGCGCAACGCCGGGACTCGAATTTGCGGCAGGGCTTTGAAGGGATCCTTATCGATCAACAGCAGAACCCCGAGCGTGATGATGAGCAGACCAAGACCCGGAGGGATGCTCATGCGTTATCGCTTGCTTCTCCTATACCCACTTCCAGCCCGGCAACCGGATCATCCTGCCTTTCCAGTTCAGCCTGCCGCGCAAACCGAAGTATACCGATTTGAGCGCGACGATAACAACCACCAGGATGGTGAGCGGATACAGATATGCCAGTGAAGCCGGAACTCCAAGCTCCAGGTATGGGACCAGCCATACCAGCAGCGCCAGCCCCAGGCAAAGGATCAGCTCAGCCGTCCCAGGCGCTGGCACGCCCCCGAACAATTTCCACACCAGCAAGAATAGCGGGTGCCAGAAGACGTAACCCAGAAAGAGGTAAACAAACAGAAAGGGCAGCAGGCGATAATCGAAGGCGGCAAACAGGTTCTTGGCAAAACCGGCGATGGCATCCTCCCCGCTGCGATACATGCGGCAGGAGACCAGGTCGGCGGCAGTGACCACGCGCCAGCGCAGCCCCAAGGCAACCACCCGGCGGCTCAGGCTCAGATCATCCACAATCGACGACCTGACGCTGGCATGCCCGCCGCTCGCCTGGTAAGCCTCTCGGCGAAAGAGCATCACCTGCCCCACGGCTGCCGCGAGGAAAGGCAGCCTGAAACGGTACGCCAGCCCGAGCGGGACGAAACACAGCACCGCCCATGAGAAAAAGGGGACGAGAAAGCGCTCCAGCCAGGTGTACATTTCCTGGAGGGGAAAACCGCTCAGCAGGTCGGCTTTCTCGCCCAGCAGCGCGCCGACCAGCGCGCTCGAGGGTATGCGGCTGGTGGACCGTATCGGCGTCCGTGAAGAACAGCAGCTCACCTTGCGCCTGTGCGGCGAGCTGTGCGCAAGCCCAGTTCTTACCCAGCCAACCTTCCGGCGGCGCAGACCCATCCAGCACGCGCAGATTGGGATTTGAAGCCGCCATTTGCTCCAGGATCAGGCGCGTGCCATCCTCCGACTGGTCGTCCAGCGCCAGCACCTCGAAGCGGGGATAATCCTGCGCCAGGAGCGACCGGATGCAGCGGGGGATGCTCTCCGCCTCGTTGCGCACGGGCACGAGCAGCGAGACCAGCGGCAAATCGCCAGGAAGCGAATGCTGCCGGGTGCGGCGGCGGATGATGATGTTGCTCACGAGGATCAGCAGGACGACGGACTCGAAGAAGATAAAGCCATGAATGGCGTTGTGAGCGAGGTACTCAATCATGAGCGTCCTTACGCCCGAGGCGGGAAAGGCGCTTCGCCAGCCAGGGACGCAGGTGCATCCCTGAGCGCAGGTCGTGGCGGTGCGTCCATGCCAGGATAATTGTCTGCGCAGCCCAAACCGCCAGCAGGAGCGGCGCCGGCAGCCAGACCAGTATGCCTGCCAGGATGCCCCCCAGCGCCAGCATGACCGACCATCCCGGCGGCGTGAAGAGCGCATTGCCGATGACCACGATGAGCAGCGCCGGCAACGAGAGCTTCCACACCGTCAGCCCGATCCAAACGCCAAACGAGACGGCGATCCCCTTTCCACCGCGGAAAGCGAGGAAAGGCGAGAAGACATGCCCCAGGACTGGCGCCGTGGCTACCAGGAACATCGCCGCGTCGTTGAAGCCCAGCACGTAATACGCCATCCCGACCGGAAAAGCGCCTTTAGCGATATCCAGCACCAGCGCCAGCAAACCCACCAGCTTGCCGCCCGCCCGGAAAACGTTGGTGGCGCCGGGGTTGCCATCCCCCACCTGGCGCACATCCTTGCCCGTCGCCAGTTTCCCAGCCAGACCGAGAAAGGCAGCGAGCCAAGCAGAAACGCCAGCCCAATCCAAAACAGGGAGAATAACATTGGGTTAATATCGGATGCAGTCATAGGATTTTAGCTATTCAAGCATAATGTCCGAATTCTAGCATAATTCGCCATTGTTTTTGCGCCTGGGTCGACCAGTGTAAAGGCAATTCATTGATTTCCAATAGGCGTTACCATTATGGTAACTTTATTGTATAATCCAACTGTGAGGATCATCAGCCGGCACGTTCTCCGTGAATTCTGGGAAAAACACCCAGACGCTACCATCGCCCTACAAACCTGGTTCCATGATACAGAATACGCCACATGGCAAACGCCAGCGGATATCAAAGCGGTTTACCGGAATGCCAGCTTTATAGCCAACAACCGGGTTGTTTTTAACATCAAGGGTAATCATTACCAGCTGGTCGTTCTGGTAGTTTACCAACATAGTCTGGTGTATATTCGCTTCATCGGCACACACCAAGAATACGATCAGATCGACGCGACTATGATATAGGGAGCATCATTATGGAGATTAAGCCCATCCGCAACGAAGCTGATTACCAGGCTACGCTCCGCGAGATTGAAAAACTGATCAATTCTCAGCCAGGAACCCCTGCAGGTGACCGGATGGAGGTGTTGGTAACCCTGGTCGAAGCCTACGAAGCAAAGCACTTCCCCATCTCTGAGCCAGACGATCCGGTACAGGTTCTGGAATACTACATGGAGAGCCGAGGGTTATCCCGTTCTGACCTGATCAAATACCTGGGCAGCAAAGGACGGGTTTCAGAAATCTTGAGCCGCAAGCGCCGGCTTTCACTGGCTATGATCCGGCGGCTGCATCAGGGTTTGGGTATCCAAGTCGATTTGCTCATTGGATCGAACGTCAATCATCCAAGCTCGCTTCCAGCCGAACAAACTGATCCGTCCTTTAGGGTTTGAATATCGAGACATGATCATCGTTGAACTCGATCGCTTTTCTCATAATCAAGTGACATCGCAGACCGGTCATTGACGGGCAATTAATCGAAGTAATGAACCCATATGCTGTCTTGTTTGGTTCCAGATCCATTACCAAGGAACTCGCAAACTTATGGCAAAAATATTCGCCCTTACAATACTGACTATTCTCTATCCTGTGATTGTAGGCCAAATAAGAAAAAGTATATCTTATACTCCCGAACCTGTCCCACCGTCATTCTCGGATTGGCATTGGCCTTTGCCGGCAGGCGACTGGCAAATAGATCGTGGACCGTGTGATTCGCCGCTCGCCAACAACCACGGTTGTGATAATTATGAGGAGAGATGTGCATTTGATTTTTCAGCTATTGTAGGTGAGAGTGAAAATACACCTGTTCTTGCGCCGCAGAGTGGGCGGGTAGTTTATGTAGGGCAAAGGCTAAATACCGGTATCGAAGTGATGTTAATGCATCCAGATGGTCGCGTAAGCGCACTATACCACCTATCTAAGGCAGTGGTTGAGGTCGACCAATATATAGAACAAGGCCAGGTCGTTGGGTATACAGGCCATACAGGCACGACCAAATCACGGCTTCATTTCCATGTCCAACCCAACGCAATTACCCGCCAGTGTTTGCCTATCCAAGGGCTGGATGAAATGGATTACCCATCAGCAACGATAACTTCTTTCAACACAAGTATGGAGCATCTGATGCTTGTGAATCCACCTCAGCCGCTTCTTAACAGGCTTCCACCAGTCGTGGTATCGGATGTGGCCACGACAACATCCACGCCTCTGGCAATCTCACAAAACCAGCAGGCCATCTTACCTGTTCAGCTAACAGGTATCATCAGCGATACGACGATCTTGAACGGAGGGGGGTTCAGCACGATATTGACTAAGACCGTCGACGGGCCATTATTTAAAGTCTTATTTAAATCTTATAGTTCCCAAACCGGGCAGTTTCTACAAAGAATGTACCCAAACTCTACCAACTCAAGAGAACTGTCGTTTTCGTTAATCTATACGATAGTACCATTCATCAATATGAGCCCATCGATGAATGGGATAGTTTTGCCTCATCCCAAGCTACATAAGCCCAATGAGTTTTAGCCGCTGGGATGTCACGCCCGAACTGTGTTGGAAATATCCAGAGACATTGAATAACCGAAAACTAAAATTCCGCGTTTATATCAGCGGTCCAGATAGTCTTGAGAAGCTTTTGGAGCGATGACCATTGCACGCAACCCCCTGAATTACCCGCAGGGATATATTACTGGAAAGTGGTTGTCAAAGATGATCTGGGTAATATAAATCCTCCCAATCAGTGGCCATCAGCTTTTATTATCAGGGAATGATTATGGCAATCAACCCTTTGGCATCATCGCTGCTTTGAGCGCCTTCCTGGGCATCTGGCTCGGGCATGTCGCCGTGCGCAAAATCGAGTTCGCCTCCCCTACCATTTGGCTCCCTACGCTGATTTTTGCCGCGCTGGGCATTTTGCTTGAATATTATTCACTGATTGCCGAAAGCAGATTATCGCAAACTGCTCTCGGCATTATCGGTATGACCCTGCTCTGGGACGCGCTCGAATTCACCCGCCAGCAACGCCGCGTGCGCAAAGGGCGCGCCCCTGCCAACCCCAACAACCCCCGCCACGCCCGCTTGCTCGCGGACCCTGCTGCTAACGCCACAACCGTGGATCTGCTCAAGCGCGACCCAAGCGGCGCGAGGATTTCAAGCGACTGATAGTGAAAGATTATGGATCTATTTGGCTTACTTTCTGGCATCCTAACTATACTCATCATCGGCATCGGATTCCCGCTGGTGATCTTTACCGAGCGCTGGCTGGGATACCTGTGGTGGCCCTATATGATGGGGTTGGGATTTGCCATCGTGGTCGCATCGTTGTTCATCAACAATGATGGAGCTGTGTGTTGTCGTTGCCATCCTGGGAGTCACCTTGATTTGGGGATCGACCGAGCTAAAAGAGCAGGCGATCCGCGCCGAGCTGGGCTGGTACCCGTTCAACGCGCACAAAATCAAACCCCCGTTCGCATCCACCATCACGAGATGGAAAGCGCCCCATCTATAATGCGATGAAAACGGCATACTGAAGTATTCCGGCGTATCGAAGACCTTGAGGATGCCGGACTGATCGGCTCGTATTTGAGCAGGTAAACGGCCATACAAGCGGCATGTGGCCTTACGCACCAGGATGCTACAACACATGTCAGCCTACCGGTAATCCCCCCTATGAGCTGATCTCAGACCACTATCTTAATTTAATAGGATCACGCAGTTGGTAGGTGTTTGGGGGTATTTAGGCAGGTCATCGCCCAAATCCCCCTCTGAACTGCGTAACCCCTATTTATCGCCCAGGCTTATTTGTGATAATATCTCCAATCCATGGACACTGTACAGGAGATCATCGCCCGCATCCCTGCCTGGCAGGGCAAACAGCACATCCAGATCGAGCGCATTGGCGGGCTGACCAACCAGAATTATCGCCTCACGGTGGATGGTGAGCGCTTCGTGCTGCGCGTGAGCGGCGATAACGCAGCGCGCCTGGGCATCGACCGCCGCGGCGAGCTCGCTGCATTGCAGGCAGCCGCTGCCGCTGGCATTGCGCCGGAAGTGGTGGCATTCCTAGAGCCGCAGGGTCACCTGGTGACGCGCTGGATACGACGGGCGCCACTGGCAGGCGCAAGAGTTCCGCACCCCTGAAAACGTGCGCCTGCTGGCGGAAACGGTCAAGCGCCTGCATGCTCTCCCCCCGAACGGAGCGACTTTTTCCCCTTTCCAGCGCGTGGCGGACCTACCTGGATACGGCGCAGCGTTACCATGCGCCGCTTCCCAGCAGTTTCGCTTCCTACCTGGAAACCATGCGCCAGGTGCAGGCGGACCAACAGAATGACCTGTCACGCCTGGCGGCGCTTCTGCCACAACGACCTGGTCTCCGTCAACTATCTCTTCGTTGAGAACGAAAAATGCATCAAGATCCTGGACTGGGAATTCGCCGGGTTGGGCGATATCTACTACGATCTCGCCACGCTGGTGTACACCCACGACAGCGACGGACCGATCCCGTCCGATTTAGAAGAGGTGATGCTGACGTGTTACTTTGGCGGGATGGACACCTGGCATACCCGGCGGCTGCTGGGCATGAAGTACATGCTGCTGCTCTTCAGCGCCATGTGGGGGTTGGTGCAGTATGGCTTGCAGCAATCCGGGGAGATCCCTGCCCCGCAGGACTTCGATTACCTGGAATACGCGCAATACCTTTTCGAGAACGAAATCAAAGATCTGCAGGCGCGTTACCTCAGGTTGGTCGATAGCAACAGTAAGGAAATCCGGATAACCTTGCCTGGTTGAACACGTTTTCCGCGACGGAGACACATCCTCCCCACCAGCCATCGGGGCAAACCCGCATAAAATCCGCACAAAAGATCATTCGGGTAGATCGTTCAGCACTTCCACCATGCTTTTCTTATACAAGCGGAAGGCATCTCTTCCATTTTCGGTCATGCGCAAGGTGCTTTGAGGCTTCTTGCCGTTGAAGGATTTCTGCACTTCCACATAGCCGGCTTCTTCCAGCTTATTCAGGTGTGTCGCCAGGTTGCCCCAGGTCAACCCGGTCAGGCGCATCAGGAAAACGTAATCGGCGCTTTCCACCACGTAAAGGTAGGTCAGGATCATCAGCCGCGCTGGGGCATGAATAACCGGATCGATGTTCGCCAGGAATTGCAATCGAGGGTCGGACGGATTTTCTCCCATCTTAGCCTACCTGGTCATCAACCGGCGGATTTTTGATCAAAAGCCGGATGAAGAGAACCACCCCAGTGAGGATAATCACCCCGGCAACAAAGCCAAATACGATGGGGTATCCATGGTGTGACGCGCCATAGTTGTTAGACAACCACTCACCCACTGGCGCCGCAATGAAGAGCATCAACCCATAAACAAAGAAGCGCGGGCAGTCCAGCAGATACGCTGCGATGCTGAAACCCACGAGCAGGAAGGCGCCAAATGCATAGGGATAAATACCAGATAATCTGGCAGACCCGCTGGCAGAATCTCGTCCATACAAAAACAAGACCAGCAAACCCAGGACGAGGGCAAGGGTGTTGACGACCACCATAACGATGCTGAAACGGCGTATCTTCAACCGCCGCGCATCGCTAAAACGCACCGTGCCCATTCGGGGAGCAACCACGTATTTACGCATCAGCCAGATGGCAAGGTAAACCAACCCCCAGAAGGGCAAAAAAATGAATGAGCTCCAAAAATCACCCAGCGATTCGCTCAGGAGCGGAGCGATGGCAAACATGAGCACAAAGCAACCGATGAATACATCCCACAAACCATCCGACATCGTTGTCTGAAATGCTTTGCGCTCCGCGGATTTCAAGCTAAGGGGTTGATTCATATTACTCTCCTCACGAAAAGTACTTTGTTATTCAAAGTACTTTTACATTATACAGGAGACTTTGAATTTGTCAACCCCCATTTTGACTGCCCTAGCCAATCAGCTCCTCATGCACGATGCGCAGCACCTCGGCGTCCATCTTCTCCACCTTGCGGTCGTAGGTCAGGTAGCCGTTGATCTCGATCTCCACGTCGCTGGTTTGGGTATAGATCGCCGCAGCCAAACCCTGCGGGATGAGCGGCTTGACTTCGGTATCCAGCAGTCGCAGGTAAGCCTCGGTCAGCGCTTCGCTGGAATCGTAGGAGCGGTAGCCGAACTTTTTATCCTCGTTCCAGACGTGACCGGGGATTTTCAGGCTGTAGCCGCCGAACTCGCTGAGGGCAAACGCCCGCCCATCCTGCTTGGGGCGCTTGACCTTCTTCATATAAACATGCCGGCTTTGAAAATCGCCGCCGCCCTGGTCGAACCAGCCGGAAGCATGCTCCACCAGGCGCGTCGGATCGTAAGATTTGACCCATTTCGCCACTTCATTCGCCTGGAACTGCCCCCAGCTCTCGTTGAACGGCGCCCATACCGCGATGCAGGCGGCGTTGTACAGGTGGTCGATCATGCCCTGCAGCTCCGCCATAAACTCAGCCCGGTTGGCTTGCTTGGCGCGCCCGAAGCGCTTCAGCCGGCGGGTATCGTTGCGCTGGTAGCCGAAGCCCAACGCCAGGGTGGCGATCACCTCGCCGTCGATCAAGCCGCCGTTGGGCATATCCTGCCAGACGATCATCCCCAGCCGGTCGCAGTGGTAATACCAGCGCAACGGCTCGACCTTGACGTGCTTGCGGATCAGGTTGCAGCCGGTCTTGCGGGCGTATTCGATGTCGAAGAGCATGGCTTCTTCGGATGGCGGTGTGTACAGCCCATCCGGGAAGTATCCCTGGTCCAAGTGGACCGTAGAGGAACATTGGCTCGCCGTTCAGGGCGAAGCGCGGGTACCCGTGCGCATCCTGCTGCAGCTCGAACTTGCGCATGGCAAAATAGCTCTCCACCTCATCCAGCACCTTCTCCGCCACAAACCAGGCGCACGCGCAAGTCATACAGGTAGGGGTCCGCCGGGCTCCAGGCTCGCGGGTCGGGGATGGTCAGCTTTAGCTCGCTGTCTGCTGCGCCGGCGCCGCTCGCCACTCGCTCACCACTGGCATAAGCTTCCGCTTCCAGCCGCAGCAGCTCGGCTTCGGCGTCGCCTCTGATCTGCACCTGCACGCCCAGCATCTGGTTATCCAGGTCGGGAGTGAGCATCAGGGATTGGATGCTGACAGCCGGCACACCCTCCAGCCATACCGTCTGCCAGATGCCGGAAACCGCCGTGTACCAGATGCCTTTCGGGCGTAATACCTGCTTGCCGCGCTGCTGCAGCCCCGCATCCGTGGGATCCCAAACGGAGACCACCAGCTCGTTTTCGCCCGCAGCAAGCGACATCGGTAATATCAAAGGTAAAAGGCAGGTAGCCGCCGGTGTGCTCGCCAACCCGCTTGCCGTTGACCCAGGTCTCGCACAGGTAGTCGACGGCGCCGAAATGGAGCAGCACCCGGCGTTCATCCCCGCCGGCGCCTGGCAAGAGCCGGGCGCGGATCAGGGAACGTGCGCCGGTACCACAGCTTCTGGTCTGGCAGCAGCGGCTTTTGGACGCCGGAAAGCAGCGACTCCAGCGGGAAAGGCACCAGGATATTGCCGCTGTACGCTTGCGGAGCGGGAAGCTCCTCGGGCTGCAGCGCATATTCCCACAACCCATTGAGGTTCACCCATTCCGGTCTGGTCATTTGCGGGCGCGGGTATTCCGGCAGCGGACAGGGCTCCGCAGGAGTCCACGGTGTGCGTAAGGAAACAGTGTTGTTTTTTTGATTTTGCATGCTACTCTCGTTTAGCAATGGATCCAGACGGTCATCTGAGAAGGACCGCGGTTTCCCCACAGGAAGTAGGGGATGAAGCTCAGTGGCTTCCCATCCAGGGTCTTGCCCGCCACGCGAATGATGCCTCCCAACAAGGTTTCATCGAAGGTTGGCGCCAGCGACGACGGGTCGAGCCGGGCGGTAAAGATGTCGATCCCCGGGTTGTCCACGTCCTCCAGGCAGTATACCAGGGGACCGCGCCTCACCGCGGCTTTGCCCTCATGCCCCTTGACCTTTGGGTGGGCGCGCAGCAGGCGGATGGGCATGTCGAAGGCGATCTCGATCACATCGCCGGCAGCCCAGAGGCGGCTCAGCACGGCGAATGAAGCCTGGCGCGGGTCATAGCCGGAAGCGGGCGTCTCAGCCACCGGCTTGCGCTCCACCGGCGTAGGAATGGCTGCGCCGTTGACCGTCACCTGCATGCCGGCAGCCCAGGAGGGCTGGCGCAGGCGCAGCGCAAAGCGCGCAGGGCTCGTCCCGCTTACCCCCATAAAACGTATCCGGACACGACCCTCCCAGGGCAGGTGCGACTGCATCTCCAGGCTCACCAGCGCATCCGCGCCATCTTCACATTGGATGGTCTCGCCCTCCAGCCGGCTGCTGATGTACTGGTGCACGGTAAGCCCCTGCGGCTCACTGGAGAAGATGTATCTACCCAGGTCCGCCCAGGTGCGTGAGAGGTTGGACGGGCAGCAGGGGACGGCGTACCACGGCTTGCGGGTCACCTCCCCGCGGCAGGCGAGGGGATTGTTATACAGGTAGCTCGTCCCGTCCAGCCCCATCCCCACCGCCGCAGCGTTGTAGAGCTGCCACTCGAACAAGTCGCTGTATTTCGCCTCGCCGCTGAGCTGCGCCATCTCCCAGTTCCAGAACAGGCACGCCAGCGCGGCGCAGGTCTCCGCATAAGCGTGCTCAGGATCGAGCTCGTAATCGTTGCCGAAGCCTTCCAGACCGGGCAGCGCGCCGATGCCGCCAGTGACGTACATGCGGCGCAGCACCATGCGCTCCCAGGCGGCTTCGAGCGCCGGCAGCAGGCTCAGGTCGCCGCTCGCTCGCGCCAGCATGGCAATCGCCGTCTCCAGGTAAGCAAAGCGCACCGCATGCCCCACCGGCACGCTCTGCTCGCGCACCGGGGCATGCTGCTGGAAGTACTTGCCGCTCAGGGCGCTGGCGTACCAGCGCAGCTTGCTGTTGCGCGGCAGTTTGGAGATGTTGCCCGGCGGCATCTTGTAGGGCTTGAACTCCGGGTGGGCTGCCAGGTAGGCTTGCTTCTGCTGGCGCACGAACTTGCCACGCCTTGCCACGTCAATGTTCTGGCGGAAGAGGAACAGCGCAAAGCCGGATGTGCGCCCGCGTTGCTCGATGAACTGGCGCGCCATATCCAGATAAGCCTCCCCATCCGGCGCCGCCTGGTGCAGCCGCAACAGGGCGATCTCGATCTCTTCGTGCCCGGGCGTGTAAGCCGGTCCCTTGCCGCGAAAATCGGCCACGATCCGGTCAGCAGCCCGCCGCGCAATCTCCAGCAGGTCGGTACGGCCTGTCGCTTCGTGATGCGAGACGCCGGCTTCGATCAGGTGACCGTGACAGTAAAGCTCGTGCTCGATCTGCAGGTTCCTCCAGCGCGTCCCGGGGAAATGGATCTGATTGTAGGTGAAGAGGTAACCGTCCGGCTCCTGGGCGGCTGCCAGCAGGTCGATCAAGCCGTCCATCAGCTGCCCCAGGCGCGCATCGGGGTACTGCGCCCAGATCCGGGAGGCGGCGTCCAGCCATTTGTAGGCGTCCGAATCGGCGAAGAACCAGCCCTCGCGGAAGCCGGTCGTTTTCCCGGCTGCCAGGCGAAAATTCTCGATGCAGCCAGACGCCTCGAGCTGCTCCCACTGGTGGAAGATAGCCCGCCGGGCGTTGACCTCCAGGCGCTGATGCCAGAAATCACGCTGGATGGTTGCGCGCATCCTCTTGCCTCCGGGTGAAGTACAGGTGGGATGAGTCCCAGCAGGGCGATCAGGCTGCCCACCTGGAAGATGATCGGTACCGGGATGAAACCGGCTCTGCCCGTTGAGTGTGGTGGGGATGCCGTAATTCTGGATCAATTGCGAGCCGATCCAGGGTCCCACCACCATCGGGATGGCGATCCAGAAGATCATACGGATGCCCAGGAACTTGCCGCGGTTCTCTTCCGGCAGCAGGTCCTTGAGCCAGGCGACGGAGGCGATGGACACCGCCACCGCGAAGCCCTGCCACAGGAAGCCGGTGAGCGCCAGCAGCGGCAGCGTATTGACCAGCGAGAGCAGGATGCCACCCAGGCTGCTGAGGATAACGGCGATCGCCAGCATCAGGCGCTTGTTCCAGCGGTCGGCGAGGATGCCGAAGGGGATGGCAAGTATGGCAGCTCCCACCAGAACCGTCCCGCCGATGATGGCGTATTCCGTCTTGGTGACGCCGATGTAATTTTCCAGGTAGATGATGAGATAGGGGAAAGAGACTTCCATGCCGATGCTGGTGATCATGATGAACAGCAGCAGGATGAACAACGCTCGATTCTGCCGCAGCGTGTCAAGATTGAACAACCCGGCAAATTCCGCCCAGAACGAAGGGCGCTGCTCCTCGTCCCCACGGTGCGGCGGGTCATTCAGCAAGCTTCCCGCGACCAGCCCAACCAGCATCACAATCCCGCCCAGGGTATAGAAGAATACAAAATAACCAACGCTATCGATCAAGATGCCTGCAGCGACCATCGCGACAATCTGAGCCAGGAAGAGGCTCAGGTTGAGCACACCTTCCACCCGGCCGCGCTGCTCGCTCCTGGCGATATCGGCGGTCCAGGCGTTGAAGGCGGCATCATTGGCGGTGGAGCCGAAGAAGGTCATCAGCGAGTCCATGAAGACCACCATCATGATCGCCAGGCCAGTTTGCTTGATGAAAGCCGTCGTCGGAAAAAGGACGGTCGCCAACCCCCACAAAATATACCCGAACAGGATGTAGGGACGCCGGCGCCCCCAACGCGAGCGGGTGCGGTCGCTGAGCGTGCCCACCAGCAAGGTGGTCAATGTAGCGGTGATGGCGCTGGCTGCCACCATCCACGCCACAGGGCGCGGGTCGGGCGTGATCGTATCGTAGACAAAGGTGTTGAACCAGGAGTTTTCCACTGCCCAGGCGATCTGACCGGTAAACGCCAGGGCAGCCATGACGAGCCACATGCGGGTTGAGATGCGAGCGGTTGAGGGAGATGGCATCGACGGCTCTTTCTGGATCAGGGAATAGTTGTGAAGAGTATGACAATCTTACATTATTTTTTAGGATAAAATCATTATCAGTAGCAACAAAAGAAGACTCGGAGATACCCGCAGGCACACGATGCATAGAATGACCTTTACAGCCGAACCCGGAAAACAAGAAATGATTGTCAAACGGGTATTCGACGCCCCGCAAGAGCACCCTCTTTCGCGCCTGTTCGGTTTTCAAATCAGTCTCCGATCGCGATGCCATGCTCAGCGCTGAAATGGAAGCCGGGGTGGCTGATACTACGCAGCAACTCGCCACTTTGCTGGCGAATTAGGCTGATTGAAAGACCTCTCATCGAAACCGTTCATAGGCAGAATCTGTTCCAAGCTGAGCGCAAAGAATAAAATGAAAGCACACATCTGATTCACCCATTCCACTGGGTGATCGTTGAACAAATCGAAAACCCAAGGAATATCTTCTTGCCGCAGGGGAAAGCTTCAGCCTGACAGGTTTGTCCAACGAGCAATACGAGTTCAGGATTAATAGCATAAACGCACAGACGGTCGAGCTTGAGTTTACCGGCCCGAATCTCGCCCTGATACCTGAAAATAAAAGCATAGGGGAAGGTCAGCCCTGTACAAAATTAATTTTGAAGGTAGGCAAGAGCAGGAAAGTAGCAACCCCCACTCTTGATGCAGGGATCGTGTGGGATATTTTCATCGAAGAGATCATCTAGCGAGCAACAAGCCCAAATCGATCCAGGGAGCTAGCGATGAATTTGAAGAAGCAATTGATGATTGGCGCAATTTTGATGGTAATCCTTATCTGCTTTCTGATCGAGATGCTTACGACTATCGTTGAGCGAAAGCAAATCCTACCTCCAGGTTTATCGGGCAATGCTGCTTTTCTGATTGCATATTTATTATTATCTTTACCATTGGTTTATTGGCATTTGGTGTATGGGGTTCATTATCACGATCAACTATATTGGAAAACTGGAATAAACGGTATACACTGATAGCTAAAATACCTGCATATTTCGGATTTGCACTTCTGCCCGTCTTTTTCGGTCTCATCCTGGTTGCACTGACCGATCAAACCACGTGGAGTTTCTGGTTATCCTGCCTCAGCTTCCCAACTGTGCTGATATTCTTATTAATCGAAATACGAAAGTTGCTGAGCTAATCATCCCACATAAACCAAATTCATATCTTGACATATTCCAACAATTCGTGTATCTTTATTGTAGATACATTCAGGAGATACCATCTATGCTTACCAAAGTTCAGAAATGGGGCAACAGTCTTGCCGTGCGCATCCCCAAGGCATTTGCCGCAGATGCCCGGCTAGAAAACGATTCGCTCGTGGAAATATCACTCGTCGATGGGCAGATTGTGGTCAAGCCATTGAGCGCCTCCGGATGGACGCTGGATAGCCTGTTGGCCGGTATCAATCCAAACAATCTGCATCATGAAACCGATACAGGCGCCGCCGTTGGGAATGAGGTCTGGTAACGATGGCGTACATCCCGCAGCGCGGCGATATCGTCTGGATCACGATGAATCCACAAGCGGGCCACGAACAGGCCGGTCGGCGACCCGCCCTGGTATTGTCGCCAAAAGCATATAACGAAAAAGTAAGCCTCGCTATATTTTGCCCGATTACCTCCCAGGTGAAAGGCTACCCTTTCGAAGTGGCTCTACCAGAGGGGCTCGGGCTCAGCGGCGTCATCCTGTCTGACCAAGTGAAGAGCCTGGACTGGCAAGCCAGAAGCGCAGAATTTGCCGGCAAGCTACCGGAGAAGGCTATGGACGAGGTCCTGGAAAAGCTGGGAACATTAATCGGCGGCTAAAAACAAAGACCCATGAAAAGAGTGGCTGCCGGGTTACCTCAGCAGCCACTCTGTTGTAGTAAAAACTAATGATCTAGCCCAGGGGCTCCAGCGTCAGCCCGTAGACATTCTCCCCATACTGCACGCGCACCGGCCCCCAGCCCGGCTGCATCACCATCCCGACTTTGAGCTCATAGCTCTCGTCGGCATGGATCTGCCCCATGGCGCGCACGCCGTTCTCGAACTCCACCACGCCGATGGTCAGGTAGCGCTGGTCGAAGCCCCACGGCAGGTTGTAAATGCGGGTGAAGGTGAGCAGCTTCGCCTGTCCCTGCGGCTTGACCGGCTCGAACTCCCGGTTCTTGCACGCCAGGCAGCGGTCGTGGAAGGGGTAGTGCAGCTTGCCGCACTTGGTGCATTTGTAAGCAGTGATGCCAATCTCGGTTTTCATTGCTCAACCCTCCGCAACACGAAAGACAGCACGTTGTTGCCGAACCCGCCGAAGTTCACCGTCAAGCCGTTCTGGGCGTTCTTCACCTGGCGGTTCTTGGGCAGCTCGTGGCGCAGCTGGTAGACGATATCCACTACCTGCGCAACGCCGGTGGCGCCCACCGGGTGGCCGCGCGCCTTCAAGCCGCCCGACACGTTGATCGGGATTGTCCCACCCAGGGCGGTCTTTCCCGCCAGGGCAGCCTTGCCGCCCTCGCCTTTCTTGAAGAAGCCGATGTGCTCGCTCTCGGCGATCTCCAGGATGGTGAAGGCGTCGTGCAGCTCCGCCACGTGGATGTCGGATGGCTTGAGCTTTGCCATCTCCAGCGCCTTCTGCGCCGCAAGGGTCACGGCTTTCAGGTCGGTTGGATCTTCCCGCTCCTGCAGGGTTTGTGTGTCGGTCGCCTGACCGAACCCGGCGATCACCACCGGCGGCTTGGCGGGATTCTTGAGCTTCTCCAGCGGGCAGAGCAGGATAGCCGCCGACCCGTCGCTGACCGGGCAGGCGTCGTACAGGTGCAGCGGGTCAGCGATCACCGGGTTGTTGACGATCGAGGCGTGATCATCGTAAATCCCCTCTTTGGTGATCGCCATCTCGACGTGCGCGTAGGGGTTGCGCCCGCCCATCTCCTGGTTCTTGATCGCCACCGCCACCAACTGTTCGCGCGTGACGCCGTATTTCTCCATGTACAGCCGGGTGAACATGCCCGCCATACCGGGCAGCGTGACGCCATAGACGTACTCCGCCTGGGGATGGGTCATGGTCGCCACGAAGTCCGTGGCGCGCCAGCCGGTCACCTCGCGCATCTTCTCGCCGCCCACCACCAGAACGGTGTCGTAATACCCGGACGCCACCGCCAGCAGGCCATTCTTGACCGCCGAGCCGCCCGATGCCGGACCATTCTCCACGGTCTCCGCCGCGGCGGGCAGCAGGCTCAGCCGGTCCACCAACGAGCTGGCGATCGCCGTCTGGTGCTGGATGATGCCGCCGCCCATGTTGCCGACATAGACCGCATCCACGGATCCGTCGCCCAATCCGGCATCGTCCAGCGCCTTCAGAGAGGCGTATGCCAGCATATCCATCAGGCTGTCTTCATCCCGCCGGCCAAACGGGATCATACCGACGCCAATGACTGCAACATCTCTCATCGTCTCATCTCCCTTTCAGCCCGGCAATGCGCTCGCGAATGGTGTCATCGTCGGCAAACTTGATCGCCGCCATGGCTTCGTCCATCAATTCTTGCGGCACAGGGCGATCGCCCACCACCAGGCGCGGCTTGGCTGCGAAGTAGATATCCCGCGTCAGGCGGTAGGAATCGCCGCCGCCCAGCTCGTGCGGGATGTTGGTCTTCTCCAGCGGGTACTCGATCATCCAGCGCCGGAAGCCGATGGGGCTCTCCGCCACGATCAGGACATCGTCCTGGTTCAGGTATTCCATGTGGTATTCCATCTTGGCGGCGAACAGGTGCGAGCCGATGCGCAAGCCGCGGTCGATCGCCAGCGTGTGGTAGCTCATCCCCACCTTCTCGTTCTCCATGCGCCCGTTGACAATGCCTACCAGATAGCCATCGACCTGCCCCATCAGGCAGTACTCGCTCTTCACCCGGTAGCGAAACCACGCCAGCAGCTCGCCGTACAGCCGGGCGCTGACGATATCGTAATAATCGCGCTCGATGAACAGGCAGGGGTGCACGGACTTGAGGATCTCGGGCACATCCTCGCGCTGCGCCTGGCGCACCACCATCTTCTTGCCGTTCGCCAGGGTGATCACCTTCGGCGGATACGGCGGCATCTCGTACTGGGTCGGTCGCAGGACCGCTTCAAGCTCCATATCGACTGGCATGCTTTCCTCCTATTCCAGATTCTCTCGGCTGAGCCGGTTGATGCTTTCCACGTGCTCCGGCTCGATGCCGTCACCGAACTTCGTCTTGGGCATACTGGCTTTCTTCTGCATCAGCTTCTCGTACTCGTCGTCCTCCACCATGGCGACGCAGCGCCCGATGCAGGACTCTCCGTCCACGAAGCGCCAGGGGAAGAAGCCCACCGTCACCCGCCGGTTGACCAGCAGGTCGATATCGCCGCCGATGCACTCGGCGTGCACGATGCCAAAGGGGAACATCTCCAGGTGCATCAGCTGGTACTTGCTGTCGTCGAAGAACTGCGCCAGCCCCATGCCGTACTTCTTCTGGAAGACTTTCTCCGCCTGGCGCGCCTGGCGCGGCATCCAGTCGCGGATAATGGTGTTCATCGGGTGGTCGGCGCTGCCGCAATCTACGCCGATCCAGCGCAGCTTTTTGGCTTTCGCCCACTCGGCGAACTCGCGGTCAGGACCAGGGTGCATGACCATGTAGCGGATTTCGTTGGCGGTGGGCATGTCCCAGCCGAAGTGATGGTAGCCGGTGTGGATGATGAGGATATCGCCCTCCCGCACTTCCACCCGCTCTTCCACCATCTTGCTGGTGTAGACGTCGTAATCGCCGCACACGTCGCTCAGGTCGACCACCGCCGCCTCGTTCACCAGGTAGTCCATCGACAATGAGGCGATGTCCTTGCCGGGTGTGTGGAAGTGGATCTCGCCATCCAGGTGCGTGCCCAGGTGGTTGGAATGGGTCACCACCTGCCCGTTGGCGCCGTTCGGCGCCAGGCGCTTGAAGTACTTCACCTGCAATGGCTCGTAGGTGGGCCACGGCGGCGTTGCTACTCCCAGTGGGATCGTGAGATCAATAAATTTCATAGCCAGCTCCTTTATGGGTAATAGATTGAAACACAAAGAACTCAAAGGGATCACAAAGTTTTTAAGGGTCAATGATCGACCATGCACTCTCCATAGATCTGATGGGTCTGGTTGTGTTAGAGGATCATCCGTTTAATGCCTTGTTTCATCAGTACTACTTTCCAGTTGAGAAGATAACCCAACTTCACCTTGCGTAAGCGCATATAGGTCAGCAGTTGCGCCTCGTGGATCGGGAGGATATTGTCCACAGTCTTATTTTCAATGATGACACAATCATCGATCAACATATCTACCCGATAACCCGACTCAATCCTTACGCCGTCGTATTCAATCGGGAGCAGAAGCTCACAATCCACCTTCAAGCCACGTTTGGTCAGTTCATGCGCCAGGCACTTCTGATAGGTCGATTCTAACAAACCCGGCCCGACGGTGCGGTGAACCCGAATGGCTGAATCCACAATGATCCTGCCAATTTCCTCAACTTCCATCCTGTAACTTATCATTACTTTCTTTTATCTATCTCACGTTCCTTCGTGTTCTTAGTGTTTTAATCTTTACTCTTTTTGAAAGGCATTGAATGCATCACGGAAGCACTTCTCCGGGGCGCGCAGGATACCCGCCCCTACCATCCCCACACCCGGGTCCTTGTGGGCAATACCGGTATTGATCTGGGGCAGGATGCCGGTTTCCATCACCTTGCGCACATCGATGCCGCACGGCGTGCCGCGGAAGTTGAGCGCCGGGATGGTGAACTGCTCGTGCTCGTCGAACGTGATCTCGTACATCTCCAACGTGGTCTGCAGCGCCAGTTGCGGCGTGCCGCCGACGAACTTGGTGATTGCCGGGGCGGCTGCCATCGCCATACCGCCGTAACCGGCGGTCTCGGTGACCGTGCTATCGCCGATGTCCGGGTTGGCATCTTGCGCCGTAAACTGTGGGAAGTACAGCCCTTGCACCTGCCCGGCAGGGGCGGTGAACCAGCGCTCCGGCATGCTCGCCAGGCGGATGCCAAAATCGGTGCCGTTGCGCGCCATCACGGTCACGATGCTGCTGCCCTCCACGCCCTCGGCAGGCTCGAGCATGGCTTTGCCAGCCGGCATGCTCAGGTTGAGGAAGAAGTGGTCGTTGCGGTCGATGAACTCGATCACCTTTGCCAGCGTCTCATTGTCGCGGTTGGTGCGCGCCAGCGCCGGACCGATCGCTCGTAAGAAGAGCGAGGTGGCGGCGCGGTTGCGGTTGTGGCACTCGTCGCCCATGTGCAGCGCCTGGGCGATCAGGCTGCGCAGGTCGATGCCATCCGGCAGCGTTTGCAGGGCGCGGTCCAGCGTGGGATAGAGCTCCGTCTCCATCCACTTCAGGCGGGCGTACACTTCCGCACCCATGCCGCCGTAGCGCAGCACCTTACCCAGCCCCTCATTCTGGGTGCAGAAAGCCCGGTTGCCGAAGGCTTTGTTCTCGATGATGAACACCGGCATCGATGGCGAGACCACCCCTGCCATCGGTCCCACGCTGTGATGGTGGTGGCAGGGCGAATATTCGATCTCCTGCGAGGCTGCCAGCCGTTCTGCGTCAGCCTCGTCCTTCGCCATGCCTTCGTAGATCAATGCTCCCATCACCGCCCCGCGCTGCGGACCGCACATGCACTCCCAGGTGACCGGCGGTCCGGCGTGCAGGATCATGCGCGCGTGCATATCCGGGATCACATCCCGGGCGATACCCATGCCCACCAGCGCCGGTCTGCCCTGCTTGATGCGCCGGCAAACCTCTGCATTGGCAGCCTCGATGTCCAACCCGCGGCGCGTCGTATGCAGGCGCGGCACGCCCTCCACCGGCGGCTGCCAATCCAGGTGGATCACCGGCACACCTTGCGCCGTTACCGCCTGCGCCATGCTTCCTAAGCCCACGTTGATCACGGTCAGTGGCTTGCCAAAGAGGTCATTGATTTTCTGATCGGACATACTCGCTCGCTCGTTAATCGGATCTTGTTCCGCACACGATGCCCGCCGCCAGCCGCGCTGCCGCGGCATTGCTGGCGCACAGCAGCACGCCCGCCTCTTGCAGCGTTTCCACCTGGCGGCTCAAGCGCTGCGGGTCCTGCTCGGTTCCCGTGACGGAGGCAAGGAAGAGCAGCTCCCGCCCGTTTGCTTCAGCAATCGCCCGCCCCTTGCGCACGGCTTGCGCCAGCTCCGCCGCCGGGTCGGGATGCGCCCCGTAGCCGATGACGACATCCAGCAGGATGGCGGCAACCTCGGGATCGCCTGCCTCCTGCAGCAGGCGGCGGATGCGCAGGTCGTTATCAATCATCGGGTGCAGCCTGCCGACGGTGAACTCTTCCTCGCCCAGGTCGATCGCGCTGTGCCCCTGGCTGCGGGTCGAATCGGGGAGCTGCTTCTCCTTCTCCAGCGGGGCATTGGAATAGACAGCGGTATCCAGCAGCTCGCGCCAGATCACCTGCGCCTCGTAGCACAGCGTCCCGCCGGAGAACAAGCCGCGCAGGTAGCGCTGCTCCGGCTTGAGGCGCTTGCGCAGCGCCTGCGTATCCACACGCTCCATCTCATGGGTTGCCCGAACGCCGTCCGGGCTCGCCAGGGCAGCAGCCTGGATAGCCGCTTCCTCCAGCGTGCTCACCGGGTAGACACGCCTTGCCGCCGCGCCCAGGTCGCCCCACGGCTTACCGCCCAACAGGCAAACCACCGTCGGCTTGCCGCTTTGCAATACCTGCTGGCGTACCACCTCAGCCACCTCCGCCGCGGGCGGCTTGCTGACCAGCACGATCACCTGCGTCGCCGGGTCATCCTGCAAGGCTTTCAAGCCCGCCAGCATCATGATCCCGCCCACGTCTTTGCTCAGGTCGCGCCCGCCGCTGCCGATGCCCTGCGTGATGCCCACGCCGCGCTTCGCCAGCAGCGTGCTCACCTCCTGCAGCCCCGTACCCGCCGCCGAGACGATCCCTACCGGTCCGGCAGGGATCACGTTGGCAAATCCCAGCGCCACCCCGTTGATCAAGGCGGTGCCCGCTCCGGGTCCCATCAGCAGCAGACCATGCTGGCTGGCATACTCCTTGAGGGCAATCTCGTCAGCCAGCGAGACGTTATCGCTGAACAACAGCACGTGCAAGCCGCCCCGCAGCGCCTCCCAGGCTTCCGCCGCCGCATAGCGCCCCGCCACCGAGATCACGGCGACGTTGGCGCTGGGATTGGACTTGACCGCGCTGCGCAGCGTCCTCGGGCGGAACTCGGCGCTTTCCCCGGCGCTTTGCCGGGTTTGCAGCAGCTTCTCCGCCGCTGCCAGGGCGTCGTTCAGTGCGCCTGCCTCGCCCTTGACGGCGATCACCAGATCGTTCGGCGAGGCTGCCTGCGCCTCTGCCGTCAGCAAGCCCGCCTCCTCCAGGATGCGCTTGTTGGCTTCGGTCGCCATCACCACCGCCGCATCGCTCACGCCAGGAGACTTTGCCAGCTCCTGCGCCACCAGCATCAGGCTGACCGAATCATGGTATTCGCTCGGTTTGATGATTGTTTTTATGGGCAAAGCTCACCCTCCTGCCGGGTGCTGGCTCACAAGGCTTCTGCCAGGCGCCTCAATCCACCAGCCCGGCATCCAGCATCGCCAGGTAGACCTTCTCCGCCGAGTACGGCGGCGCGCCGACGCGCAAGCCGATGGCGTCGTAGATGGCGTTGGCAATCGCCGGCACGGTGGGCACCATCGAGTGCTCGCCCACGCCGCGCGCCCCCCACGGACCGTCGTCCTGCGGCACCTCGACGATGATCGCCTGGATGTCACGCGGCGCATCCGTGCTGGTGGCGATGCGGTAATCCACAAAGCTGGGGTTCTGCAGCACGCCCTGCTTGAGCTGCAGGCTCTCGAACAAGGCCGTGCTCACACCCTGCACGAAGCCGCCCTCGATCTGCGCTTTGACCATGTCCGGATTGATGGCTTTGCCCACGTCGAAGGCTGCCGCGCCGCGGATCACCTCCACCTTGCCGGTGTCCATATCCACCTCGATCTCCACCGCCTGGGCGCCGGTGGTGTAATGCACCACCGCCCGCGGTCCCTGCCCAGTCTCCGGATCCAGTCCTGTGACGTACGAGGGCATGAAGTTGCCGCGCCCGATCACCGGACCGCCGATCCAGCCCTGGTCGTTGGGCAGGCTGATGCCGTAGATGACGATGTTCTTCAGGGAGATGGACTCCTCGGATTTGTACGAGATCACCTTGCCGTCGATGATATCCAGGTCTTCGATGCTCTCATGCCAGGCTTTTGCCACCAGCTCCAGGATCTGCCGGCGAGCGTCGCGCCCGGCGGCGGCGACAGCATTGCCCATGCTCCAGGTCAGGCGGCTGGCGACGGTCTGCCACTCGTACGGGCTGAAATCGGTGTCGATCGTGGTCGCCACGCGCACCCAGTCGTAGGGCACGCCCAGCGCCGCCGCAGCGATCTGCGCTGCCACGGTGAATGATCCCTGCCCGATCTCCTGCCCGCCCACGCTCACCGTCACGGTGCCGTCCTCGTTCAGCGCCACCTTGGCGCTCGATCCGGCGTTGGGCGGCATGGCAGGCGCCTTCCACATCAGCGCGATCCCCTTGCCGCGCCGCTTGTTCGGCGCGCTGGGCGGGTCTTTCCTGCCCCAGCGGATCGCCTCCGCTACCTTCACCAGGCATTCCGACAAGCCTGTCGGGTGCATGGTCATGCCCGTCACCAGCGTATCGCCGGTCTGCACGCAGTTGATCTTGCGGAACTCCACCGGGTCCATCTGCATGGCGTACGCCAGCTCGTCGATGCACTGCTCCAGCCCGGCGTGCATCTCGGGCATGCCGAAGCCGCGCATCGGTCCGCCCACCGGGTGGTTGGTGTACACGCAGTAGCTGTCTGTCTTCACATTGGGCACGTCGTATGGACCGCTGCTGCTATAGCCGGAGGCGCGTGTCATGTTCACGCCGTACTCGGTATAAGCCCCGCCATCCCAGAAGAAGCGGTTCTCCATCGCCAGCAGGCGACCTTCCTTATCGCAGCCCATCTTGAAATGCGCCACCAGCCCCTGGCGCACGAAGGTGGTGTAGAACTCCTCCTCGCGCGTCAGGCGCAGCTTCACCGGGCGCCCGCGCGTCTTCATGGCGATCGCCACCACCAGCGCTTCCATGCTCACCCCGGCTTTGCTGCCAAACCCGCCGCCCACGTAGGGCGCCACCACCTGCACGTCCGATTGCGAGAGCCCCAGCGCGTTGGCGATCAGGTAGCGCTGGGCGAAGGGCGATTGCGAGCTGCCCCACAAGGTGACTTTACCCTTCTCGCTTACCTTCGCCACCGCCACGTGCGGCTCGATGGGCACGTGCTGGATGTGCGGCACGCGGTAGGTGCGCTCGATGATCGTCGCGCATTCAGCCCAGGCGGCCTCCACATCCCCTTTGCGGATGCGGAAGTGGTTGGAGATGTTCGAGCCCGGCTCGGGGAAGATGAAGTTGGCGACCTTGTACGCTCCCAGCTCCGGGTGCAGCAGGGGCGCTTCGGCGCTGGCGCCGTACTCCGGGTCGAATACCCCCGGCAGCACCTCGTACTCCACCTCGATCAGCTCCAGCGCCTTCTCCGCCACCTCTTCGCTCACAGCCGCCACGCCAGCCACCGGGTCGCCCACGTAGCGCGACGCGCTCGCGGCAGAAGATGTGCCGGTCCATCAGGTACAGCCCGATGAAGCCGGGCGTATCCGCGCCGGTCACCACCGCTTTGACGCCAGGCAGCGCCAGCGCCTTGCTCGCATCGATACGCTTGATCAGCGCATGCGGGTGCGGGCTGCGCTTGATGCGCGCGTACAGCAGCCCGGGTCCGAACTGGATATCGTCGGCAAACTGCGCCGCGCCGATCACTTTATCGTACGCATCCACCCGGGGCGCGTTATCCCCAACCGGATGCGGGGTTTTCTCATGGATCACTTGTGTAGCCATCGCTCACTCCTCATCGCGTGCTCAAAGCCCGCTGGCGGGAGGCAGCCTCTTGAACTGCGTCCACGATGCGCAGGTAACCGGTGCAGCGGCACAGGTTGCCCACCAACGCCTCCCGGATATCATCATCGGATGGCTCCGGATCGCGGTCGATCAGCGCCCGGGCGGAGATCAGGATGCCCGGAGTGCAAAAGCCGCATTGCACGCCGCCATGATCGATGATGGTCTGCTGCACGGGGTCGAGCACCCCATCTTTCGCCAATCCTTCTACCGTCACAATTTCCATCCCATCACATTCAACCGCCAGCACCATGCAGCTATTCACCGGCTCGCCGTTCAGCAGCACGGTGCACGCCCCGCACTCGCCGGCGTTGCAGCCGTTCTTCGTGCCGGTCAGCGCCAGCTTATCGCGCAGCACCTGCAGCAGGGTCATATTGGAGGGCACAGATACCTGCTCTGTTGCCCCGTTGATCGTCATAGATATTGGATGGTTAGCCATTTGTCATCACATCCTTTTATACCACCAAACTTGTCCAAATACTGTTCAAGGCTCTCTCCGTCAGTTTGCGCACCATCGCCTTGCGGTAGCGCGCGCTGCCGCGCACGTCATCGATCGGGTTGCAGGCTTCTTCCGCCAGCCGGGCAGCCTGTTTGAAGGCCTCGGTTCCGGCGAGGTAGGCGCTCAGGTATTCCTGGGCAGCCACCGCCGCCAGGGGCGTCGGCGCCACCGAAGCCAGCACGATGTGGAAGCGGTAGCCGGAGCTCGTCCCGGCATCCGGGTAGCCCAGCACGGTCACGCCCACAATCGCCAGGTCGCTCTTCGTATTGCGCCCCAGCTTGATATATTTGCCCGCGCTCCCGGCTCTTGGCGGCGGAAAATGCACGGCGGTCACGATATCGCCGCTCTTCAGTCGCGTCTTCCCCGGACCGAGGAAGAAGCCAGCCAGGGGTTCTTCGCGGTAGCCATCCACGCCGTGCACGGTCAATACGCCGCCCAGCGCCAGGCAGGCGCCAATGGTATCGCCAGCCGGGGAGGCGTTGCAGATATTGCCTGCTATGGTGGCACGCGTGCGCAGCTGGTAAGAAGCCACCGATCGGCAGGCTTCCGCCAGCAGCGGGTAGTGCTGCTGTACTTCCGGCGAGCGCAGCACGCGGTTCATGTTCACCGCCGCGCCTACCGTCAGCCCCTGGGCGGGATCGTAGCTCAGCTCGCCTACACCATCCAATCGTTTTACATCCACCAGGTATGGGTCTTTCCAGATGCCGTCGCGCATGCGCACGAAGATATCCGTGCCGCCCAGCAGCGGGCGCGCTTCGCCGGGGTGCTGGGCTAAAAACCGGCTTGCCTCAGCCAGGCTGGAGGGCCGGATATAGTCGAATACAGGCAGCTCAGGGTGTGCATCGATAGACATCTTTCACACCTCTCATCATAGGAGGGTGTTGGGACGTTGGAGTGGAAGTCCAACGTCCCAACCTTGGTCGTTCAGGGTTTACAGGTTGATATTTTCGCGGTCTTGCACGCCGAACTTGCTCGGTGGCAAGATCAGGAACACCAGGTTGACCAGGATGCCCAGGATCGCCGCAAAGACGATCGCCGGGATGCCTTGCGGGAACAATACGGGAACAATGAAGGGGAACATCCCATTCGGGAGCGCCAGGTTGCCGCCGATGCCGGTGATCAGGATGATCGCGCCAACCGCCAACTGGCGCGGCTCGAACAGGTTGACCTTCTCCGACTGGATCAGGGCAATACCTTGCATGCCGATCACGCCGAACAGGTAGATCGAAAGCCCGCCGACCACCGCCATGGGCAGGGTGTTGACCACCGCCGCCAGCTTACCGACAAAGCCGAGCAGGATAGCGATAACCCCTGCCGTCATCAGCACGGGCACCGAGTAGCAACGCGTGATCGCCATCAGGCTGTTGTTCTCGCCGTAGTTGGTGCCGGCGCAGCCGCCCAAGAAGCCGACCACGATGTCATCGCTGCCGTCCGCCACCAGGTTGAGACCGATCAGGCGCTTGATCTCGAGCGGAGCGCGCCCCAGCTCTTTGGCGAGCTGGTCGATGTACAGGCTCATCTGGTACAGGTGCGCCGTGCTCTCCGGGATGGTGGCAATGGCGATCAGGGCGATGCCGGTTACCGCCGCCCAGGCGTTGGGATCGGTGAATGCCGGGAAAGTGAAATGGGGTATTTGGATCCAACTCGCCGTGCCGATCGGCGCGTAGTTCATCATCGACGGGAAGAAAATGGCGGCCACGATATAACCGACTATCGCCCCGAATCAAGATCGGCAGCATACCGATCAGCCCCTTGCCCTGCAAGTACACCGAAAAGGCAATTGTCACGAGCAGGGTGACCAGTGCAACCGTCCAGTTAGCGCCTGCCATGCCCAGCGCCGCTCCTGCCAGGGCAATACCGATCACAATCGCCACGCTGCCGGTGATCACCGGCGGCAGCACCTTGTCCAGCGCCTCCTTACCGATCCTCATGATCAGCAGACCGATCAGGATCTCAAAGATGCCTGTCGCGATGATGCCCACCTGCACGATGCGCACCCCATCCGGGCAGAAGACGGTGGCTGGATCGGTGAAGCAATCCTTGGCATATAGCCCCATCGCCGTCACAACCACGGTGATGTAGCTGAAGCTGGAGCCGTAGTACAGCGGGATGCGCCTGCCGGTCACCAGCAGGGCGATGATGGTGCCGATGCCGCTGGCAGCCAGCGTCACGCCCACATCGAATTTGGTCAGGATGGCAACCAGCACGGTGGCAGGGAACATCGTCAGCACCTGCTGGAATCCCAGGCTGATCATTGCTCCCCAGGGCGGGGCATCCGGGGGCAAATAGCCCACTATCTTGGTTTTTTCTGCTGTAGTCATTGCTGGACTCTTCTCCTTTACGATTTGTTGATGAGGTACTTACAACCGGTGGAGATCGTTTTGTGGGCTATCGGGATCAGGTCACCTCCGCATCAATGATTCCGAAGAATAATGACCCCCGCACGCGAAGCGAACCGGCCGTGAACGCTCTTATCACGACCGCATGTACGGGCATGCAGCACCCGCATGGAACAGGTTGGCTGGATTTCTCGGGGAAGCCGGCTTGCAACAGGAAATCGGTCGGATTCATATTGCGCCATGCGTCGAAAGGATAGTCTGCTGAAGCCAAAAGGCAGGCATTTTGTTTAACACCGGGCGGGTGAGTTGGTGACGGATTCTGCGACACCCACTGATATTATAGTATAGTATACCCATGAACATCGATACCGGGCTTGCCGTCGTCATCCTCGCCGTGCTGGTCTTCTACTTGCGCCTCATCGTGATCCAACGCCAGCGTGCCAAACGGGTCGCCCAGGCGCAAAAAGCCAGCCAGGCGGAGAAGAAGAAAGGCAAAAAACAACCCCCATCCCCCCAGCCCGGCTACTCCATCATCAGCCGCAGCAACCTGGACCGGGGGATCGCCATCGGCGGCGTGTTGCTCATGGTCCTGGGCATCCTGCTCTACGTAAAGATCATCCCCCTGCCGTCCATCCAGCCCTACTGGTGGGTCCCTACCGCGGCGGGCATCGTCCTCTTCAGTTGGGCGTTCAAGCTCTAAGGCGCGATGCATGGCTAAGGTCAAGTGTCCAGGCTGTGGGCAATCCGATCAGGTTGAGAAAGTCAGCACGCTCTACCTGGTGGGCATCGGCTTGAGCCGCCAGCCGCACAGCGGAGAGGCGCCGCCGGACTTGCCGCCTGTGAGTCCCTGGGTCTCCGCACTGCCGCCCGGTGAGCTGCAAGCCCTGGCGCGCCGCCTGAAGCCGCCCTCCTCCGGCAAGCAAGCCTTCACCCGCCCGCTGCATCCGGATATGGTTGTGGGTGTCTTCAGCCTGGTGCTGCTCATCTTCCTCTACGGCATGTGGACCAGCCAGCGCGCCATGCTGCCTGTGGCGCTTGTCGTTCTGGTCGTTGCCTACGCCGCCTATCTCTGGCAGCGCAAAGCCATCCTCGCCCGCTTCCAGCACAATCAAGCCACCCGCCAGTCCGCCGACGAGCGCGCCCGCCGCGGCGTCGAGCGCTGGATGAAGCTGTACTACTGTAACCGCGACGATGGCGTCTTCCCGGCGCAGCGGCGGCGAGCTTATCCCCACCGACCAGATGCCAGGCTATCTGTTTCACCCCGAGAGCTGACCCCCACTCGGGCCCCCCCATCTCGATTGTTCTACAGCCAGGTGCACCCCCTCTCATTCGTTTATTCGTTCTCTACTTATTCGTTGACGGCTCTTCATTCGTTTTTTTTTTGACGGCTCCTCCACCCCGGCGACTGTCATCTTCCGGGTGACTTTCTCCTGGTATCATTGTCTTTAACCGGTCAATGCGAGCGGCTTATGCACACGATTAAATTCACCCATGCCGGGCTTTGCGCAATCAACCAGCTGGCTCACACCCAGTCAGCCGCCGTGATCGGCGTCACCTCCCGCGGCCTCTTCCTGCGCCTGGATAATGGACGGGTCCTCTTCCTCTCCCATGAGACTCAGCGCGGACCCCTCACCCTCAACCTCCCTGGACAACACAAGCACCCTTGCCCGCATTACCCCTGGCGAGAGCGCCAGCGTCCTTTCCGGAACGATCGTCTTTCCCGCCCACGGACTCCGGCTCGACGCCGCGCCAGGCGATCCCCTGGCAGGCGCCCCCTCTACCCGGCGGTCTCCTGGCGCCGGAGCAGCGCCGGGAAAATCTCGAGCAGGTCGCCGGGCTGCTCCCCTTCCGCCCTTCCGCGAGTCCCCTGGACGGGTTGTTGCCGCTGCTGCTTGGCGGCGCCGGGTCGCCTCCCCCAGCCACGCCCTCGGCGCGCAGATCGCCCTGCTGCGCCATGCCCTTGCTGAACAGGAGAGCCAGGGCGCCGTAACCGCACTCGCCGCTTTCCTCGGTTTGGGCAGCGGGCTCACCCCCTCCGGCGATGACCTGGTCGCCGGCTGCCTCCTGGCGCTGGCGCGCTGGGGATCCTGGCTGCTTCCGGGATTGCCGGTTGCTGCCCTCGCCCCCCAGCTTTTACCGCTGGCTTACCAGACGACCACCACGCTCTCCGCCAACCTGATCGAGTGCGCCTGCCAGGGGCAGGCGGATGAGCGCCTGCTGCTCGCCCTGGATGGCATCCTGTGCGCGGCTTCACCCCCCTCCGCCTGCGCCGCCGCCCTGTCTGCCTGGGGCAATACATCCGGGCGCGACGCCCTGGTCGGCATGGCGCTGGTTATCCTGGGCTGAGTTTCTCCGCTGCCTCACCCATCGGGCGCAGCGCCCCCGGATTCCCGAGCAAAACGCTCCCCACAGCCGCCAGGCTAAAGACGAGGGGCATGGTGATCCAGTAGCTGGGCGGCGCCGAGAAACTGCCAAAGCTGCCCGCCAGCAAGGAGATGCTCAGGTTGAACATGAAGTGCATCAGGATGCCCGCCGCCAGGATGCTGCGCCCGGTGGCGTGGTAAGCGCGCGTCATGATCACGGAGCCCGCGACCACCGAGAGGGTAAAGGACAGGTAAGGCAGGGAGAGCACGCCGCCCATCTCATATTGTGCAAGCCCCGGGATCAGGAACGCCGGCGTATGCCACAGCCCCCACACGCACCCCAGAACCAGGCTGGCTGCCAGCGGGCTCCATTTCTTCTCCAGCTCATCCAGGGCGTAGCCCCGCCAGCCCAGCTCCTCGGACAGCGCCCCGAAGATCAGCTCCACGAGCAAGAATTGCAGCAAGAGCCGCCAATCCCCGGCCAGTTCCCGGGCGTAAGCGAAGGTTATGCGCACCCCATCCAGCGCGCAAGCCAGCCCATAGGCGACGAGCACCAGCAGTGGGAAGACTGCCACGGCAGCCCCTACCGCCCTGCGGCGCTCAGGCGGCAGGCGCAGCGTGCGCCGCCAGAAGTCCCGCCTGCCCCACGAATCTCGGGTAACGTAGATAAACAAGATTCCTGCCAGCGACGGCAGCCAGGTGATAGCTGCCATGCGCAGCAGGTTGCCGGGCGTCGAGATGCCATAACCCGAGCGCAGGATGGGCAAAACCAGCAGGATGGTGAGCAAGTACACCACGCCGAAGAACCACCATACGGCGCTCCCCTTTCTTTTGCCTGGTGCGCGGCCATTGCCCTCCTCCCCGCCGCAGCATCCGATCAGCTTGCAAATCAATCGTGTGAGCCTGGACTGGCACATGTCTTCCTCCATAGCGCTAACCCTCAAGGATCCGGATCTACTGAAAATCGCTCCCGTTCTTGCTTCAAGCTCCCTTTGAGACCTTTTTCTTTCTTCGCGACCTTTGCGTTTTAATGTTTGCCATGCTCCTCTCCAAACGATTTTGCGCAGATGTGTACGCTTGCCTTTTTACCCGTTTTCAAGTATCATACCTGAAGCTACCAATATTGGTTATATTTCCGTATATTGGTATTATAACCAATATATGGAAATAATAGCAAGAGGCTTGTTATTATGCCCAGCCTAAAAGCAAAGCTCATCCTCCACCCCGTGCGCCTGCAGATCATCACCGCCATGTCGGCGCAGAGCATGACCGCCGGGGAGCTGTCACAAATCCTGCCTGAAATCCCGCAAACCACCCTTTACCGCCACCTCAACGCCTTGCTCGAAGGCGGGATCATCAAAGTGGTCGCCGAGAAACCCGTGCGCGGCACGGTCGAGCGCCTCTACGCCCTGGTGGCGCCCCCTCTATCACGCCGGAAGATCTGCGCGGCATGGGCAAGCAGGAGTACGAGCAGTTAGCCGCCATGGCGTTCTCCTCCTTTATGAGCGAGATCCGCCGCTACCTGGAGCGCAAGCCAGATGGCGCCTACATCGACTTCATCGCCGATGGGTTGGACCTCAACAAGGTGCAGCTCCATTTGAGCGACGAAGAATTTCAGCGCATGAACCAGCAAATATTCAATATAATGGTCGCAGCGGCGCAGAATCCAGCCCTCCCCCGAGCGCAAGCGCCGCATCTTCTCTTACCTCTTCATACCCGTGGATGGAGAAGTGTAAGGGAGACCCACCGCACAAGACGATTTTCGATCGCATTCGGAGGCTCCATGCAAAAGACGGATACATCCCCCTCCCGGCTGCGCCAGCGCATCACCCTGACGCAGGTGCTCTTCTGCCTGAACGCCGCCGTCTGGGTGCTCTTCCTCATCCTCTTCCTCAGCGACCAGGCTGCAGCCCGGCGACCCGATCTCTTCTCTGGTCATCCCCATCCTGATGATCGGCAACGCCCTCGCCATGCTCGCCTGCGCCATCGGTCTGGGCAGGCGCAGTCGCCTTTTCTACTACCTGTCCCTGGCGGTGATCGCCTTCAACCTCCTGCTCACCATTACCGACCAGGTCGGGCTGTTCGACTACCTCACCCTGCTCCTCGACCTGCTCATCCTCGTCCTGCTGGTCGCCAGCTATAAAGCCTTTGCCCGCCCGCCCAAATCCGTCGCCCAATAACCCCCTTTTCCCTATCCTTTACCCTCCCGCCTCTCACCGACTATTTTCCATCCTCCCATTCCAATGACTGACTCCCACCTGACCACACTGGCAAGCCAAATCCTCTCCACGCTCTGCGTCGAGATCCCCGACCGCTCCGTCGGCAGCCCGGGCAACCGCGCTCGCCACCACCTTCTTCGCCGGGCGCATGCAATCGCTCGGCTTCGCCGTCGATTGCCCCGCCTTCGAGTGCATCTACTGGATGACAGAAGGCGCCCGCCTCACCGCCGGCGGCGAATCGTTCCAGGTCTTCGCCAGCCCCTACTCGCCCGGCTGCCAGGTGACAGGCGCCAGCCTCGTCGCAGCGCACAACCTGGACGAGCTGGAGAGCGTCGCAGCACAGGGCAGGCTGCTCCTCTTGCGCGGCGAGCTGGCCCGCGAGCAGCTCATGCCCAAGAACTTCCCCTTCTACAACCCGGAAGAGCACCAGCGCATCTACCGCCTGCTGGAGGAGAAGAAACCCCTCGCCATCCTCGCCGCCACGGAGCGCAACCCCGAGCTGGCAGGCGGTCAGTACCCCTTCCCGCTCATCGAGGACGGCGACTTCGATATCCCCTCGGTCTACCTCACCGCGGAAGAAGGCGAGAGGCTGCTGCAGCACGCCGGCAGCCCGGTTTCCCTCGCCAGCGCCTCCCAGCGCATCCCTGCCACCGGCTGCAACGTGATTGCCGTCAAGAATCCGTCTGCCGCCCGGCGCGTCGTCCTCACCGCCCACATCGACGCCAAGCAAGGCACGCCCGGCGCCCTGGATAACGCCGCCGGCGTGGTCACCCTGCTGTTGCTCGCCGAGCTGCTGCACGACTATTCCGGCACGCTGGGCGTCGAGATCGTCGCCGTCAACGGCGAGGACTACTACGCCGCCCCCGGCGAGATCCAGTACCTGCAGCGCAACCAGGGCAAGATGGGCGATATTTTGCTCAACATCAACCTGGATGGCGTGGGCTACATCCGCGGCGCAACCGCCTACTCCCTCTACGAATGTCCCGAGCCCGTCTCAAGCCTGGTCAGCGAGCGTCTTCTCCACCCATTCCGGGTTACCGGAGGGCGAGCAGTGGTACCAGGGCGACCACATGGTCTTCGTCCAGAGCGGGGTGCCTGCCCTGGCGATCACCACCGAGTATTTTTCGGAGATCTGCGCACACATTACCCATACCCCCCACGACACGCCCGACAAGGTCGACCCTGCCCGCCTCGCCTCCCTGGCTCACGCCCTGCACAAACTTCTCCTCGCCCTGGATCAGGTTGAGGCTCAAGGGCGCGATGCGAAACCATGAATCCCAAAGCACACAAAGGCGGCGCGAAGAGCTCCAAGTGATTTATGGTTCAGATAATAGGTTTGTTTACCTAAAATACTTGGCGACCTTTGTGCTCCCTTCGCGCCCTTTGTGGTTTAATGTTTCATTAATCGCCGTTAAAGGAGAAAACCGCATGGATTACGCTGACTACCCCCGTCCCGTCGTCGAAGATATCGTCCGCCTGCGCCGCCGCATCCAGCGCTCCGGCGTGCCGCAAAAAGTCACCGACCAGAACCTGATCATCGGCACCTGGAACATCCGCGGCTTCGGGCGGGTTTTCAACGGCTGGGGCGATAGCCCCACCGAGCCCAAGCGCAACCTGCGCGCCATGGCTTGCATCGCCGAGATCGTGCGCGGCTACGATGTCATCGCCATCCAGGAAGTCAAAACGGATACCTCCGGCGTGCGCATGTTGGTGAATGACTTCCTCGGTCCAGATTGGGGCTTGATCCTCAGCGATGTCTCCGCCGGTCCCAAGGGCAACGCCGAGCGCCTGTCCTTCATTTACGATAAGCGCCGGGTGGAGCCCTCCGGGCTGGCAGGCGAGATCGTCCTGCCGCCCACCGCCGAGGGCAACCCCGTGGCGCAGTTCGACCGCACGCCCTACATCGTCGGCTTCCACTCCGCCGTCGAGCGCTTTGCCCTGCTCACTGCCCACATCAGGTACGGCAATATCCCCGCCGACCGCCTGCCGGAGATCAAAGCCCTCGCAGCCTTCATCGCCAGCGAGATCCGCCAGCGGGCCAGGTCCGGCGGCGAGGAGAGCAACCTGATCGTCCTGGGCGATTTCAACATCGAGACGCGCGGCGACAACCCCCTCTTCCAGGCGTTCATCTCCACCGGCTTGATAGTCCCGCCGCAACTGCTCAACCTCAGGACCACCTACGATACCAAGCCCAAGCACTACGACCAGGTCGCCTGGTTCATGGGCGACCTGACCCTCGAGGCAAGCGAGCGCGCCGGTGTGATCGACATCGCTGGGGCAGCTTTCAAAGAGCTAACCCTCTTGCAGATGTCTTACCGCCTCTCCGACCATTTCCCGCTCTGGGTGGAGTTCACCACCGACCGCAGCCGCGAGCAGATGGCGCGCACCCTGGGCGCCGACCCCGCCATGCCCGACCCGTTCGACTCTGTGCCGGATTGAGATAGGAGACTCCAGCGCCAGGTCGTTGCTATCCACCGCCAGAGGCGCCGGTAGGGGCGCAGCGAGAATCTTTTACCTGGGTGCTTACTCAACATCGAGCTGCTGCGCCCCGGTTCCGCGTTGGATAAAGACCTGCTTCTTTCGGTAACCGGACAACCACCATCACCAACAATAATCTCGCCCGCCAGAAAGCCACCGCCGCCATGCCGTGCGCCAGCACGGCGAAGAGAGGCGGCGTCTGCCCGGTGTAGTACGTCCAGCACTCGCGCGTCGTCCCCCAGCGCTCCAGGAAGTAGCCCAGCCCCGCCCCAGCAGCAAAGGTCAGCAGCGCCAGGCGGCGGTCATAGGGGACCAGGATGAGCAGCAGGCAGAGAAGCAGCGCCATCCAGGTCAGCGGCTTATCGAAAGTCGGCCAGATAAAGCGCACCATGATCAGCAGGAAAATCCCAAAGCACGCCGCGTACAGCCGCCGGTACGCCTTGCCCTGCCCGGCGGGCAGCAGGCGATCCGCCAGCCGCGCCATGCGGTCGATCGCCAGGCTGGCGATGGGCCAGGCGGGGATGATCCACAGCGGCGGGCGCTCGTTCGTGTAGTACGTCCACAATGAGGTCTGCGTGCCCCAGCTCTCGATCACCAGCCCGCCCACCAGCCCCACGAAGGCGACCTGGGCGTCGTGGCGCAGGTCGGCGCCCGCCATGATCATCAGCGACATAAAGGCGAAGATGCCCACCAGCAGCCAGTCGATCTGCACCCACAGCGGGTAGGCCGGGTTGAACAGCGCCAGGTACTCCGTGCCAGCGGCTGCCAGATGTACAGGATGAGCAGGATGGTGAGCAGGAACACGCTCATCAGGGCGTAGCTGGACCTGTTCCAGGACAATGCCGCTGCCAGCCGGGAGAGAGAATTTCTGATCCACATGAAAGTTGGCTTAGGAGCTAAATTCGGGCTGAGCTGGCCTGTGCTGCTATCGAAGGTAAATGTTTCCTGTGCGGGCGCAGTCCCGAAGAGATCGCCTCCGCCGACTTCCACCTTTTTCCAGCCAGTGTGAATACGATACCATCGCCAGTCGTCCCGCTCACCCGGTAAACCGCCCGCCCGCCGCCCGGGCAGGCGTGGAACTTGATCGTCCCCTCAAGCTTGCCTGTAGCCGGATCTTGTAATAATTCAACGGACCAGTGATAGGGAGCGCCTTCCTCTTCCCCGCTCTCGCACGCCGGGCCGTAAAAGTCTCTTGCGGTCATTGCCGCGGGCGCTTCCTGGCCAGTTTGGATTTCGACAGTCGCCACAGGCGCATCCGCGGGTGCATCCACGGGCGCTTCCGCCAGAGCATTCCAATAGGCGCAGCTGACGGCAAAACCATCGGCGCATCCGCCGGCGGTTCCTGCGGCGCGGCGACAGGCGTCTTCGTCGGGGCGTTACAGCTTATTGAGACGAACATCATGGGTACAAATATAAATAACGCAACCAAAAGAAAGGGCTTACGACTGAGATTCAGGGTTCTGACCATTCAGTTATCCTCCCTACAACGTGCGTCGAATCGCTCTCCACTGGACTACGCCCTTAACAGGTTTACCAGGGCAAAAGTCACCTATCCCTGATTATTATGCCATAAGCCTATTCAAAATAAGGCGGACTTGGATTTCCTTACAAGGATGTTATTGAGCCTGTTAATATCAAAGAATATAATTAAGAGATGCTGCCTACGCAAGATGTGACCTGGTTGTCAGCCTGAGGGAGCGTTCGTGGCGACCGAAGGATCCCTATTCGGTTGGATTTCTGGGATTCTTTGTCGCTGGAAGTAAATCAGCGGCTCAGAGAATGATTGCTATGAGTAGCTTGTGAGAACATTATAGCAATTTGGCTAATGGGTATCGGCAAATAAGATCAAAGTTCGGTTGGGAGGACGCCATGCATCGAAAAACACATCCTGTAATATTATTCTTCACAATCATTTTGGCAGCCGCGCTCCTTGGGACAGCCTGTTCCACCTCCACATCGCCAGCAGGTACCCAAAGTGAAAATCCACAGGTAACCTTAAATGTGGCACCTGGTGAGGATGTCCCGCCAGGCGAGGAGGCCCCACCAGCCGATGCGCCCCAATCCCCTTCACAACCCGGCGCCACGCGCCAGAACCCGATCCCGCTTGGCCAGCTCGTCTCAACACCCGGCTGGGACATCCAGGTGCAGGAGTTTTACCGCGGCGATCAAGCCCTGGAAATCCTGCGCCAGGACAGCCCGGATACCCCCCCTCCACCGGAAGGCAGCGAGTATGCCGTCGCCAGTGTGTATATCCGCTGCACCAGCATCGATGACGCCCCCCATTCAATCTCATTGGGTGAAATGTATATGACCGGCGACCAGCTTGGGACGCACAAAGATGAATTTGATGAGTTGCCCGCCCCCGAATTTCTCTACAAGGACTTGTTCACGGCAGAGACGTTCACTGGCTGGGTGGATGGGATCATCCCCGCCACGGAGCGGGACATGATCCTGGTATTCGACCCTGTGTATGGAGGCGATGTCGCCCCACCCTACTACTTCGCCCTGGAGAATGGAGCATCAATCGCCATCCCTGCCGAATACCAGGGCATTCAACCCGACCCCAAAGGCTGGAAGGACCCCGGCTGCCCGCTTCCCTTGGGAGAAACAGCCGTCACAGACGATTGGCAGGTGCGCGTGCTGGAGGTCATCCGTGGCGATGAAGCTTTCGCGCCGTCAAGGATACCAGCTCCATGAACGAGCCTCTCGAAGAGGGGATGGAGTACATCCTCGTCCGCCTGGGTTTAAATTACATCAACACACAAGACAGGCCGGTCTCTCTCAGTGAACAGGCCTTTCGCTCGCGTGACCAGAATGGCAACGAAGTATGGCAATCCGGCATCTATACCCCCAAACCCTGGACGCGCCCCTGGGTGTATACAACCCTCTTCCCAGGCGCTCAAGCTGATGGCTGGGCGGTTATCAAAGCCCCAAAAAATGACAGCAAAGTATTAATGGTCTTCGATCCGGATGTGAATGCGCCAGAAGATTCGCTGGAGAATATTCGCTATCTGGCGCTTGAGCCATAACTTTTAGGGTAATAATCCCAAAAACAGGGTGCTGGGTGGGCAGCACCCACCCAGCACCCTGTTTTTCGGGTACTCTTCGTCTTTCTACTCGTAGCGCAGCGCCCGGATGATATCCAGCCGGGCGGCTTGCCGCGCCGGGAGCAGCGCCGCCAGCACGCCGAAGAGCAGCCCCACCGCCGTCGCCGCCAGCAAGCCCGCCCCGGGGAAGACATACTCCACCGGGAAGCCGCCCACGCTCAGCCCCAGCACCATCACGTAGCCCAGGTACAGCCCCGCCAGCAGCCCGAATGCCGTGCCGATGGCTGCCAGCAGCAGCGACTCCACGATCACCGTGCGCCGCACCTGTCGCCGCGTCGCCCCTACCGCGCGCAGCATGCCGATCTCGCGCGTGCGCTCGATCACCCCGATCGCCAGCGTGTTGAGCAGGGCGATCAGCGAGGGCAGCGTCAGCACGCCCAGCAGCACGAAGTAGAAGATGAAGATCGAATCGAACAGCGCCTTGTTCTCCTCGAAATAGCCCTTGCCCGAGACCAGCTTGAACTGCGGGTAATCCTGGAGCACCTCTTTGATCTTCACTTCCACCCGGCTCGCATCCGCCTGCGGCGCCAGGTTGAGCTGCAGGAAGATATCCTCGTTCTTGCGGAAATCGCGCGAAAGGTTTGCCTGCGAGATGTACGCCGTCATGATCTTGGCGTTCAGGTAGTCGCCGGCGATGGCGACGATGCGGTAGGGCTTGAGCCCCGTGGGGGTGACAAGCTGCACCACATCCCCCGGCTTGAGTCCCGACTGCGCCGCGAAGACGCCGTTGACGATCAGGCTCGGCTCGGAGCCCAGTGCGGCAAACGCTGTGGCAGCGTCGCCTTCCTGGAAGGTCAGGCTGGCGACCTGCGGGTAGACCTGCGGGTCGATGCCCAGCAGCGAGAGCGCTTTGCCGTTCGCCGTGGCGTTGGCGAAGCGCATCGTGCTCACCGCTCTCCACGCCGGGTATATCGCGCAGCCGGTCCGCCAGCTCCGGCTTGGCGCCGATATTGCTCGACCACACGCCCACCGAAGGCGGCATCAGCAGGTAATCGCTCCCCAGGCTCTTCTGCAGGATATTCAGGAAGGTCCCCGTCAGGCTGAAGACCATGCCTCCCAGCCCGACGATGATCGCCAGCCCGATCATGGTGGCGCTGGCGGTCACCGCCGCCCGCGTCGGCTGGCGCGTCAGGTTGCCCTGCGCCAGCGCCCCGTGCCGTCGCGTGCCAGGATCAGCAGGATCAGCCGGCTGAAGAGCGAGGCGATCGGCTTGACCAGCACTGGCGCTACCAGCACCAATCCTACCAGGAACAACAGGCCTCCCAGGGAGGTGAGGCCCATATTACCGGAGAGCAGCCCAAAGACGGCCAGCACGATGCAGAAGAGCCCCGTAATCGCCCCTGCCCGGGTGGTACGCTGCACCACCTCTGCCGTAGAAGGTCTGAGTGCCTCCAGGGGCGTTACGCGGCCGCGCTGAATGCCGGCAGCAGCCCCGCCAGCAGCGTGACGCCGATGCCCAGCGCCACGGTGAGCGCCACCAGCCCCGGCGTGACCACCGGGGCGCCTATCTCCAGGTGCATGAACTGGTTCATCATGGGGCTCATCATCTTCAGGATGCCGGCTCCCATCAGGTAGCCCAGGAAGATGCCGATCGTCGTCCCCACGATCCCCTGCACCGAGCCTTCGGTCATGATCAGCCCCACGATCGTCCGCCGGCTCGCCCCCAGCGAGCGCAACATGCCGATATCGTGGCGCCGCTCTGCCACCACCGTGCGGAAGGTGTTGAAGATGATGAAGCCGCCCATGATCAGCGAGAGGAAGCCGAACAGGTTGAAGGCTGCCTGCCCGGTCTTGATGCTCCCCAGGATCTCCGTGCCACTCGATAGCCCGCCCAGGCTGTAATCCTCGCCCAGCAGCGCCTGGATGCTCGCCTGGATGGCTTGCCGCTGCGCTTCATCGCTCGTCGTCAGGTTGGCTTCGATGGTGTTGATGCGCTCCGGCAGGTCGAGCAGCTTCTGCGCCTGGTAGAGCGTCAGCAACACTTCCTCGTTGCCCGGCAGCGCCCTGGCAGGCAGCAACCCCACGACGCGCAGCGCGGCGCTGCCCTCTGCTGTGGGCAGGTTCAGCTCGTCGCCCACCTTCAAGCCCAGGCTCTCCGCCAGGCTGGTGGTGATCACGGCGGCATACGTGTCATCCGGAGCGCAGGAAGCGCCCTTCCTTGACCGGGTATGCGCGCAGCGTTTGCGCCTCGCGTGGCTCGATGCCGGTCAGCGTCAGCGCGGTCACATCCGCCCTGCCGTAGTAATCGGCGGGGATGTTCACCGTGCGGCTCAGCGACCCGGCGATCGCCCGGATGCCTTCCACCGCCCGCACCCGGTTCAGCGCCTTGCGTGAGAACGCCTCGCCGGTCTTCAGCGTGATCGTCACATCCACCTGCCCAGACGCCGCCAGCAGGTTGGACTGGAAAGCCTGCACCATCGTGGGCAGGATGATGTTCATACCGAAGATCACCAGCGTGCCGAACACGATCGCCAGTGTGGTCAGGAAGGTGCGCAGCTTGCGCCCCCACAGGTAGCGTCCTGCCAGCTTGATCTGGAACCAGAACATGGCTATCCGTCTCCTGTACCCGCCCTGCCGTTGCCCGGCGGATCGGGTCGTTTCTCTTCGACGATCGAGCCATCCTTGAGGAAGATGATGCGGTCGGCGTAGGATGCCACGTGGGCATCGTGCGTCACCATCACCACCGCCCTGCCCCACTCGTCCGCCACCTGGCGCAGCAGAGCGGCGATCTCGTCCGAAGCGTGCGAATCCAGGTTGCCCGTCGGCTCGTCCGCCAGCACCAGGGCGGGCTCAGCCACCAGGGCGCGCGCCACCGCCACGCGCTGCTGCTGCCCACCCGAGAGCTGGTCCGGGCGGTTCTTCAACCGGTTGCCCAGCCCCACCTTCTCCAGCCAATCCCGCGCTTTTGCCATCGCCTTCGCCGGGCTCGTGCCATCCAGCGTCACCGGCAGGGCGGCATTCTCGGTGGCGTCCATCACCGGGATCAGGTTGTAGAACTGGAAGATGAAGCCGATCTTGCGCCGGCGCAGCCTGGTCAGATCGTCGTCGCCGAGCTCGTTGATCGGCTGCCCGTCGATCAGCACCCGCCCCTCGCTGGGGCGGTCCAGCCCGCCCAGCAGGTGCAGCAGCGTCGATTTCCCGCAGCCGCTGGGTCCCATCACCGCCACGAACTCGCCCGCCTCCACGCTCAGGTTCACATGGTCGAGCGCGGTGACAGCCGTATCGCCACTACCGTATACCTTGGTCAGATTTTCTGCTTGAATGAGGCTCATAGCACATAACTATATGACCAATGGCAGGCTTTGTCAACGAGCAGCGCATCGTTTTCACAGCAATAATATAGAGCAAACTCGCAAGCGAAAACACTCCGGCAGTGCCTCGGAATATAGATATAATTCATCCAAATAAAGGTAGGTGCTCGTCCATGCTCAAGGAGAAGTGACAGGATGTTCTCATTCCAGGATGTGCAAGATGCCCGTAGGCGGACCGCCTCGTATATCCGGCGCACGCCGCTTTACCGCAGTCAGACTCTCAGCCAACAACTTGGGACGAATGTTTATATAAAATATGAGCTACTTTCAGAAGACACGGCTCATTCAAACCACGTGGCGCCTTCAACCAGGTTCTCCAGCTTCAGTCAGGCACAAAAGGACAATGGCGCTGTTGCAGTTAGCGGAGGAAATTTTGCTCAAGCCGTGGCTTACGCCGGGCAGGTTTTGGGCATTCAGTACGCTGATCATCATGCCGGCGTACACACCACAACAATTACATAGAGGCAACGAAATCCTACGGGGCGCAGGTAGAGCTGGCGCCCGGACTTCCCGAGGCGTTTGAAATGGCGCATACGTACCGGCAGCAAGGCATGGCGGCGCTCCATCCCTACGATCATCCCGCAATGTTGGCAGGCAATGGCTCGCTAGGACTGGAAATCCTCGAAGACCTGCCCGAAATGACCGATGTGTTCATCAGCATCGGTGGTGGCGGATTGATTGCCGGGATGATGGTTGCCATCAAATCGGTCAAGCCGCAGGTTCGTATCTGGGGCGTCGAGACTGAAGGCGCCGACACCATGGGACAGGCTCTGCACGCTGGCAAAGTCTCCTGCCTTAGAATAAATCATCCTTGACGGATGGGGCAGTAATCCCTCCGGATGCTATGTAGGGACATAATATTACCAACAGGCCACAATCCACACCTATTCGATTGCAATTGTTTTCAGACAGTAACGATTTAACGAAGAAATATTAATCGATAGGAGGCAAATACTATGTCCAACCAGTGTGAGATCATCGAGCGCGTCGCCCAACCTAGCCTGTCCATCCGCACCCGCGCCTCTGTACAAGACCTGCCCCGCGTCCTGGGCAAATCCTATGGCAAGCTCATGCAATACCTGGGCGAGCTGGGCGAAACGCCCGCCGGCGCCCCCTACGTCGCCTACTTCAACATGGACATGCAAAACCTGGATATGGAGATCGGCTTCCCCGTGCTCAGCCCCCTGCCCGGCAAAGGCGAGCTGCAAGCCGGCTTCCTCCCCGCCGGGAAGTCCGCCGCCTGCCACTACACCGGACCCTACAACGAGGTCGCCTCAGCGTACAACGACCTATCCGCCTGGATTGCGGCGCAGGGCGTCCAGCCCACCGGCGTGGCTTACGAGTTCTACCTCAACGATCCGCAGACCACGCCGCCCGCCGAGCTGCAAACGCTGATCCTGTTCCCCCTGGCATGAGGCGTCCCTTCAACCTCTTTGCTTAGCTAACTCTAATTCCCGTCTCTTCCAGCCGCTTCCAATGCTTCCATCTGCACCCGCGCCATGCGGATGCTGGACGGGTCGAGCATGCCGATGATCCATGGCGGGTCGCGGCGGATGTCGCTGGTGTAATAACACGTGTACAGCACATCGTCCTTGACCACGACCCCGGCGTAGGAGGTATCCCCGGAGCTGGGCAGGTCGGTGAGGTGCATCAGACCCTGCTCACTGACCGCGAAGAGCGCCGTGCGCTTGCGGGTAAAGGCGCTGCCCTGCCAGGCGTGCGGACCGCGCACCTCTGGCTGGAAGCGTCCCACGGCGTACACCTTCCCCCGCCAGGCGAACAGGTTCGGTCCATCCAGCCTCGTCACCCGCAACTCAAGCATCTTCTCCCACGCCTGGTAGCTTGTGTCCGAGGTGGCGATCAGGGTCGCGCCGCTCGGGTGCCCGAAGGGGCTCTCGCTGTACTCCAGGCGCGCCGTGGCGATCATGCGCCCGTCCGGCAGGAACTCAATATCCGTCTCATCGTTGCGCCCGCCGGCGTAAATCTGCGCCACGAAGCGCCAATGGATGCCATCTTCCGAAGCAAACAGCGCCGAGCGCCCGTGCTCCCACCAGTAAGCGGGCGTGTACCAGGTCTTGCCGTCCCTGCTCTTGGGTCGCCAGAAGAGCCAGCCTTGCGGCTCGATCTCGACCAGCGGCTCCCACGTCACGCCGTCCGCGCTGGACGTGTAGACGGTGGTATAAGGCTCCGGGTTGAGCGCCACGTTCTTCAGGGCGTACAGGAACAGCCTGTCGCCGATCACCGCCAGCTTAGGGTCGCGGATATCCTGCGGCGCCGTGTCCAGCATGGCAAGGCGCTCCCAACGGCGCCCATCCGGCGAGCGCAGCACCACCAGGCGGCATTGGGCGCTCGCCAGGTGGTATGGCGAGGCAGCGTGCACCAGGTAGAAAGCCCCCCGCCAGAATACCAGGTCGGTGTTCGAGTTGTGCAGCCCATCATCCACCACCGCCCAGCTTTCCTGCGGGATGCGCGGGTTCAGCCACGCCCGGTTGGGGCGGAATGACCCGATATCCACCAACCCGCCTAGCAAGCCCACGATGCCCCCCATCACCAGCGCCGGCAGCCTGACCAGCGGGCTTCGCACGCGCAGCCCCACGCCGATCAACAGCAGCCCGCCGGGAATCCCCAGCCAGCGCAAGAATTTCAGGATGTTGTTCATCACCCTCCTTCCTGCAGGGCACGCTTTTGAGCCAATTCTGCCCGCACTGCTTCGAAGCGCTTGCGGTTGAGCGGGTAGAACCAGGCGAAAACCACGCCGACCAGCAGCAAAGCTGCGGGCACAGGTCCCATCATCACCCGGATGCCAGTTATGGCAGCCTGCGGTTGCTGCGCCGAGTTCGCCGCGTACCCCGTCCAGCCCAGCACCAGCAGGGTGAGCGGGATCGTCAGCGAAGACGCCATCTTGCGGAACAGGGTCACCAGGCTGTAGAACATGCCCTCGTGCCGGCTGCCCGTCTTCAGCTCGTCCCACTCGATGGCATCGGGCAGCATCGACCAGGGCAGCACCTGCACCGCCCCGAAGCCGATGCCCGCCAGCGCGGCGATGACCAGGATGGGCGCCAGCCCCCACGCCGGTGGGATGAAGATAATCGTGGTCATCACCAGCCCCAAGAAGAGCATGCCGCACATGTAAGCCACGCGCTTATCCCAACGCCCAGACAGCCAGTTCCAGAAGGGCAGCGAGAGCAGCGCTGCGCCGAAAAGGCAGCCGGCGATCAAGTCGCTTTGCTCTTCCAGGTTCATGCGGTAGCGCAGGAAGTAAAGCAGCATGCTCTGCATGATCTCCAGCGCCCCGAAGGAGAAGAGGAAGATGCCCAGCGAGAACAAGAAGGGCTTATTGCGGAACGCCGCCCTCAGCGACTCCTTGATGCCCGGCGGCTTCAACTGCTGGAATTCCGCCCGCTCGTGCGTGCTGAAGAAAACCAGGAAGAAGGGCGCCGCGCTGATCACAGCCATAGCAACACCCACCGCTAAGATGGCGCTGGAGCTCTCCGGCGCCATCACGCCGATCACCGCCAATGGGACGATGAAAGCGATCATGCTGCCCACGATCGAATAGAACATGCGGTAGCTGGTCAGGCTGGTGCGCTCGTCGTAATCGTCGCTCAGCTCAGGGGTCAGGGCGTAATAGGGCATGTAGACGAACGAGGCAGCCAGGTCGTAGAAGACGTATGCTAGTCCATAGTAGACGGCAAGCCCCACCTGCCCCGCCAGCGGAGGTTGCCACCATAGCATCGAAAACGCGACGGCAAAGGGGAGCGCTCCGAAGAGCAGGTAGGGTCTGCGCCTGCCCCAGCGCGAGCGCGTGCGATCGGTAATGTACCCCACGATCGGATCGTTGATGTAGTCCGAAGAGCGCCCGATGAAGATCGCCGCGGCGGCGATGGCTGGCGCCAGCCCGACCACGTCCGTCAGGAAGATGGCGTATAAAACCCCGATCATGGCGTCGGTGAGGGCAAAACCCAGGTCGCCCGAGCCGTAAGCCAGCTTGACTCGCATGGTGAGTTTAGCCGTTTGCATGCTGCCCCTTCCCTCCTATGATTTGGAAATAAAAAGCAGTGGCGGTCTAAACCTATAATCTTCCGCTCTTCATTATACATGTCGTTTTAGTTTTACCCAGCCCTTTACCAACCAGCAGACCATCCGTAGCATCGCAATCTTAGGGGCGACCCGAAATCCGTACCTCATTCGACCTACAATCGTTTTGTGGGGAAAGAACACCGGTGGACTACCCCTGTGGCTTTTGCGAGATTATCTCCTAATTTATGTAAAGCATACTTGACATAATATCAAGCGTGCTTTACAATTTTCCAGGAGGAGCTATCGATTTCATCCTAAAAAGTGCTGATTGCGGCACAAAAGCCGTCCAATTCCGGAGGTCTATATGATTGAAAGAGCCAAAGAACGCTGGGTGCTGGTGCGCCCCCTGCTGGTCCCTTTTGTGATCTACCTGATCCTGCTCGTATCTGCGGTATCCTGGCTGGGAAACAACCCTGCACTCTCAACGCTGGCGCCTACTTAGTAGCGTTGCTCCCCATGATCCCTGGCTTGTTCATCGCCGTAGGGGTACTTGCGCGCCATCCTGGCAGCTCGATGAGCTGGCGCAGAAGACCCTGCTGGAAGCCATCGCCATCAGCTTCGGCTTCACACGCTCCTGACGCTCAGCCTGGGTATGCTCAGCGTGGCTGGCTTCCCGCAGCCGGATGGCATGTACATCGCCCTATTCATGGTTATCATGGCAATGGCTGCGAAACTCTACCTATCGAGAAAGTACGAATGAAGAATAAGCTGCGCCTCCTGCGCGCCGGGCGCGACTGGTCGCAGGCAGACCTGGCAGCCCGGGTTAACGTCTCGCGCCAGACGGTGAACGCTATCGAGACCGGGCGGTACGACCCCAGCCTGGAGCTGGCTTTCCGCCTGAGCGTCGCCTGTTTGAGCTGCGCATCGAGGACATCTTCGAGCCCGACGAGGAAAGCTGACTGATCGATTTCCTTATTTTGAGATATTCAATGGACAACGCCTCAACCGAACCCCTCCCCCAACTAACCTTCCGCCGGGCTGGCGTGCAAGACCTGGAGGCTTACCTGCCCCTGCGCATGGCAATGCTGGCTGAAGTGAGCATGCTGCCGCCGGAGCCGGGACTCACCTCATTATGGAGCGCCAACCGGCGTTATTTTGAAGAGAGTCTGAAGAAGGAGAGTTACCTCGCCTGGCTGGCTGAGAGCCAGGAGGAGACCATCGCTATCGGCGGATTGCTGCTCTTCTACCGCCCGCCCACGGGCGAGAACCTGAGCGGCCTGGATGGCTACGTGATGAACATGTACACCCTGCCTGCCTGGCGCGGGCGGGGCATCGCCAGCCGCCTGATGGAGATGATCGTCGAGGAGATGCGCCGCCGCGCGGCGGGTCGCCTGTGGCTGCACGCCACCCCGCTGGGACGTCCCATTTATGAGCGCTACGGCTTTGCCCCGGTCAACCTGGGTTTGGCGCCGGCAGCGACCATCGAGATGGAGAGGAAGCTCTGAGAAAAATCCCGTCAGCGATCACCCTGGATGATACCCGCCAGGGCAGAGAGTCCCAACAAGTAAGAGCGCCAGCCAAAGCCGGCGATCGTGCCTGCGCAAACCGGGGCGATCAGTGATTCATGCCGGAATGCCTCACGCCCGTAGACGTTCGAGAGGTGCACCTCCACCACCGGCAGGCGGATGGCTGCCACCGCATCGCGCAGGGCGACCGAGGTATGGGTATATCCTGCCGGATTGAACACCACGCCCGCAGCCCAGCTCCTGGCTTCATGCAGGGCGTCTATCAAGTCGCCCTCCTGGTTCGATTGGAAGCTGCGCACATCCAAGCCCAGCTCCGCGCCCGCCAGGTGCAGGCGCCGGTCGATCTCTTCCAGGCTGAGCGTGCCGTAGATATCGGTCTCGCGCGAGCCCAGGAGGTTCAAGTTCGGTCCGTGTAAGATCAAGATGGCTGGCATAGAAGCTCCTAAAAAAGGACGCTGCGGATCAGATCGACATCAGGTACTTCGATCCCCACTTGCACTTTTCCAATGTGCACCGGCAGGGCAAAGCGCAGCGCCCCGCCCGAACGCTTTTTATCCACCCGCATCCCGTGCAAGATCGTCTCCCAATCCATTGCGGGAGGCGCCGCCACCGGCAAGCCCAGACCCTGCAAGGCTGCGGCGATCTCCTCTGCCAATCCCGGCTGGGCGATCCCCAGGCGCTCCGACATTCGCGCCGCAGCGACCATTCCGATCGAAACCGCCTCGCCATGGCGCAGCTTGTAACCAGAGCCCGCCTCCAGCGCATGCCCGATGGTGTGTCCCAGGTTGAGCGCCGCCCGCTGACCCTTTTCATACGGGTCTTCCTGGATCAGGCGCACCTTCACCGCCATCGAGCGCTGCACGACCCGATCCAGCGCCCCCATCACCGCCTGCCAGCCCGAGGCGCACAGCCGGAACAGCGCTTCGTCGCCGATCACTCCCGCCTTCACCACCTCCGCCAGCCCGGAGCGCAGCTCAGCTTCTGGCAGGCTAGCGAGCGCAGAAGGGTCAGCCAGCACCAGGCGCGGCGGGTGGAATGCCCCCACCAGGTTCTTCCCACGCGGCAGGTCGGCGCCGGTCTTTCCTCCCAGGCTGGCATCTACCATCGCCAGCAGCGAGGTTGGCGCTGCCACCCACGCCACGCCGCGCAGGTACGTCGCGGCGGCGAAGCCTGCCAGGTCGCCGGTAACGCCGCCGCCCAGCGCCAATACGGTGCTGCCGCGCTCCAACCCGCCATCCAGGAAAGCCTCCCACAGCGCATCGACGGTCTGGAGCGATTTGTGCTGCTCGCCAGCCGGGATCAGCGCCAGGCGGCTCTCCAATCCGGCAGCCTCCAACGAGCGGAGAACTTTTTCGCCATAGAGCGGAGCCACATGCTCATCGGCAACCAGCGCCACCGGTGCTTTCAAGTGGCGCTGCGCCAGCATCTCGCCAATTTGTTCCAGACCGCCCGGCAAGACGCGCACATCGTAGCCGCTGCCCATGCCGCGCACGTGAAACATCCCGAGCCGCACCTGCGCTTCCCAGGCTGTTGCATCCGGCGATAGACCGCTGGTCTCCACCTGCAACGCAAAGGATTTGTAATGAGCAGCCCGGTGTTCCAGCAGCTCCGCCAGGCGGCTGTGCAGGTCGCCCGCCAGCAGCGGGCGCTCTTCCACGTCCGCCAGCAGCCGCTCCACCAGGTCATCCACAGCCGCGGAAAGGCAGATCACCCGCCCGGCGGCTTCAACGTCACTGCGGTTGCTTGGATTGAGCAGCGCGCCGCCGCCCAGCGCCACCACCCCGGCTCCGACCAGAAATTTCGCCAGCACCCTGCGCTCCCGCCGCCGGAAGCCAGCCTCGCCCTCGCGCTGGAACAGCTCGGGGATGGTCGCCCGGCTGCGCGCCTCGATCTCCTCATCCAGATCATAGAAGGGCAAGCCCAGTGCGCTTGCCAGATGTCTCCCCGCCGCACTCTTCCCCGAGCCAGGCGGACCGTAGATGAAGATCTTCTCGCCAGTGCTCAACTGAGCTCCTCGGGCCAAAAAACGTGCGCATCCCCGTCCATCTTCAAATCGCCCAGGCGCGGCTGGCGCAGCGCGGCAAAGCGCGGTTTGATCTCGTCCATCGAATCGCCGCCCAGCTTCTCGAGCAGCGCCTGCGCCAGTGTGAATGCCAGCATGGCTTCCAGGATCGGCACAGCGCGCGGCACGGGACAGAAATCGGAGCGCTCGTACTGCGTCTGCACCTCCTGCCCACGCGCCAGGTCGACCGACGGCTGGGCGGTGAGCGTGGTAGCGATAGGCTTCATCGCCGCCCGCAGCACGATGGGCTGCCCGGTAGTGACGCCGCCTTCCAGACCGCCGTTGCGCCCACCCTGCCTGACCAGCGTTTCACCTTCCAGCCGGATGGCGTCTTGCGCCTGCGTCCCCGGCAGGCGGGCATTCTCAAAAGCCGGTCCGATCTCCACGCCCTTAATAGCCGGCACACTCAGCAGGGCAGCGCCCAGCCGCGCCTCCAGCCGCTGGTCCCACTGCGCATACGACCCCAACCCCGCCGGGACACCCAGGGCAAGCACATCGATCAGCCCGCCCAGCGTATCCCGCTCCTGCATCACCTGCTGGATGCGCTTTTCCATCGCCGCGGACGCCGCCGCATCGGGACAACGCACCGGGCTCTCTTCGGCGCGGCGCGAGCGCTCATCCAGCGGAATGCCACCCAAGTCGGCGGAAATATCGCCGATGGCGAACACGTACCCACCCACCTGGATGCCCAGCTCCGCTAAAAATGCCTTGCAAACTGCACCGGCAGCCACGCGCGCGGCTGTCTCGCGGGCAGAGGCGCGCTCCAGCGCCGGGCGCAGGTCGCGGTAGCCATACTTGATCGCCCCGCTCAGGTCGGCATGCCCGGGACGGGGGATAGTGAAGGGCGCCACCGCCCGCCCGCGCCATTTTGCATGGTCGCGGTTCTCGATCAGCAGGGCAAGCGGCGCGCCGGTGGTCTTGCCTTCCATCACGCCGCCCAGGATGCGCACCGCGTCACTCTCCAGCTTCATGCGCGGACCGGCGCCCAGCCCCTGCTGCCTGCGCTGCAGCTCGCGGTCAATCGCGGCTGCCGTAAGACCCAGCCCGGCTGGAATCCCTTCCAGAATCACCGTCAGCGCCGGTCCGTGCGACTTACCCGCCGTTACAAATCTCAGACCCATGTCAACCCCATACCTTCACCAGCCTGTCCATCGCCTGCGCAACGCGCTCGGTGGATTCGGTGAGCGACAGGCGGATATAGCCCTCTCCATGCGTTCCAAATACCGTCCCCGGCGTGAGGCTGATGTGCGAACGCTCGAGGGCTGCTGTTGCAAAGCCTGCCGAGTCCCAACCCTGCGGTACGTGGAACCATACATACAGCGAAGCCCTGGGCGTGGCTGCCTGCCAACCCAGCTCTCTGAGCGCCTGCATCACCCGGTCACGCCGCTCCTGGTAGACGAGGTTGCGCTCTTGCAGCCAGGTCTGGTCGCCGGTCATAGCCGCCGTGGCGGCTGCCAGTACCGGCAGGAAATGACCGCTGTCGGCGTTGGTCTTCAGATTGTACAGCGAGCGCAGCACCTCGGGGTGTCCCACGGCAGCCCCTACCCGCCAGCCCGCCATGTTGTGTGATTTTGACAGCGTATTGAACTCGACTGCCACTTCCTTAGCCCCCGGCGCCTGCAGCAGGCTGGGAGGGTGGAAGCCGTCGAAGCTCACCTGGCTGTAAGCGGCGTCGTGACACACCAGCAGGTCGTGCTGGCGGGCGAAAGCCACCGCCTCGGCGAAAAATTCAAGCGGCGCAGTCGCCGCCGTGGGATTGCCCGGGTAGTTCAGCCACAGCAGCCGGGCGCGTTTCAATATATGTTCAGGTATGCTGTCAAGGTCAGGCAAGAAGTCGCGCTCCGGCAGCAAGGGCAGATCGTACGGCTCCCCGCCGGCAAAACGCGCCCCCTGGGTGTAGGTTACATAACCAGGGTTGGGGACCAGCACCACATCGCCCGGGTCGATGACCGCCAGCGGCAGGTGGAAGATGCCCTCCTTCGAGCCCAATAGCGGCAGTACCTCCCGCTGCGGGTCGAGCTGCACCTGGTAGAGGCGGGCGTACATCTCCGCCCAGGCGCGGCGCAGATCGGCTGTGCCGTTGTGGGGTTGGTAGCCGTGCGCGTCGGTCTGCCGCGCCGCTTGCGCCAGGGCTTCCAGGATATGCGGCGCAGGCGGCAGGTCCGGTGAGCCGATGTCGAGCCGGATCACGTCGTAGCCGCGCTGCTGCAAAGCGGCGATCCTCTCACCCAGCGTGGCGAAAAACAGCGGCGAGGCGCTCTGCATTCGAGCCGCCCGAGTTTTCATTGGGTTACTGCCCTGTTCATCACTTCCCGCTCCACCTCACAACCGGTCCACAGCTTGAACGCCAAGCGCGCCTGCTCCACCAGCATGCCCAGCCCGTTGGCGCACGCCAAGCCGGCATTCCGCGCCGCCTGCAGCAAAGCTGTTTCCGGCGGATTGTACACCAGGTCGTAGACGAACGCCATCCCCGGCAACCGCATGCCTTGCGGCAAGGGCGATTCGCCTGCCTGCCGCCCCATCCCCAGGGGAGTGGCATTCACCAGCAGCTCGACTCGCCGCTCTTCCGTCAGGCGGCTTAACATCGCCGCATCCAATGCCAGGGCTTCCACCCGTGTAGAGATCGCCTGGCGCAGCGCCTGCGCCTGCTCCAGGCGGCGCGCCGCTACACACACCTGCCAGCCTGCCTGCAGCAGTGCATAGACCACCGCCCGCGCCGACCCGCCCGCCCCCAGCACCAGGGCGACTCCCGGTACCGTTACAGGAAACACGCGCCCCAGGTCGGTGAGGAACCCGGCGGCGTCTGTATTCTCGCCCCGCAGCGACCCATCCCGAACATAGATGGTGTTCACCGCGCCGATCGCTTGCGCCGTCGGGCTGACCTCATCCAGCAGCGGGAGCACCTTGCGCTTGTGCGGGATGGTGACGTTCAAGCCGTGCAGCGCCTCGCTGCGCATCCGCTCCAGGAGCTCCTGCAGCCCAGTCTCATCCTCGGGCGGAACGGGATACAGGCGGTATTCGCCCGGCAATGCGCACGCCTGCAAGGCGGCGACGTGCAGGCTGGGCGAGAGGCTGTGATCCAGCGGGTAACCGGTCAATCCCAGGCGGTAGAGGGAGGGGCTCACGCTTCAACGACCTCCACACTCACCTCTGCCCCCAGCGATTGCAACACCTGGGGATAATCGGGGAAGGATTCATAATACGCTTCGGCGCCGTTGACGATCACGGGCTCCTGCGCTGCCAGACCGGCAAGCGCCAGCGCCATCGCCAGGCGGTGGTCGCCGTGCGCATCGACCGAGCCGCCCTTCAGCCCACCCATGCCATGAATGATGAACCCGTCCTGTGTCTCGACCGCATCGCCGCCCAGGACGTTGAGCTCCTGGCACAGCGCCCCAATGCGGTCCGATTCCTTATGGCGCAGCTCTTCTGCCTGGCTCACCACCGTATCGCCCGCGCGAAAGCTGCGGCAATGGCAAAGGCGGGGAACTCATCGATCATGCGCACCACCGCTTCGCCCGAGACGCTAACGCCCCGCAGCGCCGAGTGCCGCACGCTCAGGTCGCCGAGGGGCTCGCCATGGCGCTCACCGATTGCCCTCACCTGGATCTCTGCACCCATGGCTTGCAGCACCTCAATCAATCCGGTGCGCGTCGGGTTCAGACCCACTTCCTGGATCACGATCTGCGAGCCCGGTGTGATGAGCGCAGCAACGATGAGGAACGCCGCCGCCGAAATATCGCCTGGCAGCCTCAGCTTCTGCGGCGGGATCGCCAGGCGAGTGGGCGGCTCAAGCTGCGTGCGGTAGAGGCTTTTATCGCCAACCGCTAACACCTCGCTACTGACCCGGAAGCCAAGGTTTCTCAGCATGCGCTCGGTGTGATCGCGCGAAGGACCTGGCTCATCCAGGATGGTCGGTCCGCTTGCCGCCAGCGCCGCCAGCAACAGGCAGGATTTCACCTGGGCGCTGGCGACCGGCAGTTGGTACGCCAGCGCGTGGAGCGGCATGCGAGCTGACCCCAGCGCCAATGGGGCGCGGTTATCCTGCGCTGTGACCGGCACGCCCATGAGCCGCAACGGCTCGATAATGCGACCCATCGGTCTGCGACGCAGACCGGGCGAGCCGTCCAGCGTGGCGCGCACGCCCGCCGCTGCCAACCCGCCTGCCAGCAAGCGCAGCGTGGTGGCTGAATTGCCGCAATCGATCGGTTCCCTGGGTGGATCCAACCCATCGATGCCCAAGCCACGCACGCCCAGCCGCTCGCGATTCCAGTTCCCAGGCAACGCCCAGCGCGGTCAGCGCCCGCAGCATAGCCCCGGTTACGCCTGCCACCAGGAAGTTTTCAATGCAGCTTTCGCCTTCCGCCAGCGCTGCCAGCAGCGCCGAGCGATGCGCCAGCGATTTATCCCCATGCGGCTGGTAGCTACCCTGCAAGGATACCCCCGGCGCCACCCTCAATTGCACTTTACCGTTGCTCCTCACGACCTTGCCTCCACCAGCTCGGAATATTGCCGCGCGCTGCGCTCCAGGCTCGCTCGCAGGGCAAATTCATCCCCCAGGCGCAGGGCTGCCTCCAAGGATTCTAGCTCGCTGCGAAAGCGCCCGGCTGCCTCCAGCACATTATCGCGGTTGCTCAACAACACATCCAGCATCATCGGCGTGAAGCCGCCCGCCAGGCGGCTGGCGCTGCGGAAGCCGGGTCCCACCAGCGCCCGCGCCTCGGTGGGCGTGGCGAGCGACAGAGCGTTGGAAAGCAGGTAAGGCAGGTGGCTGGTGGCTGCCGCCCAGCGATCATGTACCTGCGCATCCATCCAGACGGGCAGGCTGCCGAGCAAGCGCGCCAGCGTTTCCGCCAGGAGGCGCGCCCGTGGCGAAGTGCGCGGCAGGGCTACCAGGGCAAAGGTCGCCCCGTGGAAAATGCCGGCGTCGGCGTTCGCCAGCCCACCCTTCTCCTTGCCGCCCATGGGATGCCCGCCCAGCGGGTCGAAACGCTGCGGCAAGCCGGCGTAGGCTTCACAGATCGCCGCCTTGGTGGACCCCAGGTCGAGCACCACGGCTTCACCCGCCGGCATCAGGCGCGGGAGCGCCTTCACCAGCCCCAGGTTAGCCCGCACGGGCGCCGCCAGCACGACCAGATCGGCGCCGGCCAGCACCTCGGCGGCATCGGCGGTAGCAACGTCCACGATCCCCAGCGCCAACGCCCGCTCGCGCGCCTGGGAGTCAGGGTCCGCCGCCCGCAACTGGCGCACTTTACCGTGCAAGCCCAGCGCCAGCGATCCGCCCACCAGCCCCAAGCCCAGCACAACCACGTCTAATTGGCTAAAGTCAGGCTCCTCCATCGCATCGCCCCTGCCTTAGTGATGCACCGGGGCGATGCTACGCCCGATCGCTTGCGCCACGGCGGCGACCTGCTTCACCATATCGGCGAAGCGTTCCGGCTTGAGCGACTGCGCCCCATCCGAGAGCGCCTCTGCCGGGTTGGTGTGCACCTCCACCATCAGCCCATCGGCGCCGGCGGCGATGCCCGCCCGGGCGATGGCGGTCACGAAAGCCCAGTTGCCCGTGCTGTGGCTGGGGTCGATCACCACCGGCAGGTGAGTCATGGATTTAAGCACCGGGATGGCGTTGATATCGGTGGTGTTGCGCGTGGAGGACTCGAAGGTGCGGATGCCGCGCTCGCAGAGCATCACCCGGCGGTTACCGTGCGAGAGGATGTACTCCGCCGCCATGAGCAGCTCCTCCACGGTTGCCATCATGCCGCGCTTGAGCAGCACCGGGTGCATGCTCTCGCCGGCGGCATGCAGCAGGTTGTAGTTCTGCATGTTGCGCGCCCCGATCTGCAGCACGTCGGCGTAGCTGGCTACCAGGGGCACCTGCTCCGGCGCCATCACCTCGGTGACGATGGGCATACCGGTAGCTTCACGCGCCTCGGCAAGCAGCTGCAAGCCCTCCTCGCCCAGACCCTGGAAGGCATAGGGCGAGGTGCGCGGCTTGTAAGCGCCGCCGCGCAGGGCGTGGGCGCCAGCCTCGCGCACGGCGTGGGCGATCTCCAGGAGCTGCGTGCGGCTCTCCACCGAGCAAGGACCGGCGATGATGAGCACCTGGTCGCCGCCGATCCCGACCCCATCAATGGGAAAGACCGTATTGTTGGGGCTGAACTCCCTGGAAGCCAGCTTGTAGGGGCGCGAGATCGGCACCACCCGGTCAACGCCCGGCAGGTAGAGGAACTGCTCCTTGTCGATCACCCGCCCATCGCCGATGGCGCCGATGATGGTGCGCTCCTCGCCGGTGGAGAGGTGCGCCCGCAAGCCACTGGCGCGCACCACCCCAACCACGGCATCGATCTCTTCTTGTGTTGCGTACGTGTGCATAATGATCATCATCTTCTTCTCTCCTCACCGAACAGATTCACCGCTAAGTCGCAAAGTACGCAAAGAATAATCGATAGGATGATTAAAATCTCGCCTTCACCGTAAACCTTTGCGATCTTCGCCTCCTGGCGGTTCTAATCTTCTTTCTTCAAATCAGGGCGCAAGATATGCGCTTCCCGTAAATACACATGCTTGACTTCCGCCTGGGACAGGTCGGTATTCCAGTGCAGCAGCACGCGGATGCAGCGCTCCAGCCCGCCCGGCACCTGCAGCTCCTGGGCGCACATCAGCGCCGTCTCTGACCAGCCCATCTGGCGGGCTGCCCGCGCCGGGAAGGCGGCGTGCAGGTCCGGCGTGGCGGTGAACCAGGCGCTGGCGATATCCGGCGCCTGCATCCCGGGGTTCGCGGCGAGCAAGGCTTGCAATAGCTCGACCGTGGCGTTCAGGATCGCCTCTTCTTCATCGGCATCCACGGTTGTCGCACCTCTGACTCCTCTTACCGGCATTGCTCCCTCCGCTGATAAACAAAAAACGCGAGGCCGTTAGCCTCGCGTCCTGGGTTCGAGAAACTGTCTCTTACCCGCTTAAGCGCCACTAACGGCTGCCGGGGACCGGTCGCCAAAGTAATAATAGGGCGCAAAAAAGCGGGTATGCTGCATGTGGATATGATCCGTGTCGATATTGGGCTGGATTTTACAGCCGTATGCCCAATCTGTCAAGCATCCGACAGCATCGATCAGCGTTTTGTAAGATTCCGGCTACTCCGATGACGGCGAACCATTGTTCCGGCGGACGAGAAACCCGTACCTGCCCATGGCTACTTCTTGGGCGGGAGGTGACACACTGGTTGTAATCGGAGAGGATATCCTTGAGGCAGATGGTGAGCGTCTTGGCTTTCTTCAGCTCCGAGGGCAGGGTAAAGGTGACGCGGCTGTTGCCCGTGGCTCTGGCGTTCAGCCTGCCGATCTTGACGAAGCTCGTGACCTTATCGGCGGCGTTGTCGCCCTTGACCCACACCGGGTTCTTGGGATAGTTGGAGGGCTGGATATAAATGCCAGCCGGGGTGAAGCCGGCGGTGAAGTAAGCGGCGAGCGGCGTTGGCGTACTTGCCCGCCAGGCTGCCGTTTAAATCCTTGTCGGGGATGCAGAGGCGCTGCCCGACGAAGATGGGGTAGGGCACAGCCATTTTATTCTCGACGGCGATCGAGTAGGGCTTGATATCGAACTTCTTGCCGATGGTCGCCAGGGTGTCCCCCTGCTTGACGGTATAGGCTGCGGCGCACCGGGCGGCAGCCGACGCCGTTTGCGGCAGCGCGCCTGCCAGCAAGCTGAGCGCCAGCACGGCGACCAGCAGGCGGGATATCCAGATATTTTACGGGATACTTGGCGGACATGGGAATTCTCCTTTCCTAACAGGCACAACGCAGTTCTTGGGTTACAGCCTAATTCTACCAAAGGTTAAGGAAGACGCAGGCGACCGAAACGCCCTAGCCCTCACCCCAACCCCTCTCCCATCAATGGGAGAGGGGCAGGAGGGCAAGAGGGCAGGGCGGAGGCTACGGGGTGGTCGCCGGCTGGGCGGTGGGGACGGCGGGTCGCGCAGGTCGATGACGGGCATCGGCCCGCCGCTGCTGATGATCCACTTGCTGTTTTCCTGGAGCGCCTGGGCGATGAGCACCTGGATGTACTGCTCCGCCAGCGGACCCCTGCCCTGCAGCTCCTCCAGCACGAGGCGCAGGGCGTCGCGCTGCGCCTGGGAGGTGAGCTGGATGCGCTGGGCTTCCGCCTCGGCGAGCTTGGTGATCTGGTACGCCTCGCCGTCAGCTTCCTTCTGGGTAGTGTAAAACTGGCTGTCGGCCAGGGTGCGCTGCTGGGAGGCTTCAGCGGAGGCTTTCTCCTGGAGCTGCACGGCGACCATCTGGTCCTTGATGGCATTGACCACCTCCACGGGGGGCGAGGCGCTCTGGACCTGGACGAGGACGAACTCGACGCCGTACTGTTCCTCGCGCTTCTGCAGGGCTTCCATCACCTCCTGGTTGATCTTGACCCGGTCATGCATCACCTCGTCCATATCGTGGGTGTTGACCACGTCACGCAGGGTGCCCTGGACGAAGCCGGCGACGATCTCGACCGGGTTGGAGACCTCCAGGGCGTAGCGCACGGGGTCGGGGACGCGGTAGGTGTAGAGCAGGGAGATATCCAGGGTGACATCGTCGGCGGTCATGGCAGCCAGGCTATCGATGACGCCGGGGCGCTCGACGACGTTGAGCCCGATGACGGTATCGACGAAGGGGATCTGGGCGTGCCAGCCGGGACCGTCGATGCCGATGAAGCGCCCGCCGCGCAGGTGCAGGCCGCGCTCGTAGGGGCGGATCTTGTAGATGGAGGCGCGGGCGATGGAGAAGAGGGCGCCGCCGACGATGAGGACGATGACGGCAATCCAGCCGTAGCGGATGAGGCGGGTCAGGCAGCCGCTGGCGATGCCTTGCTTCTGCGCCTGGGGTGGGGTCGTGCCAAATTCCTGGGACATGGGTAACCTCCTGTGGAGGGCGGATCTCCTGGCAAAGAGCAGCCAACCAGGGGATCCGCCGCACTATCATCTAAAAACCCCCGGTTATATGTCGCCATGCGACATATCGCACAGCAATAGATTAGCAGAAAGCGGGGGAAAAGTCAAGCGGGATTCCTGACGGAGAGGTTAGAGGCGAGATGGCGCGGAGGTGTAAGGCACCCGAGATGGGGCGGCATTGTTTCCTTGGTTTATGTGGCAGAAAAACGAATGGAACACGAAATGAACGTGCGCGAAAGGAAGCAAAGTCGCGAAAGTCTTAGCCCGCCCAGCTATCTATTTGGGGGTATGTACAAAGCGGCGAACCGCTAACGGTTTCTGCCCGAAATTCACCAGCAGGCACAAGCGATAGTCTCCCTGGTGCAGATATAACAGGCACTGCTCGACATCTTCGGGCTTGATCTCGCTGGCTGCCTTGGTCTCCAGGATGAGCTGGTCAGCACCCTCTTCGATGACAAAATCCACCCTGCGTTTGGTGACAACGATGCTATCATAGGCAATGGGAATTTCAACTTCGCGCTGCCAGCTCAGCCCGCGCTTGCTGAGGGCAATCTCCAGGGCACGCTGGTAATCCACTTCCATGCAATGAACGCCAAGCTGGCGCTGGACATCCTGGCAGGCGCCAATGACGGCGTACGAGAGGGGGGAGAAGTTATAGCCTTTGCGGGAGGGATGTGGGTCCATGGCCGGGGCTCAAGTGGGATATTGGACGGTAAATAAGGCGGAAGTTTTGGAACACGAGCGTTTGGATCACGAAATGCACGAAAGAACACGAAAGAGGCGAAAGATGGAGTGTGCACTGAAGCTGTGGTTCGTGGCTTTCGCGGTTTTTCGCGGTTTTCGTGTTCCAATGTCCTTTCGTGCAGATTGAGGTGTGAACGGTCTGATCATCATCCCACTGTCTTCCAGAACGATGAATGCGAACATTGCTCAAAAGTAGACGTTCTCCATTCGTAATTTTTTCCTAATCGCTAACTATTTTACGGTTAAATGCCACCAATCTCAACTTTCTTTGCCCGATTGATCAGGGAATATCGACTTAAGGAATACGCTTTGAAACCAACTATATCAGAACCTAAATCCCGATGTTTAATAAATATTTATAAGTACTGTCGTAGAAGGAAGGCAAACGGGTAATATCGTCTTCATCCCCATATGGAAGATAAATGATCATCCCTTGTCGGGCACGTGTAAGCAAAACGCGGTAAGCATTCTTCCGATATAGTTGACGGGTTGCATCACCGATTGTTTGCCATTTCGTACCTTTAAACGCTTTATATTCCCACCCCCCTTCTTTATATCGTAAATCGGCATCCCAAGCCACCATAGCCCAATCCAGCTCCAACCCTTGAATTTCAAACTCAGTCGCAGTCCCCTCAAGAGAAAAAGACGAGCGCACATCCTGATGATCATCTAGGAACCAATGTTCTACATCGATATCTGCGTTCACATAGATACCTTCAGGGCGCAATCGTGCTGCACCAGAACTGGCGAGTATACCGAAACGCTCACCACCTCGCGCCCTCTGACGTAACCAATTTCGTGCACGCGTTTAGATCTCGTGTTAATATTATTGGATAACTATGGGATACTTGAGTATATAAAATCTTGGCTTGATCCAAATCGCAATCTAAAATGGCTTTTACAAGGGCAGATACTTTTTCAGAACGGAATGATCTGACCGAAACAGCTAAGTGCAACCGATCATCTATGGTTAATCGGTCGGGAGAGAGTAAATCAACTGGTTTCATATTCGGCAAGTATTCAGCATCAGTAATCCTTTGAGAAATATACACCTTCCAATTTAGGAAATGCCTCTGTAATGTAATAAACCATTCTGGCAACCCAGCTTCTCCCGTATGAATCTCCTGGCCTCCTCCAATTAAGCAGATGATGACAGCCCAATCGGTATGCCGATCCATTACGCTGATCAAGAATTCCGGCTCCGACATCGAGAAATTTATTATCCTCTCTTTCGTCTCATAAAGTCGGACGCTTTATCACTGGTCCATGCGCGTTGAGCTTCATCAAAAATGACTACACGTTCGGTTGGTACGATTACATTCTTGGCATATTCATCGCGAAAATGATGAATATTTTGGATGAAGGCTCGCGCTTTTCTAGCAGAATCCTTCCTCTTTTACCCCCTTGGTGACCTCATCCCGAATTAGAGCCTCCTGTAAAACGGTCACCAAAGGACCATTTCCAGACAAAAACACAGCGTGTTCATCAGGACCCATTTGTAAACGATGGTTCGCAATATTCAATCCAGCTAACGTTTTTCCTGCTCCGGGTACACCCGTAATAAAACAAATCGCCTTTTGATGGTTGTATTTAGTCTTGGTAATAATGCTATCGATAGCGTTGGATGTTTCGCTCAAATTTATTGCCCCCGAATCAGAGCGTGTAATTTCAGTAACATTGTGCCCTTTATACAATGCCTGGGCGGCCTCAATAATCGTAGGCGTAGGCTTGTATCGCCCGGCTTCCCAAACCAAGGGATCAAGCGGATTTGCATCAATGGATTGTAGACAATAATCCAATTGGCTAGCTAATGTATTGGAATTGGCCAATAACGGCTTGTAGACTTGATCTGGAAACACATTAATGGTCGTATTAATCGCCTTTGCATTTGTGGAAACGAGTATTGGAACAATAGGGCATAGATGGCTTGTTTCATGAAAATTTTTTAAATCTAACGCGTAATCAATCACCTGCTCCAAAGCATAAGCTGGATAGCTCTTTTCGCCGACTTTGAACTCAAGAACGAACACAACCCCTTTTATAAGAAGAACAACATCAACTCGCTTTCCCATTCTTGGTATCGAAAACTCAAAGAACACAAAGCCGGAACTGCCTTCTAACGCATGCTTTAAGATGTCAATTTGGACCTTCCATGCAAATTTTTGCTGATCTTCCAGATCAAACTCATAATGATCAGCAAGAACACCTAAAATTGCGTTCGGATTTTCGTTAAGAAAGTCTCAACTGGAGCGGCATAGTATGCCCTACTCATCAAACAAATCCCCCAATGTCACTTTGAGTGCATCCGCGATTTTCTTTAAACTCAGTACTGAAGGGTTACGCTCACCCCGTTCAATTGCTCCAATATATGTACGATGTAAACCAGCGATTTGCCCTAGTGCTTCCTGAGATGTGTTTGCCTTTTCGCGCAACCCACGGATTCGTAATCCTAAGCGCCGAAGGACATCATCACTCATATCTGGCTCCTTGAACTTAGTTACGTTGAATCAGGATACCTATTACGCTACTATCAGGCTACAGACTATAAGTAGCATTCCGTAGAATGCCATCCTATCAGCTTCGTAACCTGGTACTCAAAGCGAATAAAGGGGGGTATAATTTCGCCAATTTTCACCCCATATCCCCAAGATGGAGGCTGGCATGCGCAAGCGTTTCTTGTACCTCTCGGCTTTTCTGACCGCGATCCTGGCAACCCTGGTAGCCTTGCCGGCTATCCAGCAACGCTACAGGGCATCCGCCGCTCCCACGATCTACGCCAGCCCGATCCAGGGCGGGCTGTTATATCGCAGCGCCTAACGACTGCCGCCTGCACGTCGAGCCGTTCACCATCAACCTGGCGTCCGGCACAAGGCTGGTTTACTTCCAGCTTACGCCCATTCCCCAGGGCGGCAGCCCTAGCTTGCTGTATGATTTCCGCCCCGACCTGAGCAACCCTGTGCCCTTCACCGGATCGTCGTACACGCCCTCGCTGGTGGCCCAGGATTACGCGGCGATCTGCGGCAAGTCCTACTCGATCAGCCTGCAAGGGCGAGATAGCGGCGATCCCGGGGCGTATAACCTTGGGACGACGGGCGTATTCACTTGCCCAGCCGCCGTGCCATAGTGCCACACCGGCTGCGAGGAGCATCCATGCAATTGAAACGCATCCTTCTCCTGCCTCTGCTGGCGGCGATCCTGGCTGCTCCCTTCGCCGCGCCCGGGGGACCCCAGTCCGCCTCGGCTGAGGTGAATATTTACGCCAGCTCGGTGCAGGCGGGCTGCTACCGGGCAAAGCCCGACCTGTGCAAGATCCACGTCGAGCCGTTCACGATCACCGTGGCATCCGGGCAGCGGCTGGTTTACTTTCAGCTGCTTGCCACGCGCAGCGGCGCGGGTACGCAAAGCGTGATCTACGATTTCCGCCCCGATCTCTCCAACCCGGCGCCGCTTTCCGGGAACACGTTCACGCCATCGAAGGTGGCACAAGATTTTGCGGCGCGCTGCGGCGAGGCGTATACGATCAGCCTGCAGGGCCAGGATAGCGGAGACCCTTACGCCTATAACCTGGCAACCACCGCCGAGCTCACCTGCCCGGCGGGCGACTACCGCACGTATTCTGCCGCGCGTCACACGGTAGCTGAATCACTGAGGCGCTGAAAGATATTGAAACACTGAATAGCTGCGGTTACCGTCTGACCTCCGGCTTTCCCTAGACTGCTCTCCATTCTCCACTCTCTACTCTCCCCCTCCCCATGATAAAATCTACGCGCCATGCATGCCAGCAAACACCCCTTCATCGCTGCCCTACTGGCATTCTCCATCCTGCTCTCCGCCTGCCTGCCGTCTTCGGGCGAGATGACGCGCGTGGCGCTGACCGCCTCGGGATACCCCACGAAAACGCCCCTGAAGCCGCCAGCCACGCCGAAGCCGCCGACGCGCACGCCGACGCCGCTGCCCACCTCGGACCTGGGGGTGGACGCCGCCGACCTGGACGGCGTGGAGATCACGCTCTGGCACCCGTGGTCCGGGGCGCTGGGCAAGGCAATGGATGCGCTGGCGGCGGATTTCAACAAGAACAACGAATGGGGCATAAAGGTCAGGGCGGTCTCGCAAGGCAGCTACGATGGACTGGCGCAGGCGCTGGCGGCGGCGGAGCAGGACGAGCTGCCGCAGGGGATGATCGGCTACGGCTTCCAGGCGCCGGACTCGGCGCTGGCGCTGGACGGTTACGTGGATGACCCGGAGTGGGGGCTGGCAGCGGCGCAGGTGGAAGCCATCCCCGCCGCGCTGTGGGAGCGCGAGCTGAGGCAGGGGAAGCTGATGGGGCTGCCGGCGGCGACTTCGGCGAGCGTGCTGTTCTATAACCAGACGTGGGCGGAGGAGCTGGGCTTCAGCACCCCGCCGAGCACGCCCGCCCAATTCAAAGCGCAGGCGTGCGCCGCGGCGAAGGCTGACCCGGACGATAACGGGGCGGGCGGCTGGCTGATCTCCACGGATTACCCGGCGGCGCTGGGCTGGCTGGAGGCTTTCGGGGCAGATGCCGTCGCCGCGAATGGCAAGGGCTACCGCTTCGCCACGCCGCAGGTGGAGCAGGCGCTGCGCTTCCTGCGCGACCTGCTGGATAGCGGCTGCGCCTGGCTGGGCGAGGACAAGATCGCCGCCGATGAATTCGCCGGGCGGCGGGCGCTGTTCACCAGCGGCTCGCCAGCCATGATCCCGCAGCAGGAAGCGGTTTTCGCCGACCTGGGCTCGCGCGACGAGTGGACGGTGCTGCCCTACCCCACGCCGGACGGGGAGGCGGTGCTGCCGGTCTACGGACCTTCCTTCCAGGTGCTGGAATCCAGCGCCGAGGAGCAGTTAGCCGCCTGGCTGCTGGTGAAATACCTGCTGCAGCCGGAGAGCCAGGGACGCCTGGCGCAGGCGGGCGCCCTGCTGCCCAACGACCCGGCGGCGCTGGCGGGGCAACCGACGCTGACGGCGACGTACCCGCAGTGGGAGAAAGCTTTCTCGCTGCTGGAATACGCCGTCGCCGAGCCGAACCTGAGCTCATGGCGCACGGTGCGCTGGGCGGTGAGCGATGCAGCCACGCAGCTCTTCCGCTATTACTTCACGATCGACAAGGTGTCCGAGCTGGCGGAGCTGCTGGATGATACGGCGGCTTCGCTGAACCGCGCCAGTCCCTGAGGCGGGCATGAGCGAGCTGCCCAAGGTGACGGTCTACACGGACGGCGCCTGCGACCCGAACCCGGGTCCCGGCGGGTGGGCGGCGCTGCTGCTGTACAAAGACGCCGAGAAGGTGCTGACCGGCGCAGAGAACCCCACGACGAACAATCGCATGGAGCTGACGGCGGCGCTCAAGGCGCTGCAGGCGCTGAAACGCCCGTGCGCGGTGACGCTGGTGACCGACTCGGAGTACTTGAAGCGCGGCATCACGGAGTGGCTGCCGAACTGGCGCAAGCGGGGGTGGCGGCGTAAAGCGGGGGCGCTGAAGAACGTGGAGCTGTGGCAGGCGCTGGATGAGGCGCTGCAGCCGCACGAGGTGGAGTGGCGCTGGGTGCGCGGGCACGCGGGGGATGCGCTGAATGAGCGGGTGGATAGGCTGGCGCGCCAGGCGAGTCAGAGCGAAAGAGGTATAACCACAGAGACACAGAGAACACAGAGAAGTACAATTGGGGGAGAGAGAAAGGGAAAAGGGGTTCCAACCACAGAGAGAAAGATGATGGGAGGATTATGGAGGTTAATAAGGTTACGGAAGGGATTATTGGGGCGGCGATTGAGGTACACCGCAGCCTGGGACCCGGGCTGCTTGAATCAGCTTACCAGGCCTGCCTGGCGCGAGAGTTGGCGCTACGCGGCCTGAGCTTCGAGCAAGAGCTTCCGCTCCACCTGGAGTACAAAGGTCTACAATTAGATTGCGGCTACCGGTTGGATTTTCTGGTTGAGCAGGTTGTGATCATCGAGCTTAAGACAGTCGGAGCATTACAACCGATCCACGAGGCGCAATTGCTCACTTACCTGAAACTGGCTGGCATCAAGATTGGACTGCTGATCAATTTTAACGTCCCTGTCCTCAAAAATGGCATTAAACGAATGGCTCTCTAGATTGCTAAACTCATTAACTCAGTGTTCTCTGTGTCTCCGTGGTTATAAAGGATTGGAGGGAAGACGATGAATTACGAAAATATTCTCACTGAAACACACGAGCGGGTAGGGTCTGGTGCGGCTGAACCGGCCGCAGGCGCTCAACGCGCTGAGCCAGGCGCTGCTGAGCGAGCTGATGGAGGCGCTGGGGGCGTTCGACGCCGACCCGGCTATTGGGGCGATCGTGCTCACCGGCGACGAGCGGGCGTTTGCAGCGGGGGCAGACATCAAGGAGATGGCGGATGCGACGCCGGTGGAGATGCTGCTGAGCGACCGCACGCGCATCTTCGAGCGCATGCGGGAGGTGAAGAAGCCGCTGATCGCGGCGGTGTCGGGCTGGTGCCTGGGGGGCGGCAACGAGCTGGCGCTGGCGTGCGATATGGTGGTGGCTTCGGAGACGGCAAAATTCGGGCAGCCGGAGATCAATATCGGAGTGATCCCGGGGGCGGGCGGCACGCAGCGCCTGGCGCGGGCTGCCGGAAAAGCCATCGCCATGGAGATGGTGCTGAACAACCGCACGCTGAGCGCCGAGGAGGCGCTGCGCTTCGGGCTGGTGAACCGCGTGGTTCCGGTGGAGCGCTACCTGGAGGAGGCGCTGGCGCTGGCAAAGGAGGTGGCGAGCCGGGCGCCGCTGGCGCTGCGCCTGGGGAAGCAGGCGGTGAACCTGGCGTTCGAGTCTTTCCTCGGGGCGGGGCTGGAAGAGGAGCGGCGGCTATTCTACTTCCTGTTCGCCAGCCAGGACCAGAAAGAGGGAATGCGGGCGTTCGCAGAGAAGCGCCCCCCGCGCTGGGCGGGGGAGTAAACCGCGCCCCAGTGGCAGAGGGAGTAAGTAGGATTAAGTTGTTGACTTTTTGCATTTCACAGGTACAATCATCTTAGGGCAATTTGGAGCGGACCATTGGCACGCGCGAGGCGTGCACCCATAGAGGAGGATTGAGCAATGAAGAAACTGCTGTTGACTGTCCTGATCCTTATTCTGGCATTCTCCACCATCGCCGCCAGCCTGGCGTCGGTGAACGAGCTAAAGGTGGGCGACACCACCTCGTTCTGGTCCGGGCGGGCGGGCATCACCTTCGTAGACAGCCGCATGTCGGGCACGGTGACCGTGACGCGCAAGGACCCGAACAAGTACAAGGTGGAGAGCTCGCCGGAATTCGTCCAGCGGCTGCTGGATGTGCGCATGGTGGACCGCAACGATAACCGCATCCGCTTCGTGACCGGACCGGTGTACGTGTATTACAAAGTCACCGACCGGGAGCTACGTGCTTACAAAACCGAGGGGCTGCGCTTGTGGTACTTCGACTCATGGAAGAACGAGTGGAAGAAGTGCGACACCTTCCAGGTGGGCAATGGGAAGAATGGCAACGTGCTCGGATGCCGGATCAAGAATTTCGGCACGTACGGGCTCGGAAAATAACATCTCCAATCTGAAACAAAATCGTTTTGCGTGGCGGGCGAACACCCCTGGCATAGAGCAGCCAGGATCGCCGCTACGGATTGCTGTTTAACTAAAAACAGGATTCAAAGCAGGTTGCGCCCGCTTTGAATCCTGTTTTTGGGTGAGGGTAAAACTCACAGGGGGCTCACAACCGGCAGCTCGACCCAGAAGGTGGAGCCTGCTCCAACCTGGCTGGTGACGCCGATCTTCCCGCCGTGCGCTTCGGCAATCGACTTGGCGATGGATAACCCCAGCCCGCTGCCCTGCGAGGGGCTGTAGCGCGGGCGCGTGGCTTCGACGCGGTAGAAACGCTCGAAAACGTGGGGAAGCTGCGCCGGGGCGATGCCAAAGCCGGTATCCCTGACGCTCAGGCGCAGGCTGTCATCCTGCTCGCCACGCTGCAGACCCAGCTCCACCTCGCCGCCGCGCCCGGTGTACTTGATGGCGTTCTCGACCAGGTTGTAAAGCATGCGGCGAAGCTGGTCTTCGTTGCCCTGCACCTCGGGCAAGCCGGGCTGCAGATGCAGCGATAGCTTCACCCCGGCGCGGTCGGCGCGCACGCTGAAGGTCTCGTACACCTCGCTGACGATGGCGCCCACGTCCACCGTCAGGTGCTTGCTGGTATCGAGACCCGATTCGATGCGCGAGAGATCGAGCAGGTCTGAGACCATCTTGCTCAGCCGGTCGACCTCGCTCTCGATCTCAGCTAAGAAGCGGGCGGCCACGGGAGGGTCATCGAGGGCGCCGCTGCGCAGGGCTTCGACGCGCAGCTTGATGGCGGTGAGAGGCGTGCGCAGCTCGTGGCTGGCATTGGCGACAAAGCTGCGCAGCTCGCTCACCAGGAGCTGCATGCGATCCGCCATCATATTAAATGCCTGGGCGAGGGTGAAGGTTTCTGTCGGGGTTTCAGAAGCGTCAACGCGCACGCCCAGATCGCCCTGGGCGAGGCGCTCGGAGGCCTGGGTGATGTGCTCGATAGGCTCCGCCAGGCTGCGCGCCAGGAAATAGCCCACACCGCCCATACCCAGCGCGACCACCAGGGCGGTAGCTACCAGCAGCCACAACGAGCGGCGCGAAGCGCTGACGGCGACATCCAGGGGTGCATCCAGGCGCAAGACGCCGTAGACCTCGCCGCCCTCTTCGATGAGCATGGCGATGTACAGGCGGCGGGAGCCCTGAGCGTCTTCACCCGAGCGATCTGCCCGACCCGGGTCGTTCTGCAGGGCTTGCCAGACCTCCGGATCGCTCTGCTGAGCGGCTGCGGGGGGCAAGGCGCCGGAGCTATCGACCACAGGCGCGCCATCCGGCAGGTAGAGGGTAAAGTGAAAGCCAGGATGCGTGCGGGCAATGCGCTGCAGAGTCTCATCCAGGTTCGCCTGGCTGGCAGACCCAGAACGGTAGGCGATGAAGGTATCCTTCAACGTATCCAGGGCCACCAGACCAACGTCCTGGTACTGGTAGCGCACCTGGGAATAGAAGGCGTTAAAGAGCATGCCGCCGGCATAAACTGAGATGATGACGATGCTGACCAACGAGACCAGCAGGTGGGAAAGGATGAGGCGCGCCTGGATGGTGCGCGGCAGGATGGATCGCATGCGCTACTCCGGTTCTGACCAGGCTCCTGGAGGCGGGAGAGGCAGGACCGCTAAACCAGCTCTTCGGGGCCGGCGAAGCGGTAACCGTGACCGCGCACGGTCTGGATGTAGAGGGGGGTTGCAGGATCTTCTTCGATCTTGAGGCGCAGCCAGCGCACGTGCACATCCAGGGTACGCTGGTCGCCGATCCAGTCCTCGCCCCACACTTCGGCGAGCAGCTCTTCCCGGCTGATTGCGCGACCCGCACTGCGCATGAGGGTGGAAAGCAGGTCGAACTCACGAGCGGAGAGCTGCAGCTCCCGGTCGGCTTTGTAGACGCGGCGCGCCACGGGATCGAGGCCGAGGCGCCCGAGATTCACGGGCTGGAGCTGAGATGCCTGGCGGTCCAGCTCCACACGGCGCAAGATGGAGCGGATACGCGCCAGCAGCTCGCGGAAGGAGAAAGGCTTGGGAAGGTAATCATCTGCGCCCACTTCCAGCCCGAGGACGCGGTCGATCTCTTCGCCGCGAGCGGTGAGCATGATGACCGGGGTGGTGCTGCGGGCGCGCAGGCGCTGGCAGACCTCCAGACCGCTCATGCCGGGCAGCATGACATCCAGGACGACCAGGTCGGGCTGGTATTCCTGGGCTTCCTGCAACGCCAGGACGCCATCGCCGACGGCTTTTACATCGAACCCCTCTTTCCGCAGACTGTAAGAAAGCGAGTTGGTTATGAGCGGCTCATCATCAACCAGCAAGATGCGCGTCAAGCTCCACCTCCATCCGTCTCCTCACGAGCAAGAGACAGCAAAAACTCATCACACAAATATACCGTAGTTTATCGCAATCACGACCCAATTTCTCACCCAACCCTGCAGCAGACTACCTGCTAACAGGAATGTCAGGCTGGGGGAGCGGATTTCTCCGCCGCCGGCTCTTCGAGGGGGCTGTGACAAGCCCAATATCGACCTGCTCTTCCATGCGGATCTGGCCACGGAGGAAAGCGCCTTCTTCGGTAGCAAAGGCGGCGGTGACGACATCACCCCACACCCTGCCCGTGCTGCGGATCTCGACCTTCTCGGCGGTAATATCGCCGCGCACGGCGCCTGCCACGATCACCACGTTGGCGCGCACGTGCTCGCAGGTGACCCGCCCCGTCTCGCCGATGACCAGCAAGCCACGCAGGGCGATATCGCCTTCAAAAGCGCCTTCGATGCGTACTCCGCCCGTGCCGCTCGAGGTTGCCCTTCCAGACAACGCCGCTGCCCAAGACGGAAGTGACCCGCTCAGACTGAGCAGGCTGCACGCTGGTGGAAACGGTCTCATTGCGCTTCTTGAACATGCGACACTCTCACCACGGGCGGAGGATCATGCCGCGGCAGCAGGCGAGTCGACCGGCTCGGGGACGCCCATGATGTTGTAGCCAGAATCGACGAAGAGCACCTGCCCGGTGGTCTTGGGCGCCAGGTCTGAGCAGAGGAAGACGGCGGCACCGCCGACATCCTCGATGGAGACATTCTCGTGGAGAGGCGCCAGCTCAGCGAAATGGCGGTACATGACTTTGAAGCCGGAGACGCCCGCGGCGGCGAGGGTGCGGATGGGTCCGGCGGAGATGGCGTTGACGCGCACGCCCTGCCTGCCGAAATCGTACGCCAGGTAGCGCACCGAGGCTTCCAGGGCTGCCTTGGCGACCCCCATGACATTGTAATGCGGGGAGACCTTCTCCGAGCCGTAATAGGTGAGGGTGAGCAGCGAGCCGCCGGGGCGCAGGATGGGCTGGAAGGCGCGCGCCAGGGCGGTGAAGGAGTAGACGCTGATATCCATCGCCAGGTGAAAGCCAGCCCGGCTGGTGTTGTAATAGGGTCCATTGAGCTCATCCCGGTTGGCGAAGCCGATGGCATGCACCAGGATATCGATCTGCCCGAATGCCTGTGCGGCGCGCTGGCGGACCTGCTCAATCTGGGCGTCGTCAGCAACGTCGCACTGCTCGACAAACGTACAGCCCACCTCTTCTGCCAGGGGGCGGACGCGCCGCTCGAGGACCTCACCGGCGTAACTGATGCCGAGCGTGGCGCCCTGCTGGTGAAATGCCTTGGTGATGCCCCAGGCGATCGAGCGCTCGTTTGCCAAGCCAAATATCAAAGCGGTCTTGCCATCCAATAATCCCATCGCTACCTCCTCAAGCTGGTTGATACCCCTAATTGCGAGGCGGGGCGCACCGGGCAGTAATCCGCCAGGATAACCGGGGGCCTCTACCGCTAAAGATCAGCTCACCGCCCTGCCAGCAGGGCGCTTTCCACCACCCGGAAGCGCCAGGGGATGCTCCGCCAGGGCTCCGGGACGTTTTGCAGACCCACCCGGGGAGAGGCGAAGACCTGGTCGCCGGGGATGGGCAAACCCTGCTCGACGAAGAGCTGCGAGGCAGGGCTGCACAGATCGCTACCGTTCTGGCTACCGGTGATGCCGAGCGCCTGGCACAGCTTGGCAGGACCATCCGTCCAGAGGTGGGCAGGCTGAGGGCTGCGCCGGGCGGCGATCACCTCCCTGCCCTCCTGGGGCAGGATCGCCCGGATCAAGACCGCAGCCGGGTAACCCTCCGCCCGGGTGACGAAGTTCAGCAGCCAGTGCATCCCATAAGTAAAGTAAACGTACGCGTGCCCGGGGGGACCATACATCACCTGCGTGCGCGGGGTGCGACCGGCGCGAGCATGGCAGCCCAGGTCTGCCTCGCCATCGTAAGCCTCGGTCTCGACGATCATGCCGCCCAGGCGCTGCCCATCCTGGATACGCACGAGGCTGGCGCCCAGGAGCTCACGCGCCACGAGCAGCGTATCACGGGCAAAGAACTCACGCGGCAGGTGCTCAGATGAAGACATAGCCCAACCCTACCGGCGCCCCTCACCGGACAACCGGGCGGGTAGGAACCTCACGGCGGAAGCGCAGATCGCGGTCCAGGGTAAGGCGCAAGCCCTCCGTAAGGGAGATGCGCGGCTGGTAGCCGAGCTTATCATAGACCAGGGTGAGATCGGCGCGCATGCGCGAGACGCCGGGCGCATTGCGCGGATTATAGATCACTTCCGCCTTGCTGCCGGTCATCTCGACCACCAGGCGCACCAGCTCTTTCACACTCGTCTCCGTGCCGCTGCCCACATTGACGACGGCGTTATCCAGACCCGGCGCGGTAGCCGCAGCGACCATACAACGCACGACATCATCGACAAAGACATAATCGCGGGTCTGTATGCCCGAGCCGTGTACGACCATGCTGCCATCGCGCACCGCCTGGCGCAAGAAATACGGGATGACAGGCGGGTGCGAAGCCGGCAGGTGCTGACCGGGACCATAGGCATTGAAAACGCGCAGGCTGACGGTTTCGATACCCCACAAGTCGCCGATAGTGCTCACGTAGAACTCTCCCGCCAGCTTGGATACGGCGTAGGGAGAACCGGGATTCGGCGCGTGCGTCTCCTTGAGCGGCTGCTCGCCCTGGTCGCCATAAACGGCGCCGGAGGAGATGTACACCACGCGGTGGACGCCTACATCGCGCATCGCCTCCATCAGGCTGACTGTGCCGCCGACATTGACGGCGTTATATTCCCGCGGGTAAAGCACCGATTCGGGCACGGAAACGCGGGCTGCCAGGTGGTAGACGCAATCCACATCCTGCAGGAGCGTCCACAGCTTGGGACGGTCGTTCACGTCGCCGCGGGTGAAGAGGACATCCGGGGAAAGCGCCTGCAAGTCGCCAGCGGAGAGGTCGTCAATCCCGCGCACCTGGTGACCTTCACGCGCCAGGTGGTTTGCCAAAGCCGAGCCGAGGAAACCGGCGGCGCCGGTGATCAGAAAATTCATAGCGAGGTGGATTATAGCATGAGTTTAAGAATGGCTTGTTCTAAACAAACCCTAATCTACTCCCCTGCCGGCAGGCATTATGATTTCTCGAATGTCACGTTCGCCGCCTGATCACCCTTGCCGTTGCGCTGCTGATCGCCATACCTCTGCTGGGCGGCAGCAGCGTGGGACTGAGCAACCAGTCTGAGCGCGTGCGCGCCTACACGCGCAATATCGAGTTCGATTACATCCAATGGATACTGGATGCGCTGGGGATCAAGCTGACGCAGCAGGCGCTGGGGGTTGCCCGCTATTTGCCAGAGGAACAACGCCGGCAAGCTGCGCTTGAATACCTCAAGCTGGTGCAGCAGATCCAGCAAGGCGAGGGCGAGCTCAACAACATTTACGCAGACCCGAATGTCGCCGACCCGAAGAGCGCATCTGCAACGCTGCGCCAGGAGCTGGACGAGCTGTATGCGCGCCGGGCTGAGCTTGCGCCGCTGGCGGAGACGGTCTTGCAACAGCAAATCTCCGAGATCGTGGCTGAGATGGGACTTTCCCTGGCTGGACAGCCCGTCCCACCCGTGATGTATCACAGCAGCCCGCTGCCCCTGGCGCTGATCGTCTCGCCGCGCAACGCCATCCGCCAGGACCAGAACATCTCACTGCTGCCCGACCTGACCCTCGACCAGGAAGCGACGCTGGAAGACCAGGTGGATAAAAGCCTGGATGTCTCCTCGCTGGTGGTAGGCGTGGGAGGGATCGGAGTGTACCCCACCATGGTGATGCAGACCTCAGACCTGAACTGGCTGAGCGAGGTGATCGCCCACGAGTGGATCCATAACTACCTTTCCTTACGCCCGCTGGGGGTGAGCTACCTGAACAGCCCGGAGCTTCGCACGATGAATGAGACCACGGCTTCGATCGCGGGGAAAGAGATCGGGCGGGCAGTGATCGAGCGTTACTACCCGGAGCTCTTACCTCCGCCGCCGCAGGAAACGCAGGAGACGACGGAAGAGCCCCAGACCACCCCACAGCCGCCGGTATTCGACTTCCGCAAGGAAATGCATGAAACACGGACGATGGTCGACCAGCTCCTGGGGTACGGGCTGGTTGAAGACGCCGAGAGGTTCATGGAGGATCGCCGCCAGTTTTTCTGGAATAACGGCTACCATATCCGCAAACTCAACCAGGCTTATTTTGCCTTCTACGGCGCCTATGCCGACCAGCCCGGCGGCGCGGCGGGGGCTGACCCGGTGGGAGAGGCGGTCCGCTCGCTGCGGGCAAGCAGCCCCAGCCTGGCAGATTTCATCAAGAAGATCGCCTGGATGTCGTCTTTCGACCAGCTGCAACGCACAGTTTCGCAAGCAGCGGGACAAACCGGCTCAGCGGAATAGCCGGGCAGACTGGTACAATTAGCTTTTGTGGGAATAACGAAGTTCTATTTTTAATCAACCTGGAGAATGCATGACAAAACACATCCTACTCCTGCTCCTGGTGTTTACCCTGTTCCTGGCGGCATGCAGCGGGGGATCCCAGGCAAGCCCAACAATAACCGCGCCGACCGCCACCCAGCCGGCGACTGCCGCCCCGAAGAGTGAGGCTACCGCGACAACAGCGGGCGGAGCAGCCACAATAGCGGATGTGGCGGCGGGTTGCACCGTGATCAGCCCGAAGAACACACCCGGTCCGACCGAGCAATCCACTTTCCCACCGGTGACAGACAAGGATTGGAGCACCGGTCCCAAGGATGCGGCGATCACGCTGATCGAATACAGCGACTTCCAGTGACCCGGCTGCGCCGGACTCGCGCCCGTGCTGGCGCGCATACAAGAACAATACCCGCAGGATGTACGTGTGATCTACCGCCATTTCCCGTTGATCTCGATCCATGACAAAGCTGCGCTGGCGACCCAGGCGGCTGAAGCCGCCGGAGCCCAGGGCAAATTCTGGGAGATGCATGACCTGCTCTTCGAGCGCCAGGCGGATTGGTCGAGCTTGAGCGTTGATGATTTCAAAAATGGCTGGGAGAGAGTGCCCAGGAGCTGCAACTGGATGCCGGGCGCTTTGAAGCGACCTGCAAAGCGATGCCAACAAAGCTCTCGCCCAGGCTGCCTGGGACGATGGTGTGAAAACCGGCCTGCCGGGCACGCCCTTCTTACTGGTCAACGGGGATATCTTCCCCGATAATGTGCCGATGAGCGCCGGCAACGTGTCTGCCATCATCGCCCTCGACCTGCTGGAGGAGAAACAATTCAGCGAGTGCCCGCCGATGAGCATCGACCCGACAAAACAGTATATCGCCACGCTGAAAACTGAAAAGGGCGATATCGTCATCGAGCTCTTCCCGGACAAAGCCCCGATTGCGGTCAACAACTTCGTGTTCCTGGCGCGCAACGGCTGGTACGATGGGGTAACATTCCACCGCGTGCTGCCGGGATTTGTGGCGCAGAGCGGCGACCCCAGCGGAACCGGTTTTGGCATGACCGGGATACGCCTTCGTCAATGAAACTTCCGACCTGAAGTATGACAAGCCCGGAATGGTCGGCATGGCAAATTCAGGGAAGGACTCGAACGGCAGCCAGTTTTTCATTACCTTCGCGCCTGTAGCGCAGCTGGATGGCGGCTACACCATCTTCGGTCAGGTCGTCTCCGGCATGGACATAGCCACCAACTTGAGCCCGCGCGATCCGGCAAACAATCTTGACCTGCCACCGGGAGATCAGATCCTCTCGGTAACCATCGAGGAAAAATAAGCCAAACATCAGCCAGGGGATGGAGCAGCCTGCTTGGAGGCTCACATCCCCTGGTGAAGAATAACTAGCGATAAGAACATGATCCTTGATCCCGCGCGCACAGCAGAAGACCAGGACCCGGCGAAGTCCCGGGCTGCATACGCCATCGATCTGGCAACTTGGGCTCAGCCTGGTTGCGATCCTGGTCCTGTGGACATTAGCCATATCGATGGCCGCAGTAGGATTGTTGCAACGCTTCAGCCCTGCGTCTGCAGCCGTCGACTCATTGCCATTCTTTCTCATGTCTGCCGGATTGTTCCTGGTGGGTGTTTTACTGTTGCCATCGGCAGGGTATGCCTTGAGACGCTTGATGGGGCGCGGGAGCGCTCGCTCCATTTCCGTGCGCGGGCTCTTCATCCCTGCCATCATCCTTGTAATCGTTCCCCTGGCGTTATTTGCCGGGAACTGGATCGCCAGCCAGCTAGATTTTGCCTGGCTGCTGCTCCCGCCATTCCATCTCCTGGCAATCAGCCTGCCGATTTTTTCATCACCTACCTGGCTATCCACGGGCTTGCACTTGGCTCCCCCCAGCGTGTATCGGGGATCTTCGCGGCGGGCTCGTTCTTAGGACCGGCGCTGATCTTCGCCGCGGAATTTATGGTGCTGTTGGCTATCCTGGCGGTCGGGGTATTTTGGTTGGCTTCCAACCAGGAGCTGATGACCAGCCTGGCAGCGCAGATGGAAAGACTGCAAAATGGGAGCCTATCGCCAGAACAGGTGCAACAGCTCCTCCTGCCGTATTTGAACAAACCCGTCCTGATTTTCGGCGTTGGCATATTTGCGGCGGTGATCGTGCCCTTGATCGAGGAGCTGCTGAAACCGGTTGGCGTGTGGTTCCTGGTAGGAAAAGCCATCAAGCCGGCAGACGGTTTTGTAGCCGGCATCCTGTGCGGTGCGGGCTACGCACTGATCGAGAGCCTGGGGCTGGCAAGCAGCGGAGAAGCGTGGGCAAGCCTGGCAGTCGCCCGGATAGGAACTGCCGGCATCCATATCTTAACAACCGGTCTTTCCGGTTGGGCGCTGGCGCTTGCCTGGAGGCAAAATCGCTACATACGCCTCGGCGGGGTTTACCTTTTCAACGTGTTCTATCACGGGTTATGGAACGCGCTGACCCTGACCATTGTTGTCACCAGCCTGCCACGCCTGGGAAACACGGGCATCTATACCCAGCTGGATGGAATCGCCAGGGTTGCCCCCACCTTGCTGGTCGGGATGGCAGTACTGGCAGTCACAGGCTTACTGGCAGCCAACTGGTACTTATCAAAAAAGCAGGGATCAGAAATCCCTGGCGATGTAATGTAGTATAATCCCGCCGGTTAGAAGGAGAACCATGCAGATTATCTCGTATCTTATTGATCTATTTCTTCACCTGGATGAACACCTGGAAGCTATTATTACTTCGTATGGCGTGTGGACGTACGCGCTGTTGTTCGTAATCATCTTTATGGAGACGGGACTGGTCGTCACTCCCTTCCTGCCGGGCGATTCTCTGTTGTTTGCGGCGGGCACTTTCGCTGCCGAAGGTTGGCTGAATATCTGGGTTCTGATCATCGTATGCAGCGCGGCGGCTATCCTGGGTGACACGGTCAATTATTGGATCGGGCATTTCATCGGTCCAAAAGCGTTTAGCGGCGACATCCGTTTTTTGAAGAAGGAATACCTGGAGCGCACACATGCCTTCTATGAAAAACACGGGGGCAAGACGATCATCCTGGCGCGCTTCATCCCGATCATCCGCACCTTCGCCCCGTTTGTCGCCGGCATCGGCGCGATGACCTACAGCCACTTCATCACTTACAACGTTGTGGGGGGCATCGCCTGGGTGATGATATTCACATTACGCGGATATTTCTTTGGCGCACTTCCCTTTGTACAGCACAATTTCGAGCTGGTCGTCATCGCCATCATCCTCATCTCAGTTGTACCGATGGTTGTTGAGTTCCTGCGCGAGCGGGCCAGGTCTTCCAAGACGGAAGTAAAGACCATCGAAGAGTAATTCTTTAGGCAACAAAACGGGGTGTTTGCGGATTATTACCTGCAAACACCCCGTTTTTAGTTAATAGATTTGCCAGGTCATCAGGGAACCAGTTTCAGGTATCCCTCGGAGGCAGACTCAACCTGGCTGCGCTCCCACAGCATGGGATGGTATTGGATGTTGCGCCACAGATCTGCCATGTCGATGTAATGGGGATGGTAGGCATGACCGGATTGCCCGGTGGTGTGAATGGTGGTGGAATTCGACAGGTTAGAGAGGTCCACGACCATGCGCATGGAGGGAAGCGAATCCAACTGGTACGATTCTGTGGCAGTCCAGCCGGTGGCGTTGACGATCGAGTCGCCGCCATGGGTAGGGAAGGGTCCCCGGTTGAAGAGCGCCTCAATCGGGGCGATCCCCGACTTGCCCAGGGACTGGTTGCGGAAGATGACGGTATGCAGATCGCCCCAAGCCCAGCGGGCAGGATTTTTGCCCTGCAGCTGCTCGAGCTCGCTCACCGCCTGGGCAAAAGCCTGCTGGAACATCTGGTCCCGGTCCTCCACGGCTGGAGTGGTCTTATCATCCCACCAGGGACTATCCGGTTGCGGCACCAGCTGGCGCATCACTTCAAACCAGCGCCCACCACCGCCGGGCCAGGAGTTCCTCAGGGAGATCATCATGGAAGGTAACTGCCAGCAGGTTCTTCCAGAACACCTCGAAGAGCGCAGCCGGAGCTGAATCCATGGTATTTTGACCTTCCCAGCCCTGCAGCACAGAACGCGCCTTTTCCAGGCGCTCGTCGGCAAGAGGGAGCGCCATCAAAACCGGCAGCAGCGTTTGAGCGTTTAGATCCATGTCGTCGCCCTGGATCTTCTGCATCCAGGCGATATCGATCGGACCCGGGGCGTTCTCGATCAGATCCACGATCCGTTGCGCCCGGAAGCCGTAATCCCACTCGGTGGTGAGCAGGTAGGGATAATCCGAGGCGGCGACAGCATTGTTGGCTGTGGCGATATAACCCTGTGGCGGGTTATAGGCGAAGGGCAGCTCTTCGAAGGGAATATAGCCAAGCCACTCAAACTCATCCGTCCAGCCAGGCACAGGAAACGTGCCATCCCCCGCGGCTCGGATGGGGATACGACCGGGAGTCTGGTAGGCGATGTTGCCATCCACATCTGCGTAGACAAAATTCTGAGATGGAACATCGAATTCACTGACGGCAGCGCGAAATTCCTCGTAATTTTGAGCCAAATCCAGCTTCCAGAGCGCCGGGAAGGTGCGGGCGGGCTCGAGCGCCGTCCAGCGCAAGGCAATGACATAGTTTTGCGGCAGATCGATGCCGGCATTGGCGGAAAAGTCTTCAAGCCCGCCATAAGTATCGGAAATTACGGGACCATGGCGGGTGTAACGTACGCTGAGGTCCACGGGCTCGCCGCCGGCAACCTGCAATGTTTCGTGGACGACCTCAAAATCGACCCACTGACCGTTGACCTCATACTGGTCCGGATTCTGGGGGTTGGTACGCTCGATGTACAGATCCTGCACATCGGGACCGACATTGGTAACGCCCCAGGCGATGCGCTCATTATGACCGACGACGACCCCCGGCGCGCTGGCGAAGGAGAAGCCGACGACATTATACGGGCACTGCTCGCTCTGCGGGGCGCAGTGCAAGCCCACTTCATACCAGATGGAAGGCATCTGGACCCCCAGGTGCGGGTCGTTCGCCAGCAGCGGCAGTCCAGTATCTGTCAGCCGCCCGGAGATCACCCAGTTGTTGGAGCCGATGCCCTCCCCGCGCTTTCCAAGGAGCGCTTCCAATCCGCTTGACTTCATCTCGACCGTGTTTAATTGCGCTGAGATGCGGGTGAAGAGATCCACAGATCCACCAGCTTCTCCCTTGTTGAATATCGCGCCCACATTCGGCGAAGGCACAATTACCGGGTGGTCTGCCGGATAAGGCGGAACGATCTCAGCTAACTGCTGCGGGGTAAGAGTCTTCAACAACAACGCCCGCTCGATCTCCGAATCCATGTTTCCGCCCAGGTCCCATGCCATGACCTTTGCCCAGGTAAGGGAATGTAACGGTTGCCAGGGCTCCGGCGTGTAATCTGGGGTGAGCAATTTTAAAATCGCATACTCAAAGCTGAGCTGGCTTCCCTGATGACCGGCAAGATAGGCGTTTACGCCTGCCGCGTAATCGTCCAGTATCTTGAGGGTGGCAGGGTCGAGGGTATTTAGCTCCACCTGCGCCACGCGCGCCCAGCCCAGCGTGCGTAGAAATTTATCCGTGTCCAGCTGAGACTTCGCCAAACATCTCCGCCATGCGACCAGAACCGATATGCCGCCAAAAATCCATCTGCCAGAAGCGATCCTGGGCGTGGACATAGCCCTGGGCAAAGAACAAGTCGTGCGCTGTGCTGGCGTAGATATGCGGCACGCCCGAAGAATCGCGATAGATTTCCACGGGAGCATCCAGTCCGGAGATTTGCAGCTCGCCATCCGTCACCGGGAAGGAGCGGCGTACGGTGAGCGGACCGAAAACCGCAGCTACGATACAAACGACCAACAAGACGCTCAGGAGAGCGATGAACAAACCACGTGCAAAGCGTGACATACGGACCTCCTTTGGCGTTTCATTCAATCCGTTGCTACCACAAACGCAATGGCATGCCCCTGGGTATGGCTCAGGCTGATCGACCACTGGCGGAGACCCAAATGGCTTGCCACTAGCTGCGCTTCACCGGAAAGGACCAAGAGAGGCTGGCGCTCAGGACCGCGCAGGATTTCAATATCCCGCCAGGATACGCGACCGATGCCAGTCCCCAGAGCCTTGGAGACCGCTTCTTTGGCGGCGAACCTGGCAGCCAGCGAGCTGATGTTATCCCTCACCTCATGCAACTCGCGGGAAGTATAAACGCGGTTTAAGAAGCGCTCTCCGTAGCGCTCAACAACGCTCTGCAAGCGCTCGATCTCGACCAGATCCACCCCGGTAGCCAGCATCAGCCTGCTACCCGCTACGGACCAGCCACAGCAATGCCCAGGCGATCTGGGTCAAGGTAAGAGCGGGCAGCCTCCAAAACATGCTCAACGGTCACCGCCTGGACGAGGTCTGCATAACGCCGGTAGTAATCCAACCCCAGCTGGTAGCGCTCCAGGGTCAGCAACGCGCCGGCAACGCCGCTGTTCGATTCGAGCGAGAGGGGCAGCCTACCGATGTAATTCGCCTGGCTATCCGCAAGCTCCTCTGCGCTGACCGGCTCACGCACAAAGCGGGCGATCTCCTGGCAAATCAGCTCGATCGCCTTGTCGACATTCTCCGGATCTACACCGGCAGAGACTGACCACGGACCGGGTCCCAGACCGCCGGACAGGCTGCTGTGGGCATAATACGCCAGACCGGCTTTCTCCCTGACCACATCGCCGATGCGCCCCATCATGCCAAACTGTCCCAAGATATTATTTCCCAGGGAAGCAGGCAAATAGTCGGCGGCGCGGCGCTCCGGTCCTGCAACACCCAGGAGGATATCTGCCTGAGATTTTCCGGCGATGGTAACTTTCTGCGTCACGGTTGCGGTCAGCGGAGCGAGAGGCGGCAGCGCGGGGGGCATGGGCTGCTCTGCATTATTCCAGGCGCCCAGGGAGCGGGTCACCTTTTCAACCACCTCGCCAGGGGACACGGCGCCGACAACAACGATAACCATCCCCTGCGGACCATAGTGGCGACGGTGGAAGGCGACCAGATCATCCCGCGTGATTGCCTGAACCGTCTCCGGGTAACCGTCTTCGGGCTTGCTGTAGGGATGACCTGCGTAGACCAATTGGTCAAAGGTCAAGGATGCCATGTCTGCGGTGTCCTGGGCACGGATCGCCAGACCGGTAAGGAGCTGGGCGCGCAAGCGCTCGATGTCGTTGCTGGGAAAAGATGGCTCAAGCAAGACATTTGCCAGAAGCTCGAGCAGCAAATCCAGATCTTCGGCAAGCGCTTTGCCGCCAAAACTCGTGGTATGCGTACCGCCTTCCCAGCCGAGGCTGGCGCCGGCTGATTCGAGCGTATCGTAAATTTGTTGAAATGTCCTGGATTGCGTGCCGCGCATCAAAGCGGCGGCTGTAAAATCAGCCAGACCGAGCTTCTCGTCCGGATCAAACAAGCTGCCCACGCGTAACTGCCCTGATACGGTTACCGAAGGGCTATTGAAATTGGGACGGGTTAATATCACAATCCCGTTGGCAAGCTCCAGGCGAGTGATATCATCCGCTCCGGGAAGAGAATAATTTGCATGCCCTGCTTGGTGCTTCATGATGGCATCTCCTGATCGAGGGTCGGCAAATACACACCCAGGGTGCGGTTCTGCAAGCGGAGGTAACGCTGGGCAGCCTGCTGCACATCTTGCGGCGACACCTTCTCCAGGGCATCCAGGTAATTCAAGAACCAGTCGTAATCGGCAAACATTTCAGAGAATCCCATCCAAAAACCCTGGTTGGTAATGCTTTCAGTGCCATAGGCGAAGAGGGCGCGCGCCTGCTTGACTGCTCGGGCAACCTCTTCCAAGGGCGGCGGGGACTCCTGCAGGCGAGCGATCTCCCCTTCGATGGCTGCCAGCACCTCTTCGACCGGACGCCCTGGGCGCGGGATAACCGTGATGGTATACAGATAAGGGTCGATTGTAGCCCCCAGCCCGCCATAAACACTGACCGCCAGCTCTGCCTCGACAAGCGCCCGGTACAAGCGCGATGTTTTGTTGGAGATGCCACTGCCAAAAAAGTTCAGGTTGCTCGGTCCGGTCAGCAGGCTATCCAGGACGGTCATGGAGAAGAAATCATCCTGCGCGGCAGCTGGCGCCCGGTAGGCGATCTGAAGGTAGACGGTCTCTCCGGGTCCTTCAACCGTCACCCGGCGTTCACCGGGCTGGGGCGGCTCGGTCCGGATGGCGACTGGAGATGAAGATCCAGCCGGGACCGGCTCGAACAGCTCCCGGATGCGCCCAAGCATGGTTTGGGTGTCAAAATCGCCAGCGACGGCAATCACGGCGTTATTGGGCACATAGAAGGTGCGGTAATGCCTGTACAGATCTTCCTGCTGCATAGTCTGCAGATCGGAGAGATCTCCGATTACTTCGTGATGGTAGGAATGCACTCGAAACGCCGCCGCCTGGATCTCTTCTCCGAGCTTGAAGAGAGGCTCGTTCTCATTCCCCTCGCGCTCAGAGATGATCACCGTCCTTTCTGAGGCAACATCCTCCGCATTGAAGGCGCTGTTCAACATGCGGTCCGCTTCAAGCCGGATCACCAGGTCGATCTTATCGGCTGGCATGGTGGCAAAGTACGTTGTCCAATCCAGGTAAGTAAATGCATTCCAATAGCCGCCATCGCGCGAGATCGCCCTATCGAGCACTGCGGCAGGGAACTGGGGAGTACCTTTAAACTGCATGTGCTCAACCCAGTGGGAAACGCCGGTAGTTCCAGGCGCTTCATTGCGAGAACCCACCCGGTACCAGACCCAGTGGCTGATGATGGGCGCGGTATGGATCTCTTTTAGCAGCACGACCAATCCATTCGTAAGTTGTGTCTTGGTGAAGACAGATGGCATCATCGATCCTTTTTTGATTGTATATCGTCTATTGATCTGCAAACATCCAGGCGCAAATTTTAACACCCCACGTGCTGCAAACCTGCGTTTCGAGCCAGGAATCCGGCAAAGAAGCCATCCACTGTTTGTATGGAGAAAGCACGGATCTGAAGACCGACAAAAGGCTCGTGGAGCTCTGTCTGGTTCAAAGGGATATCCACCGGCACGGTCAGGTTCACCGGGACGGTACTGCTGACCGGTACGGTGATATTCAATGCAATGGGCAGCTTTGTTCCGGCTGGCAGGACAATATTCGCAGGAGCATCGGTAATGGATAAGCCACCTGTCCGCAAATTGATCCTGACTCCCTTGATGCGGGTATCCTCGGTCAATTTAACCGTCGTCTCCGTGACCACGGGGAGATCAAAACGCACCGGTATCTCGTCGTGAACTTGCACGGTTGTGGTGATGCGAGCATCATCCATCAGGACGAAATTGTGGTACAAGCCACCGATAAGCTGCCCTTCAACCAGCCCTTTTAATCCAAAAACTTGCTTTGCCAGGATCAGCAGCGCGACGATCAGGAAAAGGTTGACAGTCAGCGAGATCAGGCAGGCAACCGTCCAGAAGGCGGGTGCAACCTTGCCCTGCCAGATCCAGCGTTTAGGCCTGGCGCCTGGAGCACTCGAAGGGGCAATTTCCAGGTCCGGCGCAGGCGATGCCTCACTGTTTGCAGGGAGTGAGGGTCCTTCGCTTTGGTTTTCCATCCAGGCTCCTCCTTTGAATGGACAATATAGCACAGAGATGGGATTTTGGAAACCAAAACAGGAAATTCATCATCAAGGCACGGTGCAAATATTTACTTGTGAATTATTGAGCAACCCTATATAATGATGCAGAAGTTTTCCCCGGGCTTGAACGACCCAGGCAGTTTCTTTGTTTATTCAAGGAGGATAATGTTGAGCACCGAAACGCAAAGCAAGTACCTCGTCGCAGTCATCGGAGCCGGACCCGCAGGCTTATTTGCCGCTCGCCAGCTAGCAGAAGATGGTGCCCATGTGGTTATTTTCAATCGCGATATCAAGCCCGGCGGATTGGCGGAATACGGTATTTACCCGGAAAAGTATAAGATGAAGGAAGGCTTGCGCAAGCAATTCCGCCAGATTATGCAGATGCCTGAAATCGAGTATTATGGCAACGTAACCGTCTCCCAGGAAGGTGACCTGACGCTGGAGGAGCTGAAAAACGCCGGTTTCCAGGCGCTGCTTGTGACCGCCGGCGCCCAGGGGACGAAGTGGCTTGGTCTACCGGGTGAGGATATTCCCAAAGGCGTTTATCACGCCAAAGATATTGTCTACCACTATAACAAGCTGCCTCCATTCAGCCAGAAGGATTTTTACATCGGCAATCACGTCGCCCTGGTTGGCGCCGGGAACGTGATGCTGGATATTGCGCGCTGGCTGATCCGTACCGTAAAAGTTGAGGAGGTTATCGCGGTAGTACGGCGAGGTCCGGCCGAGGTGAAGTTCGACAAAAAAGAAATGGAATATGTCATCGCCAACCTTGACCGTGAAGCGCTGGATCAAGAAGTGGAGCGGGTTGCGCCGGTCATGCAAGCGATCGAGCAGGATCCCGAGGCAGCAAAAACCTTTATCCTGGCTGCGCTGCCCAAAGCCCTGGAACCGGTATCCAAGACGCGCTTCCGGTTTGATTTCCTCGCCTCCCCGGTGCGGATCATTGGAAACGCGGACGGTCAGGTATGTGGCATCGAAATTGAAGAGAATAAGCTGGTGCTTGCCAACGGCGACACGAAAGCACGCGGTACAGGCGTAAAACGCGAGTCGCCCATCGATACGGTGATCTTCGCCATCGGCGATAAAGTGGATGAAAACTTTGGCTTGCCGGTGCAATGGAACGCTTTTGTCAAAAACCCAAACCCAGCTTACCCCGTTGACGGGCTTTCCTACGAGGTGTACGATCCAGCCACTGAAAAACCTCTCGAGGGCTTCTTTGTGGCGGGCTGGTCACGCGAAGCCAGCAGTGGCTTGGTGGGCGTGGCGCGAAAAGACGGGGAGCGCGGCGCCAAAGCTGTTCTCCAGTATTTACAAACCTTACCGCCTCTCACCAACACTCAAGCTATCCTTGCCAGCACACAGAAGCTGTTGCAAGAAGTCCACAAGCCCGTGATCAAGAAAGAGGATATCCAGCGATTGGAGGCGGCTGAAAAAGCCGAAGCCGAACGACTGGCGCTTGAAGAGTTCAAGTTCGGCTCGAATGAAGAGATGCTGGCGGCGATGGGCTTGACGCTGGAAACAGCATAATCCCACCCATACCACATTGAAAAAAGGGCTGTTTGCAGGCGAAAACCGCAAACAGCCCTTTTTTCGACTCTCACCACCGAAGCTTACTTGAATGATTTCATGGAATAGGGGATCATCATCAAGAAGCCAATCCCGATGACCGCCTCTCCGATGAGGACTCCCAGCGCCTGCCAGGCTCCAAAATAGGGGATCCTGGGGAATGGGTGATTGCCAATCCCAAACACATCTGCCATACCTGTTGCAACCGCGATGACATATCCGGTTGCTACCAACCTTAATCCGATATCGGCGGCAATCGACTTCTCGTGCCCATTCCACAAGGCATTCAAGCTTAAATACCCCCCCATGCATACAAACGCCAATCCAATCAGAAACACGGCAATTTGGAGAAAACCCGTTACCGGACTGCGATTAACGCCAAACAACTCGGGCGCAGCGCCAAACAAATAAATGATCAAGCCCAAAAAAGTAATGAGCAGACCAATCCGGATGCGGATACGGCTTACACCGTTGCGAGGTCTTGTACGGTCATCGATCATGGATTAGGTAATGCCTTTCCAAGACAGTCCAGCCAATTCTCCCCAAAGATTGCGGTGATCGCAGCCTCAGTATAGCCACCCTGCCGAAGGAATGGAGCAATTTTATGCAGGTCGGCGATTGTGTCGATCTCCGCTGGAGTGGATTGTAACCCAAACCCGCCATCGAAATCGGTTCCCAAGCCAACATGCCTGGCATCACCAGCCAGTTGGCAGATGTAGTCAATGTGTTGGAACACGGACATTAATGACACATCTTCCCGGCGGCTCCAGCTCACCTTCAGGAAATTGTTAAATGGCACAATGCCAATCATACCATCTCGCTCAATTAGACCCTGTATCAGGCGATCGCCCAAATGCCGGTTGCTCTGACTGCCGGCGAGCATCGCAAGCGGGTTGGCATGCGTTGCCACAACCTGACCGGGATACACATCCAGAGCCTGGAGCGCTGCCTTCTCATCCATGTGGCTGAGATCCAGGATGTAACCGTAATCCGCCATCGCTTCCAGCAAAGCGAAGCCTTCAGCAGTGAGCGGACCAGGCTCACCGGTGCCCCCACAAAAACGATTGCCAGCCCAGGCAGGACCCAGAATACGCACTCCAGCGTGCCACCACTCCTCCAGCTCGTCCAGCTCGCCAATCGCTTCTGCTCCTTCCATCAACACCAGCAAGCCGACCGGATGGTTTTCGTTCGGGGCAAGTCTCCAGGGACCAATCACCCCGTCCAGGTCTCTCGCGGTCAGTACCCATTGAAATTTTTGCGGAAATTTCTCCACCAGATCTTGATATGCATGCAACTGGCGGAGATACATCGAGCGAGCCTGCTTTTGATCGGCGTAGCATTGCGTGTCCCAATCACCCGTTTTTCTGCGCAGCGGGGAGGCAAAGAGGGTGGAGAAGACAAGGGCAACATGACCATCCTGATATTCGGGCCAACCCAGCAATGTATCGCCATTGAGATCAGGCACTTGGGTTCCCTGCTCGATGCGGCGCGTTTCGCTTACCGGGCGCGTGTAATCACGCTGAAATGTAAGCATATTCCAGGCAAGGTCTTGATGAGCATCAACGATCAGCATATCAGCAATCATCCTTACGCATTATTTCCAGTGCTATTCGACGGTCAATCTTACCCATCGGGTAATCGCTCAATTGTAAGGGCTCCACCCAGCGGAGATCATTCACCTGCAACGGTTGCGGCTCGGCGCCATCCCCCAGCTCGCAAGCGAAAGCGTGTAGTGTGATGCGAAAATGTGTATAAGCATGCCGGTACACGCCTAGCGAGCCAGCGATAACGATTTCGACGCCCAGCTCTTCCCTGATCTCGCGCCGCAAACAAGCATCCAGTCCTTCGCCTGGGTTCACCTTTCCGCCAGGGAACTCCCATAATGCGCCGAGCAAACCTTGCGGTGGGCGTTGGGTGATTAAAACCCGACCCGCTCTACGGATCACCGCGGCTGTAACCGTATAATGAGGGATGGCGGCTTTTGGGGGGATAACCGGGAGCTGTCCCTGGAGATCGAGGGCGAATGCCTGGCAAAGCTCGCTCAATGGACAGCGATTACAATTCGGGAGTCTGGGAACGCATATGGTTGCGCCAAGGTCCATTAAAGCCTGGTTGTATGCACCAGATTGCCCTGGTGGAAGGTGCTCAGCTGCATACCGCCATAATATCCGCTCCCCCTCGATGGAACGAGAAGGCTCATTGACGTTGAAAACACGCGCCATCACCCTGCGGACGTTCCCGTCTAATACCGGCTCGTCCAATCCAAATGCAATCGAGGCGATCGCTCCAGCAGTGTAGCGCCCGATGCCTGGCAAGCGCATCAAGGAGCGAACATCGGGAGGCAACATCCCGCCGTATTCGGCTACTACGATCTGAGCCGCCCGGTGAAGATTGCGAGCGCGGCTGTAATAGCCGAGCCCTTCCCACACGATCAGGACTGCCTTTAGGTCCGCATTTGCCAGGACTTGGATCGATGGAAAGTGAAGCATCCAGGCTTCAAAATAAGGGATCACTGTGTCCACGCGGGTCTGCTGGAGCATGATCTCCGAGACCCAGATGGCATAGGGATCAGAACGCCCGCGCCAGGGGAGGTGGCGGGCGTTGTTTGCATACCAATCTAATAGTAATTGGGAAAAATGGCTATTCACGAAAAATGATCGAATGGAGGAAAATCACAACCTGCGCGAAGGGAGGTTGCTGCGCGCAAAATGCATACACCTCATAATTGAAAGCCGGTTCGCGCAGGGACCACTTTGTACGAGAAATCTTCTACATACTCCAAAAGCTGCCGCGTCAACTCTGCCCATTCATTCGAGGCTAATATGTCCTGGAGAGAGGTTAAATTGGTTATCTGCACGGTTGCCAGGATCTGAGGGTGATCTCCATACATTGTAAACCAGGCATCGTTGGGCTCCAACCCCAAGCGCTGGATGTTGGGAATAAAATCCCGCACCACGAACTCGAAGTACTCCTGCTCCTTACCCGGTAGTATGTCCCATGTCATTAGCAGCTTGACAGCCATCATCACCTCTCCTGACTACGAACGGGCATAGTTTAGTACTACCACACGCGTCTCCTCCGGCATTGAGCCCCGGCTGAGTTTTAGCGAGTCGACAGCATCGACCGATCCCAGGCCCATTTCTTTCAAGAACTTACTCAGCGGAGCCAGTTTGATCAGGCTATCAGGAGTACCATAGTGCATCGGGACAACAATCCCTGGTTCAATGACGCTCACAACCTCTGCCGCTTTGGCAGCGCTTAAGCCCCCACCGCCACCTACCGGTACCAGAGCAACATTAACCGTTCCCAGGGCTTCTATCTCCATTTGGGTAGGGACGCGGCGCAGATCTCCCAGATGTGCAACCGTGATCCCATCATAGTCAAAAACGTATAAAGTATTGCGTGGTTCTTCGTCAGTCCGCTTGCTGTGCCCATTGGTTTGCACAGCAGTGATAAAAACGCCGCCCATCTCGTATTCGCCGGGTCCGGTAATGACGCGCATCTTCCCTTTCACCGCTGAGACGTAATTGTGACCGGGCGCGTCGTGACTGACCGTGACAATATCTGCTTTTAACTTTAAGGGCTCATAACCTGCTGCGTTATGATCATAAGGGTCAGTAACCACTGTAGCCATATTCCGTTCTGTAAGACGGAAGCAAGAATGCCCATACCAGACGATTTCCATCGAACCTCCTGATCATTCCGATTATACTTCATTGCAAATGATCGCGAAGTATGCCGGGACAATCTCCCCAATCTATCTACCAGCTTTCAGCAAAGCAGACCGAAGGAGCAGAAGTGACTCCGATAACAGCCAATAGCTGGCGGCTGGAAATCCCTGCCGGTCCCAGGGGGAAATATCGCCTGGCACAGCTTGACGACTACACGCATCAATCCCGGAGACAGATGCGCTGGCAAGCTCCCCTAAGCATGGATCTCTCCGCCAGGGCGTCCGATCATCTCAACCCGGGCACCTGGGGATTTGGATTATGGAACGACCCTTTCAGCTTTTCCATGGGGTTTGGCGGAGGCGCCCGCCGCTTCCCGGCGCTGCCCAATACGACCTGGTTTTTCTTCGCAGCGGCACAAAACCACCTATCTCTGTACGATGACCTAGCCCGCTCATGGGAATCTGGCGGGTATAATTCAATCGCCCAGCCTGCCAACCTTGGCGCTGCTTCCCGGCATGATCCTACTGCCATTCCTGCAGATACCAGCGGCGGCGCGCTTGTTCCGACGCCTGGCGCGCAGCTTGATCCGGCAGGAAACTGCGCGCTTCAATGCTGACCTGTCACAATGGCACGATTACAAGCTGGTCTGGGAAACCGGAGGGGTACGCTTTTTACTGGACAACTCCCCCATCTTCGAAAGCGCTCGCGCGCCAAGCACTCCGCTTGGAATCGTGATGTGGATCGATAACCAATTCCTGGCATGGACAGCCGATGGACGTTTTGATTATGGGTATCTTGAAACGGTACGCCCGGCCTGGATTGAAATCAAGGATTTCCAAATTGAGAGTCTCTAAGGCGCAAGAAATCTCTCCTGCGAGAAAAACGAGGTTTTGCTTGACAATAGGCAGATGAATGGATTAAAATAGGTGCGCTCTGGTGAAGTTGAAAGTGGTCTAGCCGAGATAGCTCAGTTGGTAGAGCACGCGACTGAAAATTGCGGTGTCGCCAGTTCGAGCCTGGCTCTCGGCACTCTGGCCAAACATAAGGCCGATACGCGGGCGTGGTTCAGTTGGTAGAACATCTCCTTGCCAAGGAGAAGGTCGTGGGTTCGAGTCCCATCGCCCGCTCACGATAACACAAGCGGCGGTACACATTACCGCCGCTTGCAGTCACCCGGCGACGTGGCCAAGTGGTAAGGCAAGGGTCTGCAAAACCCTGATCACGGGTTCAAATCCCGTCGTCGCCTCTCAAAGAGCGGGGAAAACACCCGCTCTTTCTCTTACTCTCCCCTGGCTGCCTCTTTCGAGCGTTTTTCCTGCTTGCCACGCTCGTCAGTTTCCAAAATACGCTTTCGGATGCGATAATTTTGGGGTGTCACTTCCAACAATTCGTCTTCGCTCAAATATTCGATACTCTCATCGAGGCTCATCTGGCGCGGGGGTGTCAGGCGGACTGCGATATCCCCTCTCGACGCGCGCATATTCGTCAGATGCTTCTGCTTACAGACGTTAACCGCAATATCATTGGGCTTGGCGTGCTCTCCGACCACCATGCCCTGATACACTTCGGTGCCGGGGTTGATGAATAAGATGCCGCGATCTTCGGCATTCTTTAACCCATAGGTAGTGGCGACACCCGCCTCCCAAGCCACTAACGAGCCCCGCTCACGCGAAGAAATCTCACCTGCCATTGGCAGGTAGTCGTTAAATATTGTGTGCAAGACGCCCGCGCCACGTGTAGCGGTCATAAACTGGTAACGAAAGCCCAAGCAAACCGCGTGTTGGAACGAGGAATACCAGGCGCACATTTCCATCGGAGGTATCTTGCATATCCAGCATCTGGCCGCGGCGCGAGCCCAGCATCTCAACCACAACACCTACCGTCTCTGGGCTTGTTTCAATATGAACCTCTTCAAAAGGCTCCAAGGTCTCGCCCAGCTCATTCTCGCGCAGGATCACCTCAGGGGATGAAACTTGAAACTCATATCCTTCCCTGCGAATGGTTTCAATCAGGATGGCTAAGTGCAGCTCTCCACGCCCCGAAACAATAAAAGTGTCGGTCGTCTCCGTTTCGGCAATGCGCAGCGCCACATTGGAGCGCAGCTCATCGAACAAGCGCTCACGGAGCTTGCGCGAAGTACTCCAGCGCCCCTCCCTTCCCGAGAAGGGGGAGGTGTTCACGCCAAAAGTCATACGGACGGTGGGCTCCTCGACACGGATAGGCGGCAATGCGATGGGGATCTCCATGTCTGCGAGGGTTTCGCCAATGGCAATGCCTTCCAGCCCAGCCAAGGCGATGATCTCCCCCGCGCCCGCCTCGGGCACATCTACACGCTCCAATCCCTGGTGAACGTAGAGGTAACGCGCGCGCTCAGACAACACCTGCCCATCCAGGGTGAGGCGCGCTAACGGCTGACCCGCTTTAATCGCACCGGAAAATATCCTTCCCACTGCGGTCACGCCGCGGTAATCGTCGTATCCCAGGGTGGTTACCAGGATTTGCAAAGGCGCCTCCAGGTCAACTCGCGGACAAGGTATATGGCGCAGGATCAACTCATAAAGGGGCTGCAGATCGGGTCCCAGCTCCGGCGTAAGCCCGGCACGAGCGGTGATTGCATTGGTATAGACCACCGGGAAATTTGCTTGTTGCTCATCGGCGCCTAACTCAATGAACAAATCGAAGGTCTGATTAAGAACCCTTTGTGGCTCGGCATCTTTACGGTCGACTTTATTGATGACTACAATCGCTTTGTGCCCTACTTCCAAAGCCTTCTTAAGCACAAAACGTGTTTGAGGCATGGGGCCTTCGGCTGCATCCACCAAAAGCAAGACGCCATCGACCATATTCATCACACGTTCCACTTCACCACCGAAGTCTGCATGACCGGGCGTATCCACAATATTGATTTTTACAGGCATCTGGGCAATATCATCCCAGACTGTAATGGCGGTATTTTTCGCCAGGATGGTGATACCGCGCTCGCGCTCAAGGTCGTATGAATCCATCACACGCTCTGCAACTTGCTGGTTCTCACGAAAGACCTGCGCCTGGCGGAGCAATCCATCCACTAATGTGGTTTTGCCATGATCGACATGGGCGATGATGGCGATATTTCTTAGCTCATTGCGTTCGATAATCATCCATTTAATCCAATACAAATCAATGAAATAACTGCCGATATGCAAGTAATCGGGCGACTAGATATGTTATCAGATGCGACCCGAGTTGGATAGGTTGCGTTTGAAATCGACCCCCAAAAGCCCATGAAAGCCTGGTGATGGGTACGACAAATGACTGAACCTTCCCTATCGATATTGACAATGGTAAAAGGGGTGGTTAGAATTCTCGAACAAACATCAGAAAATCTGCCCGATTGAAAGGAGTACTTTAATGAATATTCGCACCGACTTGCACTCAGGCTCTGCTTGCTACACCGTTCAGGCAGGAGACACGCTTTCGTCGATCGCCCAGCAATTCTACGGCGCGGCAACACCGCAGAATGTCACCACAATCTATTTATCCAACGTCACGACCATTGGCCCGAACCCCAATCTTATCGTCCCGGGACAGCAGCTGTACATTCCCTAGTTCGTTGAATACGGCGAGCATCTCACAGAACAGGAGAAAGTCACATGCAGAGCAAATTTGCTACACAGGGAATGATCACACCTCAGATCAAACTACGCACCGGGATCGTTGGCGGCCAGTCGACCACGGGAACGTCGAATGGAGGCACCTGGTACAACGGCGTGTTCTACCCTGATTACAGTGGTTCATGCAGCACTGCCCAACCCCCAGCCAACCAGCCAGGCACCTGGTACGGTGGTGTGTTTTATCCGGATTATAGCGGTACGTGCACCAGCCAGACTACAACAACAGGCGGGTAAACCCCGCAGGAGGCTTGGAGATGAAGGTAAAAACCAGTCTTAAATCAGGCAACTTCATAACGAATGCTGCGAACGAAGCTAAAAATCTGACCACGCAGACGGTCAATCTGGCTGAGAACACCTGGAAAGCTGCTTCCAATCAGGTCTCGAACCTGTGGACGACAGCCACCAGCCTCTTCTAAAATCCTAAGCAGAGAAAAAACAAGAAGTGCCAGGCAAAAGCCTGGCATTTTCTTATTCTCTAAACGCTTGCCTCACAGCAATCCACCGGCACAGAGATTGCAACTCGCACATGGGGAATGTCCGGCGTGTATCACACAAGAAAATCTTGAAACTGGAATATCATCAAGATCGTGATCAGCTGCAGCAACACCACAAAATTGACAGCCAGCACCCGGCGCCTAAACTGGGTAGCCAATTCGACTCCGGCAAAAGTCACAATCATCGGCACCCAGAAAATCCACAAACGCGTAGACCTCGCCCTGAACCTGCCCGTAGAGATTCAGGGCTATGTAGGTCAAACACATAGCGCCTAATGCAAAGTCGAGCTCGGTGGCTTTGCGGCGCAACAAGGCGATGATCGTCCGGACAGCTCGCCAGACAAAGAGCAAGAAAAGCGGGAAGCCGACCGCGGCAGCCAGCTCGATATTGTTCAAGAAGGCGGCGCGAAGGATCTGCACCAGGCTGGGCTGGATGGTAGTCGTTGCCAGATCCACGGTAGCTTTCTGACCCGTCCGTAATATAAAATCAAAATTGCGTACGACCCGCATCGCAATCGCATAGCGATCAAAGAAATCGTAATTCAAAAACATCCGAAATAGCACAAACAAGAGTGCAATCCCTGCCCCAATCCCAGCCACCAGCCAGAGGGTTTTAGAAATGGGACGCTCCTTGTAATTGAGCCAATAATCCAACCCCAGCAAGACAAGAAATAAGCGGGATGAGGGTAAGCATGGAAAATGTAAAAAAGACAGCCACGTAGATATATAAGCCAGCCAGGACAGCCAGCAAGACAGAGCGCTTTTTGACTACCTGATACAGGAAAATGAAGCCGGTTAGGAAAAGCAAAGGATATAAAACCTGATCCAGGAAGAGCGGTAACAAGATCACATTCGGGGCAAAAATGTAAAGGATGCTGGGAAGTAAGGCGTCCTCCTGAGGCACCAGCCGGCGAACAAAAAAATACAACAACCAGAGCACAAAAAAAGAGACGATGGGGAAAATCCAGGTAAGCCAGCGAGTGAAAATGAGAAAACGACTTTCTTGTGTCAGGCGGGGCTGGATCGCATGGGTCACCTTTTCCAGTGCGACGTAGAAAGTAACCACTCCCGGCGGCTTCGTGCTCGGGAACATCTTCAAACCGTAGCGCTGCTCATACTCCCGGATTACATCCAGCGGACGCGGAGATTCGCCCGTAGCTGTCAATGCATAAGAGCGATGATTCGTGCCTGCATATTTTAAGCGCACATACTCCGCCCCCTGACCCTGGATATAACCGAGGCTGAACACGATACCGACCCCCAAGCCTGTCAATAAAACCAGATTGGTCATCGCTTTTTGAGGGTGGCGCAAGGCGTATGTGACCACGCCTATGGCAAGCACAACGATACCCAAGAAGACCAGGTGCCTGGCGCTGAAAGGGCGCTGAAAGACAGCCCAATACCAGCCGGGCAGGAGCGCCCGCATGGAAATCCTGCAATGCCAGGATACTCCATTGCAAAACACTCAAGCCGACCATGCACAATAGCAGGACGGTCCTTGAAACCACCTGCCAATCCCAAAAACCGGGCTGGCGGTAATGATGCGAGAAGATCAAAACCAGGGCGAGCAGAGACTGCAACAGAAGCAGCAGCGCTCCAGAGCAGCAAAGGATATACCCGCTCCATTACGATCAACGAGATCTCGTAGAAATGCAAGGAGCGCCTGAAGATACTCGCATACCAGGCGTACTCATGGATGGCCGGGAGCTGCCACACTCCCAACACAACAACCAGCAGTAAAAAGCCAGCGAAGAGCGCCAAACTTGTGATCAGGAGCCGATTACCGGGCGCGAGAAGCCCATCCAACCACTGCAAGAAAGCCTCCACGCGGCGACGATCGATAAAAGCCCATAGCGCAAGCATGGTGAACAAAAGGGTGGATAAGAGCAGGACTACCGGCGCGATCAGGGCAATCGTCGAGCGACTCAAAGCCAGCCCATCCTGGCCGGCGAATAAGCCGCGCAGGGCAAGCAACAATAGAGCCCAACCTTCTATCGCTGCAAGCGTGAGATATAGCTTAAGAGCTGTTTTCTTTTGTGGCAGAAGGCTAGCGCGCATATCCCAACCGGATCACCAGTTTTACGTCCCCCAATCTCTCAGGTAAAGAAAATCATAGCCGATCGTGCGATTGCTCAGCTTGGCAATCGGAGGAGGACGCGCTTGAACTGGTTTCGGCGCACACGTTCAACAACCTTAGACACAAAATCGGGTGAGAATCCGGCTTCAATACATTCTTCAGGAGAGTAGCGCTGATCCACCAATAGATAGAGCAATTGGTCTACATCGGCATAGGTAAAACCGAGCTCACCTTCATCCGTTTGATCTTTCCAAAGGTCGGCGGTGGGGGGCTTGCTGATGATGGCATCCGGCACATTCAATGCACGCGCCAACTGGCGGATCTGCGTCTTGTAGAGGTCGCCGAGTGGATTGAGGGCGCAGGCAGAATCCCCGTAGAGCGTGGTATAGCCCAACAAGATTTCAGTTTTATTCCCCGTGCCCACAACCAGACCTCGAAATGCTTCGGACTGATCGTAAAGGATGATCATGCGCATGCGAGCCATCGCATTGCCCCGTCGCATCTGGCTGACATCCGGGAAGTGGTCAAACAAAGGCTGGACCATATCGGTGATTGGCACGGTCATGGCGTTGACACCCAACGCCTCCACAACCAGCCGGGCATGTTCCTGAGATTCGGGTGATGAAGTGCGATAGGGCATCATCACCGCCAGGACATTCTGCGGTCCGAGCGCTTCCGCCGCAAGATAACAGGATAAGGCTGAATCCACCCCACCCGAGAGACCGATGACGGCATGTTCAAAACCCGCGCGAGTGATTTCACTATGGATAAATCCGGTGAGGATGGTGCGAGCAAGGTTTGTATCAATCTGGAGATCAATCATCGCTGCCTACCTGAAGAAATTATTGGCGTATCTCATTTCCCGCTGGACCGGGCATCTTCACCCAAGATACGACCCAATTCGCGCATGGTCAGGGCGGTGCGCTCGTCGCGCAGCAAGGGCAGACGGATACGCGTGCGATGCAGTTGGTTGAGATCGATCTCGGCGAGGGTGAGGGCTTCCTGATGATAGGGGCCTTTTGCAAGCAGCTCGCCATTTGGGTCGAACACAGTAGAGCCACCCCAAAAGTTCAATCCATCCTCATAACCCACACGATTGGTATGAGTCACAAACGATGTAAAGAGGCTTGCATATCCGCGGTTGATGTGCTCGACCCAGCGCGCCAATTCAAGCTGCGGCTCATCGCGCAAGCCGCGCCCAGGAGATGCGGATGTAAAGAGGAATAAGTCTGCCCCATCCAACCAGAGCAGATAAGGCGGCGAAGCATGCCAGAAGTCTTCACAAATCAAGATGCCACAGCGCCCAAAACGAGTGTCGAAAGCTCTGACTGAGTTGCCCCAGGCAAAAAAACGTCCTTCATCGAAGAGCCCGTAGGTGGGTAAGTAAACCTTACGGTGCACATGCACAACTTCGCCTTGCGAAAGATAAGCGCTCGCAATAAAAAAGCGGTGGCGCTGATCTTCTTCCACAAAACCCACAACCAGGTCCAATTTCTTGCTGGCTTGCAACAGGTGGCGGAAAGTGGCATCTTGCATCGTCGGCTGCCGGGAGACCACGGGGGTAAGATCTTGCAGAACATAACCCGTGAGAGACAGCTCGGGAAAGACAACGAGGTCCGCGCCAGCCTGGTGAGCCTGCTGGATCAACGCGAGATGCTTTTCAAGGTTAACCTGGACATTTCCCAGAGTAGTGCTGACCTGCGCCAGGGCAATCGAGATGCTCATAATAACTTTTCGTCCACGGGCGATGATGCTTGCTCCTTCTGGAGCAATCACTGCGGAGTTACAGAGTCGATACGGATTACTCACCCAAAATCAAATCTGTATTAATAATACCATGCAAGAAGATGCGTGAAAAAGAAGTATAATGAAATTGGCGAGCCAGAGTGAAAGTAAGCTCCCATGCGTGTTGGGGCGTTTCAGTACGACACAATAAATGCGTATGGAACCGATTCAAGCTTTCCTCCTGAACCCTAATACAGTTTACTTGATCCTGGTCTTCGGACTGTTATTAACGATCATGGCGTTGCTCGCTCCTGGAACCACTATCCTGGAGCTTTTGGCGTTCTTCACATTGCTGCTAGCTGGCTACGGAATTTACAACCTATCCGTGAATGCCTGGGCGCTGGTGGTCTTACTGGTGGGGGTATTCTTGTTCTTTCTAGCTGTGAGAAAATTCAGGCATCCGGTCTTTCTTGTGCTCTCTATCGTACTGCTGATCCTCGGATCGGTATACATTTTCCCGGGTGAAACCTGGTGGCAACCGGGGGTAAATCCATTCCTGGCGACTGTGGTATCCCTGCTGATGGGCGGATACGTGTGGGTGATCGCAACCAAGGCTATGGAAGTTGCCATCACCCCTCCCGTGCACGATATCAATGCTCTGGTCGGCTTGACTGGCGAGGCGAAGACAGATATTCATAAAGAGGGGTCCGTACAGGTTGCGGGTGAGCTATGGAGCGCGCAAAGCAAGGAGCCGATCAGCCAAGGAACGATGGTACGAGTGGTCGGTAGAGAAGGTTTCATCTTACAAGTCGAAATAATGAACCCCGATCAGGAATAATGCTTTTCCCTTGATCTTTCTATATACCTGAGCTTCCCTCAGGCAGGAGTGATGAAAATGGAATGCACTTGGAACCGGGCTTTGTTTAGTGGGAGTTGTCATTATCATTGGGTTAGCGCTGCTGGCGATGGCAATCCGGGTTGTGCCGGAGTATCGCCGGCTGGTTGTCTTCCGGCTAGGGCGTTGCGTTGGCTCAAAGGGACCTGGCATCGTTCTGCTGATCCCCATTGTTGATCGGTCAACAACCGTAGATTTGCGAGAACAGGTGCGCGAGATCCCACACCAGACATCCATCACGAAAGATAATGCAGCGATTTCCGTGGATTTTCTCTGGTACTATAAAGTTCTCGATCCGGCGGAAAGCGTATTGCAGGTTAGAGATTTCGAAGCAGCAGCACAAGGAATGGCGACAACCACATTGCGCGCTGTCATCGGTGGGATACCGCTGGACGATGTGCTCTCGGAGCGGGAGCGCATCAACACGTTGCTGCGGACGCGTCTTGACGAGGTGACGGAGCGCTGGGGCGTGAAGGTGACCAACGTGGAGATCCGGGAGATCATCCCGCCGCGCGAGATTCAGGATGCGATGAACCGCCAGATGTCGGCGGAGCGGAACCGGCGGGCGGTGGTGACCGAATCGGAGGGGGCGCGCGAGGCACAGATCAACGTGGCAGACGGCGAGAAGCAGGCGGCGATCTTGCGGGCGGAGGGCGACAAGCAGTCTTCCATCTTGCGGGCGGAAGGCGAGCGCGAGGCGCAACTGCTGCGTGCGGAGGGCTTCTCCAACGCGCTGGATAGGATCTACAGCGTGGCGCAGGGGGTGGACCAGAAGACGATGACGCTCCAATATTTCGAGGCGCTGAAGGCGATCGGGATGGGGGCTTCGACGAAGTACATCTTCCCGATGGAGTTCACGAGCCTGCTGAGCGACTTCACAAAGGGGCTGGCGGGTAAGAAGGGCAGCCAGGAGTAAAGACAAGGGTCCGCACGGCGGGGACACGGGCTGCCGCGCGCCCCGAATTTCGGCGTGCATTGAGGTTTCATAGCGAGTATATGGATTCTATTCTAAAGAGTATTCCAAACACCCAGATGTTCATCCAGGCGGCTACGCTGCGCGATCTGAACGCGCTGCGTAAGCTGGAGGCGGTGTGCTTTCCAAAGGATGCGTGGCCGCTGATCGACTTGATCGGGGCGCTGACACTGCCGAACGTGCTGCGCCTGAAGGCGGTGGACGAGGGCAAGATGGTGGGTTTTTTGGCGGCTGACCTGCGACCGGGGCAGGACCTGGCGTGGATCGCGACGATTGGGGTGCTGCCGGAGCACCGGCGGCGCGGGGTGGCGCGGGCGCTGCTGCAGGCTTGCGAGGAGCGGGTGCACGTGACGACAATCCGGCTGAACGTGCGCGTGTCTAACAAAGGGGCGCTGCAGCTTTACCACGAGCTGGGATACAGCGAGGTGGGAATCTGGCCGGAGTATTACGAAGATAAGGAAGACGCGCTGGTTCTGGAGAAGAAGCTCTACGCGGGAAGGGGTTGAGATCTCTCGCCCTTCAGGGCAGGGGGCAGGGCAATCTCGGCTATAATAGCCGGTGAATGAGCCAAGAGAACCCATCCAAAGCGGCAGCGATGCACAAACCATCCTTCATCCACCAGCCTGCAGGGCTGGACGCCCTGGCAAAGACGCTGCTGGCAGAATCCTGCATTGCAGTCGATACCGAATCGAATAGCCTGTACGCGTACCGGGAGCAGGTGTGCCTGATCCAGTTTTCGACGCGGGAGAGGGATTACCTGGTGGACCCGCTGGCGCTGGATGACCTATCGCCCCTGAGGGAGGTGTTCTGCAACCCGGGGGTCGAGAAGGTGTTCCACGCGGCGGAGTACGACCTGATCTGCCTGCGGCGCGATTTCGGGTTCGAGTTTGCCCATATCTTCGATACGATGGTTGCGGGGCGCATCCTGGGGAGGGATGAGGTGGGGCTGGGGGCGATGCTGCTCAAGGAGTTCGACGTGCAGGTGGATAAGCGCCACCAGCGGGCGAATTGGGGGCAGAGACCGCTGCCGGATTACCTTTTGGATTACGCACAGTACGATACGCACTTCCTGATCCGGCTGCGCGAGCGCTTGAGCCGGGAGCTGGAGGAGATGGGGCGGCTGGAGCTGGCGCTGGAAGACTTCGAGCGGCTGTGCCATGCAGACAGCCCGAACCACGAGAACCGGAGCAACGAGTGCTGGCGGATCAGCGGGGCGCTGGACCTGCCGCCGCGCAACCTGGCGGTGCTGGGGGAGCTGTGCCGCTACCGGGACCAGATGGCAAAGGCGATGAACCGACCGCTGTTCAAGGTGATCGAAGACCGGACGCTGCTGGCGATTGCGGCGTGGAGCCCGACGAGCCTGGAGCAGCTCGAACGTATCCCGGGGATGAGCCGCTCGCAGATCGAGAGGCACGGGCGGGCGCTGCTGACGGCGGTGCAGCGAGGGATGAAGGCGGAGCCGGTGTACCCGCCGCGCCACCCACGCCCGGATGAGCGACTGCTGGTGCGGCTGGAGGCGCTGAGGTTGTGGCGGAAGAATAAGGCGGGGGAGATGGGCGTGGGGTCGGATGTGGTGATGCCGCGCGATTTGATGTTTAGCCTGGCGGAGAAGAATCCGAGGTCGCGGGAGGAAGTGGCGGCGGCGCTGCGGGAGACGCCATGGCGGGACGAGCGGTTTGGGGGAGAGATTTTGGCGGTTTTGAAGGGGTGCGGGTAAGAGGGATTGGACACGGATTTTACGGATGGGCACAGATTGTTTTTCACCGCAGAGCCCTCCGGAAAATACCCGGAGCGCTGGCAGAGAAAGCAGAGAAGAGCAGTGGGAGGGGTAGAGAGGTTTTGGGGGGTGGGTTGTACAGGAGCTCTCCACAGATTACACAGATTGCACAGATTTGACGTTTTTAGAGGTGAATGGTGGTTGAGGTTCGAGGATTGTGTTGATAAGGGAAAAGCCCACAGGTGGTGAGGAGGGTGCAGGATGAGGATTGATTTTTACGGCGCGGCGCAGACGGTGACGGGGTCGCAGCATTTGCTGACGGTGAACGGGCATCAGTTGCTGCTGGAGTGCGGGCTGTACCAGGGAAGGCGCAAGGATTCGTTCGTGCGCAACCGGAACCTGCCGTTCAAGGCGCGGGAGGTGGAGGCTGCGATCCTTTCGCACGCGCATATCGATCACAGCGGGAACCTGCCCAACCTGGTGAAGAGCGGTTTCAAGGGAACGATCTTTGCGACGGGGGCGACGGCGCACCTGAGCAATCTCATGCTGATGGATTCGGCGCACGTGCAGGAGATGGATGCGGCGTTCGTGAATAAGAGCGCTAAGACGGGATCCCTTGAAGACGCGGGGAGGGCCTTTTCGAGCCGATCTATACGCTGGAGGATGCGGCGCAGGTGGCGCAGCATTTCTGCGGGCTGGATTACGATGAGGAGTTTGAGCCCATCCCGGGGGTGAGGGCTAAATCTGGTGGATGCGGGGCATATCCTGGGGTCGGCAGCGGTGGTGCTGGATATCCAGGAGAACGGAGAGAAGTACCGGCTTGTGGTTTTCGGGGGATATCGGCAGGCGGGACCTGCCGCTGGTGCGCGATCCGGTTTTGCCGGAGGATGTGGATACCCTGATCATGGAGTGCACCTACGGGGATAAGCCGCACCGCGAGCCGCACCTGGCTTACGAGGAGCTGCGCGAGGTGGTGGGCAGGACGGTGAGGCGGGGCGGGAAGGTGGTGATCCCGGCGTTCGCGGTGGGAAGGACGCAGGAGCTGGTGTACAACTTCCACAGGATGATCGAGGCGGGTGAGCTGCCGCGCATCCCGATCTTCGTGGATAGCCCGCTGGCGGTGAACGCTTCTGAGGTGTTCCGCCAGCACCCGGAGTGCTTCGACGAGGAGACGCGCGAGTTCATCCGCAACGACCGGCACCGCGAGGCGCTGGGGTTCGACCTGCTGACGTATACGCGGTCGGTGGAGGATTCGAAGGCGATCAACGAGCGGGACGAGCCGATGGTGATCATCTCGGCTTCGGGGATGGCGGAGGTGGGGCGCATCCTGCACCATCTGAGGCACAATATCGAGAATCCGCGCAATACGATCCTGATCGTTTCGTGGCAGGCGCCCTATACGCTGGGGAGGCGGCTGGCGGACCGGGAGAAGGAGGTGCGTATCTTCGGGGAGATGTTCCAGGTGCGGGCGGAGGTGGCGACGATCGGTGGGCTTTCGGCGCACGCGGGGCAGAGGTTCCTGGTGGAGTACGCGCAGGCGGTGAAGGAGCAGGTGAAGCAGGTCTTCCTGGTGCACGGGGAGGCCAGGGCGGCGGAGGCGTTGAGGGGAAGCTGAGGGAGATCGGGTTGGATGATGGGCGGGTGATGTATCCGGAGATGGGGGGGAGTGTGGAGGTGTAGGAGTTGAGGAAGGGGGTGGAGAAGTGTTTTTTCACCGCAGAGTCACATAGAGAGCACAGAGAAGAGCAAGTTAGGAATCCAGAATGAAGCTTGCGAATATTAGCGCTGAAGACGCAGGTATGTCATCGATACGCTTAGTCAAGGCCAAGGAATATGCCCAGCGGGTTGGTGACCAGCTTGGCAGTACTGGAGGCGCAGTGCTGGTTATTCGTCATAGCAAGATAGTGGGTGAATGGTACTGGGGGAAGCGAGGACCCTCCTCTGCGGATCTCCCCTATGATGAAAATACGATGACACCCGTAGCTTCGGTGACAAAAGGGATAACCGCAACTGCACTGGCGCTCTTGATCCAGGACGGGGTTATATGGCTGGACGAGCCGGTTTTCACGTATATTCCCGAGTTTCGCGAAGGTGCCTTGGCGAAAATCACAGTTCGACACTTAGCCACTCACTCGAGTGGATTGCCGGGTGGCGATCCTGATTTCTACAGATGTTGGCGTGATCAACAACCGGGCGAATCTCCCGCAGATACCTACTTTCGACATGCTATGAAGAATATTGCCGGAAGGGTTATCGACGAACCGGGCACAGTTCATATTTACTCCGATCTAGCCTTTACTTTCCTGGGAGAAGTGATTTACCGGGCAAGCGGAAAACGCGTACCCGATATCATGCACAGACGGGTGTTTGAACCGCTCGGCCTTAATCGTATCGGGTGGGAATTTCGACGATGAACTGAATCGGGACATCGCCACCATTGTCAATGATATATGGATGGATGAAACAGAAGGACCAGTAGAACGGTATGCCGGCTCGGTATTTGGAGGTTTAATCACCAATGCTCGGGACCTGGCCACCTTTGGTTTACTCTTGGTCCGGGAGGGAGAGCTAGATGGAAAAAGGCTTATCGCGCCGCTCACAGTTCGGATGATGAGCACCTGCCAATACCCCTTGCCCGGTCGACCAGACTATCCTCATCGTGGTTTGGGCTGGTGGATCAAGGCTTCCCCGGATTCACCTGAAATGGGTCATATCGTTCCCTATGGCACCTACTCTCATGGAGGTGCTGGCCATAGCCTATTGGTGATCATGCCGACATTGGATACGGTTGCAGTGATGATCCGCAACCGCTTTGGAGATCCGCCTGGCTTTATCTATAACCGGGATTACCCTGTGTTTATGGATCTGGTCGCAGCCTCAATTGATCATATCTAAATTGATATTCGTAAGACGCCAGTAAGTGGGGAAAAGAATCTGACAGGTTGGATTTGGGGGAAATACCTGGCGGAATGGCCGTCATTTCTTAACTTGACATTTGTTAAATATCCTATAAAATGGTTATATCAACATAACAACATAACCAATTATGATGAGTATCTCTTTCCTTATCGAAACGCTGGATAAATCCAGCTACACCCCGCTCTACTATCAGCTGTATGAGCGAATGGTAGAGGAGATTGAAGCTGGTCATCTAAAAGCGGGTGACCGCTTACCGTCCGAGCGTGAACTCGCTGAACAACTAAAAGTCAGCCGCATCACGGCCCGACAGGCATTAGCGGAGCTTGTCGAAGCGGGGCTGATTTATCGCGAGCAGGGACGCGGCACCTTTGTGGCTGAACCTAAACTGCATGGCTTGCTTAGCTTTACCAGCTTTACGCAGGATCTAATTGCACGCGGTCATCAACCATCTTCGCGAGTAATTGTACAGAAACGAATCCAGGCAGATCCTGCACTACAAAAAGTCTTGAAGCTCCCTCCTGGTGGCGAAGCCATTCATATTGATCGCGTCCGCCTGGCCGATAATCAACCCGTCGCCTTCCAAACCAGCTACCTGCCGTACAATCTGTGTCCCGGCCTTGAAAATGAAGACATCTCAAATACTTCCTTGTTTGAGATCCTTCACTCTCGTTATAAGGTGAACCCGGCATGGACCGAACCAGAGATTGAAGCGATTGCCGCTACAAAAGAGCAGGCCGAACTATTGGAGATTAAACCGGGTAGCCCATTGCTGGTTGTCCGAGCCGTCACTTACAGCGATACATTTGAGATTGTTGAGAGCGTTCTAACCATTTATCGAAGTAAAGGAATAAAGCTTTATCTGGGTAGGCAGAGGTTAACCCGTTAGGTAGACAGCCTAATCTTATGGAGATCTCCAAGCCTGTCGCTGCTTTCGATGTTGGTGGAACCAAGATTGCTTTGGCCTTGGTTTCTACCAACGGTCAGATCCTATCACGCACCGAGCAGCTAACACTCCGAAAAGGACCGCAAGAAAACATCATCCAGATGGTGGAGATGTTACAAGCGCTTCTAAAGGCCAGAGGACAGGCTACAAATGATTTGCAGGGAATAGGGGTGGGGTTACCTGCGGTACTGGAGTCTGGAACCGATCGAGTGGTGTGGGCACCCAACCTTTATGGATGGCATGATATTGACCTGGCTGGTGCACTGCAAGACCGACTTGGTCTATCTGTATGTCTGGAATACGACGGGCACACGGCAACATTGGGTGAGTGGTGGGTGGGAGCTGGCTGTGGATATTCCACCTTCGTCGATGTGATTATCGGTACCGGAATCGGGGGGGGTATGGTTCTGGATGGGCGGCTATACCGTGGTCCTCTGCGCCTGGCTGGCACAGCAGGTTGGTTCGCTCTTACGACAAATCCCCGCCGAGGGGGACGGCATCGACAAGAGCTGGGGCATTGGGAATCACTGGCTGCAGGCCCAGGCATTACCCGATACGCACGCCAGTTAGCCCATCGCTTTCCTGCTTCGCTGTTGTTTCAGGACGGCCCACCTGGTACCTGGACGCTTCAACTCATCTTTTCCCGAGCTCAACAAAACGATATTCTGGCTGTTCAAGTCTGTACCCGTCTGGCTGATTTGATCGGTATTGGATTGTCCAACATTGTTAGTTTAATCAATCCACCGCTGATCATACTGGGCGGTGGTGTGGGTAGCCATGTGAGCATGCTCCTGCCGCAGATCCGTTCCGTAATTGAGGCATGGAGTCAGCCTTATTCGGCTCAGAACGTGGAAGTGGTAACTTCCTCCCTTGGCGCTGAGGCAGGTCTAATTGGAGCGGCATACGCCTTTTTGTTACGCCAGAAAGGAGAGTGATTAGGGAATACATTGCCATTCGGTAATACGGGAACTCGTACTGTAAGCCACCAATCAGCAGGAGGAGTATTATGTTCAAGAAAACTTGGTTTATCCTATCGGGCTTGCTTGTTATCGCTTTGATCCTAACAGCCTGCCAACCCCCGGCTACACCGGCTGCCCCAGCCGAGCCGCAAGTTGTAGAGGTGACCCGGATTGTCCAGGGCACACCGGAAACCATCATCATCACGGCAAAACCTGAGCCCACTTCGATGCCAGCCGCATCAGGAGAAACAGTTCGGATTAACCTGGCCATTCAAGGCGAGGACCGCAACGAGTTGGGCCTCTACAACGAACTGGCCAGGAAATGTGAGGAGGCTAATCCCAACATAGATATTAACGTCGATTGGCTACCCTGGGATGCCTTCGAAACGAAGATCAAGACAGGGTTTGCTGCTGATAATCCGCCGGATGTCTTCTGGCTATGGATCAACAACATGCCTTTCTTTTCCACACGGGGAAAATTGCTTGACCTCACCCCCTATATTGAGAGGGACAACTTCTCACTGGATAACTTCTATAAGACCACAATGGATGCATATCGCTACAACGATGGGGTTTACGCCATCCCGCGAGAAACATCCACCGTAGTGCTCTACTACAACAAAGACCTGTTCGATGAGGCGGGAGTTCCTTACCCGGATGAGAATTGGACCTTCCAAACCTATCAAGAGGCTGCCCAAAAACTGACCAAGAAGGATGCCGCTGGCAACATAACTCAATTTGGCTCCTCCACCCTCGGAGATCCATTTAAATTGTGGGGGCTTATCTGGTCTAATGGTGGCGATGTCATGGATGAGACTAAGCTCAAATGCGCCATGAACACTCCCGAGACGATTGAGGCGATCCAGTGGGTGGCTGACTTATCAAACGTGCACCATGTCGCCCCGACAGCAGGTGAATCGGCGGGCATGAGCGAAGAGCAACTCTTCCTGTCCGGCAAGGTGGCAATGTTCCTCAGCGGCCGGTGGTCCACGTTAACGCTGTGGAATGCTGAAAACGCTCCGCGCTGGGATATCGCCCCGATCCCTGCGGCCAGTAAAGAGCTACGTAAGACCCGCACATCAGCAGGTTCACATGCCATTGCGGCAGAGACCAAGAACCCTGATGAAGCCTGGGAGGTTGTTAAGTGTCTCAGTTCCGAAGAGGCATTCAAGTTCTTTACAGAATTGGGTGTGATCATCCCGGCGTACATACCAGTGGCTGAATTGCAAACCTTCCTCCCTCTCGGGAAGGATCCAGAGCATGGTCAAGCCTTCCTGGATGCGATGAGCTATGCCAAGTTTGAACCGATCGGTGAGAACTATCCGAAAGTGTCCGATGTGCTCTGGCCTGGCCTCCAACCAGTTTGGGACGGCACCAAGACCGCCGCTGAAGTTATCCCCGACCTGTGTCCAAAGCTGGAAGCCGCAGCTGCAGGACAGTGAGTTAAGCTTAGATTTATATCGTTTTGGCGGGCGCTCAATGCGCCCGCCAAAACCTTCCTGACCAATCGATCATGGCTTCAACTCTCAAGCGCCTACACATGCCTCGCTTCCCTCATATCCGTCGTTCGACCCGCGAAACGATCGACGGCTACTTGATGATCTTACCCTGGATCATTTACTTCATAGTATTTATCGCCGGGCCGATGATTGGGGCTTTTGCATTATCCTTCACCGATTGGGACGCACTAACCGGCCCAAAGTGGTATGGGCTGAAGAATTTCCAAATTATGTTCCATGACGAGCTATTCTGGATATCCATCAAGAACACTCTCTATTTCACGCTATTCGCCATCCCACTCAACGTTATCACTGCCCTTGTCACTGCTCTAATCCTGAATACTAAAGTTAAGTTTATCGGCCTCTACCGGGCTTTTTTTTATGTGCCATGTATTATTGCACCGGTAGCAATCGGTTTAATCTGGATGTGGCTGTTCTATCCGGATTTTGGGCTGGTCAACATTGTTTTACGCTCTTTACACCTGCCAGCACTCAAATGGTTGTTTGATCCGCGCCTTTCTAAGCCCATCTTGATTGCTATCAATACCTGGCAGTTTGGCCTTAATATGGTTATCTTCCTGGCAGCATTGCAGGATGTGCCAAGCTGAGCTTTATGAAGCGGCGAAAATTGATGGTGCTGCCTTGAAGGATCGCATCCTTCACATTACATTGCCGATGATCTCCCCAGTGATCTTCTACGTTCTTGTACTACAAACCATTTCTTCTTTCCAGGTGTTCACTTATGCCTATGTGATGACCGATGGGGGGCCAGGCAACTCGACTTTGTTTACCGTGCTATATATTTGGCGCAACGCATTTAATTACCTCCATATGGGTTATGCTTCTGCCATTGGGGTGGTGTTGTTCTTCATTACTCTGGCGCTAACCCTTATACAATTCCGGTTAGCTCGCTATTGGGTGCATTACGAAAATGCCTGAGGTTCTCTATGGAAACCAGAAAAGTACGACGAGCATCCAGTGAATTACTCAAGCAAATATTAATGATAGCTATATCGGCGACCATCTTATTCCCGATATTCTGGATGGTGAGCACATCGCTCAAGCCAAGCGGAGCCGAATTTGCTTTTCCTCCCCAATGGCTCCCTAAGCCTGCTATGTGGAGTAATTACCTGGAAGTGTTCCAAAGCCTTCCATTTGCACGATTTGTGTTCAATTCACTCTTGGTCGCCGGGGTTTCAACCATCGGGCAGGTACTCACGGGTTCGCTGGTAGCCTTTGGGTTTGCCCAGGTACGGTTCCCGGGACGGGATGCGCTCTTCCTGGTTTGCCTGACGAGCATCATGCTACCCGAAGCGGTGTTGCTGGTGCCTACCTTCCTGCTCTTTCGTTATTTGGGATGGATAGACAGCTTTTTACCTTTGATCGTACCGGCCTGGTTTGGTGGACGAGCATTCTACATTTTTCTGGCCCGGCAATTCTTTCGTTCTCTGCCGCAGGAATTATTTGACGCCGCCCGCGTCGATGGCTGCTCCACCTGGCGACTATGGTGGAATATTGCAATGCCACTAGCTAAACCGATGATCATAACAGTAGCGTTGCTGCGTTTCCTTGCCGACTGGAATGATTTCATGGGCCCGCTCCTTTACCTTAATTCGATGGAAAACCGGACCCTGGCAGTTGGGCTATACACCTTTCTAACCCAGTATGGTGGCGAGTGGAACTACCTGATGGCGGCTACAACGCTGATGGCTATGCCCCTGCTGATCGTTTTCTTATTTACTCAACGCTTTTTTGTGCAAGGTATTTCCACTACTGGGCTGGCAGGGCGATAGACCCAGCCCTCTCTTGGGGATCTTGGTGCGATTTTTCTAAAAAGGGAAAACATGGTGAACAAGAAAATCCATATTATGGCAATCGGCGCGCATGCTGGGGACATGGAAATCGCTCCTGGACCATTGATATTAGCCCATACGCGTTCGCGGACACTCAGCCACTATCGTCAACCTGACCCTAGGCGCCAAGGGTCATAAGACGCTATCCGAAGAAGCATATAGCAAGCAAAAACTGAGCGAGGCGCAGGCAGTATCTGCTGCTTTGGGAGCTGATCTACGTGTTCTTGATTATAAAGATGCAGAACTAATACCGACAGAAGATGCTAAAATGGCAGTCGCTGATTTGATCCGGGAGATCCGCCCAACGCATGTTATTACTCATTGGCCAAAGGGAATACATAAGGATCATATCGCAGCTTTCCAAATTGTTAAAGACGCAATCTTTTATGCTGCCCTACCCAGCCTGAAACGTGCCCATCCTGCCCATGAAGTTCTTGGCCCTTATCTTTCGGAGAATTGGGAAGACATGGTGGACTATGTTCCATCCATTTTTATGGATGTAACGCCTTTCTTCAACGAATGGCTGTCGATCATCCGTCTGTTTCAGCTGTATGCTGGGGGGGTATCAGACTACGACTACGTTAGCTATTACACAAACCTGGCAGCTTTACGCGGGGTTTCTTTGGGTGTTCAATATGCAGTTACCCTGGCAACAGAAACGACACTGACTGCTTTCATAACCCGGGGACTGGACCAGAAACTTAGCCTGTATACTAGCATGTCGCCCATTTTCAAACCCCAATTGAAACAGAACACGGTCGGTTAGCTCAAATTCATGAAGGCAAAGTAATCTCAATTCACTCGATTTTTCTCGATCAGGAGGAGTAAATATGTCCGCTAACGAATATTTCGACAAAATCCAACAGCGCCTGCAAGGGTTGAAAGAAAACCAGTTGGAAAATATTAACAAGGCGGCCGCCAGTATGGCCGCCTCCCTGGCCGCGGGACGCGCGGTGTACTATTTCGGTTCTGGTCACTCCACGCTACCTACGCTTGATGTTTTTCCGCGTTATGGTTCATTCGTGGGAATACAGCCAATCTATGATAACCGCTTGCTGTGGTCCAATGTCATCGGTCCGGGCGGCACGCCTGAATTACTCTGGATCGAACGGCAAGAGGGCTACATGTCTAATGTCCTGCGCTACTACAACCTGGATTCTCACGATACGATGATTGTAATTTCGCACGGTGGATTAAACGCCGCCCCGATTGAAGCCGCTCTGATTGCAAAAGAGCATGGCTTAACGGTGATTGTGATTACATCCGTGGAGAATTGGAAACAGGTAAAACCAACGCATTCTTCGGGTAAGCATTTGGCTGACACTGCCGACATCGTCATCGACAACGGCGCCCCTCTCGAAGAACTCGCTGATCACGATCCCCGGCTGGCCCGAGCCCGTAGCTGCCTCCGCATCGGTAACCGTTATTTGTATTTCGATGGCACTCATCGCTGAGAGCGCCAGACTGCTGGCCAATCAGGGAATTCACTTACCCACATTTGTCTCACCCAATCTAGCCAAAACTCCAGACCATAACTTGAAGGTATATGAGGCTTATCGCGAATTCCGAAAGAAAATCATTTAATGTGTGTGACAGATCAATGAGTGATCATGATATGACAGGTTTAACGTATTTTGAATTCTTAATGCCTTTGCTGGAAAAAGCAATCCGCACTCAGGAAAGAGTAATTTCCGAAGTGGCGGAACGAATGGCTCAGGTGATTGCCAGCCAACACCTGGTGTACGTCTTTGGTGCTGGACACGCTGGGATCATCGCTGAAGAAATGTTCTATCGCGCTGGTGGATTGGTGCCTGTCATTCCTGTTTTCGGCCCTGGCCTAACACCCAATACGCATCCAGTTACACTTGAGACGGAGTTAGAAAGATTGAGCGGTTACGCAACTCTGCTGCTAGATGCCTGCGAAATCACGCGTGACGACCTGCTGATCATCCACTCGAATTCGGGGCGCAACACCGTAGCGATAGAGATGGCTGAGGAGGCACAGAAACGTCATATCACAGTAGTTGCTCTCACTAGCTTAAACCATACGAATAGCGTATCTTCACGTCACCCGCACGGAATCAAGCTGAAGGACGTTGCGACATATGTAATCGATAACTGCGGTATCGTCGGGGACGCCCTGGTCAAGTTTGATTGCCTAGAGCAACGGGTCGGCGCTACCTCCACGGTGGTTGGAACGGCATTGGTCAACGCTCTTGTTGTGGAAACTGTAAAGCATCTGTTAGAACAGGGCATCGAGCCTCCCATTTTCCGCAGCGCCAACCTTGAAGGCTATCAAGAGCATAACCAACGATGGTTTGACGTGTATGGAGAACGACTTAGCTACCTCTGAAATGTCCGCTTTATATCTAAAATATATGCAGGGAACTTGCAGTGAGGAGAAATAATTAATGGGAGAAACATCAGTCACCTATCGTCCTGACCTGGGGCAAGTAATCGACCGCCAGCGTGAATGGTATGAGGGGAAGCGCAAGTATCTGATCACCATTATCCCAAATCGTTGGAACGGTTACAACTGGGATCTCTCAATCGACATTCAAACGGCCAAATCACTGGAAGAATACGATTTCAGACGGGATGATCAACTTTTCGATTTTCTCGATTTTCGCGTAAAGCAGTATGAGTATTATTGGAACCTGCACGGCGAGTGGAATCTGAACGATGATTTTATCCCTGTCTTTGAACCCCGCCTTGGCTGGGCTGAAGTTGTTGCGCCATTTGTTAGAGATGCAGTAGTGCAGTATTACGCTCAGACCAGCCAGATCGAGCCGGTTGTTCTCGATTACGACGGCTTTGATTGGAGCCGGATTGGCTTCTGGCCTGATCACCCTGGAGCTCAGCTTCTGGAAAAAATGAACAGCTGGTGCTGTGAGCGAGGGCGGGGCCGCTTTCTGATTTAACCAAGAGGGTTGGATACAAATCCATCTGACACTGCTAAAGCACTACGTGGAAATAGCCTTTTTACCGATTTTGTCGAGCACCCGACCGAATTACACCACCTGTTGGAGATTGCCACACAATGTTCGATAGATTTAATAGAGTATCAGCGTCAGGTAATAGGCGGGCAGACATTAGGCGGATATGGTACCACCTGGCACGGAGGCTATTGGACCCCAGGCAACGTCATTGGTCACCTGGGAGATAACGTCAGCGACTTAATCTCGGGGAGAATGTTCGAACAGTTCCTGTTGCCCTATCTGCAAAAGTTCACAGACCACTTTGGCGGTTGTGTCTTTGCCCGTGATATTACATCCAAACAAGTCTGGCGATATCTACGCAAGTTTGGGAATATATTGGCTTTCAAACCGCGCAGCATGGGCAGCACGTATGTTATGGCCGAAGATTTATACACAATCGTCAAGAATACCGAAGGGCTGCCTCTGTTCTTGCAAGTCTTCTCTTATAAAGAATTAGAAGAATTCCGTCGGGTTGTAGCTGAGACTGGCATCCGCGCATTCTTCGTGTTCCAATGCCCTACACGGGAGGAAGGCGAGCGAGCGTTGGACTCGGTAAGAGGCATGGAATAAGGATTGAAACAATGAAACACTGACAATATCTGAAGTCACTGAAGAGAGATTTTTTCACCACCAAGATGGAAAGGAAGGAAAAGAGAACGAGGAGAGGGAGGACAACTAGCGAGTTGGCACTTCAGAGATATGGCTGTGCGAGAATGGAAGGTTAAGGAGTGGGATGGGATTATCACTCGGCGGGGGGTTCGGAGGTTGTGCCTCTTCCCAGTGGGTGATGCCGTCGGGGTCGTAATCGCCCCATTTGCCGCTGAAGGAGGAGGCGAAGATCATGGCGGAGGTCTGCTGGACCTGCTGGAGGGCTTTGCGGGCGGCTTCTTCGCGCTGCTGGGCGAGGTCGGTGAGGGGCAGGGAGGTTGAAGGTGTGACGCTGAGGATCTTCACCTGGAGGATGTCACCCATAAATAGGGGAAGGGAGGGAAAGCAGGAAACACACAGGACTTCCTGGTGCTTGACTTCTACCCAGGACTGCCTATACTAAAGATATCGCAATAATAAGCCGGGGAGGATGATTGATGCGATTTGCCAATCTTTTCCTGCCCTGATGAAAGCGCACATTCCAAAGGAAAAATTATGAAACCCTGGCTGCGCATTTCCTTCTTCATCCTGGCTGGCCTAGCGGTCGTCTTCAGCAGCCTGCCGGCTGATACGCGACCAACTCCGGTGCTGGCTGCGCCTGGCGACCCTACCCTGCAGGAGCGCATCAACGACGCCGCGGATGGCGCCACCCTGGATATAGCGGCCGGCACCTACCTGGAAAATATTACCGTCCACGATAAGAATATCAGCCTGCGCGGGGCTAACCGCGCCACTACGATCATCCAGGCCGCCAACAGCAGCCTGCGTGTGATCACTGCCGATTCCAACAAAGGCCTGCGCCTGGAAAACCTGACCATCACCGGGGGGCACCCCGACGGCGGGGCGGCGGCGGGGTGTATGCGGCGGGCGGGACGCTGATGATCGTCAACAGCCACATCACCAATAACTCAGCAACCTATGGCGGCGGGGTCTTCCTCGATGACGCTGCCAGCAACCTGGTGATGAGCGGGAGCGTGATCGACCTCAATACAGCAACGTTCCACGGCGGGGGCGTGTACGCGGCGGGCAGCGCCACCCTGGCAAACACCCTGATGGATGTAAACACCGCCGGAGTGCACGGCGGAGGTGTGCACGTCCAGGAGGGCGCCACCGTACTGACCGGCGGCGCCTACATCAACAACCACGCCACGGACGGCAACGGCGGGGCGGTGAACGTCAACAACAACCTGTCCATCAGCGGAACCCTGTTCAGCGATAACACATCCGGCGATAAGGGCGGGGCGGTCACCCAGTGGAATGCGCCATGGCGCAGTCACGATCAGCGGCGCATACTTCACCAACAACACCGCCTACAGCATGGGCGGGGGCGCGTATATCGGCGGCAGCCTGACCCTCACCGATTCGCCCTTCACCGGCAACATGGTCGATTTACTGGCAAGCCACGGCGACGTTTACGGCGGCGGACTGTACGCCAAAGGCGCGCTCAGTGTGGATGGCGCCACGTTTACCGGGAACCAGACGAAGTGTACTACTTCGTGTTCGTTTAACTGCGGCGGGGGGATCTACTCGGACCTGAGGAACGGCACAGCGACCGTCACCAACTCGACCTTCGACGGCAATAAAGGCTGGTTTGGCGGGGGTATCAGCGGCTATACCCTTAACGTCACCCATTCGACCTTTAAGAATTCGTCCACCGGCGGCTACGGCGGCGGCATCTACGCCGAAACACTGGAGGGCGATGACCTGCTCTTCCAGGATAATTCTGTCGTAAACGCAGGCGGCGGCGTGTCTGCCGTCCACATCACCCTGACCCACACGCGCTTCATCCATAATATGGCCCAAAATGGAGGGGCCATCTGGGATTACAGCACATTCAGCGGATCGAACCTGCTGTTCGAACGTAACGTGGCCTATGGTAATGGCGCGATCATGTACATGCGGACCAACGCGACTGCCAGCCTTTACAACGCGACCATTGCCCAGCCAACCCAGGGTCCGGGGCCGGCGATCTACCTTGAAGCGGGCGCGGTGCTGGACCTGTTACAACTCCATCGTGAACAACTACACCAATGCCATAACCCTGAGCGGCAGCGGCTCAACGCTGAATGAGGACTACAACCTGTTTTACAACAACGGATATGATATTGTTCAAGGCGTTGGCTCCATCGTTAATTCGGGCGGGCATACTACCGGAGGACAGCCACCCGGGTTTGTTAACCCAGCGGGGGGAGATTATCACCTGACGCCCACCTCGCATGCGATTGGGGCGGGGCACAACTACGGGCTGACCGACGACTTGGAGGGTCGCCCGCGCCTGGCCGGCCGCAACGATGTTGGGGCTTTCCAGTTCTCTAATTTGATCTTCACGCCGATGGTCGTGAAATAACGGCAGGACGAGGATAATGAGAAAGATGAGGACTTTTGTTTGTTGATTTTGGCGGCGACGCCGTAAAAATCAACAAACAAATACTTAATATTATTGCAAATAACCACAAAGTGAATTATCAAGCTATGACGGATGACGAATTGGAGGCTCTGGTTTCGGAGAGCCTGGCGCACATCAACGCCGGTGAAATCAGCGCTGGGCTGCGAAAATCGCAGCTCGCTTTTGAATTGGCGAAGATCCGCCTGGCAGCCGCGCTGGGCCGCGGCAGCATTACTTGCCCAGGCGAAGGCTCATTTTCGGTTAGGGCATTATACAGAAACTGCTGACCTGGCTCACCAAGCGGTCCTAGAAGTAGAGACGGTTACCGATCTTTGGCTCGAAAAATCTGTAGGATGTGCGCAACTCGATCCGCGCCCAGGCCTGCTTGATGCTCGGGCAATGCGCGGCAGAAACGGACGACCTGCCTAGCGGGCGAAAACTATTTACACCAAACGATTGAGCTAAGCCGCATGACCGGGGAGACAGGTTTGTTGATCCGCGGACTGCACAGCATGTCTGCCGGGATCTATATGCCGCGAGGCCAATACGCCCTGGCGCTGGCCGCCGATGAGGAAGCACTGGCCCTCGCTCGGGCGATAAACATGGCTGATATCGTTTGGGCGCCGCTGACCACCATGAGCTGGGTCTGCTTCTTAAGCGGCCAATTCGAACGCGCTAGCGGCCTGCTCCAACAACTGCGCGGCGCGGCCCAGCCTGGTTCGTTGGGGGATGGCTGGGCGCACAACATCCAGGCCTGGCTGGCATTAACCTCCGGGGATTTTCCAGCAGCTTCTACGGATTTCGGCCGCACGCGCTCAATCGGGGAGAGGATTGGGTCTCCGGAGTTAAATTTTTACGCCCGGCTGGGGATGGCCCAGGTATGCCGTCTGAGCGGGGAAACTGCCTCGGCTCTGAATTGGGCTGCCGATGCGACCGACGGCGCCCGACGCATAGGCTACCGCCACCTGCAGGGCATCGCTGAGGTAGAAAGCGGGCGCTGCGCCTGGCAGAATGGCGACCTGGCAGCGGCCGAAAATCATTTTACAACCGCGCTGGAGCTCCTCACCCCTTTGCAAACCCGGCTGGAGATAACCCAGGCTTACCTGGGGCTGGCAGCCCTGCTGCTTGCTCAAAACCGCCCGGCCAGGGAAGCCGTGCGCCAGGCACTGGAGCACACCCATTCCGCTGGGCTTTACTTCCTGCTTGACCAGGAGCGGTCGTGGGCATACGCGGTTGCAATGGCCGGGCTGAACAGCCGGGATGCCGCCCTGGCAAGCCTGGCAGGGCGTGTGATCGAGACCTTACAGCGCACACCGGCTCCCCCTTTGCGGGTGAACACCCTGGGCGGGCTGCAAATCCGGCAGGGAACCCGCCCGGTGCCTCCCAAAGCGCTCAATCGGCGGCGCGCCGGCGAGCTGCTGACGCTGTTGTTGACCAGCCCTGGTCAACAACAGGCATTGGCAGAGGCCGCTGAGCGCTTATGGCCCGAGCGCACTCCAACTGCTGCCCAAGACCTGCTTCACCAGGCTACCTCCGCCCTGCGACACGCCCTGGAGCCAGAACTGCCCACCCGCTTTCCGTCACGCTACCTGCGGGTTGAAGATGGAACCGTTAAGATCCTCTCGTCCTGGGCGCCAGACCTGGCGAGCTGGGTGGATTTTGCCAGCTTTGAGACTGCCTGCGGCCAGGGGAATTGGGAAACGGCGCTGAAGCTTTACAAAGGAGATTTCTTACCCGGCACCCCGTATGCAGAATGGACCATCCCTCTACGCCAGCATTTTTCCACGCTGCACCAACAAGCCCTGCTCGAAGCGGCCCGCTGGCGCTATGCCGCCGGGACCTTTGCTGCTACCCTGGCTGTGTGCGAGCGCCTGCTTGAGATCGAACCCTGGCAAGAACAGGCCGTGCTGATCGGGATGCAAGCTGCCGTGGCCCTTAAGGATGTTGCCACGGCGCGCCGCCTGTACCAGACCCTGAAGAAAACCCTGCAGGAGGAGCTGGGCGTCGCCCCGCAGCCCGAGCTGCAGGAGTTTTTTCGTTCCCTGTAGCATCCTTTCCCTATTCCCGTCAGTCGTTTGTCAACCGATCTTGATATGATTTCGAACGAAAGGGTTCCCTATGCGTTTGATACTTACGTTTGTCCTTCGCCTGCTTGTTGATGATGAGACCCCCCAACGGGTTAGCGGCGCACTGCAAAACGTCAATAACCCACAGATCCACGCCTTTCAGAATGGGCAGGGGCTACTCGAATTGCTGACCGAATTATCGCACCCGGATTCGGCCACCCTGTCACCAGCCAAATGTAACTCGGAAGATACCCAGGATGTACTTCAATCGGAAGGTGGATGATGAAAACCAGAATCCCTCTACTTGCTGCTTCAATGCTGCTCGGGCTGATTTTGATCGCCAGTTTGACAGGGTTTTACCGACTGGCCTTGGCTGCCAACAGCCCACAAGCTGCCACCGCCCGTTACCTGGCACCCGCCGGGAGCGATGTAAGTGACTGCACAAACGCCAGCGCGCCGTGCCAAACCATCCAATATGCGGTGAATCAATCCGCGGCAGGTGATGAGCTGCGCCTGGCAGAGGGCACCTACAGCGGCGTGCAAACGCTGAATGGGCATATCCAGATGGCCCGGATAGACAAAACGCTCGGCCTGTACGGCGGTTATACCGCCGCCTTCACCAGCCGCAGCCCAGAAACCACCCCGACCATCCTGGACGCGGCGGGGCAAGGGCGGATCATTTTCGCGAGTGGGGCGATCACCCTGACGCTGGATGGGCTACACATGATCAATGGAACCACGACCGGCGACCCAGGCTGGTTCCTACCGGGCGGTGGGATTTATGCTGACGGAGTAAACTTGATCGTCAACAACAGCCAACTCAAAACAAGCCATACCGGCTCAAATTACAGCACAGGCGGCAACGGCAGCGGGCTGTACCTGACGAATGGATCGTTGAAAATGGATCGCAGCGTGGTTCAGGGTAATTCTTCACTCGGGGCCGAAGCACTCGGCGGAGGTTTATACGCAACCGGTATCCGCGGTGGAGATTACCAATTCCTCCTTCCTGAACAATACCGCCGCTGCCCCCAGCCTGTTGGGTTACGGCTACGGTGGGGGCGCATACCTGGTCAGCTCAAACACCGTGATCCAGGGGACAACCTTCCGGGGCAACCTGGGATCCACCGGATATGCAGGAAACGGCGGCGGTTTGTATACCTATCAAGGCAGCCTGCACTTGCTCGACTCCACCTTTGACAGCAATGAAGCCGGCAATCATGAATTCAAACAGCTGGGGGGGCGGCCTGTTTCTGGGCACCGCCAACGCCGAAGTGCGCGGCAATACCTTCATCAACAATAGCGCTCACTCTATGGGCGGTGCGATCTTTATCCGCTACTACTGGGGCTCCACCCTGGCCGAAAACCGGTTCGAGAACAATCACTGCACCGGGTGCGGCGGCGGGGCGGTGCATGGCGTATGAGATATGGCCCCTTGCAGATCGAAAATAACCAGTTCATTGGCAACTCGGCCACCTCGGCAGGCGCTCTGTACCTGTATGCAGTGTCAGCTACCCCTACCAGCCAGGTCACCTTGCGCGGCAACCTGCTGCAAAACAACCAGACCACCGGCAATTGCGGCGCGCTGTCTTATTCCGGGACGGTTGACGTGCTCTTCAACCAGTTCATTGGCAACCATGCCAACGGGAACGGCGGGGCGATCTGCCAGGGGGAGGCCAGCCAAAATGATGTGAGCAATGCGGTGTATGAAGGCAACCTGCTGCGCGGCAACTCGGCAGGTGTGGACGGCGGCGGCCTGTATATTGATACCACTTACAGCGCAAACCTGGTCACCGCTTACCGCAACATGGCATTTATCGATAACTCTGCCGGGGGGAAGGGCGGCGCGATCTACATGTACCGCTACACGAACGCCGCCACAGCTTTCACCCACCTGACCTTCTCGGGCAACACGGCCGGCGATAATACAACCATCCACAACTTTGGTGGAAATATGGTGATGACCAACGTCATTCTCGCCAAGGCCCAGGTGGGCATCCTGAACAGGAGCAGGCTGTCGCTAAATCATGTCCTGTTCGATGGGGTCACGACACCCGTGACGAACCAGGGCGTGATCCTCCAGGACATCCGGGTGAGCGGCAGCGCGGCGTTGGAGGCCGATGGTTATCACCTGACCACCAAATCGGCCGCCGTGGATGCCGGAATAGATACCGGATTGATCTACGACATCGACGAGCAGCCCCGCCCGATGGGAACCGCCCCCGACCTGGGCGCCGATGAAAGCCCATTCAACGGTGCCAATAACGTCCAGGCCTGGATATTGAAGAGCCAGCCAGAATGGAAAATTCACTACACCGGGACAAGCGTTCCACCTTCGACCGTTTTCGAGCAGACTTACCTGATTCCGTTTGCCAACGGCAACCCGACCCGGTCGGTGACCTACCTACAGCCTGCACGACCAGCTCCCGGCGGCGCTCAACCTGGCGTCTGCCAAGACCCAGCCCGACCTGACCTTCACGCCCAGCGGCAATTCGCTCAACTGGTCATCCCTGGATGCGCTTCATCCTGAGGCCTGGGGGTGGATCGACATCACCGGGCAATCCGACTCGGTCACGCCAGGAACTGTGCTGACGACCAACGGGCAGATGGATTACACCTTGTCGGATAGCAGCAGCGGGTCAATTCCGTATTCGACATCCACCACCGTCCCGGCACGGCCTTTGTTCCCGCCGCTGCTGCTTTCGCCGCGCAACGGCGAGATGTGCCTGGATGAGGCCCACCAGCTCACCGCCAACGGCCTATCCAGCGCCGGCAGCATTGTAAAACTATATGAAAATGGAGTCTTAAAGGCCACCGTCACCGCTAACAGTGATGGCGAATACGAAATGACCTGGGTATCTGCCATGACCCAGACTCAATCTGTGGAAGTGCATACCGTGTCCTGCGAACCGGGCGGCTCCTGCAGCGACCCTTCAAGCAGTGTTCACCTGAAGTACCCGGAGGGGAACTGGTGCCCGCAGCGCTCGTATTGGGAAGGAGACGCGTATGGCATCCACTACGAGTTCCACTTCAGAAACGACGAAGGGGCCTACGCTACCCAAGATTTCCTGATCCCAGGAACCGCCGGCTTCATCAACACCAGGCTGCACCTCTACTCCTGCTGCCAGGGCGAAACAAACCCGTTCCGAGTCCTGGCGGATGGGATGACGTATCAAACGCCTATCAGCCACAGCGGTCATTGGTGGGATTTTGACATCGCCAACGCCCACGATGTGGCAATCTATTCGGACTGCGGCGGGGGCGGCAGCGGCAGCACAACGACCAGCCACGGCACCGTACTGATTGATCCGGATGGGTTTGTGTTCAACCAGGCGCAAGGCGGCAGCATTGACCCTGTCACCCACATGTATACGCCAGTTCAGCCGCTGGCGGGCTTTACAGTCACGGCCTATTATTGGGCCGAGGAATGGAACACATGGATACCCTGGCCAGCTCACCTTTTCGATAACCAGGTGAATCCGCAAGTGACCCCCGCAAGCGGCTATTTTGCCTTCTTCACACCTCCCGGGCAATACTACCTGCAGGTCACCGGAAAGGATGGGTACCAATCCTGGCGCAGTCCGGTGATTGAGGTGATCTCTGAGGTGGTACACATGAATGCACCGCTGACGGCCTGGAACCAGAGTACACCGGTCACGAAAGTGATGGCTTCGCCATCCGGGTTGAGCCAGCCCATGATCATCATCCCGGTGGGCGGCAGCGTTGAATGGCAGGCGACAGCCGACATCTTTTCATCGGCGGATACGATGAAACAGATGATGGCCAATCCATTGCAACGCTTGCTGAGCAACTCCGATCCGCTTTTTGAACCCGTTAGGTTGGGACGCCGGCAGAATGACCCCAGGCGAAACCTATCACCGGCAATTCAACCAGGCTGGAATATTTCTCTACACCGACGGGTATGGGCACAGCGGTCAGGTCATTGTGACAAATGAAAAGCCTGTTTACTTGCCCATTTTAATAAGATAGGCAACTGCTCAGACCTTCTCTCATCCCGAGCCCCTCACCGTGACCCCCCTCCGGGAACACGACGCGCGAGGGAGGGTGGAGAAAGAGGCGCGAACCCGGCAAGAAAGGGGGCACCCCGAAGTAGACGGGGCAGCGAGTCAGCGATTCGGCGAGTCAGCGAAGAGAAAATTTTTAACCGCAGAGACCCGGAGTACTCGGAGAAGAGTGGGGCAAGGAGGAAGCGAGGCGGCAATTCAGCGAGGGGGCGGGGAGGTGGGGGTGCTGTCTGGGTGTGAGTCGTCACTATCTTCTGGGAGGTGGGTTTCTTCCCAGTGGGTGATGCCGTCGGGGTCGTAATCGCCCCATTTGCCGCTGAAGGAGGAGGCGAAGATCATGGCGGAGGTCTGCTGGACCTGCTGGAGGGCTTTGCGGGCGGCTTCTTCGCGCTGCTGGGCGAGGTCGGTGAGGGGTAGCGAGGCGGGCGGGGTCAGGCTGAGGATTTTCACCTGGAGGATGTCGGCTTGGCGGTAGGGGAGGACGGCGCCGGCGGGCTGACCCAGGATGGCTTGGGCGAGGGGGGTGGAGGCGCCGAGGTAGCCGCGCGAGAAATCGGCGGAGGCATCGGGGACGAGGTCGAACTCGAGCTGCTGGGTCTCGCCGGAGGAGTCGAGGAGCTCGACGAGGACGTGGCTGCCGAGCTGGACGAGGTTTTCCGGGGGAGCGGCGGGCGCCTGGGACATAGTGCTATTGTAGCAAAAAAGGTGATGATGCGGGGGGGAATGATTCAGCGCAGAGACACAGAGAGGGCGGAGAAGAATAGTTATGGATGAGGGGGAAGGGGGATCAGGCGACCGTCACCGTTCAGGTGACGATCACCGAGCGATCAGATTCGTGGAGGGTGGCGAGGTCAGGTAGCTGAATTTTCCTCGACGAGGAGGCGGCGGAGATGCTTGCCGACCATGGTCTTGGGCAGGGCGTCGCGATATTCGATGTGGCGGGGGATCTTGTAGCCGGAGAGCTTCTGGCGGCAGAAGTCGCGCAGGTCGTCGGGGTCGAGCTGGCTGCCGGGCTTGAGCACGATCCAGGCTTTGACGGCTTCGCTGGTCAGCTCGTCGGTGACACGCCCGACACAGACTTCCTGAACGGAGGGGTGGGCGGCGATGACCTCCTCGACTTCGCGCGGCCAAACCTGGAATCCGCTGGGCTTGATGACGTCTTTCTTGCGGTCGATGAGGAAGAGGTAGCCCTCTTCGTCGAGGTAGCCGACGTCGCCGGTGAAGACCCAGCCATCGCGGATCATGGCGGCGGTCTCTTCGGGGCGCTGCCAGTAGCCTTCCATGATCTGGGGCGCCTGGATGAGGACCTCGCCGGGCGTGTTGGCGGGGAGGTCGTGAAGGCCGGTCTCCAGGTCGACGATGCGCAGGTCGACGTCGGGGAGGGGGAGACCGGTACTGCCGGGCTTGTAGGGAAGATGGACAGGACAGACGACGGCGGCGAGGATGGTCTCAGTCATGGCGTAGGCGTCGAGCAGGCGACCATTGGTGAGCTTCTCGAAACGCTCCTTGGTCTCGAGCAGCAGGGGGGCGGCGGCGGAGTAGCAGATCTTCATGGATTTGAAGTCAATCTTGCCGGAGATGACGTCGGGGTGAGCGAGGAGGGCGTTGAAGAGGGTGGGGACGCCGTGGAGGACGGCGGGCTGCTCCTTGCGCAGGGTGGCGACCAGGTCGTCGATATCGCGCGGGTTGGGGATGGCGACCATGGGCCAGCGGGCGAGGAGGGCAGTGTTCATCGCCATGTTGCCGTAAATGTGGAAGAGGGGCATGACGAGGGTGAGGCGGTCGTCCCAGTCGGATAGGACGGTGCGGGCGTAGGCGTGGAGCTGCATGGCAGAGATGAGCAGCGAGCGATGGGAGGCGAGGACGGCTTTGGGGCGCCCGGTGGTGCCGCCGCTGAAGAGCAGGATGGCGGGGTCGGAGGGCTGGATTGCGAGGTCCGGAGGCGGGGCGGCAGAGAAGCGCTGGAGGAGGGCGGCAAAATCCTGATCGCCGGGGGCGAGCTGGATGCGGTAGCCCTCTTTCTTCTCCTTGAGGAGGGTGAAGAGCAGGCTGAGGGGAGAGGGGAGGAAGTCTTTGATGTGGCAGGCGATGACGCGCTTGACGGAGGTGCGGGGCTGGATGGCTTTGACCTTGGTGTAGAAGGGGTTGAGGACGATAACGGTCTCTGCCTGGCACTCGTTGAGGGCGTGCTCGAGCTCCCACTCGGTGATAGGTGGCGTTGATGGGGCAGAAGATGGCGCCGGCTTTCCAGGCGCCGAGCTGGGCAATGACGGCCTGGGGGGAGTTGGGGAGGAGGGTGGCTACCCTCTCGCCGCGGGCTACGCCGAGGTCGAGGAGGGCGCGGCGAAGGAATCGGAGAGGGCGGCGAGGCGGGCGTAGGTGAGGTGAAGACCTTTGAAGATGATGGCGTCGTGCTCGGGGCGCTGGGAGACGGTCTCGGAGAGGACGTCGAGGAGGGTCTTGTCCGGGTAGGGCTGGAGGGTGTGCGGTAGGCGGGGGTCGTAGGATTTAAACCAGGGGCGGGAGGGGGGAGGCGTGTGGGGTGTCATGGGTTAAGTATCCTATGTGAGGGGGAAGGTGTCAGGAGTCAGGTGTCATGCGTCAACGAATGACAGAATAACGAATGAGGCGATGGAGCGCGAATAAACGAATGGAGGGCGAGGAGGGAAGAAATCGGCCCAAAATCTGGCTATTGAGGAATATTGCCGAACTTACCGGATTAACGCAGGGCGCCTTAATGCACCTCCAGGTTGGCGAAGAGGCGGGCTTCGTATTCGCTGCCACGAATAATGCTATATAGCAGATCGATGGGAAAGCCGAGTAGGGGGGATATAATTGGCAGATCATTGACAGGGCGCGGAGCCCTGCGCCACTACGAAAGGCTAATAAGAAAACAGAGCATGGAAAATTACTTTTTATACGGGATAACGGTGCTGATCTGGGGGTCGACGTGGCTGGCGATCACGTTCCAATTGGGGGAGGTGAACGCGATCCTGTCGGTGGCTTACCGCTTCACGCTGGCGGCGCTGGTGCTGCTGGCTTACGCGGTTTTACGCAAGCTGAACCTGCGTTTCAGCGCGCGGCAACACGCCTTCTTTGCGCTGCAGGGGATCTTGCTCTTCTCGCTGAACTACCTGCTGGTGTACCTGGCGGAGCAGCGCCTGACGAGCGGGCTGGTGGCGGTGATCTTCTCGATGCTGGTGTTTATGAATATCCTGATGGGGGCGCTGTTCCTGGGGACGCCGGTGCGGGCGAACGTGGTGATCGGGGCGCTGATCGGGCTGGCGGGGATCTCGCTGGTGTTCCTGCCGGAGCTGAAGTCTTTCAGCCTGCAGGACAACGGATTCGTGGGTCTGCTGCTGAGCGTGGCGGGGACGATGTTCGCCTCGCTGGGCAACATCACGTCGGCGCGCAACCAGCGGGAGGGTCTGCCGGTGATCCAGACGAACGCTTTTGGGATGGGGTACGGGGCGCTGCTGATGTTCATCTTTGCCCTGGTGAGAGGCGTGCCATTTACGTTCGAGATGACGGCGGGGTACATCCTGTCTCTGGTGTACCTGGCGGTGTTCGGGTCGGTGATCGCTTTCGGGGCGTACCTGACGCTGCTGGGGAGGATCGGGGCGGACCGGGCGGGGTACGCGAGCTTGCTGTTCCCGATCGTGGCGCTGGGGCTGTCGACGCTGTTCGAGGGGTACCAGTGGAGCGCGGCAGCGCTGGCGGGGGTGCTATTGGTGGTGGGAGGGAATGTTGTTGTGCTGACAAGACGGGAGAAGTAGGGCGAATAAATGCGCAGGATTCACCGCTTGGCAAAGATAATCTCAAGAAATCGAGAGAAAAGGCGGGGGTTGGCTTGCGATGAATCGAATGGGAGGATTAATTGGAGTTAAGAGGTTGAAATGTTCTCTTGACACGCGCCTGCAAGCCCCTATAATATCAAAACTTCGGTGAGGGAGTAGCTGCCTGCGGAAGCAGGGTGGGCGTACGTCAATACGGAGTGAGAGCTCCCGGCGTCCACAAGATGTAAAGCGAGACCACCGCAACCTAAGGTTGTGCGTGGTCTTTTTTTATTCCAAATTGGAAGGAGTACCAGCCAGCAGATGCTGAACCAAATCGAAAGTTGGATCACCCACGCCCTGCAAAGCGTTTTTGACCAGTTCGGGTGGCTTGGGGTGGCAGCCATGATGGCATTCGAGAACGCCGACCGGGATCACACCGAGCGAGATCATCCTGGGGATGGCGGGTTGGTTCCTGGTGTCACGCCACGACCTACCCCTGGCTTTCATTTTCCTGGGTGGCTTTTACGCGGCAATCGGCAGCTTGCTGGGGGCATCGCTGACCTACTGGGCAGTGCGAAACGGGGGACGCCCAGTCGTGAATAAGTTCGCGGGCTGGTTCCGGGTGGACTACAACCTCATCATCAGGGCAGAAGCGCAGTTCCAGCGCTGGGGGCCGGGGCTGGTGCTGTTTGGTCGCATGCTACCTGGCGTACGAACGCTGGTGAGCATCCCAGCAGGGTTGGCGCGGATGCCGTTCGGTAAGTTTGCGTTGGCTACCTTCATTGGGGCTTACGTATGGTGCACGTTGCTCATCGGAGTTGGGTTTTGGCTGGGTGAAGAGTGGGAACAAATCGGGGGGCTATTGGAACAGTACACCCTACCTTTGCTGGCGATGGTGCTTGTGATGGGGGGGCTATTCTGGTGGTTCCAACGCTCGGGAAAGAAACGATTGACAGCCCTAATCAAACGAGGGCAATGGATCATCAATGACAGCGAATTGAAGGACCAACGAGAGACGCAGCTACACGACGGGATTCTGAGAGGCATGCGACAGGGAACGCAACCAGCGCCAATTTGCGTAAAAGAGGCAGGCGATGAGCAGAAGGGGGCCAGAGAACAATAGAAAATGACCCAACCCCTGACCAGAGATAACAAAGCGCAGGAAAAACACTCCAACGAGTAGGAAGGCGATGAAGCCAACGAGAGGCTTACGCCAGGCGAAGAGAAGAACGACAACCATGGTAATGGAAGGCAAGTTGTGCATAAGGAAGGCGCCGAACAGCTCAGGAGGGGAGGCTTCCATCTCAAATACGTCGAGGGAGAACAGGCTGACAAAAAAGATGATGAGGATGGCTGCAATGCGCGGCGTCCAGTAGATCACTCTGGCCAGGCGGGGATTGATCTCCCCGGTGAGGTGATGCTCACGCCAGGCACTTACAAGGACGAAGATCGACCCGTAAAATAAGAGCAACGGGATGGAGAGGATGAGGGCGCTGAGCGCGAGAGACCAGATCTGGGGCTCGGATTCGACTTTCCAGTTGGCGTAGGAGAACGCAGCCAAGGAGAGCAAATATAAAACAAGCATCAAGATGAGCAGCAGCCGATTAAACCGAGAAATTTGGGTTTCCATGGCAAACCATCCACAGAACTATTCATTCTCGCTTCGATTGCAACTTTTCTACAACCACTATAACCCTAATTCCATGCCAGGTCAACGGTTTATTTAAGGGTACACTTAAGCCCGTGAAGAAATCAAGCCTGAGCGTTATCGTGTGGATGCTGCTTGGGATGGCTGCCCTGGCGGCGTTGTGCGTGATCGTGGGACTACCATACATTCTGCAGATCAGCGACCAGGCGGGACCGTTCTACATCACTCTTTCGCCGGCGGATCTGGACGGGGACGGGGATACGGATGTGCTGGTGCATAACATGCGCAAGCCGGCGAGGTTCGAGGCGTGGGCTGGCGGGACACTGTGGATCAACCAGGGGGGAGCACAAGGCGGGGAGGCAGCGACGTTCTGGTACCACCGGAACGATATCGAGGGCGGGTGGGCAAGCACGCTGGCAGATTTGGACGGGGACGGCGACCCAGATGTATTGATCTACTACGGCAACCGTATCACCCTGGGGATCAACCAGGGAGGGGCGCAGGGGGGCGAGGCGGGCGTCTTCAAGCCTGCGGCTGACGTTCCCACACCGACCTGGGACCTCGGGCAATATGGTAACTTGCTGACGGGGGATCTCAACAACGATGGGCGGGCTGATGCGCTGTTGCTGGGGAGGGCGCATTCGTATGCGTGGGAGGGGCAACCTTACCCGGATAATATCTCATGGGCGTGGCTGAACGGGCTGGGAGCTAACGGGCTTTTCAAGACGGAGACGGCAACAATCGATGGCTTGAAGGGATGGTCGGTGGCAGGGGCGGCGTTGGGCGACCTGGACGGGGACGGCGATCTTGACCTGGCGGCGCTGGTCTCACCGTCTGCGCAGGACTCGATGAGCGGGTCAGACATGGTGGTGCTGGGGAACGACGGGCAGGGGGATTTCAGCGATACGGGGCAGCGGCTGAGGGCACGGGAAAGCAGATCGGTGGCGCTGGGTGACGTGGATGGAGATGGGGACTTGGACGCGCTGGTTGGGACGGGAGACGGGGCGGTGATCTACACCAACCAGGGCCGGGGCAATTTCAAGATAGCATGGACGGCGATCCCGGGGGGCAAGACGCGCAGCGTGCACCTGGCGGATATGGACAACGACGGCGACCTGGATGCGCTGGTAGCGGGCGGGCGGAAAGCGCGGCTGTGGTGGAACGACGGGAAGGGACACTTCAGCCAGGCGGAGCAGAGCTTCCCCTGCAACGCGCGGCAGGATATGACCGTGGTGGACGTCAACGGGGATGGGTGGGAAGATATCTTCGTGGGGGAGTACGACAACATGGCGTGGATATGGGTCAATGAGGGCGAGGGGAGTTTCAGGAGGGTGGAGGCAAACTCAGATTAAGATAGGTGGCGGGGAGGGGATTTCTTTGCTATAATTCGGGCGGTTCAACAGGAGAGGTGCCAGAGTGGTTGAATGGGGCGGTCTCGAAAACCGTTGTGGGACTTGTGCCCACCGTGGGTTCGAACACCCTCTTCCGCTGAGCGTAAAGTCTTGTGAGCCTACCGGCTCTCGATCTGTTGAAAAACGGATGTGAATGTACGGGATTTTACGCTTTGGTGTGGTCCCACACCCGAGATCGCTCAGTGCCAGCTGGGCGATCTCAACTTTTAACAATATCCTTCATTGTACGTACTCCTCGGCGATTGTCAAGGTATTGTGGGACACCGGGAAGGCGATTTTCACTCCCAGTGGAATAAGTGGCAAACATCATAATTCCACAGGTGGTGGCTGGTGGCCTGGGTTTTGCCGGAGCTGATCTGGCTTGTTCACCTCGGAAGAAAACGGGAATGATCTTGAGAAATTTTTCACAATTCCTTTATTCTATGGTAGAATATATGCTCTTAGAGGATGGCTATGATATTGTCAAATATTGTAAAACTGGTCGAAGGTGACGTTCTGGCGGGTAGCGACAACCTCGACCTCGAAATAAAGGGCGCATTTGCCGCCGACCTGATGAGTGATGTACTCACCTCCACCCTGCCAGATGGCATTTTATTGACCGGTTTGTGTAACCCCCAGGTGGTGCGAACCGCCCTGTGCGCGGATGTGCGCGCCATCGTCCTGGTGCGCGGCAAAGAGCCAGACCAGGAATTGATCGAGATCGCCGGGCAGCATGAAATTCCTTTGATCTCCAGCTCTTTGGGCATGTACGAGATCTGCGGGCGGCTGTTTCAATGGGGACTTCCCAGCCTGGAAACAAACATCAAGAGCCTGCTGGATGACTAGCTTGCAAGAAATCTACGGGCGTCGCGGCCGCACCCTCACCGATCAAAACGCGGGGGAAATCAGCCGCGTTGAAGAGCTGGCATACGACCTGCGGGTGGAAGATGTGATGAGCCGCGAGGTGCAGTCTGTGGGACCCGATTTGCTGATGCGGGAAGTGCTGAACCTGCTGCGCACCAAGCATATCTCCGGCATGCCCGTGACGGCTGGCTCCAACCTGATTGGCGTGATCAGCCTCGAGGACATGATGCGCTGCTTGCAGGATCAGGCCCTGGATGCGCCTGTGAAAAAATACATGACTGCCTCACCCATCACCATCAAGAAGTCGGAGGCGGTCATCGAGGCGATCAAGGTTTTATCCACCCGCTCTATCGGTCGCCTGCCCGTGCTGGATGATGATAAACAACTCTGCGGGATGATTACCAAGGGCGATATCACCCGAGGCACACTGATTGCCCTGGAAAAGGATTATAAAGAAGAGGAGGTGCGGCGTTACCGGGCGAGCCACCTTTTCGAGGATATCATCTCGCACCGCACCAGCCTGATCCTGCGATACAACATCAAAGCCGGCGATTTTAACAACGGTGGTCAAGCCTCCACCAACATCAAACGCGCTGTGCTGCGCCTGGGCGCCAATGCCCAGATTGCCCGCCGCCTGAGCATCGCCGTCTACGAAGCCGAGATGAACTTGATCATTCACACCACCAAAGGGGGCTATCTGCGTGTGGAAATCGAGCCGAATGTCATCCACATCACTGTAAAAGATGACGGACCCGGCATCCCCGATGTGAACAAGGCGCTGCAGGTTGGCTACTCCACCGCCAGCGATGATGTACGCGCCATGGGGTTTGGCGCCGGGATGGGCTCTGGTGAACATCAATCGCTGCGTAGACACGATGACTCTCGAATCCACCGTGGGCAAAGGCACACTCCTGCGTATGAAGATTTACTTGTAGGATAAGAGCCTGAATACGATCGATTCCAGCCGGGTTGATATCGGCGAGCCATCCAAGGAGTAACCATGAGCCTGACACTGAAAAATATTATTGATACCCTGCAACTGACGGTGCTTACGGAAGAGCGCGATTTCGTTGCGGTCCAGCCACAGGGCGGCTATGTTTCCGATCTGTTGAGCTGTGTTATGGCCGGAGCGCGCAGCGGCAATATCTGGATCACTCTCCAGGCACATGTCAATGTGATCGCCGTAGCCGCCCTGCAGGATCTCGCCGCGGTGATCATCACCGAAAACACCCAGGTTGAACCACAGGTAGTGCAAAAAGCGAACCAGCAGGCTGTTATTTTGCTGTCCACACCGCTGCCCAGCTATGAAGTGGCTGGCCGGCTGTGGGAAATGGGCATACGCCCGGACTAAGTCTGCATGCGCAGCCTGCGGGCCGATCTGCACGTGCACACCGTCCTCTCCCCCTGCGCCGGGGTGGAGATGATCCCACCGTTAATCGTGCGCCAGGCGCTCGCTGCCGGTCTGGATTGGATCGCCATCACCGACCATAATGCCAGCGCCAATGTCAGCGCCGTCCAGCAGGCAGCGCGTGGCAGCCCCCTGGCAGTGCTGCCGGGTATGGAAGTGCACACAGTAGAAGAAGTGCACGTTCTATGTCTCTTTGATACGCTGACCCAATTAGAAGCATGGCAGGCGCACGTTGACGCTGCCCTGCCCCACCTGGAGAATAACCCCGCTTTTTTTGGAGAGCAGTTCGTTGTTGATCAGACCGGCGACTTCATCCGGCGTGAGCCAGCGCCTATTGTTGACAGCCACAAACCTGAGCCTGGGCGATACCTGCGGGCTGGTGACTGCCATCGGCGGGCTGGCCATTCCGGCACACGTGAATCGCAAAGTCTTTGGCTTGTACGGTACCCTGGGCTTTCTACCGCCGGGTCTTCCCCTGGAAGCACTGGAGATTTCTCGACACATCTCCCCAGCCGAAGCCCGCCAGCGCTTTCCGGATGCCGCCAACCTGCCGTTCTTGCAAAACGGGGATGTCCATTACCTGGGAGATTTCCTGGGAGCCTGCCATTTTCAGGTTGAACAGCCTACCATCGCCGAGCTGAGGCTGGCGCTGCAGGGGCAGTCTGGGCGCTCTCTTGTATTGACCTAAACCGCATCCCAACTGCGTAACTCCTAAACATGACAATAGCAGAAATGTTGGTGACATTCTGCCGTTGACACCACGGGCAAAATCCGGTAAAATATGTGAAATTATGCACAATTGAAGCGCATTTCTTTGCCGCTTCAGCGGAGTTTTAATGACCCTATCAACCCACCCCATTCTCGCCAACGACCCGCTTGTGGTTGATGAGAAAAAAGCCTTGATCGACCAGGTAATTGCCCACCACCGGGAAACCCCCGGAGCGGTTATGTTGATCCTGAACGATCTTCAAAACCAGATTGGCTTTATTACTGAACCCATGCAGGCTTATATCGCCCGGCAAACGGGTGTTCCCATCAGCACAGTGCATGGCGTCGTGACTTTCTATTCTTTCTTTACCACGCGCCCGCGTGGTAAACACACAATCAAATTCTGCATGGGCACCGCCTGCTATGTCGGCGGTACTCAGCAATTGATTGAAAAAGCCAAGCAACTGCTTGGCATCGACGTTGGCCAGACCACCCCGGATGGCCAGATCACCCTCGAAGTCTGCCGCTGCGTCGGCGCCTGTTCTCAGGCTCCCGTGGTGGTGGTCAACGAGGAAGTACAGGGCCGCTTGCGCCCTAATAAATTCCCTCAGGTCATCCGCAAGTGCCAGGATGATCCGACAAAAAACTAAAACCATGCGCGATCTAAGTTTACATATCCTTGACATTGCTGAAAACAGCGCCGCGGCTGATGCAACCGCTGTATCGATTGGCATCAGCATCAACCTGACAACCGACCGCCTGGCCCTTTGGGTTTCCGACAATGGCCGTGGCATGGACCCAGATACCGTCCGGCAGGTAACCGACCCCTTTTACACCAGCCGCACCACCCGCAAAGTGGGTCTAGGCATCCCTTTGCTGAAGGAAGCAGCTGAATCCTGTGGCGGCGAGCTGAGTATTGAATCCACTCCCGGCAAGGGCACCCGCCTGGATGCCTGGTTCAAGAACAGCCACATCGACCGCATGCCGCTGGGTGATGTGACTGAGCTTTTTGTTTGCTTGCTGGTGGGCGAGTCCAACATCCACTGGATCTTCGAATACACCATCACCCCAGCCAATGGCGGCTCTCCGGTGAGCTTTATATTTGATGACCAACAGCTCAAGCAAATCATGGGGCAAATCCATCTAAGCCATCCGGATGTCCTGGCTTATCTGCGCCCGATGATTTCACAAGGAATTGAAGATGTTAATCAAAAGACAGGTTATAACGTTATGAGTACCCCCATTAAATCCCTCGAAGATCTCAAGCGCATCCGCGACGAAGCATTGCAGAAACGCGATATCAAGAGCAGCGACAGTCGTGTTCAGATCGTTGTCGGCATGGGCACCACCGGCATCGCGGCTGGCGCTCGCGACACGATCAGGGCAATCCTCGAATTCATCGAAACCGAAAAATTATTCGATGTCTCTGTGCGCCAGACCGGCAGCATGGGCAAAGACTCTTACGAGCCTATCGTCCAGGTGACTATTGTGGATGAACCGACCGTGTTGTACGGCCGCGTCAATGCGGATGTTGCCCGGCGTATCATGAGCCAGCATGTTTTAGGTGGAAAGATCGTCGCTGAAAATGTCATTCCTTCTTGACCGATTCAGCATGTGATCCCTTCCTGACTGTTCCAGCAAAGGAGTAAAAATGCCTTTTTTCCGCACGCATGTATTGGTGTCGGTTGATCCTGGCTGCATTAAGCTCGGCGCCTACGAAATCATCGATGCCCTGCATGATGAATTGGTCGCTCAGGGGCTTCTGGACGAAGTCCAGGTTCTCGAAACATCCCGCATTGGCGACCCCGACACCTTTGGTCCCGACATGTTGGTCTACCCCGAAGGTGTGCACTATGTCAATATCAGCGCCGATGACATCCCTTACCTGGTGCAAGAGCACTTTCTCAAAGGCAGAGTAGCCAAGAAATTCGTTGCAGCAGAAGCAAAAATTGTTGACGAAGAACTTGGCCCGCCCAAAGCCAAGGAAGTGCGCGTGGTGCTGCGCAACTGCGGCAAAATCTACCCCGATAATATCGAAGATTACATCGCCGAAGACGGCTACCAAGCCCTGGCGAAAGTGCTCACTGAAATGACCCCTGAGGGGGTTATTGAAACCGTCGAGAAATCCGGTCTACGCGGCCGCGGCGGCGCAGGCTTTCCCGCTGCCCGCAAGTGGAGCCTGTGCCGCAAGGTACAGGACAATCCCAAATACCTGGTGTGTAACGCCGATGAAGGCGACCCCGGCGCATTCATGAACCGGCGCGTGCTGGAAAGCGATCCACACTCGGTGGTGGAGGGGATGATCATTGCGGCGTACGCCATCGGCGCCAGCCAGGGCTACGTGTACTGCCGCGCCGAGTATCCGCTGGCGGTAGAACGGCTGAACATCGCCATCCAGCAGTGCCGTGCGTTCGGCTTGCTCGGCGAAAACATCATGGATAGCGGTTTCTCGTTTGACATGGAAGTACGCCAGGGCGCCGGCGCCTTCGTCTGCGGCGAGGAGACCGCCCTGATAGCTTCCATCGAAGGCAAGCGCGGCGAGCCGCGTCCCCGCCCGCCGTTCCCCGCGGTGAAAGGCGTATGGGGCAAACCGACCAGCAACAACAATGTAGAAACCTATGCGAACGTGCCGCAGATCATCCTGAAAGGACCGGAATGGTTTGCCGGGATGGGCACGGAGCGCAGCAAAGGCACAAAGACCTTCGCCATCGCTGGCGATGTGAACAACACCGGCTTGATCGAAGTGCCGATGGGTATCACGCTGCGCGATATCATTTACGATGTCGGCGGCGGCATCCCCGGCAATAAACCGCTCAAAGCCATCCAGACCGGCGGCCCAATGGGCGGCTGCCTGCCCGCTGATTATCTTGATCTCCAGGTAGATTACGAATCCTTGACCCAGGCGGGCTCGATGATGGGTTCGGGCGGCATGATCGTCATGGATGACGAAACCTGCATGGTGGATATCGCCCGCTTCTTCATGGAATTCACCCAGGATGAATCCTGCGGCAAGTGCACACCCTGCCGGGTGGGAACCCGCCGCATCCTGGATATCCTCAAGCGTATTTGCGACGGTAAGGGCCAACCGGGGGATATCGAGCGCCTGGAATACCTGTGCGCCGAGATCAGCCGCAACAGCCTGTGCGGCTTGGGCCAGGGAGCGCCAAACCCGGTAAAGAGCACGCTCAAGCATTTCCGCTCGGAATATGAAGCGCACATTTACGAGCACCGCTGCCCGGCTAAAGTCTGCCGTTCGCTGATCAGCTACGAGATCATCGCCGAGCCTTGCACTGGCTGCACCGTCTGCGCCCGCAACTGCCCGGTCAACGCCATCTCGGGCGAGCGGCGCCAAACGCACCTGATCGACGCCAGCATTTGTATCCGCTGCGGCATCTGCGCTCAGGTTTGCAATTTTAACGCAGTGCAGGTGGTTTAAAGGAAATTCCGCATGGTTACTTTGACAATCAACGATACGACTATCGAGGTGCCCGAAGGCACCACTGTCCTGCAGGCTGCCCGGCTGGCAGGCATCCACATTCCCACATTATGCGATCATCCCGCCCTGGAAGCCTACGGGGGTTGCCGCATGTGCATGGTGGAAGTGCAGGGTGGGCGCGGCCCGATTGCTTCCTGCACCCTGCCCGCCAGTGACAAGATGGTGGTAAAAACCGACACTCCCGCTATCCAGGCATCGCGTAAATTCGTTCTTTCGATGCTCTTCAGCGAGCGCAACCATTTTTGCCCCTTCTGCCAGGTCAGCGGCGGCGATTGCGAACTGCAACAGGCCGCTTACGATGAAGGCATGACGCATTGGGAATATATGACCGGCTGGGAAAAGTTCCCGCTGGATGCTTCACACCCCTACTTCATCATGGAGCACAACCGCTGCATTGTATGCCGCCGCTGCGTGCGCGCTTGCGCCGATCTGGTGGGCAACCATACCCTTGCCATGGAAAACCGCGGCGCCCGCACCATGCTGGTTGCCGATCAAGGCGTGCCCTGGGGTGAAAGCTCCTGCGTGCAGTGCGGAATGTGCGTGCAGGTTTGCCCTACCGGCGCGTTGATCGATCGCCAGGACGCTTACCTGGGCCATCCGAAGCAAACTGCGTCCACCCAAACCATTTGCCTGGAATGTTCGCTTGGCTGCGGCATGCAAATTCAAACCCGCGCCGATCATATCGTGCGTATTGAAGGCGACTGGGAGAATCCGGTGAACGGCGGTGTGTTGTGCAAAGCCGGGCGCATCCTGCCGCGCCATGATGAACGCCCACGCCACACCACTCCGCTCGTGCGCAAAGATGGCCAGTTGACCCCGGCATCCTGGGAAGATGCGCTGCAATCCGCCGCGCATGGCTTGCGCCAGGCGCCGGATGTATGCGCCGTCGCCTCTCCCCGCCTGAGCGCCGAGAGCCTGTACGCCTTCAGCGAGATCTTCACCCAACTGGGGGCAAACCTGGCTCAAACCCAGCCCGGATTGCCGGCAGAACCCGCCAGCGCATCCGGCTTCGATGCCTTGCAGACCGCCAGCTGCGTGGTGATCCTGGGCATCGATCCGACCGCCAGTCATGAAGTAGCCAGTTTCTGGATCAAACGGCGTATCCGGCGTGGACCTCGACCTGATTGTGATCGACAACCAGGACAACGCTCTGGCTGAGCGAGCCAATGTGGTTCTGTCGCCCGTTGCCGGGGATGAAGGGACCTTGTTGGCACAACTGGCACGCGGCGATGCAGCGCAGGATGCCAACGCGGCGCGTGCCGCCGCCATACTGGCGCGCTCCAGCCTGGTTTGCGTGGTTCACGCCCCGGCGTTGAGCGATCTGGCTTCCAGCTTCTGCGCCACTTTGCAAACACGCGGCATACCGGCCGAGCACGTTGCACTGGGCGGCGAAGCCAATAGCCGCTACGCCGCTCACCTGGGCCTGGCAGATGGGATCAAAGCAGCATCTGCCCTCTTCTTAGCCCTCGGCGATGAAGCCCCCACCCCTGCCGTGCTGGCCGCTGCCCGCCAGACCCGCTTCCTGGTGATGATGACCAGCCATGCTTCTGATCTGGACGCAATCGCAGATGTAGTTTTGCCGGTGGAAAACTGGGCAGAAATGAGCGGGCACTTTATCAACCTGGCCGGTCGCACCCAGGCCGCGCAGGCCGCCCTGCAGCTCCCGGCTGGCGCTCACCGGAGCCAGGAGACCCTGGAAACCCTGGCTGAAACCCTGGGCAGCCCGCTGCGCTCGGACTGGCGTGCTTTCGCGCCTGCCACAGTTGTTGAATAGGGAAGGTAGATCATGAGTAAACCCAAAATCTCCAGCGATTGGATGGCTGGCTGCGCCGGCTGTCACATGTCGCTGCTCGATATGGACGAGCGCATCCTGGCTGTGGCTGAGTTGGCTGACCTGCGCGCCACGCCCATTACAGACTTAAAAGAGCCGGATGAGAGCGGCGTCGATGTCGGCATTCTCGAAGGCGGCGTTAACAACTCATCTAACGAGGAAGTTGCCCTGCGCATGCGCGCCCGCTGCAAAACCCTTGTAGCCCTGGGCGACTGCGCCGTGTTTGGCGGCGTCCCGGCTCTGCGTAATTTTTTCAGCCTGGATGAAGCCCTGCGCCGCGCCTATGTGGAAGCCGAATCTAATGATGAATATGGCGTAATCCCCGACGATCCCGAACTGGCGGTAATGAGCCGCGTGCGCGCCTGAGTGAAGTAGTGCCCGTGGATGTTTTTGTGCCCGGTTGCCCGCCAGACGCAGATGTCATCTTTCACGTTCTCAGCGAGCTGGCTCAGGGCCGCAAGCCAGAACTGAAAGACGAACTGTTGCACTGGCATTGATCTTTGGATATGGAACCCTATGAATACACCGATTTCTAGAAAAATCACTATCGAGCCGGTAACGCGTATCGAAGGCCATGCGAAAGTCACCATTCGCTTGCAAGATGATGGCACTGTGGAGCGCGCCTTCCTGCACATCAACGAATTTCGCGGCTTTGAAAAATTCTGCGAAGGTCGCCTGGTCATCGAAATGCCCCAGATCACACCGCGCATCTGCGGTATCTGTCCCGTCAGCCACCACCTAGCTGCAGCTAAAACTGCCGACCAGGTGCTGGGCTGCCCGCCGCCCCGCCCGGCATCCCTGCTGCGCGAGCTGATGCACATGGGGCAGGTCATCCAATCACATGGCATGCACTTCTTTGAGTTGGCGGGACCCGACCTGCTGCTTGGCTTCGACAGTGATCCCGCCGTGCGCAATGTCATTGGTCTGGCGCAGGTCGACCCCAAGCTGGCGCTGCAGGGGATAAACCTGCGCAAGTTCGGGCAAGAAATCATCCGCACCCTGGGTGGGCGGCGCATCCACCCGGTCTTTGCTGTTGCCGGTGGCGTGAATAAAGCCCTCACCCCTGCCGAGCGGGATGCCATCCTTGCCGGCAAAGACGCTGCCATATCCGCCCTGCAGGCAGGTCTGGCGATCATGAAGGACTGGGCTGCCCGCAACATGGAAGATATCCGGAAGTTTGCCGTTTTTCCCACCGGCTATATGGGCCTGGTCACTCCCCAAAACTCGCTTGAACTGTACGATGGTCCCGTGCGCCTGATCGACTCGACCGGCGCCGAGCTTGAGCGCTTTGCGCCTGAATCGTACCTGGACTACATTGCCGAACATGTCGAGCGCTGGTCTTATCTCAAGTTCCCCTATTATAAGAAGCTGGGTTGGCCACAAGGTGTGTACCGCGTTGGCCCGCTCGGACGGCTCAACGTGGCGCAGCAGATCGACACCCCCCTGGCGAACGCCGAACACACCCAGTTCAAAGCGTTGAACGGCGGCTTGCCGGTGGAGAACACGCTCTATTACCATTATGCTCGCCTGATTGAAGCCCTCTACGCAGCCGAACGCGTCGCAGTGATCCTCGATGATCCGGATGTGCTCTCCACGGATATCCTGAACACCCGCCAGTCGTACCAGGGCGAAGGGGTTGGCATCCTGGAAGCTCCGCGCGGCACCCTGTTCCACCACTATTGGGCGGATGAATCGGGCAAGTTGACGCGGGTGAACCTGATCGTTGCCACCGGACACAACAACTGGGCTATGTCCCAGGCGGTGGACTCGGTTGCGAGAACCTATGTCGATGGCGCTCGCCTGCACGAAGGCATGCTCAACCGGGTGGAAGCCGCGGTGCGCGCCTATGATCCCTGCCTCTCTTGCTCAACCCACGCCGTTGGACAAATGCCGATCGTGATCGAGCTGGAAGGACCTGACGGCGCTTTGCTCGACACGCTCCGCCGTGACGCTTGATCATACGGAGGCGAAGCCAGGCTTCGCCTCCACTCTTTTTATCGCCTATGGCAATGCCGACCGGCAGGATGACGGCGTCGGGTGGGCTGTACTGAGCCGGCTGGCTGAGCGTTTACGCCTGCCGTTTCCTGCCGAGCCAGAAGGTGAGCTGCCCCCGCCAGACCCGCGCCTGGGTTTGCTCTACACCCTTCAGCTCACCCCCGAGCTGGCTGAAGTGCTCACCGCGTATGACCGGGTGATGTTTATCGATGCCCACGCTGGCGCATTGCCTGATGATCTGAGCTGGCAAGAATTAAGCCCGGTTTACCAACGCTCCCCGCTCACCCATCACATGACCGCCGAAAGCTTGCTCTCTATCACACACAGCCTGTATGGCGCTGCGCCGCGATCCATCCTGGTTTCGGTGCGCGGCCAATCTTTTGGCTTCGAGCGCGGTCTGACCCCTTTCACGGATGCCCTGGTGGACCAGGCGGTGGAAAAAATCCTGGCGTGGCTCCAGACCGGATAATTGACCTCTGCAACCTGGTTCGCGGTAGAAATCACAAATTTGTGCTATCATTTTCACAACAATGAATATGTGAGAGGGGAGGTATCAAGCTCATGGCACAACGCTTGTTCTCGCTACTTGTTACGGTCCTGCTGGCTACGGCCAGCATTCCCCAGGCACTGGCAGGCAACCCCTCTTGCCGTCCCCATCTGCCACCTGAGCAAGTTCGTCTTGGGCGGCGAGCCATACCGCACCTTATTGCCGTTGATTGCCCGCTGAACACCTGATGCGCTTCTGGCAAAATCGCCCGGTGAAAACCGGGCGATTTTGCCTTCCGTTGCCAGGGGGTATGACGCTATTCAGCGTTCCCCTGAATTTGAGCTACACTTCGTAGGTTATCTTGACCAGTTTTTTCTCGTCGTTGGATTGATGGGCAGCTTCTGCAGTTTTCAGCAGGCGGTAGCCGGCGATCTCCACGGTCTGGTATTTGGGAACGGGTTTATCTTCCAGGATATACGAGGCAAATTCCTCTGCCATGCGCGCCATGCCGTTTCTCAGGTCGTCCTGGCATTCGTATTCCCAGACCTTGCCCCAGGTCAATTGATTGCCGGTCACCTGCAGTTTCGGGGTGGGGAAATAATCCCAGACCAGGGCGCCATCTTCACACACGATGCGGATGTTCAAGATCTCAAACGGACCCGGGGCGATGCCGTCACACTTGAGGATAGCTTTGACGCCATTATCCAGGGTGAACAAGCCAACCCCCCAGTCGGTATTATCGGTGATCTCCGGATGAACCATATTTTCGAGCTGGGCGAAGACATCGGAATATTTGGCATCCAACAACCACATCAAGGCATCGATGCCGTGATCGACGTGGATGAACCAGTAACTCATATTTTCCTTGGGATCCATGAGCCAACCAGGCTTCGTGCTCCATTCAGTTTCTTGAAGCATGGGTCCGTCGTAGGCAAAAAAGGCGTATACCGGCTTACCAAGCTTGCCCTCTTTCAAGATTTCGTGAGCCTGCCGCATGGTCTGTGATGAATGGAGGTTATAACCAACCATCGCTTTTACGTTGGCTTTGTTGCAGACATTGGCAATTTCCAGAGCATCCGCAGAAGTGGTGGCGACGGGCTTATCGATCAGGACATGGATTTTGGCGGCGGCGTACTTGCGGATCTCGGCGAGCTTGGTGGAGGGAAGCCCTGCCATAATGACCATATCTAAACCGGAAGCGATGAATGGATCGATGTCGGTGAAGACCTGCGCCCCTCCCGCAGCCTCGCCAAGCCTTTTGGCGAACACCGGATTGGTGTCAAAAACGCTAACGACCTTCATTGTGCTGGATTTACGCAGCTCTTCAGCAAAAACTATGGAATGATACCAAATCTGGTAGCCTGAAATTCCGACGCGTAGCATTTTTGCCTCCTTAATTGGATTGAAAATTGATGGATGTGGCGGGTTACCTCGGCGATTGTACTAAGTATATTATAATCCTTTTTGACACAAATGAAAATTAATTCATCCAATGAAATAAATATTTAATCCACATTAACTTGACATTAATATGGATTTCTAATAAAATTATTTCAGTCTATAAAAATTATTTCACGGAACCCCCTCGGCTAACAGACGAGGCGTGATACCCCGCTTATCCCTATATCAGATGAACCGGAAATTGGGGTTCATGGAACTGCGCAAGCCCCGATCAATCTAAGGGTTTTGATATGGACGAAATCTTATGTGAAGTGAGACATATCGACAAAATATTTCCTGGCACGCAGGCATTGGACGATGTCAGCTTCGATATCAGGGCAGGCGAGATCCATGCGCTGATCGGCACCAACGGGTCAGGCAAATCGACCCTGGCAAACATCCTTGCCGGCACGTTTTCGCAAACAACGGGGGAAATCATCTACCAGGGCGAGCAGGTCTATTTCTACCACCCCTCGCAGGCGATGAAAAAGGGCATCATCCTCATCCACCAGGAATTAAAGCTGATGAATGAGATGACTGCAGCAGAAAACATCTACTTTGGAAGATTTCCCAATTACAAAACTTTCCCGGCGATCAATTGGAAAGAGGTGAACCGGAAAGCGGCTGAGATCCTCAAGGGGCTCGGCACGCAGATCGACCCGACGCAGAAGATATCTAAATTATCCATCGCTGAAAGACAACTGGTGGAGATTGCGAAAGCCCTCTCCAAAGAAGCCAGAATCCTGATCATGGATGAGCCCACCGCCAGCCTTACTTTCGAAGAAGTAGAAATGCTTTTCAAGGTGATGAACGATCTGAAGAAGAAAGGGCTGGCGATTATATATATCTCCCACAGGCTGGAAGAGATACTCGAGATTTCCGACCGGATCACGGTTCTTGAAGACTCAAAGCTGGTAACAACGATTGAAAACACCCCGGAATTAACGAAGGAAGACCTGGTCAAACTGATGATACCGAAAGAAAAAACACAGGTATCCAGTAAAGAAAAAGCCGTAGCAAAAGCAAACGGACAGACCGGTTGTGTTTTCTAGCTATCAATGTGAGCTATTCCAATAAGATCAAGAATTTCAGCTTCGAGCTCAAGCAAGGCGAGGTGCTCGGCATTGCCGGTCTGGTGGGGGCGGGACGAACCGAACTATTGAAATGCATTTTCGGGGCACTGAAAATAAAAAGCGGCGAATTTTTCATCCATGGAAAACCGTATAAGCCCACAAGCCCGATCACCGCTTTGGACAACCGCATTGCGCTGATCACGGAGGACAGAAAAGCTGAAGGTGTTATTCTTTCGATGTCGATCTTCGATAACATGCTTTTCCCCAACCTTGCCAGATTTTCCACAGGTCCCGTCATCCGCAAAGCCAAAGCCAACGCCAAGGTAAAGGAGCAAGCCGGCGCGCTGAACCTGAGGTACGACAAGCTGAGCTCGAGCGTCAGCAGCCTGTCTGGAGGCAACCAGCAGAAAGTAGTCATCGGAAAATGGCTACTGGCGAACAGCGACATCATCTTGATGGATGAGCCTACCCGAGGCATCGATGTGGGCTCCAAAGCTGAAATCTACGAGCTTGTCGATAAGCTCTCCAGGGATGGTAAAAGCATCATTTTCGTATCCTCGGAGCTGGAAGAAGTGAAAAAAGTCAGCGACAGGATCGTAGTCATGTACAACGGGCAAAATGTACATGAATGCAACCAGAATACTACGATGGAGGAAATCGTACGCTATGCAACCGGGACAGGAATCAGCAGTGTATGATGTAGAGAAGAAGGCGACAAAGAACAAATACCAATGCCAGGGAGGCCATCAAAAAGGGCTATGGCAAACTCGGCATTGTGGGCAATGTGTTGCTGGCGACAATTTTGCTTATTATTGTCTTCAGCGTTCTCAGCCCGTACTTCTTAACGATGACCAATTTTGTCAATATCTTCCGGCAATCGGCGCCGCTGGCGATGGTGGCATTGGGAATCACCATCGTCATCATCTCCGGGGGCATCGACCTATCGGTGGCATCCAATATCAGCCTGACCAGCGTCATCCTTGCCATGCTGATCAAAAATGCCGGCATGCCGTTATCCATAGCCATCCCCATCGTTTTTGCCCTGGGGATCGGGCTGGGACTGTTCAACGGATTCCTGATCACCATCCTGAAGATACCGGCGATCATCGCCACGCTTGCCACGGCGATGACCTACAGCGGCATTGCGTTTACGATCACCCAGGGGTACAGCATCAACCTGCCGGCACACAGCGCGGTCAAATACCTGGGCAGCGGTAAGATCTGGCTGATCCCCGTATCCATCATCCTGGTGGTCATCGTCTATTTCATCGTCCAATGGATACTGCAAAACACCGGGTTCGGGCGGATCATTTATGGGCTGGGCGGGAATGTGGAAGCGGTATATCTATCCGGAATATCTGTAAGGAAATACACTTTTATCATCTACATGGTGTGCGGTTTCTTCGCTGCTTTTGCAAGCGTGCTGCTCACAGCCAGAGTTGCAAACGGGCACCCCAATAACGGCGGCGGTATGGAAATGGATGCCATTGCCGCGGCAGTGCTGGGAGGCACAAGCATTTACGGCGGCGTAGGGAATGTGTGGGGAACGCTGGTCGGCGTGCTGACGATGACGATTATCATCAATGGGCTGAACCTGCTAAATATCAACCCGTACATCCAGGTGATTGTCAAAGGGTTGGTGCTTGCGGCGGCAGTGGCGGTAAGCAGCATCCGGACGGCAAAAAGATAAACCCGTCACACGGGTCAAGGGATTTTCGAAGATCGCTCAGCGAACGCTGGGCGATTTTATTTTCTTGGGATCGTATATAATATTTGCATCTATCCATAGAAGCCGATAATCAAGTGAAACCAACAATCCATTGACCTGAGATTGAGGCATGCAAAAGGTTGACCTGCTTCTTCGCACGAAGCTGCACCCACCCTTCACCCGGCCCAGCCTGGTGGGGCGGCCGCGACTGCTGGCGCAGATGGCGGAGGGGTTGAAAGGTCCGCTGACGCTCATCACAGCTCCGGCAGGTTTCGGGAAGACGACGCTGTTGGCAAGCTGCATGGCGAGCTGCGGCGTGCGCGGGGCTTGGGTATCGCTGGACAAGGGCGACAATCTGGTGGGGCGCTTCCTGAGCTACCTGACGGCTGCCCTGCAGGGAGTGGATGCGGTTATCGGAGGCGAGGCGGCGCAACTGCTGATGGCTGCGCCGCAAGCGCTGCCGGAAGCCGTTTTGACGAGCCTGATCAACGACCTGGAGGGGGCTACGGGGGAAATCGCACTGGCGCTGGACGATTACCAGTTCATCACCAACCCGGCAGTGCACGAGGCAGTGGCTTTTCTGCTCGAGCACTGCCCGAATCGCCTGCACCTGGTGATCGCCAGCCGCTCGGACCCGCCGCTACCGGTGGCGCGTTTAAGGGCGCGCGGGCAAGTGGTGGAACTGCGGGCGGTTGACCTGCGCTTCAGCGAGTCCGAAGCAAACCAGTTCCTCAACGAGATGATGGGTTTAAAACTGGACGCCGCAGCCGTAGCCAGCCTCGAAGAGCGAACGGAGGGTTGGATCGCCGGGCTACAAATGGCGGCACTTTCGCTGCGCGAGCGAAAAGATGGGCGTGGGTTCATCGAAGGCTTCTCGGGCAGTAACCGCTACATTCTGGATTACCTGCTGGAGGAGGTGCTGGCAAGCCAGCCGCAGCAAATTCAGGAATTCCTGTTGCGCACGTCGATTTTGGAGCGTTTGTGCGCCCCGCTGTGCGAGGCAATCCGCGAGCCTCAGGAATGGACAGCGGAAAGAGAGCCGGAAACGCAGGCGCTCGACTCCCGGATCTATCCTGGAGGATATGGAAAGGGCAAACCTCTTCCTGGTTGCGCTGGACGATGAGCGGACGTGGTACCGCTACCACCAACTGTTCGCCGACCTGCTGCGCGCCCGGCTGCAGCAAAGCCAACCCGAGCTGATCCTCAAACTGCATATAAAAGCTTCCGCCTGGCTGGAGCAGAACGGATTGATCGGCGAGGCGATCCAGCACCTGCTGGCTGCCGAGGCGGTGGACAAGGCAGGGGAGCTGGTTGAGCGCTACGGAGCGCAACGCCTGGCAGAGAGCGACCCGACGGTGCTGCTGCTGGCGGAGAGCCTGCCGCAAGCGATGATCCTGGCACGACCGAAAATCGGATTGTACCAGGCGTGGCTGATGATCACCCAGGCGCGCATCGCAAAAGCCCGTCCATTGTTGAACGACTTGAGGCAACAACTCGAAAAGGGAGAAGGCAAATCCGGTCAGCGCTGGATGCTCATCTTCATCGATACGGCTGTGGCTTTCCTTGCCTCGCCGGCAGAGGCGAGCAGCCTGGCTCCCCTGCCCGAATACCGCTTACTGGATGAGATACCGGCGCAGGACCCATTGCTGCGCAACGCGGCAGATATTCTGTACGGGATGGCGCTGGCGCGACGAGGTGAGCTGGAGCGGGCGGTGGATGTTTCACTCGAGTGCATCCAGCGCGAGAAGGCGCTACGGGGAACAGCAAACGTCCCCACGCTGGTGCCATTCCTGAGCCGTCTCTACCTGATCATGGGGCGCCTGCACGCAGCCGCCGAGCTGTGCCGAGAATACCTGGCGTCGATCGAGGAGAGAGGCGTGCGGTTTGTCTACACATCGGGCAGCATGAAGATCGACCTGGGGGAGGCGCTATCCGAATGGAACCGCCTGGAGGAGGCTGAGAGATACATCCGTGAGGGGCTGAAAGACAACGAGCCGTGGCGGAATATCATGACGGACGGCTTCGGATGGACGGCGCTAACACGCGTGCTCATCGCCAAGAGAGACTACGGCGCGGCGATGCAAAGCGTGGAGAAGCTCGAAGCCAGGCTGCATGAGCACGCCCAGCCGCGCGAATTCGACGAGGACCTGCGCACGCTGAGAGCGCGCGTGGCGCTGGCAAGGGGAGACTTGCGAGCGGCGGCGCAGTGGGCGGAGGATGTGCTGCTGAGCGAGGACTTCCACCTGCATAGGGAGCTGTACCGGCTGACGCTGGGACAAATCCGCCTGGCGCAAGGACGGTACGCCGAAGTGGAAGAACTGCTCGCCGGGGAAACGCTGGCATTCGCCGGTGCGAGCCAGACGACCAGGCAATTGGAAGGAAGCCTGCTGCTGGCAGCGGCAGCAGCGGGACAAGGGCGCGTGGCTGAAGCCATGCAACAGATCGAAACCTGCCTGGCGCTAGCGGAGGCAGAGGGGTACGTGCGCGTCTTCTTGGACATGGGAGAGCCGGTTCACGAGCTACTGGCTGCCCACCTGCGGTCTACCGAGGCAAAGCATAAACCCTACGCCCAGAAAATACTGGGGGCGTTTGCACTAACGAGCCCGGCAAACCAGCCACGCACTCAACCCGCGGGGCTAATCGAGGCACTCACCGGGCGCGAGATGGAAGTGCTTGAGCTCATTGCCCTGGGCAGGAGCAACCAGGAGATCGCGCGGCAACTCATCGTATCGCCAGGGACGGTGAAAGCGCACACCGCAAGCATCTACCGCAAGCTGGACGTAGCCAACCGGACCGAAGCGGTGGCGCATGCCCGGCAGTTCGGCATCTTGCCTTGACCCCCAGCAGGCAAGATTTAACCCCTGATTGTATCTTTCCAGGCTTGTTCTAAATCTTAGCCCCCAGCCCTGCCCGGCTAGCGGGGGATGAAGAATATTCGAGAAAATGAGCTGTGTGCGGGCTAAAGCCCGCACACAGCTCATTTTCTCGTTTTTCTTCTGGTAATACCTGCACCAATTTTTCCAGATCCTGCCGGTAAATAAGTTTACAAGTAAACCCGAAAAATAAACCGCGGATATCCCTTTTGGCAGATGCGGGGAACAACAGCCAGCGCTAAACTATTGATAATCACTGGAATTAAGGAGCGGCTATGGCGGATTATTACGAGATCAAAATCAAGGGGCGCCTGGACACCCGCTGGTCGGACTGGTTTGCGGGCATGACGCTGACTCACCTGGATGGAGACGAGACATTACTTTCAGGCGCACTAACCGACCAGGCGGCGCTGCACGGGGTTTTGGAGCGCATCCGCGATCTCAACCTGACCTTAATCTCAGTCACCAGCGGCAGTCCACCTGCCCTGGATTCCGATAAGGATTAACCGCAGTTTAGCGTGCCGATTTTTAGGAGAGTAGAAAATGACACACATGCAGATTCGAGATGTATCCCTCTTCGTGAAAGTCATGGGACAAGGATACCCGCTGGTGCTCATGCACGGTGGTCCCAGCCTGGATCACACCACCCTGCTGCCCCTGGAGCCTTTAGCGGACCAATACACCCTGATCTTCTATGACCACCGCTGCAACGGCCGTTCTGAGGGAGCGGAAGCATCGACGATGACGATGGACAACCTCACCGCCGATGCAGACACTCTGCGCCAGGAGCTCGGCTACGACCAATGGATCGTCCTTGGGCATTCATTTGGCGGGAATGTCGCCCTGGAGTATGCGCTCCGTTACCCGCAAAGGCTCTCCCGTCTGATCTTGATGAATACCGGTGGTGACCAGTGGTGGGTGAACCACAATGCTCCCGAGCTCCTGGCGAAACGGGGCTACAACGCCGAGACTGTGGAAGCAGCCCACCGTTTCTTAAACGGGCAGGTGACGGTCGATGATTACTTTCCCACTTTAAGAAAATTCTTGAAGGCGTACTCGTACCACTCCAGCCTCTTGGATCAACCCGGCATTATCACGCTTGCAATGAAATTAGGATTGGGCCCGCCGATGAAATTGCGGCCCGAAGCCCTCATCTTTGGTTACGGCCAGATGCTCCAAGGCTGGACGGTGATGGACCGGCTCGGTGAGATTCAAGTGCCCACGCTGGTCACGGCAGGGCGCTACGACTTCCTGTTCCCGCCGGAACATCAAGCTATCCTGGCAGATCGCATACCGGACGCCCGCCTGGAGTTAATTGAGTGCGCTGGTCATAACCCACAAATAGAGGAGAAGGATGTCACGGTTGGGATCATCCGGAGCTTTTTAACCGAAACGACTCCGGCCTATGCTTATAATGAACAAGTGAAACCCTGAGAAAGAGGCTGAAATGTCCGAAACACCAACTATTCCACCGTTCGTCAATAAAACCATGAAACTCATCCTCCGCTCTCCCGCCCACGGGATAGTGAGCAAAACCGTTCTGTTGATCACCTTCACCGGGCGCAAGAGCGGCAAGACCTACACCACCCCGGTCGACTACTCGCAAGACGGCGATCAGGTGACCGTATTCACTCATGGCGGCTGGTGGAAAAACCTGCGCGGCGGGGCGCCGGTTACCCTGCGCATCCGGGGACGGGAGCTTCAAGGGCTGGCCCAGCCGGTCGCCGAAGACAAGCAAGCTGTGGCAGCCGGTCTGGCAGCCCACCTGCGCAAGGTGCCCAGTGATGCCAGGTATTACCAGGTGACTTTCGACGACCACGGAGAACCAAAGGCACAAGAAGTAGAGAAGGCAGCGCAGACTGCGGTGATGATCCGCATCCGGCTGTGCTGAGCAAGGGCAGATTACGGACGGCTCTACTGGAGGAAATAACCGGTGAGCACGAACACCTTAACCTATCAGGTCGTAGATCTACCAGCGGGGCGCCGCGTATGGATGAACGCGCTGAGAACTGTCCTGGCCGGCTCACACGATATACGGTTTATTGGAAGTGGATGTTACGATCGTGCGGAAGATGATTGCGGAGCACGAGAGGGACACCGGCGAGAAGCTGTCCTTCGCTGGCTTCTTAACTTTCTGCCTGTCACGAGCGGTAGACGAGGATAAAACAATCCAGGCTCACCGGAAGGGTAACAAACAACTCATCCTGTTTGACGATGTGGACGTTGGCTTGATGGTTGAACGGCAGGTTGGCGAGAAGCGCGCGTTGATGGGACATACCATCCGGGCTGCGAACCGCAAGACCTACCGGGAAATCCATGACGAGATTCGCAGGGTGCAGACCGAGCCAGTACCGCCGGGCAGAGGGATGCCCAGCTGGTTCCGCTCGGCCTTGCTGCTGCCATGGCCTTTATCCAGGTTGGTTATCGCCTTGATCCGAATGAACAGCCGCCGCGATCCAACCATTGCCGTGTCGATGGGAGGCACGGTCGCGCTTACATCAGTGGGTATGTTCGGTGGGGGCCACAGCGGCTGGGGGATAAGCCCCACCCTCCATCCGCTCGGCCTGGTCGTGGGAAGCATCTCCTGGAAACCAATCGTCGTGGATGGGCGGATCGAGCCGCGCGAGATCCTCAACCTGACCGTATCCTTCGACCACGATATTGTTGATGGCGGTCCTGCCACGCGCTTTGTGCGCCGGCTGGTGGAGCTGATCGAGAGCGGGTACGGGCTGGATGGAGAGTTGGGAATAGTGAGAACAGAATAGTACGGGGAAGGAGTGTAGAAGATGGTTGCCAAGGCAAGGGTCGAGGAGCTGCTCAACGCTTATCGCAGCGAGATCATGGCGAAATGCCCGAAGTCATTAGCCATCTGGCAGGGTAACCGCACGGTGATGCCGGGGGGCGTGGGCAGCATCTTCCGGCTGGCAGACCCGTTCCCAATGGTGGTTAAGCGGGCGAGAGGCGCCAGGATTTGGGATGCGGATGACAATGAATACCTGGACTTCATGCTTGGCTTCTCGACCATGATCCTCGGCAACACGCCAGACGATGTTCAAGAAGCAATCCGGAAGGCGCTGCCAGACGGGACACATTATGGTCAGTGCCATGTGCACGAGCATGAGTTTGCCAGGCTGTTTTGCGACATGGTGCCGGGTGTAGATAAGGTGAGCCTGTGCAACTCGGGTAGCGAGGCGACCATGTATGCCTGCCGGCTGGCGCGTGCCACCACTGGTCGGCCGCTCATCGCCAAGTTCGAGGGTGGGTATCATGGCACGCATGACCTGCTGGCCGTCAGCCTCGGCCGACCCAGCCCGAATGCCAGCTCGTTTGGACCCATCGAAGATCCCATCGCTATCCCCGAGAGCCCTGGACTTGCGGAAGGCGCCTGGAAGGATACCATTGTCCTGCCCTTCAATCATCCCGCGGCCTTCGATAAAATCCGGCAACATGCAGACCGGCTGGCTGGCGTGATCATCGAGCCCGTGCAGGGCGCCGGGGGCTCGATACCCGCTGGCAGGGATTTCCTTAACCGAGTTACGCCGGATCACCCACGAGATCGGGGCTTTCCTCATCTTCGACGAGGTGATCACCGGCTTCCGCCTGGCGCCGGGCGGAGCTCAAGAGTTCTACGGGGTCATCCCGGATGTCAGTACCTACGGGAAAATCATTGGAGGCGGCATTCCCGTAGGCGCCGTGGGTGGGACCGCCGAAGCCATGCGCCTGATGGAATACGATATACAGCCGGAATCCATCCTGGTGGCGGGCACCTTCAATGGCAACCCGTTGGTCATCGCGGCGGGGACCGCTGTACTACGGCGGCTGAGCCGTGAGCCACAGCTATACACCCGCCTTAACGCCATGGGCGACCGCTTCCGGGCTGAGATCAACCGCTTTGCCCAGGAAGAAGATTATCCAGCGCTTGCCATCGGCGCTGGTTCCATGTTCTGGATGCACGCCACCCGTGGACCGATCAACAACGTCCGCGATGCGCACCGGGGAAATCCGTTCGCCAGTGTTGGCTTACGGCTGTTGTATCGCAAGAACGGGCTGCACATCCCGCCCCATCATGGGTTCATGTGCACCGAGCACACCGATGAAGACATCACCCGGCTGATCGAGACCCATAAATCCGCCATGCAGGAACTACGGGCGAAGGGCGTGTGGTGAGGCAAGAAGTCAGCGGTGAGATGATTCTCCCAGAGGGCAGCCCCATGCCAGAGATTATCAGCGAGCAGGACGCCCGTTATTCCCTGGAGATTGTGACGGCAATCTGCCAGGAGGTAGGTCCGGGACTGCCAGGCAGCCCCCAGGAGCGGGAGCGAGGGCGGATGCTTGAACAAGAGCTACAAGCGCACCTGGGTATTGAGAACGTCGCCGTTGAGGACTTTACCTTTGCTCCAGGAGCGTTTTTAGGAGCGCAGCTCATCAGCACAAGTTTCATGCTGATTGCTGCCCTGTTGAATATCTCCATCGGGCGCATCCCGGGAGCCTCGCCCTGGGCGATGGCAGCCGCTGCGTTCACTTTCTCTTTCAGCGCAGTATTGCTGTTCGTTCTAGAGTTCCTCACCGGTCACGAAGTGATCGATCGATTTTTCAAGAAGAAAAGGTCCGTGAATATCATCGGCACGCTACGCAAGCCTGAAAGCAGCCAGTTGAAGCGAGTGCTCATCCTGAGTGGGCACCATGACAGCGCCCTGGAATTCACCTGGCTGCGGTATACGGGTTACGGGTTCTTCATCCTCACAGTGACATGGATACTCGCATTGATCAGCATACTGGTGATGAGCGGTATCCAACTGGCGGGTGTGATCACCGGTAACACCGATATCGTTCGCATGGGGACATTGGGATGGGCATTGCTGGCTTATCCGGTAGCGCCCTCGATGATCTTTGCGTTTTTCTACACCCGGGGAAGGGAAAACGGGGGCGTTGTGCCAGGGGCAGCGGATAATCTCTCGGCTTGTGCCCTGGCTGTGGCTATGTGCAGGTTCCTGGCGAAACACCCCGAATGCATACCCGCAGACACTGAGATCCGCTTCATCTCGTTCGGGAGTGAGGAAGCCGGTTATCGGGGCTCGCGGCGCTACGTCAGGCGCCACCTGGATGAGCTAAAACGCATGGATGCCCGGGTGCTCAATTTCGAGACGATCGCCCATGCAGAAATTACCATCCTAACGTCGGAGACAAACGGCACAGTTAAGAACTCCGCCGAGATGGTGGAAAGCGTTATCGCAGCCGCGCAGCGCGCCGGGATCCCCTACAAGGTACAGCCCGCCTTACCCGGGACCGCCAATGACGCCGGACCCTTTAGCCGGGCAGGCATTAAGGCTACAACGCTGCTTGGCTTCAAGCTACCACAGATGGTTGCTTTCTACCATCAGAAGTGGGATGCGCCAGAGGTTTTGTCGATAGAACCGCTTTTTAACGTGTTGGCGCTGACGCTAGAGTGGGTGCGCGGCGGCGGGGAGTAAGGCGAATAATCCACTGCTGGAGGACCCGGCAGGATGCACCAAAGTGGAAGATAGCTTCTGAGAAGGAGCAAAACGGAGAGCCGACCGATGCGAATTAAACCATTTCTTTTCCCGATTCTGCTGGCTTGCTCTGCATTGGGGGTGCTTTACCGGCTGCGCGCGGCAAACGCCCCAGCTCATCCGGCGCCGAGCCGCAGGAACTACGCCACCATTGACGCCTTCGTTGAAGAGCAAATGCGGCGATTTAAGATACCGGGCGTCGCGCTGGCGATCGTGGAGGGGGAGCAGATCACGCACCTGCGGGGATTCGGACGGAGGAGTCCGGGCGGTGAGGCACCTGACCCACAGACGCCTTTTTTCATCGGCTCGCTGACCAAGTCGATCACGGCGCTGGGGGTGATGCAACTGGTGGAGGCAGGGAAGGTGGAGCTAGACGCCCCAGTGCAGCGCTACCTTCCCTGGTTCTGCGTGGCTGACCCGCAGGCGTCCGCGCAGATGACGGTGCGCCACCTGCTCAACCAGACGAGCGGCTTGCCCACGTCGCTTGGACTGGCAAGCCTCAGCGACCTGGAGGAGCAAACTGAGGCAACCGAGAAGCAAGTGCGCTCGCTGGCTACGCTCAAGCTGAGGCGCAAGGTGGGCGAGAAATTCGAGTACAGCAACACCAACTACAACGTGCTGGGTCTGATCGTGGAAGCTGCCAGCAGCGAGGCGTACGCCGAGTATATCCAGAAACACATCTTCGATCCGCTGGAGATGCGGCATAGCTATACATCGAAAGCCGCGGCGCAACAGGACGGGCTGGCGGTGGGGCACCGCTACTGGTTTGGATTTCCCGTCGCCGCAGGCGAGCTGCGCGTCCCACCTGGCTCGCTGCCCTCCGGACAGCTGATCTGCAGCGCCGAAGACATGGCGCACTACCTGATCGCACAGCTCAACAGAGGGAGATACAAAGGAAGACAGTTGCTCTCGGAAGCAGGCATTCAAGCGATGCATAGAGGAGCGGCAGAGATCAAGGAAATGGGTATGGCGCTGGGGTCCTACGGCATGGGATGGATCGACCAGGAGGCCGGCAGGTCAAGGATCGTCTCGCATAGCGGCGTCGTCCCCGACTTTGGGGCGTTCATGGCGCTCGTACCTGACCAAAGGAAAGGTATCGTATTGCTCTTCAATGCTAACCACGCGATGATGAAGATGACATTTGACGAGATGGGCATGTTGGCAGCGCAATTGCTGGCGGGAGAGGCGCCTGCGCGGCAGATGTTGGGCGCGGCGCCGTGGGTGATGCGGGGCATGCTGCTCATCCCGGCGCTGCAAATGCTGGGCGTGGCTGCAACAGCGCTGCTGCTGCAGCACTGGAACAGCCAGCCCGATTCGCGCCCCAGCCGCGGGCGGATGTGGCGGCAGTATATCCTGCTGCCGTTCATCCCCAACCTGCTTACGGCGCTGACACTGGCGCCCTTGCTGGGCAAGCTGCGGGGGTTCATGCGGCTCTTTGCACCAGATTATGTGTGCATCGCCCTGTCCTGCGGTAGTTTTGCCGGTCTCTGGGCTGTGCTGCGCAGCGCGCTGATCTTGCGGGCAAATCGTAAACGAGCGTGACACAAACAGGCTTGAGAGGAACAAGCTTGATAGGAACAAACTTGAGAGGATCAAACTTGAGAGGAACAAAAATGAATAAAACAAGCGGAACCTACCAGGTTGTTGAGCTCTCAGCAGAGCGGCGGGGCATGGCGGCTTTCCAGGAGCTAAAAGCGGACCGGCACAGCATGTATGCCCTTTTGGAAGTGGATGTGTCTACCGCCAGGGACTTCATCGAGGAATACAAAGCCATCACAGGCGAGACGCTTTCCTTCACAGGATACCTGATCGGGTGCCTGGCACGAGCGGTGGATGAGGACAAAACGGTACAGGCATACCGGAAGGGTCGTAGAAAAGTGGTGATGTTCGATGATGTGGACGTGGGGTTCATGATCGAGCTCAAGAAGGGGGAGAAACTCATCCTGAGAGGGCACGTCATCCGAGGCGCCAACCGCAAGAGCTTCAGCGAGATTCACGAGGAGATCCGGGCGGTGCAGGCGAGACAGGAAACCCCGGAAGCTAAAGAAGCCTCCTGGTTCCGCTCGGCGCTGCTGCTGCCATGGCCGCTATCCAGCCTATTCAAGTCCACTTTCCGGACGATGCAGCGCCGCGACCCGACGATCGTCACGGCGCTGGCGGGTACGGTGGGGATCTCATCGGTGGGCATGTTCGGCAAGGGGCACAGCGGGTGGGGCATCTCGAACGGCTCGCACGTGCTCGACCTGGTGGTGGGAGGCATCGCCCGCAAGCCGGTAGAAGTGGAAGGGAAGATCGCGCTGCGCGAGCTGATGAACCTGACGATCATCTTCGACCACGATGTTATCGATGGGGCGCCGGCGACGCGTTTCACAAGAAAACTGATCGAATTGATCGAGAGCGGGTACGGTCTGGATGAATACCGACTCGAAATCGAGAAGCGTGGAGCATGAAAGTACTTATCGTATCATCCAACACACAGCCTGCGGCTCCGAGTGGGCCAGTTTACGTGGCAGGAGCGGCGCGCCAGGCGGGACACGAAGTGCATATCTACGATCGGCTGTTCGCCGACGACCTGAAGGGCGAATTGAGCAACAGACTGGAGGCTTTCCAACCGGACGTGGTAGGGGTATCCATCCGGCTGGTGTTTGGGGACACAGTTGACCGCGGAGCGCCTCTGGGGACGCGGCACAGCGACCTGCGCCCGAGGGTGAAGGAGATCACCGATACCATCCGCCAGGTCTCGCCCGCCCGGATCGTACTGGGCGGACCGGGCTTTAATTACTTTGCGCGGGACTGGCTGGATTACCTGGATCTGGATTACGGCATCCGCGGTGAAGGGGAAGATGCTTTTCCGCTATTCCTGAAACTGATGGTGGAGGGAGGGGATCTAACCGCGGCGCCGGGCTGCGTGGCAAGAAAGGATGGAATTTACCAGGAGACACCCCCTCGCCCGGTGCTAGATCTGGATCAGCAAGCTCTGCCGGCTTATGACCTGCTGGATTGGGGGCCGTATGCCCAGAGGAAGATCACGCCTGCCATCCTGACGAAACGCGGCTGCGCCTTCGCCTGTACATACTGCCCATACAGCAAACTAGAAGGCAAGCGCTACCGGCTGAAAAGCCCACAACGGGTGCTGGCTGAAGCCAGGCACATCCTGGAGAGCACGGGTAGCCGCAGAGTGATGTTTTGCGACAATAATTTCAACGCGCCGCGCAAGCACGCGGAAGCGATCCTGCGGGCACTGATCATGGAAAAAGCGGAACTTCAATGGGGAAGCGGGGATCTGCGACCGATCGAGATCACGGACAGCTTCTGCCGGCTGATGGAAGAATCGGGGTGCTTCTATGCCAATCTCTCGGTCGAGTCGGCTTCGGAGAGCATGCTGAAGCGGATGAAACGGGGCTATACACCGCAGCAGGTGCGGGAAGCGCTGGGAACGCTGAGCCGGTCAAAGATCCCCTTTGGGGTCTCGCTGATGCTGGGAGCGCCGGGAGAGACGCCCGAAACCATCGCCGAGACGCTGAGTGTGCTGGACAATTATGAAATCCCCAATGGAGTGTGGGTGACGATCGGCGTGTACCTGTGGACAGGTTTGCAGGATATCGTGCACGAGGCGCGCCGGACAGGGGTATTGAAAGATGACAGGGAGCTATTCAAAGGAGCCGTGTATCTCTCGCCGGACCTGCCAACAACCTACCTGAAGGAGCTGCCGGAGGCGCTGCGCGCCCGAACTGGAACCGCGGTGCAATTCAACAAACCGAGCGAGGCCTGGTCTTTGTAGGAAAAAACCGCAGGTGAAGGAAGCAGTACAAAGGGGGAAAAAGCGTTAAGAACGTTCCAATGGGCTTGTTTGATCAAGCTGAATATGACCAAATTGTCGGCCAATTATGCAATGAGGGGTTCAATCATCTCCTGGCGCTTATCTAAATCAATATCTAACTTGTCTACAACATTTACTTCGTGAGGTTGGTCATGTGTGTCTGCAAAGTGGTTTCATCTATCTTTTTTTGATCGTTGTTCGCTGATGCCTGCAATCACCAATGGGCCGATTGCCACGATCGTTGCGATAAAGCCAAAAATAAAAAGAAGCGTTTCGTTCATTTTGCACTTCTTCCAGAATGCATTAAGGCGCCAAAGGACAGGATCGATGGCACCCAGATGCCTACAAACAGGCCGGTTTCTTTGTCACCGGTGAACCACAGATAAACAGATAGCAAGAAGGACATACCGGCTGCAATTAATATCGTAATTTTGCTGATTCGCATGTAGTTGTTCATATTTCTCCACCACTTCTCCGAATTGATAACATAATTAAATTCAATATAACAATAAAATCAGTAATTGTCAATATATTGTCTAGTATTTATATAGATAGTTGCGTTGTAATTTCTCAGCCAGGGGTTGCCAGACAAAGAGCTGGTGCTCCAGGAAGAGCAGATTTACTAGCCCGGGTTAAGGCTATCTCCTGACGAGAGAGCCAGTTGCGCCCTCTACAAGCTGAATCCAACTAGCCAGGGCGGTAAGTAAATCTTGAAGATAGCCGCCCGTCGCTGGATCTACCAGTTTCCCTTCGGCGTTGAATACCTGCTCGGCACGCGCAACCAATACTTCAGGCTTACCAAGCGGCAAAGCGCCAACGTGTGTCAATATCTGGCGCAGATGCAATTGGGCTCTCAGCGTACCAAAATTGCCTTTGCTGGCTCCCATAATGGCTACAGGCTTGCCGTTCAATGGATTCTGCGGCGGACGAGATGCCCAATCGATAGCGTTTTTTAGGACGCCGCTGATTGAAGCGTTATACTCAGGTGCGGCGATCAATACAGCATCTGCTTGTGCCAGCAGGGTGCGAAAATGGACCACTGATTCCGGAAATGGATTCTCGAGTTCTTGGGAGAACATTGGCAAGGGCGAAAGGTCAAAAATTTCCATGGACATATCGGTACGCATAAGACCTTCAGCCGCCCTCAATAGAGCAGTGTTGTAAGACGCTTGGCGTAGACTACCCGAGATTCCTAGTATATCGAATGTGCGGGAATAGATCATTTGAATTGTTCCTTATCGTTATTCATTGCGTCGTCTAAAATCCTGAAGGGCAGTGTTAACTTCTACTATACTCACGCAAAAAGATGTGCATATCACCCTTTATATGTCCAGTTGTCCCTGGTGTCCCTCGGTATAAGCCTGGATGATCCGGGCGGCAACTTGTTCCGGTTTCAGGTGGTGGGCAGGTAGTTTGAAAGGGACTTCACTCCAAAAGCTGGTATCTACTGCCCCGGGACGCACAACGGTAACCTTGCGCCGACTTTCCTTACGCACCACGTCGGCGAAAGCTTCCAGGCCAGCTTTAGCCGCGGCGTAGGCCGATAACCCTGGCAGGCGCATGCGTTCGCTGACCGCTCCCAGGTAAAAAAGGTGAGCTTCCTTTGAGAGCAGCGGCCAGGAATAATGGGTGGTCAGGAACGCTCCGGTCAGGTTAGCCTGGATAATACGCTGCCAGTCGAGTGGGCTCATCTCGTTGACTCGCAGCGAAGCAATGTCGCCGGCGGCATATACCCAAAGGTCCGCCTCGTTCACCTCTTGGCTGATAGAAGTGATAGCCGACTGTACCGAAAAAGCGTCGCTCAATTCGACATCGTAGACGAAATCGGTGAGATCGGTGAAGGAATTTAAATTCCGTCCAGCCGCCAGGATTTTCCAGTTTTCTCTGGCTAATCGGCGGGCGATTGCCCGGCCTATTCCTCCACCCGCGCCCCAAATGAGTGCGGTTTTCATAGTCACATCCTAGTAGCCATCAGGATTTTGCTGAGATTTATCTTATCGCATTTATTTTGATTTGTCAATATAATGTCTATTATATATATACAATATATTGACAAAACGACAGTTATGGATTATACTGTTCTAGTTAAATAAATATATCCTCTTCTACATTTTGAACTGGTTATTCATATGACCCAAAACATCACCCCGCTTTTTGATTATTTGGATGCCCGGATTACCCAATGGATGGCGCGTTACGGCATTCTACTGCTCCGCATCAGTATGGGGCTTGTCTTTCTCTGGTTTGGCGCCCTTAAGTTCTTCCCTGGTCTCAGCCCGGCTGCTGACCTGGCAACCCGTACGATCGAGCGCTTGACCTTTGGCTTGATTGCACCGGAAGTTTCTATCCTTATCTTAGCGGTCTGGGAAAGCCTGATTGGCCTGGGCCTTATATTTGGTATTTTCATGCGCGCCACGCTGCTGCTGTTGTTCCTTCAGATGCTTGGAACCATCTCGCCAATATTTCTCTTTCCACAGGAAGTGTTTACCGCCTTTCCCTATGCGCCGACCCTGGAAGGGCAGTACATCTTTAAAAATATGGTATTAATTAGCGCAGGATTGGTGATCGGTGCAACGGTGCGCGGCGGCAGGGTGGTAGCTGACCCAGATGTTGTCCGTAGGGGCGTTTGAGTTAAGCAGAGGCTGACCCTTGTTTGTTGCCTTTAAAATTGATGCGTACCACAAAATATAAGTTGGTGGTTATTAGACTGGTTGGAGTATTACATGAGATTTCCTCAAGTCACAGGTTCTAATCTTCTGCGCCAGAAAGTCACCTTGCCGGATGATCTGCAAGGAGAGTTAAAGATTCTTGTTATTGCTTTTCAACAATGGCAGCAAGCGTTGGTCGATTCCTGGGTCCCCACCGCTCGCCAGCTCGAGCAATCCTTTCCAGGAGTGCAGTTCTACGAGCTCCCGGTCATTTACAAGATGAACTTCTTTTCGCAGACCTTCCTTAACGAAGGGATGCGAGCAGGTATTCCCGACCAAACCACCCGCCAGAAGACAGTCACCCTTTACATTGATAAAAAAGCATTCCGGCAGGCTTTGGATATCCCCCATGAAGACACCATCTGGGTGCTGGTGCTGGATAGGCAAGGGAACGTCTTGTGGCGGACAGAAGGGGCTTACTCTCAAGAGAAGGGTGATGCTCTCTTCAACGCTATCCAAGAACATTCCACTATGAATAAGACGGCGAGCTCATAGTACACAAAGTTCAGTATAGCGATAGCTATCTTTAACTGGGCCAGTCCCTACCCCCTAACTTCACCACTTCACCAGAACGCGCCGCCCGCGCCAGCGCATCCAGAATGCGCATCTGGTTTACACTCCCCCCCGGGGAGATAGCCAGTTGCACATGACCCTGCACGGCATTTGCGAAGTGCTCGATCATTAACTGGTATTCATCGGCGCCGGGAACTGTCACGATCTGCCCATGCTCATCGTTGGCGCCTCGCAGGGTGAAAGTGGCGTCTTTCTCCCAGGGGATAAACGCATCGTGGGGCAACTCAATTGCGCCGCTTTCACCCGTGACCGAAAAAGTTTGCTGCAATGCGGTGGTAAAGCTGCTTTCAACCACTGCCAGCGCGCCGCTTACGAAGCGCAGCGTGCCAACAAAATTGATATCCACCCCGCTTTCGCTATAATCCGCCTGTGCGGAGACTGTAGTGGGTTCCTCGCCCAGCAGCCAACGGGCAACGCTGACCCCATAGCAGCCCACATCCCATAATGAGCCGCCGCCCATCTCTGGCAAGAACAGACGCTCATTGCTGCCATCGCGCTTCACGGGGAATGTGAAAGCACTGCGGATCAGCGAGATCCGGCCTAGAGCACCTTCATCCACAAGTTGTTTGATACGCTGGCTGCGGGGGTGGAAGCGGTACATAAAGGCTTCCATTAACAGGCGGCCATAGCGCTGTGCGGCTTCCGCCATCGCTTCAGCTTCTCTGGCGTTCATCGCAAACGGCTTCTCCACCAGGACATGCTTTCCAGCTCCCAGGGCTTTGATCGTCCACTCTTTGTGCAGTTGATTGGGCAGCGGGATATAAACTGCGTCTATCTCAGGGTCTTCCAGCAATGCAGCGTAACCCTCGTAAGCAACCCCTTGACGGTGTTTCTCAACCAGTGCTTGAGCCTTCACCAGGGTGCGGCTGGCGATGGCCTGCAGCACCCCGTTCTCGGACTTCAAGATAGCCGGGATCACGCATATTTTTGCGATTTGAGCCGTCCCTAATACACCCCAGCGAACCATAACGGATCCTATATCTCAACTTTTTCTATGCAGCCGCCCTGCTCGGCCGAGCGATTGGCAGTCTCCAGCACTGCGATCACCCGGGCAGTGTGCTGGATCGGTACAGCCAGCGGCTCACCCAGCAGAAGGTGATCCGCCAGATTGTAATGAAAAGGGAAGTTTAATTTCGGTGGCTTCGGCAGGCTCTGCTCGATAATCTGCTCCCCACCCTGCAGGCGCCGCACGCTTAAGTCTGCGCCGAGCTCAGCCGGTGGTATCTCACTCGTTTGATAATAGTGCAGTGGGTCTACTTCGTAGATAGTCATATCCCGCCATTTGCCAACAATCGTGCCCTGGGTCCCCAGCAAATACCATTTCGGTTTCGGGATGAAGGCCAGGTCTGAATGGGTAAACTCAGCTTCGAATCCTTTAGCGTAGCGCAGTTGGATGCGCTCCTGGTCGGCGTTGGTGATATCGTGCCACACGCGTTTCTGGCGTGTGCAGCATACCTCAGATATTGTGCCAGGCATCAGGTCGAGCATCAAATCCAGGTAATGGGCGCCCCAGTCGAAAGATGTGCCACCGGAGACGCTCTCCTCTGAATGCCAGAACCCGCATGGATGCCCGTAGCCTCCGATAAAAGTTTCCATGTAAAACAACTCGCCGATCAGACCCTGGTTCAGTGCGAGCTTGATGGCGCGATAGTCGTCGTCCCAGCGCCGGTTCTGGTGGCAGCCTATTAGCAGTTGATTGCGCTCTGCCAGGTCACAAAGGGCGTCCACTTCCGACGATTTCAGTGCCAGTGGTTTCTCAACGATAACGTGTTTGCCGCTTTCCAACATTTGTAACGCCAGCCTTGCATGGCTGTTGGGCGGTGTAGAAACAATAACCAGGTCGAGGTCTGGGTCGTTCTGCAGATCGTTTAAGTCATGTGTGTAATGTAGTGCGCCAGAACCGAATACATCTTTGGCAGCCCCCAGACGCCCCTGGCTGAGATCGCATATCGTGCGCAGCTTGAGCCCTGGCGTGCCTGACGCCGTGGCTTGTGCGTGCAATTCACCAACCGAAGGCGGGTACCCCAGCAGTCCAACCTGCAAGGGCTGGTTGGACTCTTCAATGCTGGCCAGGCGGCGCAGCAGCCGGTAGATGATCCGTCTGAATGTGGGTTGGCTCAGATCCTGGATGGTGGTCAGGGCTGCCGTGCCCATACCGAAGGAGCGACAGGTCAGCATAGCCTGGTGGGTATAGCGCCAATCTGCGTACAGGACCACTTCCACATCGTCATCCTGCACGGTCAGGGGTAGAAAAGGGCCGCTTACATAGAAAGCGTCCGGCAGTCGCACTCCTAGCGGATTTCTCAGATTGGTGAACAAGACGCGAACTTCACATTCTGGGAAAGCCTCTTTTGGAAGAGCCCCAAAGAGATCTGCTGCACTGCCATCTTTCGGGATCGTGGTTGTAATCCCCAGGCAGGCTCCACCCGCGCCTACAAACTGCTGAAGCCTGTGAAGCTCATTTGCTTTGACATGAAATGGATCGACGACGATCACCTGGTATGATGCCAGGTTGTCCGGCAGATGGGGTAGCTGAGTCACGCAAGCAGAGGTTTGTCCCAGGTAGGTAATCAGGTCCGCTGCTCCAGGATTCCGTAAATTGTTCACAAAAAGGATAGAAAACGTATGGGGATGCAATTCGGGTGCCTTTATGCCTTGATAAATTCTTGGTGCTCGAAATATCGATCCGCTTATATCAAGATTTTACCGCAAGCATGGGGTACCAGGGATGGATATTCCTCCTGAACTAGCTGGATGATTTCCGGATAATAGACCCCGGATAAGTGTTTGATGAGAAAGCGAATACACGCTTGACATTGTATAGGTATTGTATATAATATGTCTAGATATATGTACAATACATATACAACATAAATACAAATCAAGGACAATGGAGATAAGAATGAAACGCTTTTCAATCGTTACCCTGTTCGTACTGCTCGTAGCCTCGTTTGTTTTGGCTGCTTGCGCCCCCGCAGCAACACCTGCGCCCACCCAACCGCCAGCTCCTACGGCGACCGCTGTTCCTCCCACCGAGATGCCAGCGCCTATGGATATCGTCGACACGGCTGTAGCTGATGGTCGCTTCTCCACCCTGGTAGCTGCCGTACAGGCTGCCGGGTTGGTCGACACCCTCAAAAGTGCAGGCCCCTTCACCGTCTTCGCCCCCACCGACGATGCTTTTGCCAAGCTGCCCGCCGGAACCGTAGAGGACCTGCTCAAGCCCGAGAACCTGGAGACCCTGAAGAACATCTTGCTCTACCATGTGGTCGCTGGAAAAGTCATGGCAGCCGATGTGGTCACCCTGGATGGAAAGATGGTGGACACCGCACTGGCAGACAATCCGCTCAATATATCTGTCAAGGATGGCAAAGTGTACCTGAATGAGAACGTTGAGGTGATCATCACCGACATCGAGACCGCCAACGGCGTGATCCACGTGATTGACGCAGTGCTCCTGCCTCCCGCCAAGCTCTCGGATATCGTTGATACCGCTGTAGCGGATGGTCGCTTCACCACCCTGGTGGCTGCCGTGCAGGCAGCCGGGCTGGTCGACACCCTCAAAAGTGAAGGTCCCTTCACCGTCTTCGCCCCCACCGACGATGCTTTCGCCAAGCTGCCCGCCGGAACCGTAGAAGACCTGCTCAAGCCTGAGAACATCGAGACCCTGAAGAACATCCTGCTATATCATGTGGTGCCCGGTAAGGTCATGGCAGCCGATGTGGTCACCCTGGATGGAAAGACGGCGGACACCGCTCTGGCGGACAACCCGCTCAACATATCGGTCAAGGATGGCAAAGTCTACCTGAACGAGAACGTTGAAGTGATCATCACCGACATCGAGACCGCCAACGGCGTGATCCACGTGATTGACGCAGTGCTCCTCCCCGAGGAAAAGCTCTCGGATATCGTTGATACCGCTGTAGCAGACGGTCGCTTCACCACCCTGGTCGCTGCGGTACAGGCAGCCGGGCTGGTTGAGACCCTCAAAGGGGAAGGACCTTTCACCCTCTTTGCCCCCACCGACGAGGCTTTCGCCAAGCTGCCCGCTGGAACCGTGGAAGACCTGCTCAAGCCGGAAAATCTGGAGACCCTCACGAATATCCTGCTCTACCATGTAGTGCCTGGTAAGGTGATGGCTGCAGATGTCGTCCAGCTAGATGGACAGATGGTTGACACCGCCCTGGAAGGCGAGAAGATCAAGATCACCGTCAAAGACGGCAAGGTGTATCTGAATGATACCGTGCAGGTGATCATTACCGATATCGAAACATCCAACGGCGTGATCCACGTGATCGATACGGTACTGTTGCCTTAATAACCATCGCTTATTGGTAGTATCTTATCAGTAAGTTAGAGAAGGGAGCCGGAGGTCCGGCTCCTTTCGATTCTTCCCCAACGTCACGGGCTGCGGGAACAGAAATCAGCCATCTCAAGACAGGCGTCAGTGCTCATCTGAGTGGGTTGCCTCACTCGTATTGGATGGCTTCCAAAATGCGCGTGCGCGAGGCGCGCCGGACGAGGGTATTGAGAGATGACAAGGAGCTATTCAAAGGAGCCGTGTATCTCTCACCGGATCTGCCAAGAACCTACCTGAAGGAGCTGCTGGAGGCGCTGCACGCCCGAAGTGGAACCACGGTGCAATTCAACGAGCCGAGCGAAGCCTGGGCTTTGTAGGCAAAAACCGCGGGTGTAAGAAGCAATACAAAGGGGGAAAAAGCGATAAAATCGATGATCATCCTTCAGCCGGGAGACCTCGATGCATTTTGATACGATCGCTTTCGACGCCGACGACACGCTATGGCACTCTGAAATCTTCTACAAAGAAAACGAAGCGGCGCTTTCCGAGCTGATCGCCCCCTACGGGGTGGAGAGCCAGGCGCTGCTGGATACGCTGCACCGGATCGAGATCGACAACCTGAGCCCGTACGGGTACGGGATCAAGGGCTTCACGCTTTCGATGATCGAGGCGGCGATCGAAGCGACGGCTGGGAAGGTGAGCACGAAGGATATTTTAAGCATCCTGGCGTTGGGCAAGGCGATGGCAGAGCATGAGCTGCGCCTGCTGGACCACAGCCACGCGGCAGTGGCAGGTCTGGCAGAAACCCACACGCTGATGCTGATCACCAAGGGCGACCTGATGGACCAGGAGCGCAAGATTGCAGCTTCGGGGCTGGCGGAGTACTTCCGGTACGTGGAAATCGTCAGCGACAAAAACCCGGAGACCTACGCGGGCTTGCTGCGCAAGCACGGGCTGCGTCCCGAAGGCTTCCTGATGGTGGGCAACTCGATGCGCTCCGACATCCTGCCGGTGCTGGAAATGGGCGGCTGGGCAGCCTACGTGCCGCACGAGCTGACCTGGGCGCACGAGAGGAGACCGGCGCCGGTAGAAAACGAGCGGTTCTTCGAGATCGAGCACCTGGGAGCGCTGAGGGAGCTGGTGGAGAAGATCGAGAACGGCAATTGAGCAAAGAGCAAACACTCATCCACAAGCCAATGGCAATAAAAGATCGCTTTCCAGGGTAAAATAAGATAAAATATATCGTTTTTATTCTAATATAAGCCGGGAGATGAATGGGATTTCCCATAGAGAGAAGATATCGCCCTTGACGTATTGCCACGGCAAGGGTATATTACTCGAACATTTGTACTAATTTCACCTATATAGGATTAATTTCGCTATACCTTCAGCAATGGAAGAAAGAGATGCGCCAGGAGCGGGTCGCATCCTGCAAGGAGATTTCACGATGCAAGAGATTACCGGTAGCCTTTCCAGCGAACCAGAAGAATTCGCAAACTGGAAGAAAAAGACCGCAATATTTCTTTCCAGCCAGAGCCTGTCGCTATTCGGGTCGATGCTGGTGCAATATGCCATTATCTGGCACATCACCCTGGTCACGCAATCCGGGGCGATCCTGACGGTTGCCACCATCGCGGGTTTTTTGCCACAGATCGCCATCTCGCTCTTCGCCGGGGTGTGGGCAGACCGCTACCCGCGCAAATTCCTGATCATCGCCTCCGATCTGCTCACCGCTGCCAGCACCCTGGTACTGGCGGTATTCTTCCTGATGGGCTACAGCGAGCTGTGGCTGATCATCCTGGTATCCGCAATTCGTTCGATCGGCGCGGGCATCCAGGGACCAGCGGTCAATGCCATGCTGCCGCAGATCGTACCCACAGAGCGATTGATCAAAGTGAACAGCATCAACGGCACGATCCAGCCCTTCATCATGATCGTAACGCCGGTGCTGAGCGGCGCTTTGCTCTCCATTTCCCGGCTAGAAGCCATTTTCTTCATCGACGTGGTCACTGCCCTGCTGGCAGTGGGCTTGCTGCTGGCGCTCAAAGTGCCGCCGCACCAAAAAGCGACAGCCGAGCAGCCGAGCGGGTACATGGATGATCTCAAGGCGGGATTGAGCTATATCGGGCAGCACCGGGAGATCAAGAACCTGCTGCTCTTCTTTGCCTTCGTCTTCTTCTTGGTGGCTCCGGTAGCTTTCCTGACGCCGCTGCTGGTGACGCGCTCCTATGGCGACGAGGTGTGGCGGCTGACCGCCAACGAGGTGACTTTCTTTGCCGGCTCGATCGTGGGTGGGTTTATCATGACCGCCTGGGGAGGGTTCAAGAACCGGTTCCGCACGATCGGGCTGAGCTGCATCCTGTGGGCGATCCTGTTCGTCGCCCTGGGTTTATCGCAGAATTTCATCGTCTACCTGGTCTTCATGACGCTGGCAGGACTACCGATGCCCTTCTTTGGCGCATCCACCACCACGCTGCTGCAAGAAATCGTAGAGCCAGATCTGCAAGGGCGGGTGTTCGGGGTGCAGGGCTTAATTATGAACACAGTGATGCCGCTGGGTATGCTGGTCTTCGGACCGCTTGCCGATGTAGTACCCATCGAAACACTGCTGATCGTTTCCAGCGGGTTGATGGCGATCCCGGGGGTATGGATTTTCTTCCACCGCCAGCTCCCACCCTCCGTGCCCGCTGCGACGCCTGTGGAGCATGAATGGCTGCGCACCACCTCGCAGCAGCCGGGGGATTGATCCCAGATGACCCATCAGACCGGCGAGCGAGGGTTGCGGACAAGCCTCAATGGGAGGAACTGAGATGAAGAGCTTAGCCAATACAAACTTACAAGAGTTGATTAAAGGGCAGGTGATCACGCCGGAGGACAGCGAGTACGATAAGAGGCGCAGCGTCTTCTACGGCGGGGTCGACCGTCGCCCGGCAATCATCGTGCGCGCGGCAGATGCAAAGGACGTCTTGCAAACCATCGCGCTGGCGCGCCAAAGCGAGCTGCCGTTCGCCGTGCGCAGCGGAGGTCACAGCCCAGCCGGGCACAGCGTGTGCGAGGGCGGGATCGTACTGGACCTGAGCGGCATGAAGAAACTGCAAATCGATGCGGAGAGGCGCGTTGCCTGGGCAGAGACGGGATTGACAGCCGGCGAGTACACGAGCGCGGCAGACGCTTACAGCCTGGCGACCCCATTTGGCGACACCGCATCGGTAGGCATCGGAGGCATCACGCTGAGCGGCGGGGTGGGGTACCTGGTGCGCAAGTACGGGCTGACCATCGACAATCTGCTGGCTGCTGAAGTGGCGACCGCCGACGGGCAGCTTCTGCACACCGATCACGAAAATCACCCCGACCTGTTCTGGGCGTTGCGCGGGGGCGGCGGCAACTTCGGGGTGGCGACCCGCTTCCAGTTCCGGCTGCACCCCATGCAAACAATCCTGGGTGGGATGTTATTCTTGCCAGCCACGCCAGAGGTCATCGCGGGATTCATCGCCGCAGCGCACGAGGCGCCTGAGGAGCTATCGACCATTGCCAACGTGATGCCAGCGCCTCCCATGCCATTCGTGCCAGCCGAGCTGCACGGAAAGCTTATCATCATCGCCATGCTGGTTTATGCCGGGGATACCGAGAGCGGCGCGCAGGCAGTGGCGCCATTCCGCAAGCTGGCGCAGCCGCTTGCGGACATGCTGCGACCCATGCGCTATCCGGAGATGTACCCGCCTGAGGATGGCGAATACCACCCGACGGCAGTGGGGCATACCATGTTCCTGGAGCGGATAGGCAAAGCTGAGGCGCAAACCATGCTGGAATACCTGCAGGATTCGGATGCGCCTATGCGCGTGGCACAGCTCCGCGTGCTGGGTGGGGCAATGCAACGGGTAGCCGGTGACGCGACCGCCTTTGCCCATCGCCAGAGCCGGATTATGGCTAACCTGGCGGCGTTCTACACCAGCGCCGAGGACCTTGCCCTGCGCCAGGCGTGGGTAGCCGGCTTTGCCAGCGCATTACAGCAAGGGGACCGGGGGGCATACACCGGTTTCCTGGGCGACGAAGGCGAGGAACGCGTGCGCGCGGCTTACCCGGGACCCGCCTGGGAACGGATCAGATCGGTCAAGCGTCGCTACGACCCGGAAAACCTGTTCCGCTTGAACCAGAACATACCTCCAGGGAATTAAGCTGCTGACCAGCGTGATAGCACTTATTGCGACAAGCAAAACAGATCACACGCGAATTGCTTGCGAATGAACATTTAACCGACAAGGGGCAGAGTTTCACGCTTGAAGAAATCCCGGGTACCACCAGAAAAAATATCCATCCAGGCTGCTCGCCAGGTGATGCTGAAGGCGCAACGCCTGGACCGCCCGCCGGAGCGGCCGGCGACCAAAGCCGATGTGCGCGAGGCAATCCGGCGCATGGGCGAGCTGCAGATCGACACCATCCACGTGGTGAACCGCAGCCCATACCTGGCGCTGTGGAGCCGGCTGGGGGATTACCCGCCCGAATGGCTGGACGAGCTACTGGCGGAGGGGGCGTTGTTCGAATACTGGGCGCATGCAATGTGCTTCCTGCCCATCGAGGATTACCCGCTGCACCGGCGGCGCATGCTGGATGCCATGCAAGAGCACGGTAGACTAGCGAGATGGGAAATGGACTGGATAAGAGACAACCCGGAGGTGGTGGAACGGGTGCGCAGTCACCTGCGAGAGAACGGGGCGGTGCGATCGATCGAATTCGAAAGCAAGAACCACCCACCAGGCGGCTGGTGGAACTGGAAGGAAGAGAAGAGCGCTCTGGAGGCGCTGCTCACGACAGGCGAAGTGATGATCGCCCGTCGCCAGAACTTCCAGCGCGTTTACGATTTGCGTGAGCGCGTCCTGCCAGGCTGGGATGACGCCAACACGCCCTCCAGCGAGGAGATGCGCCGCACGCTGACCCTGAAGACGGTGCAGGCGTTAGGGATCACACTGGCAGAATGGGCGCCCGACTATTTCCGCCAACTGAAGAAGGGGATAAGCCAACAACTAGAAGCGCTGGCGGCTGAGGGCATGCTCCTACGAGTATGGGTGGAGGGATTTGAGGATCCGGCGTATGTACATGCCGGGCAGAGCAACCTGCTCGAAGAAGCGACATCCGGAAACGACGAACCGACGCTGACCACGCTGCTCTCGCCTTTCGACCCGCTGGTGTGGGACAGGCAACGAGCGCGGGAGCTGTTCAATTTCGACTACACTATCGAGTGTTACACGCCGGCGAGCAAGCGCCGCTACGGCTATTTCACCCTGCCGATCTTGCAGCGAGGGCGGATTATCGGCAGGCTGGATCCCAAGGCGCACCGGGCGCAGGGCGTCTTCGAGGTCAAGGCGCTGCACCTGGAGGCGGACATCGCCCCCAGCGAGGAGCTGGCGGCAGACCTGGCAGGCGCGCTGCACCGCCTGGCAACCTGGCACGGGACGCCGGAGCTGGTGGTGCGGCAGAGCGAGCCCCCGGAACTGAGGGAGCTTATCCTCAGGAATTGAGACCTGCATGACCCGTATACTGTTGCCTTGCTGCGCGGCATCAATGTCGGCGGCAAAAACATCATCAAGATGACCGACTTGAAAGCGTGCGTCGAGTCGCTGGGTCTGGAGAATGTGGAAACCTATATCCAGAGCGGCAATGTGCTCTTCCGCACAGGCGAAGCAGACCAGGTGAGCCTGGAAAGCCGGCTCGAAGAGGCTCTCTCAGCAGCCTTCCACTATGAATTCGACCGTCGTGGTGCGTTCGTATGAGGAGATGAAAACCACCGTCAACCAGGCGCCGCCCGGCTTCGGAAGCGAACCGGACACGTACCGCTACGATGTCATTTTCTTGAAAAGCCGCTGACCTCCAGCGAGGCGATGAAAAGCATCACGACGAGAGAAGGCGTCGACCAGGCTTTCGGTGGGGAAGGGGTGCTCTATTTTTCCCGGCTGATCAGCCGGGCATCTCAAAGCCGCCTGACACGCATCATCGGGATGCCTATCTACCAGAGCATGACGATCCGCAACTGGAACACGACCACAAAACTGGCGAGCCTGATGGAGGCGGCCTGATATCTGCGAAATCCTGAAGGAGCAATTCGCAGCCTTGAAAGCAAGACCGCCCAGAGGAATGTGGGCGATCTTGCTTTTTAACCCTTCATCAACGCACGAGTATGGGCAGATAGGTTTCGAAGTTTGTGATGGTGACGTTCTTGTTTGCCAGGTTCAGACCAGCAGCGTTGGCTGCGGTGAGGGTGACCTGATAAATACCGGGCTGGGCATAGGTATGGGTGACGGTCTGACCCTGGGCGACGCCTCCATCGCCAAAATTCCAGCTGAAGGAGACACCCTGCCCAAAGGTAGCAGAGGATATAAAGGTCACAGGCTGACCGGCTGGATGCGGGGCATTGTGGGTGAAGTTCACCCCGGAAGGTGTGACGGCCTCATCGTAGCCAATATCTGGCTGCCCACCTTGCGGGCGAGCGTCGCCATCGAAATCGGTGGTTACGCCGACATTGAGACCAGCATTAAAGGCCTGGGAACCGACGGCGAGGTGGTAATCGCCCGCAGGCGGGTTGAAGAAGGCGGGATCACCACTCACAGCCCCATTGACGGTAATTGCGGAGCCGAGTGTATTCGTGTTGTTGGCGTAGAAGAGCGGGTTCTGGAGCAGGGCGCTACCACCGACACGCACCAGACCGGTATTGTGCCGGGCAAGGATGGTATTCTCAGCGGTGAGGATGCCATCATTCAGGTAAAGCGCCGAGGCGGAGCTCAGGGTGGGACTGGCGATGGTGGCATGACGGATTGTAAAGGTGCCGCTGGTGCTCAGGTAGAGGGCAGCGCCGGAACCACCCAAGGCGGTGTTCCCCGCAAGCAGGGTATTGACCAGCGTGCCGCTGGAGCCTGCTTCGACAGAGATGCCACCGCCAGCGGCAGCCTGATTGTTGATGAAGGATAGCCGATCGAGGGAGCTGGTGCCACCGTTAAGGAACAAACCGCCGCCGCGGCTGCCCGCTGAGTTCTCCCTGAATGAAGTCCTCAGGATTGTCGTCTGGGGGGCAAGGATACCACCGCCTGAGTTGGTCGTGTGGTTGCCCTGCAGGGCAGCGCCCTGGAGGTTGAGGCTGATATTGGCAAAGATACCACCCCCACCGCCCCCGGCTGTATTTCCCTGAAAGCGGTTATCGCGCCCGACCAGGTAATTGACGCCAACCCCGCCACCCAGGTCGCCGGTGGTATTGGAGAAGAAACCGGTGGCGTTAATCGTAGCCGTGCCGTAGGAGAGGATACCGCCGCCGTCATCAGCAGCCTGGTTGCGGATAGCTCATTCGGGGGACATGCCGGAGATGTAGTAGATATAGGCGCCGCCGCCCCAGTCGGCGGTGGTATTGGAGAGGAAGCGCGTCGCGGATATACTGGCATACCCCATGCTCATCAAGCCGCCCCCGCCGCCGTTGCCCTCGTTGAGCAGGGTCTGATTACCCTGGAAGAGACCACCAGTCAGGGTAAGCGGACCGCGCACCCAGGCGCCGCCGCCGTCATTCCAGGAAGTGTTGGATGTGAAAGTGCTATCCGCCAGGCGAGTAGCGCCGTAGGAGAGCAGCCCGCCGCCATAGCCCTGGCTGGAAGAATTCTGGTCGAAGGTGAGACGGAGAAGGTTGGCGGTGCCGCCGTTCTGGTTGGTACCGACCACCAGCCCGCCGCCGCTGCCGCTGGCGAGGACACGGTTACGGAGAAAAAGCGTATCAGTGATGGCAGCGCCGACCTCGGCAACCAATCCGCCGCCGTTGCCGCCGGTGGTAACGGTATTATAGGCAAAGGTGCTATTCGCCACCGAGACGCTGGCAATGGATAAAGCCCCGCCACCGCGCCCATTGGTAGCCGTGTTGGAGTAGACAGAAGTGTTCTGGAGGGTAAAGCTGCTGTCAGAATACAAGCCGCCGCCATTGGGGGCCGAGTTACCCTGGATAAGGCCGCCGTTCAGGCGGATGCTGTGCGAACCGGCATAACCGGCATACAGGCCGCCGCCCAGAGTGCCGGACTGGTTGTTGATGAACTGGGTGGAGGTGATGACGGCATTGAACCATTGGAAGAGCCCACCCCCGCCATACGAAGCGTTGTTGTGCGTGAAAATGAGGTTGGTGAGGCGGTTAGTGGTGCTGGCGGTGAAGTTCGCAAGGTAGGCACCGCCACCCCAGGCAGGCGTAGTATTGTTCGTGAACTGCGTAGCGGACATGGAAGAGACACTCAGGGCAATCAGCCCACCGCCTCCACCGTAGGTTTTTACCTCGGTGGTGCGATTGTTCTCAAAGCTACCGCCTGTTAAGGCGACATTGCCGTTAACATAGGCGCCGCCGCCGTCTGCATAGGCGGTATTGTTACGGAACGTGGCTGCGCTGGCAGAGAGGGCGCCAGCGACATAGACACCCCCGCCGCTGGATGTGGAGGCGGTGTTGTTCTGAATCAGGGTATTCGTCATAACCAACGAGCCGTTGACATATACACCGCCGCCGACAGGGGCAGAGCTATCCTTGAGGGTGAGATCCTGCAAGGTGAGGTTACCAGAGGCGATTGCGCCTCCCTGGGTAGCGTTGAAGCCATTCGCAAGGGTCAATCCGCTGAGGCGGAGGGGATTGCCAGGGGTTGTGGAAAAGATGCGGTTCGTGTTGTTGCCGTTAAGGGTGAGCTGGTTTACGCCTGGACCAGTGACAGTGAGCTCGCCATTGGTGGCCAGCTCGGAGAGCAGGGTGATGACGCATGGACAGCCAGAGAGGCTAAAGCGGATTTCATCGGGGCCGGCGGCGGCATTGGCCTGGGTAACAGCATCACGCAGGCTGCCTGCCCCGCTGTTGTTGGTAGTGACCACGGTAAAGATGCTGCCAGGGGCAGCAGGCGCGAGGGGTACTTCAGCAACGACCGGAAGAGAATGGGTTTCCGGGAGCGTGAGGGGCGTTGGGTCGCCGCGGTCTATGGCTGGACCGGAGGAAGGAATGCCGGGGGCGGGCATGAGGAGGATTTCAGACAGAGCAAGGGAGCTTGCAGGAGGGTTAAAATCAATAATCCCAGCGTAGGACTGGGATTCCGGGGCGGCGGCCCTAGCACGGAATTGGCCGCCCGCCCAACCCAGGAGGCCCAGGGTAACGCAGAGGCCGAATATGGCACAAATGGCTAAAAGCATGATTCTTCTTGCGGTTTTCATCTCCACCTCCCATTGAACCAAGAACCAATGTGGAGCAATTATATCATTTAGACCTAATATAGATAATAACTCAGGGTCGTCGGGATTTAACATGATGATTCCCAAAGAGCCATAACACAGTGCCAGGAGATAGTGTGTGACAGCTTGCATGGGCGCACCCATTACAAAGGTCATACGCCTTTTTAGAGTTACGCGGTATACTCACAAGTTGGGCTTGTGAAACTTACCACTAAAAAGCCCAACCTCTGGAGGGATAATGCCGTTATTACCTGACGTACCCAAGTTCGACCCGGTTCATGACGTATTACATTACGAGCGCCAGGCGCTCAATTCCATCTTTGCGCCCAAGAACGTGGCGCTGATCGGCGCGACGGAGAACCCAGGCAGCGTTGGTCGCACTGTGCTTTGGAACATGATCAGCAATCCATTTGGGGGGACGGTATTTCCGGTGAACCCCAAGCGCTCGAGCGTGCTGGGGATCAAAGCTTATCCCAACATGGCATCTGTGCCTGAGCGGGTGGAGCTGGCGGTGATCACCACACCTGCCCCGACCATCCCTGACCTGATCGCTGAATGCGTGGAAGCAGGCGTGAAAGGGGCGATCGTCATCTCGGCGGGCTTCAAGGAGACCGGAGCAGCGGGGGCAGAGCTGGAACGGAAGATCATGGAGCACGCCCGACGCGGCAACATGCGCATCGTCGGGCCGAACTGCCTGGGGGTGATGTCGCCGCTGAGCGGGCTGAACGCCACCTTTGCCAGCGCCATGGCGCGCCGGGGCAAGGTGGGGTTCATCAGCCAAAGCGGCGCACTGTGCACCGCAGTATTGGATTGGAGCCTGCAGGAGAACGTTGGCTTCAGCGCCTTTGTCTCGATCGGCTCGATGCTGGACGTGGGCTGGGGCGACCTGATCTACTACCTGGGCGACGATCCCAACACCGAGAGCATTGTCATGTACATGGAGACGATCGGAGACGCGCGGGCGTTCCTCTCGGCGGCGCGTGAAGTGGCGCTGACCAAGCCGATCATCGTGATCAAGCCGGGACGCACCGCCGGGGCTGCCAAAGCGGCGGCGTCGCACACCGGCTCGCTGACCGGAAGCGACGAAGTGCTGGAGATCGCCTTCAAGCGCAGCGGTGTGTTGCGGGTGAACAGGATCGCTGAGCTGTTCCACATGGCGAACGTGCTATCCAAGCAGCCGCACCCGAACGGGCACCGGCTGACGATCCTGACCAATGCGGGCGGTCCGGGCGTGCTGGCGACAGACGAGCTCATCTTGCACGGGGGCGAGCTGAGCGAGCTGACAGATGAGACGATGCAGGCTTTCAACGAGCTGCTGCCTTCAGCCTGGAGCCACAACAACCCGGTGGACATCCTGGGAGACGCCAGCCCGGAGCGCTACGCCAAAGCCTTACACATCGCGTCAAACGACCCCAACGCAGATGGCATGCTGGTGATCCTGACACCGCAGGCGATGACCGACCCGACCAAGACCGCTGAGGAGCTGATACCGTATGCTCAATCGCTGGGCAAGCCGGTGCTGGCAAGCTGGATGGGAGGCGCGGACGTGGAGAAGGGTGAGCTGGTCCTGAGCCAGGCAAACATCCCGACCTTCCCCTATCCGGATGCAGCCGCGCGCATGTTCTCCTACATGGCGCAATACTCGGACAACCTGCGCGCTCTGTACCAGACGCCCTCGCTGCACGGCACCAACGATGCTCCAATCGATTGTGGCTCGGCGGGAGCGATCATCGAGCGGGCGCGGCAGGCGGGGCGCACAATCCTGACCGAGTACGAATCCAAGCAACTGCTGGCGTGCTATGGCATCCCCACGGTGGAGACGCGCATCGCCGAGAGCGAAGACGAAGCCGTGCGCACGGCGGCTGAGATCGGTTACCCGGTGGTGCTGAAGCTGCACTCGGAGACGATCACGCACAAGACCGACGTGGGCGGTGTGCAGCTCAACCTGGGCGACGAGGCAGCGGTGCGCAAGGCATATCCGCGCCATCCGCGACTCGGTGGCGGAGAAGGCGGATGCGGCGGACTTCCTGGGGGTGACGGTGCAGCCGATGGTCAAGCAGGAAGGCTACGAGCTGATCATGGGCAGCAGCATCGACCCGCAGTTTGGACCCGTGCTGCTGTTCGGGCTGGGCGGCTCGCTGGTGGAGGTGTTCAAAGACCGCTCGCTGGGCTTGCCGCCATTGAACACGGTACTGGCGCGGCGCCTGATGGAGCGGACGAAGATCTTCAAAGCATTGAAGGGCGTGCGCGGCCGGGCGCCGATCGATATCCCGATGCTGGAGGAGACGCTGGTGCGCTTCAGCCTGTTGGTGGCAGAGCAGCGCCTGATCAAGGAGCTGGACATCAACCCATTGCTGGCTTCGCCGGAGCGGCTGCTGGCGCTGGACGCGCGCGTGGTGCTTTACCCGGCAGAAATGAAGGAAACCGACCTGCCCCCGCTGGCGATCCGTCCCTACCCGGCGCAGTACACCTACAAGTGGATCGCCAAAGACGGCACACCCATGCTGATGCGACCGATGCGTCCCGAGGACGAGCCGGCGCTGGTCACTTTCCACGAGACCCTATCGGACAAGACGGTGTACCTGCGCTACCTGCGCCCGATGCTGCTGGAGAAGCGGGTGGCTCACGAGCGGCTGGCGCGCATCTGCCACTGCGATTACAACCGGGAAATCAACTTCGCGGTAGAGATCGACGCCGAAGAGCCCAGCGAGCGCAAGATCCTGGGGGCGGCGCGGCTGAGCAAGATGCACGGGCTGAACGAGGCGCGCTTCAGCATCCTGGTGAGCGACCCGGTGCACGGCAGGGGACTGGGCAAGGAGATGATGCGCAGGCTGGTAGAGATCGCCAAGCAGGAAAAGCTGAGCCACATCGAGGCGCTGATCACGCCCGATAATGAGGCGATGAAGCATATCTGCGGGCAACTGGGCTTCACCTTCGTGCCAGTGGCAGAAGAAAACCTGGTGAAGGCGGGGATCGACCTGTAAGCTTTCCTCCCAGTTAATGAACAACCCGAGCCGGCGGGCGAGAGTTTGCCGGCTCGGTTTTCATTTCCGCGATGAATGATGATACAATTCAAACGGTCTTGGCTAAGCAACAAGACAGCCCCCCATCAGGTATTTAGCAGGGATTTTTCAACAAAGGAGAAATAGCATGCTTGATTTTCCATTAGAGTACGCTCTGGTTGTGTTTCCAGGCAACCAGTTCTCGGGCGAGATCGTCCCGGCGCTCCTGGATTTGGCGGAGAAAGGCATTGTCCGCTACGTGGATCTCGTTTTCATCCGGAAAGACGCCGACGGCAGCACCCGAACGATAGAGTTGAACGATCTGGATGCCGAGTCGTACCGCCTCTTTGTCCCGCTCGGTGAACAGATCGAAAGTCTATTCACAGAAGATGACCTGACATGGGCAGCCAACGACATGCCCGAGAACAGCTCAGCAGCTCTTTTCTTGTGGGAGAACGTCTGGATGGACAATATCCGTAACGCGATCCTTGCTTCGGGCGGGATATTGGCAGAGCGCGGGCAGATTCCCGACGACGTAATAGAGCAGTTCAAGAATAGACTGGCTGCAGAGTAAGGTAAGAAAACAGGTATAAACAAGTTTTTGAACTAAATAGACAACCAGAAAAATCGCAGGAGGATAGTATTATGAGAAGACGACGTGGACCGGGCTTATTAATGACAACCGCTGTGGTTGGAACCACAGCTTACGTAGCCTCAAGCAGTGCAAGCAAGAAAGCTTCACAGCAGCAAGCCGCGGCGCAGCAACAGGCTGCCCAACAACAGCAAATGGCTGACTTGCAGGCGGGACAAGCAGAACTGGCAGCGCAGCAGCAAGCCCTGGCGCAACAGACGGCTGGGCAGGCGGCTGCAGGACCAGCCTCGAACAGTTTCGACGAACAACTGGTGCAAATTCAAAAACTCGCCGCAATGAAAGACCAGGGCTTGATCACCGAAGAGGAGTTCAACGCAAAGAAGGCGCAGATCCTGGGCATCTAAACCACAGCATTGCCAGATAAGGATTTGAAGCCCAGAAGGCTATTCTGCTTGCAGTGGTCTCTCAGGGAATGGCAGGCAAGCGAACCAGTTCACAGGAAGAGGATCATTTTTGACGCGAGTCAATGATCCTCTTTTGGGTTAATCAAGCCCATTTTTCGCGCCATGCGAGCACAATGGTGGGCGAGCACACAGGCTCGCCCCTTCGGGAGAATTGGAAGAAACATGACAACCACCAGCTTACCCAAACCGTTTACAAAAATTGGGTTTGACCCAGATTACCTGGCTACTGTTCGAGAACAAGATGTTCGTGGAAGGACCGGAGACGAGGCGCCGGCTGACGAATTTTTTCGCCCTGCTCTTGTTCGCGACGCTGATTGCGACTTATGGAGTGCTTTCGGGATCTACGGCGACCGTTATCGGGGCGATGATCGTGGCGCCATTGATGGGACCCATCATGGCGACCACGGCCGCGGTTGTGATGGGGTCTTCACGGCGGGCGCTGCAGGCTTTTGGGCTGACGCTGGCGGGGATCGCGGCAGTCATCAGCGCATCCTTCCTCCTGTCGTGGATCGTGCCTGACGTGACGATCTCGTTCACGAGCAATCCGGAGATTGCATCGCGCATCAACCCCGGGCTGTACGCGCTGCTCACGGCGCTGGGAGCAGGGGCAGCGGGAGCATTCATCATCTCACGCGCGGAAATCGCCAACTCGATGGGCGGGGTAGCGATCGCCATCTCGCTGGTACCGCCGCTGTGCGTGGTGGGAATAGCGCTGCAGCATGGTCAACTGGACGCCGCCGGCGGGGCAATGCTGCTGTTTGCGACCAACTACCTGGCTATCCTGCTGGCGGGCGGGATCGTGCTGGCGGTGGTGGGATTGGGGAAATTTGGCGCGAGCGAGGGAGGCGCCCGCACACGCCAGAGGGGCTTTGCGTTGTTCATCGCCGGGACGCTGCTGGTGGTCATCCCACTTAGCCTGACTTCTTACCAGGCTGTGGTCAGCGCCAATGAGAATCGAATGGCAACCGCAGAAGTGGAGAAGTGGCTGGAAGGGACAACCTACGCAGTGGACTCGGTAAGGGTTAACGAGCGGATTACCATTGTGACAGTTGAAGGCAGCGGAGCACTGAACCCGCTGCAAGCGACTGGCTAACAACCTTGCGACGAGGCTGCAGCGCCCGATCCTGGTAAACTTGCGCACAATCCCGATACAGATCGGAGCATCCACCGGTCCATAAGAAAGGCACCGAAGACATTCCGATAGGCGTTATTCAGCGTGTGGCTCTGGGTGGCGCTTGCCGCACCTACTAACGCCGATGCTCGAGGGCTTAATTGAGCGGTAAAACCAAGAAAATACAAGCGATAGTATCACAGGAGGAGTGTATGCCAATCACCGAATACAACCCAAGAAGCACATTTCCGGGCGTCATCGGGCGCACGGTGGAAGAATCGTCCCCTGCCTGGCCGCAAGCCGAGCGCGCCAAAGAAGGGGCGCCGAACGTGCTATTTATTGTCCTGGATGACCTGGGATTCGGGCAACTGGGCTGCTATGGGGCGCCGATCCGCACGCCGAACCTGGACGCGCTGGCGGCAGACGGGCTCAGGTACAACAATTTTCACACGACAGCGCTGTGCTCGCCGACGCGTGCATGCATCATCACCGGGCGCAACCACCACTCGAACGGGCTGGCATGCATCACCGAAGGCGCTACCGGTTACCCCGGCAGCAACGGGATGATCCCGCATTCGAGAACGGATTCCTCTCGGAAATTTTGCTCGAAAACGGCTACAACACCTACGCGGTGGGGAAATGGCACCTGACGCCGGGGCACGAGTCTTCGGCAGCCGGTCCGTACCAGCGCTGGCCGCTGGGACGCGGCTTCGAGCGCTTCTACGGGTTCCTGGGCGGCGACACCCACCAGTACTACCCGGAGCTGGTCTACGACAACCATCAGGTGGAGCCGGAGAAGACGCCGGAAGAGGGCTACCACCTGACGGAAGACCTGGTGGATAAGGCGATCGCCTTTATCGCCGACGCCAAGCAGGTAGCGCCGGACAAGCCCTTCTTCCTCTATTTTGCGACCGGCGCCATGCACGCCCCGCACCATGTACCCAAGGAATGGGCTGACCGGTACAAGGGACAGTTCGACGACGGCTGGGACGCCTACCGGGAAAAGGTATTCGCCCGGCAGAAGGAACTGGGCATCGTTCCGGCAGATGCGGAGCTTTCGCGGCACGATCCGGATGTCAAACCTTGGTCCGAATGCACACCGGATGAGCGCAAAGTCTTCGCGCGCATGATGGAGGTGTATGCCGGCTTTCTGGAGCACACCGATTACCATATCGGGCGGCTGCTCGAATTCCTCAAACGGAGCGGCGAATTCGACAACACGCTGATCATCGCCCTTTCCGACAACGGCGCCAGCTCGGAGGGCGGACCCAACGGGATGACGAACATCAACCTGTGGCACAACAACCTGCCGGGGACCGTGGAGGACAACCTGAAGGTGCTGAACGAGCTGGGCGGACCAAAGCACTTCAACCACTACGCCTGGGGGTGGACCTTTGCCGGCAACACGCCCTTCCGGCGCTGGAAACGCGAGACCTACCGGGGAGGCATCTCCGACCCGCTCATCATCCACTGGGGCAAAGGCATAGGCGAATAACGCAGTACGGAGCCAGTACGTGCACGCCATCGACCTGCTGCCGACGGTGCTCGAGTGCCTGGGCATCGAGCCGCCAACGACGATCAGCGGAGTAACCCAATCGCCGATCGAGGGCGTGAGCTTTGCGCACACGTTCGACGACGCCACGCAATCCCAGCAAACGCAACACGCAGTACTTCGAGATGATGGGGCACCGGTCGATCTACCACGACGGCTGGCGGGCAGTCTGCCCGTGGCCGGGACCATCATTCAGCGAGGCGGGCAAATTCTTTGGGGCGCCGATACGGCAGAGGAGCTGACCAGGCTAGATGCAACAGGATGGGAGCTTTACCATGTGGCGGAAGACTTTGCGGAGAACCACAACGTCGCCGAGGGAAACCGGGCCAAGCTGATCGAGATGATCACAATGTGGTATGTGGAGGCGGGGAAATACAAAGTGCTGCCGATCGACTGCACGCGGCGCGGCGCGAATACTCGACCCACGACCACAAGCTGCGCTGCCCCGCGAGCGCTACAGCTTTTACCCAGGGACGCAAGTGGTGCCGGGCAACGCGACGGTCAACGTGATCAACCGGGCGCACAGCATCACAGCAGAGGTGGAAATCCCCGAGACAGGCGCCGAGGGAGTGCTGCTGGCGTTTGGCGGCAACGAGGGCGGCTACAGCTTTTACATGCAGAACCAGAGGCTGCACTACGCCCAAAACGTGGTATCGGCCAGGCTGCTGCACGTCGAATCGGTGGAGGATGTGCCAGCGGGCAAACATAGCCTGCGCTTCGAGTTCGAGCCGACCGGCAAGCCGGACATCAAGGCGGGAAGGGTGCGGCGGGGCGTGGCGCAACTCTACATCGACGGGCGGCTGGTAGGGCAGGCAGAGTTCGATGCCACCGTGCCGATCACATACGGGCTGGGCGGGGGCATCTCCTGCGGGGCAGACCACGGCTCGCCGGTGACGCCGGCCTACAAGGCGCCGTTCCATTTCAGCGGAACGATCTACCAGGTTACGATCGATGTAAGCGGCGAACTGATCGAGGATGAGGAAGCGCTGATGCGGGCGATCATGAGCCGGCAGTAAAAAGCAACAGATGGCGGTAAGCGCCTTCAGCGGAGAATGAGACGAAACCGTATAACGCTGCAACTGTGGTTGTCCGGCATCGATCCGGGGCTGATCCGCCTGCTGACAGCGGGACGGGCGGCGCTGGCGCTGCTGAGCATCTGGCTGGGGCTGCGCCTGGGACTGCTGCTCATCTACGGCAAAGTGCCGCCTACCGTCCCGCTGTTCGGGGTGGTGAGCGGGATCGTGCTGCTGTTGTTCATCATCGATCTAAGACCGGCAGAGCGCAAGGTGAGCCTGTGGCTGGCGACGCCGCTGTTTACAGCGGCGCTGGTGCTGGGCAGTAGCCTGGCGGGGCTAACCTGGATCAGCTATCTTATGCTGCTGGCGCTGTTCTTCCTGGCGTATTTCCTGCGGCGCTACGGGACGCGGGCAGGGCGAGCTGGCACTGGTGACGACCCTGGGAACTTACCTGGGCTTCATGCTGCACCCCCAGCCGGCGGCGTACCCCTTGATCCTGATCTGCGTCATCTTCAGCGCGGCGGCGGTCTATCTCTGGGAATTCGTGATCATCCCCTACGACCCGGTGAAGTACCTGTAACGCAGCGTGAGAGCCTTCTACCACAATGTGCGAGGGGGAGTGGCAAGCGGTGCGGGAGACGCTGGAGAATGGCGAGGGAAGCCAGGCAGATTTGCAGCGGCTGGAGCGCATCACCAAGCAGGTCAACCGCAACCGGCGGGTGATCGAGGGGCTGTTCGCGGCAGCGGTCTCGCCGAGCTTATGGAGCCAGACCCGCCTGAACCAACTGCAGGAGGAAATGTACAAGAGCGAGCGCGGACTCGAACTGCTGATTGAGGCGACCACCAGGCTATCCCGGCACGAGACGCCCAAGGAGATCCTGGAGTTCTCTGGTTGAGGGCTTAATGGTGCTCGAAGAGCAGTTTTCAAGAGCAGCAACCGGCGAGGAACAGAGGCAATTGTACGAGATCGGAGAACAGCTCCAGCGGCAGATCAAGACCAGCCTGGAGGAGAAATCCGGTGGCGAGTGGATGCTCAACCTGCTGCGCATGGGCATCGCGGCGCGCCAGCTTGCCCAATCTGTGGCAAATATCCAGAAGATCGAAATCGGCCGGGATGCCAGCACGCTCGAAATGGGCACCCCAAAACAGGCGAAAGTCGCGCAAACCGCTTTTTTCATCAAGCCCGGCAAGAAGGGCGGGGTAAGTTTGCACCCGACGACCATCCTGGGGCTGCAAGCGGTGCTGGCTGCGGGGCTGGCGATGCTGGCGGCAACCCTGCTGAGGATGGACACGCCAACGATGGTCTTCTGGACGGCATTCGTGGTCATCGCCGGGTCGACGGGCGAATCGCTGCGGCGGATCACGATGCGCGTGGCAGGCGTGATCGGCGGGACAGCGATCGGGGTGGCGCTGGCAGTCCTGCTGCCGGACAACCTGATCCTGACGGCGCTGTGCGTGACAGCCTGCATCTTCTTTGCGGTTTACATCCTGACCATATCCTACGCCTGGATGGTCTTCTGGCTCAACATTGCCACCCTGCTGATCATCACGTCGATCGGCGGCGGGGCGCTGCACCTGTTGGTGGCGCGACCGGTGAGCACGCTGCTCGGGGCAGCCACAGCGGCGTTGGTGGTGATGTTCATCCTACCCATCCGGGTACAGGAGCGCTTCAAGGCTGCCCTGGCGGAATTTATTAAGGCGGTGGACGAGTATATCGAGGGCTATGTGGCGAGCCTAACAGCCAGCACGCCCGCCGGCGACCTAGACGAGGAAGCGCTGCAGTATCGATGCAAGCTACAAGAAGCTGGAACAAACCCTGGCGAGCGCGGTCTACGAGTACAACCCGCTGAGCCGCAGCCAGAGCCTATTGGCAAGCCAGGGGACCAGCCTGGCAGTGCTGAAGGGATACGTGACCCACCTGAAGGAGGATGTGGGAGAAGAGCCAGGCAGCATTACAGAAGCAAGACGGGCTGAGCTGATCCATAGCTTGCAGGAGCGCATCCATGCCAACGTGGAGAGCCTGGCTAAAATGCTGGAGAATGAGCACGGGGAGCCTGCCGAGAAGCCCGAGGAAGCGCAAGCGGGAGACCACACTACAAAAGATCGAGGGATTGGAAGGCGGGGCGGTGGGGGCGGTGCGCGACCAGGCGCTAGTCCACCTGGCGCGTATCAATGACAGCATTGCGCAGATCGCGGAGGGGCTGGGAGCACCGGGCATGAATGGCTAATCAGGCTGAATTACCGGTCCAAGAAGAGACAATCCTGTATCGCGGCTATAAGACCTGGTTCCTCATCACCGGCGAAAAAGAAGTAGCGGGGAAACTGCCGCTGATCTGCCTGCACGGCGGACCGGGGGCGACGCACGATGACTTCGCCGGAGGGCACATCGACCCGCAACCCGAGTGGGTGAAAGAGGCTTTTTAGAAGATCGAGACGAACGAGGTTTACCTGACGATGTGGGGACCAAGGAGTTCTACATAACGGGCAGGCTGAAGGACTGGGATATCAGGGAGAGGCTGGGGAGATCCATGCGCCGACGCTGGTGGTCTACGGCAGGGACGACGAAGTGACGCCGCAGATGGCGGAAACGATCCGCAAGGGGATACCGGCAGCAGAAAAGTTGCTAATTCCACGCCGTTCATCAGATAGACATCCTGCTCTCCGCGCAGATGGAAGGGGCGATCCTCTGCACGCTGCTGCCGGAAGTGGATAAGCGCCTGCATGGTAGAATCCAGCCAGGATAAAGCAGCGTGGAAAAAACACCGGAAATCAGCAAGGAGATATTGCAAGGCGAAGAGACAGGAGAGGAGCCGCCCTACCGGGTGATCATCCACAATGACAATGTAACGCCGATGGACTTTGTCGTCGGCGTTTTGCTACGCATCTTCCTGCTCCCAGGTCCGCGAGCGCTGCAAGTGATGTACACCGCGCATTATCACGGCTCAGCATACGTGCAGACATTGCCCAAGCCAGAAGCGCTGCTGCGCGTGCACCGGGCAGAGCTGGCGGCGCGGCTGGAGGGTTTTCCGCTGAGATTTACGGTAGAAAGGGAATGACCCAATCCAGAATGAGCAGGGAATAGTACTGGTTGCAGAAAAGGACGCCTGCGGTTCTTTTGGTACAATAGAAAAGCATGGGCATCCGGATCAGGCAAGCGGACGCCGGCGGGAGCCCAACATAAAGACAAACCCTGGTGGGTTGAAACAAAGGATTGAATATGTCTGCGACACAGGAACGCAATCCAGGAACAGCGATCGATCTGGACTGGGTGATGGATGCCCGGGTGAACCGCAGCGCGGTGGAGCGGCGCGCCGCCACGCTGAGCGGCAGGCGGACGGTGAAGAAAGAATGGCAAGCCGCCTGGCTGCTGAGGGCGATCACGTGCATCGATCTGACCACCCTCTCGGGGGATGACACGCCGGGCAGGGTGCAGCGCCTGTGCGCCAAGGCGCGACAACCGGTGCGCCCCGATATGCTGGCGGCGCTGGGCGTTAACGGGGAGAAAATCACGGTCGGCGCGGTATGCGTTTATCCCAACCGCGTGCGGGAAGCGGTTGAGGCGCTGCAAGGCACGGATATCCCGGTGGCATCGGTGGCGACGGGCTTCCCCGCCGGGCAGACGCCGCTGGCGCAGCGCATCGCCGAAATCGAGCAAGCCATCGAGGCCGGGGCGCGCGAGATCGATATCGTGATCCCGCGCACGCACGTGCTGACCGGCAACTGGCGGGCGCTGTACGACGAGATCAAGCAATTCCGCGAGACATGCGGCAACGCGGCGCACATGAAGAGCATCCTGGCGGTGGGCGACCTGGGCACGCTCAAGCAGGTGTACCAGGCGAGCCTGGTGGCGATGATGGCAGGATCGGACTTCATCAAGACCTCCACCGGCAAAGAAAGCGTGAACGCCACCCTGGAATTCGGGCTGGTGATGCTGCGGGCGATGCGTGAGTACCAGCAGCGCACGGGGTACAAGGTGGGCTTCAAGCCCGCAGGCGGGGTGAACAAAGCCAAGCAGGCGATGGCGTGGCAGGCGCTGATGAAAGAGGAGCTGGGCGACGAATGGCTGATGCCCGACCTGTTCCGCATCGGGGCGAGCGGACTGCTCACCGACCTGGAGCGGCAGCTCTACCACTATATTACCGGTCGCTATGCCGCCCGGCACCACATGCCGATGGGCTAGACCCAGGAGGATACGATGGACGTTATGGAAGCCTTCAAGACCATGCCTTACGGACCGGCGCCCGAATCCTCGGCGGCAGCAGACGCCTGGCTGGAAGACCACCAGCGCAAATTCGGGCTGTTCATCAACAACACCTGGAAACACCCGAAAGACGCCAGCTACTACCACCAGCTACAACCCGGCGACCGGGCAAAAGCTGGCAGACACCGGCGCAAGCGGGGCAGAGCGATATCGATGAGGCGGTGGCGGCGGCACGCCAGGCATTCCAAAGCTGGAGCGAGACGCCCGGCAGCGTGCGGGCGCGCTACCTGTACGCCATTGCGCGCAACATCCAGAAGCACATGCGGCTGCTGGCGGTGCTCGAATCGATGGACAACGGCAAGCCGATCCGCGAGGCGAGGGATATCGACACGCCGCTGCTGGCAAGGCATTTTTATTATCACGCCGGCTGGGCGCAATTGATGGAGAGCGAGCTGCGCGATTACCAGCCGGTGGGCGTGGTGGGGCAGATCATCCCGTGGAACTTCCCGCTGCTGATGCTGGGCTGGAAGATCGCCCCGGCGATCGCCATGGGGAACACGGTGGTGCTCAAGCCGGCATCTTACACGCGGCTGAGCGCGCTGCTCTTCGCCGAGATCGTCGCCGAAGCGGGACTGCCGCCGGGGGTGGTGAACGTGGTCACCGGCAGCAGCAAGGCAGGGACGATGATCGTGACCCACCCCGATATCGATAAGATCGCCTTCACCGGCTCGACCGATGTGGGGCGCATCCTGCGCCAGCAGACCGCCGGGTCGGGCAAGAAGCTCTCGCTGGAGCTGGGCGGCAAATCGCCGTTCGTCGTCTTCGAGGACGCCGATCTGGACGGCGCCATCGAGGGTGTGGTGGATGCCATCTGGTTCAACCAGGGGCAGGTATGCTGCGCGGGGTCGCGCCTGCTGGTGCAGGAGAACGTCGCCGAGCGCTTCATCAACAAGCTCAAGGTACGCATGGGCAATCTGCGGGTGGGCGATCCGCTGGATAAGTGCATCGACATCGGGGCGATCGTCGACCAGACGCAGTGGGATACCATCGACGGCTGGGTGAAGACGGGCGTGGCGGAGGGCGGAGAGCTGTTCCAGCCGGAGATCGAGATGCCGGGGAAGGGCTGCTTCTACCCGCCGACGCTGATCACCGGGCTGGAGCCGGCGTCTGCAACAGTACAGGAGGAGATCTTCGGACCGGTGCTGGTTTCGCTGACCTTCCGCAACCCGGCGGAGGCAATCGAGCTGGCAAACAACACGCGTTACGGGCTGGCTGCCAGCGTGTGGAGCGAGAACATCAACCTGGCGCTGGATGTGGCGAGCAAGATCAAGGCAGGCTCGGTGTGGGTCAACTCGACCAACCTGTTCGATGCGGCGTCGGGATTCGGCGGCTACCGCGAGAGCGGCTTTGGACGGGAAGGCGGCAGGGAGGGATTGTTCGAGTACCTGCGCCCGGCGTGGCAGGAGCGACCGCGCCCGCAACCGGCGCTGCCCGAGACGCTGACCGGCAAATCCAAATGGGGAGAGCACACGCCGGAGAGACCAGTGCAGCCTGGACAGGGCGTGAAGAACGGCAAGAAAGGACTGGCGGTGGACCGCACGCCCAAGATGTACATCGGCGGCAAGCAAGTGCGCCCGGACGGGTACTACACGAAGGCAGTGCTCAGCCCGAAAGGCGAGCTGATCGGGCAGGTGGGCGACGGCAACCGCAAAGATATCCGCGAGGCGGTGGAGGCAGCGCACGCCGCGCACACCGCCAAGCCGGGCTGGGCGATGCGGCACGGCTACAACCGCTCGCAGATCCTGTACTTCATTGGTGAGAACCTGGACGCGCGGCGGGAGGAATTTGCGCGGCGGCTGGTGGAGATGACCGGCTGCTCCCAGCAAGCGGCGCAGGCGGAGGTGGAGGCGTCTGTCACACGGCTATTCACCTACGCAGCCTGGGCGGATAAGTATGGCGGGTCGGTGCAGGAGACCACGCTGCGCGGCATCACGGTGGGCGTCAACGAGCCGGTGGGCGTGATCGGCATCGCCTGCCCGGACGAAGCCCCGCTGCTGGCGTTCGTGTCTTTGATGGCGCCAGCCATCGCACGCGGCAACACGGTGGTGATGATCCCCAGCCAGAAGCACCCGCTGAGCGCCACCGACTTGTACCAGGTGCTGGACACGTCGGACGTGCCGCCGGGGGTGGTGAACATCGTCACCGGTGACAGAGATCACCTGACGAAGACGCTGGTGCAGCACGAGGACGTGGACGCGCTGTGGTACTTCGGCACAGCGGAAGGGAGCTTCCATGTGGAGTACAACTCGGCGGCAAACGTCAAGCGCACGTGGGTGAGCTACGGCATAAAGCGGGATTGGGCAAGCGCCGAGCAGGGCGAAGGGCACGAGTTCTTGCACCACGCCACGCAGGTTAAGAACATCTGGGTGCCGACGGGGGAGTAGGACAGTCGCAAACCTGGAAGGCGTGATGGAAAGCCAGCGGGTGGTGCGGTTTCTGCAAGGGCAGACTGCGTTAAAGCCGAATAAGCCGCACAACCGGCTTGTGGCGGCGAGGAAAGAATAATCCTGTCCACTAGCGTAAATAGCCCAACCTCAGAGCGATTAGGTGAGCTTGCAGCCCTGTTCCTGAAGCTGGGGATCACCGGTTTTGGCGGACCGGCCGCGCACATCAGCATGATGCACGATGAGATTGTGAAGCGGCGCAAATGGCTGAGCGACCAGGAATTCCTCGACCTGCTGGGGGCGACAAACTTAATCCCGGGTCCCAACTCCACCGAGATGGCGATCCATATCGGCTACCTGCGGGCGGGGTGGCTTGGGCTGATCACGGCGGGGGCCTGCTTCATCGCCCCGGCGATGCTGATTGTGATCGTCCTGGCGGCGATCTACGCCAGGTACGGAACCACGCCACAGGTAGAGTGGCTGCTGTACGGCATCAAGCCGGTGGTGATCGCCATCATCATCCAGGCATTGTGGAGCCTGGGGCAGAAGGCGATCAAGGGCTGGCTGACGGGGATAACGACTGCCACCGTCCTGTTGCTTTACTTTTTGGGCTTCAACGAGATTGCACTGCTGTTCGGCGGCGGGCTGATCGTGATGCTGGCGATGAACTACAAGCGGTTACGCTCGCAGGGGCATGGCAGCCTTCTTATTGCCCGCCAGCGGGCTGACCCTCCTGGCGCAGACGGCGACGCCGTTCAGCCTGCCGCTGATGTTCTTCACCTTCCTCAAGATCGGCTCGGTGCTGTATGGCAGCGGGTACGTGCTGCTGGCGTTCTTGCGCGCCGATTTCGTGGTGAAATACGGCTGGCTGACCGACCAGCAACTGCTGGACGCCATCGCCATCGGGCAGGTGACGCCGGGACCGGTGCTGACCACGGCGACCTTCATCGGCTACCTGCTGGGGGGCACGCCGGCGGCGATCCTGGCGACGGTGGGCATCTTCCTGCCGGCTTTTATCTTCGTGGCAATCACCAACCCCTGGATCCCGCGCATGCGCGGTTCGGCCTGGTTCAGCAGCCTGCTGGATGGGGTGAACGCCGCGGCGCTGGGCTTGATGGCGGGGGTGACCTGGCAGCTCGGGCGCAGCTCGCTCGTCGACCCGCTGACGGTGACCATTGCAGTTGTTTCGCTCGTGCTACTGATGCGCTTCAAGGTTAATTCGACCTGGCTGATCGCCGGGGGGGCGCTGATCGGGCTATTGAGCGCGGCGCTAAGATGACAGGAAAAGGTTTTACCATGAATCCGGCTGAAGTATAATGAGCCTTCGCCGCTTTATAGACCAGGAACAACACTTTTTAATGATGAGGTCTACCAGATGCCTGATGGCAACGATCCCAACCTTACCGATGTCGAGCGCATCGCCAATCTCGCCGACCCGGTGATGCGCAACCTGCAGATCACGCAGTGCTACCACGAGCTGGGGCTGGCGCTGGCAGAGCGCACGGGCGGAGGCGCCAACTGGTGCGCCTTCGCTACGTGGGCATCCAAACAGGCGGGGCAGACGATCCGCAAGGAAGATTTGGGGCGCACGCTGACGCTGATGCTGGGCTCGGAAGCCGCGGCGCAAGAGGCGCTGCAGGAGCTACTGGAGGCGGCGCGCTGGCTGGGCGCCAGGCTCAAGATCGAGGATCTGATGGAGGTGCTGTGGAAGGCGTACGACCCACAGGCGGCTTTCGAGCGGGCGAGCGAGGCGGTGGCGCGCGGCAACCTGAAGGTCTTCGCCGAGATTGGGAGAGCCTTTGCCCGCTTCAACGCGGCTTTCCTGGAGGACCCGGCGTACGACGCCGGGAAGATCACCAGCTTTTGTGAGGAGCTGCTGCCGGGCGAGCCGCCGGAGGGGCAGCGCTACCTGCGGCAGGCTTTCGAGCACTATTACCGGGCGCTGTTCGAGGTGGTTGAAAAGCCGCGCACGGAACTGCTGCTGCTGGCAAACTTAGAGATCGGCTTCCACGAGCAGACGCGCCTGCAGCCGGAGATCAATGAGGCGCTGGCGGCGCCGGTGGTGGCGCCGGAGACCTTTGCCCGTAATCTACTCAAAGCGTTGCACCCCGGCTGGGGCGCCTTGAACGACCTGATCTGGGGGGTGATCCGCCTGTTCGGCAGGCTGACCCGGCTGGATTCCACCATCGCCGCGTTCCTGGAGATCCTGAAGCGCGAGGCGCAGTACATGACCACCGAGACGATGATGACGATCACGCTGCCGCCGCACCAACGGTTGCGGCTGGGCGACGACCTGAAGGCAGGGTTCCCGCCGGCGCTGCAGCACATCGCCAACACTGACCTGAAGAAGCTGCTGGGGCAGATCGACCCGACGCCGGACAGCACGGCAAAGTCCGGCGCCGACTACTGGGGAGACCTGGCGGACCGGCTGCACTTCATCACCGATACTGTTCCGCTGCTACCAGATGGACGAGGCGCTGTACGAGGCGCCCTTCCTGCCGGGGCAAACGGCGGCGCTCAAAGAAGGGCGATTGCCGGTGGGCGAGCTGTAAGGCAAAAGCGGACCGGTGGTTACCGGGCGCTCCCCGGTCAGGGAACGGGCGAGTAAACGGTGAAGTCGTCGAAGAGAGCCTGGAAACCCCCATCATCCAGAGCAGCCACCACCAGAGCGGGCTTTCCCGCAGAAAATGCGGCGTCACGCGCCTCGCCCAGCAACTGCCCATTGGCGAAGAAGCGCAGCTCGTCCCCGGCGCACTCAGCCTGGAGAAGGTTCGTCGCTTCGCCGGTCTGAATGGCGGGGTGATACGTCCAACCGCCGGGGGTCAACGCAGAGAAAGAACCCGCCTGGTATTTCCCGATCGTAAAATAACCATCGGGGCGGATAACGAAATAGTAAAAATTGTCCGCATCCTGTACGCGGCACAGCAAGCCGTAGTAGCCTTGATCGCCGGAGAGGCGCTGCGCCCGAACATCCAGACGCGAATCGGCAAAACTGGCTTGCGGGGCTGCCCAGAGCAGATCGCCATTTTGCAAAACCGAGATCGTATAAGCGCCATCCTGGTATGCATAGCTTCCGGCAGCCTGGCTGCCCTGGGGCCAGCCGTTGGCAGCGGTGGAAAAATCGTCGAAGAGCACAGGCTCAGGTGGGAGGGGGGTGTCATGCTCGGCGTCGAGGTTGGAGCGAGGGGAGTCGGCGTATCCGGCGGGGCGACGGTATCCACGACTTGAAGGGTCACAGCAGGGGTTTGCGTGGCTGCTCGGGTAACCTGAGGTGCTGCCGATGGCGAGGGGGAGATAGCGAGAGAGGGCAGCAAGTAACGGACAGCGAAGATAAGACCAAGCGCCAATAAACAGATCACCGGAACCAGCAGAAGCCAGGGAAGGTAGGTCGATTTGCGCGGTAGGGCGGGGGTCTGTGCAGCGGAGGCGAGAGAGGGGGGCGGCGTTCCGGCGTTCACGGGCAGGGCGGGCTCTTCAGGCAGGAGAATCTGGATCTGCCTGAGTGGGGGGGAGCGCAGCCGCTTGTGATAGAGGAGCGACCGGGGGAGTAATATCGACCTGCGTGGCTTCGTCGACCGGGACAGGTGGGCTTGCGCCGGACGGTGAGGCATCCACCAAGGCGCGCAGATCGTAGACAAGGTCGGCGGCGCGCGGGTAGCGCTGATCACGATCTTTAGCCAGGGCGCGGTCCAGCACAGATTGCAGCGTTACAGGCAGATCGGGGCGATGACGGCGGATCTCCGGTACGGGGTCGGTGAGGTGGCGCATGGCGATGGACATCGGCGTGGCAGCCTGGTATGGCTGGCGCCCGGTGAGCATCTCGTAAAGAATGATGCCCAGAGAGTAGATATCGCTGCGACCATCCAGGGCGATCTCAGCCCTGACCTGCTCGGGGCTCATGTACGCCGGCGTGCCGATCACTGCTGCGCCGGTGAGGTCAACGGTAGCCTCGGAAAAGTGGGCTATGCCAAAGTCGGAGAGCGCAGGGTTGCCGAACGAGTCGAGCAGGATATTTCCGGGTTTCAGATCGCGGTGGACAATTCCCCTGGCATGGACGGCATCCAAAGCCGGGGCGAGCAAAGACAGCATCTCCGAAGCCTTGCTGAGCGAAAAGGGTCCCTGGCGGATGAGAGAGACGAGCGAGCCCCCGGACATGTAGCGCATCACCAGGTAGAGCTGCCCGTCCTGTTCGCCGAAATCGTAGACCGGCACAATGGCGGGGTGCTCGATGGTGGCAATCAGGCGCGCCTCGCGCTCGAAGCGGGCGCGCAGCAGGGGGTTTTCCAGGTAATGCAGGGGCAGCACCTTCACCGCCACCTGGCGGCGGAAGGTGGGGTCGTATGCCAGGTAGACCTGCGCCATGCCGCCGCGGCCCAACTCCTGGCGGATCTCGTAGCGTCCGAACAGACTAGCTGCCATTATGGGAACTTAGCATCGTGAAACCCCCAAGGTGTGTGGAATAGGGTTCATGGCTCACAGCCGGGGCGACCCTCGGCGATGGGGATGTAATTGTAGGGGGAGGACATGGCTGAGTAGTAACTGAGGTCATCGAGCAGGGGCAGACCGGCGTCGAAATAGCGGTTGAAGATCAGGCGGAAGGTATTGACCGGGCTGACATCGGGGTACAAGACCTCATTCCCGCCGCCGGGCAGGTAGTAAGCGTTGAGGATGCGCATGCGGCGCTCGGGCTCGTCCCGCGCCCAGCCGTGATCGCCCTGGATAATGATAATGGGCGGAGTCTCCGATTGGGCGATGATCTCATCGATGATGGGCAGGATACGCTTGTTGAGGTACTTGACCTGGTTGGTGTAACCGACGATGGTATCCAGCTCGGCATTCTCGGTCTGCTCGCCATCCGGACCGAAAATATAGGGCGAGTGCGGCGAGACGATGTGGGCAAAAACAAACTTGGGACCCGGCAAGCGGGGGACTTTGGGCAAGGTATCCAGGATGTAGAGGATATGCTCGCGCAGCATGCGCTCGTGGGATTGGAGGTCGGGCTTGAGCATGGCGGGGAGCTTGAGGGAGGCGTCGGTGAGCAGGATGAGGGCAGAGGTATCCATGAGCATGACTTCGAACTGGTTGGCGCCGCCAAGCAGACCGGCTTGCTCACGGTAGCCGCCCTGGGGGGTGAGGAACACATCGGCGTCGCGCAAATCCGTCCAGCCGTACCCGCTCTGGAAGCCGACGATCTTGTAGCCCAGCCCTTCCAGGTAGCGGCGGGCGGCGCCATCGCGGATGGTGGCGGGTAGGGTGGCACGTGTGCGCTTGTCCGATGGCGCGTAGAGCGGGTCGAGGTCCTGGAGGTACTGCATGTTGAGGGAGGAGGCAAGCGAAAGCTCGGTTTGACCGAAATTGCTCTTGCTGCAAAGAGCGACGTAGAAACCGCGCTCCTGGAGCGCCTGGAGAAACTCGGCGTTATCGTACTTCCAGCGCTCCTGCAGGACATCGTCGCGGGCGTAGGCATCCAGGATGATGTAGTAGATATCGGGCTTCGCGGAAGCGGAAAGCGGCTGAGCAAGCGCCTGGCTGCCTGATTGGGCAGGAGCGGCGTTTAAGTTGATGTTGTACTGGATAAACCCGAAGAGCGGGAAGAGCAAGGCGACCAGGGCAATGATGTTGACGGTCTGGGTGCCGGTGCGCAGGTCGCCGCGATAGCGAGCAACCAGCCAGACAAGGACGACCCACAGGACAAAGAAGAGCGGGACGAGCAGGCGATGGCGCCCGAGAGGCAGGGGGCTCTCATTGAGGAGACGAGCAGCGGCGTAGATGCGCCCGTAGGAGAAGAAGAAGACCAGGGTGAGGCTGGCGAGCATGCCGGCTTTCTTCCAGCTCTTGAATAGCAGGCGGAAGAGCAAGAGCAACACGCCGGCAAAAACGAGGCAGAGGAGCAAAGAACGCAGGGCGATACGAGAATCGATCTGCTCGACGTTGTAAGCGAGCAGGGCGAGGACGGGGTAAGCCGCGATGAGGAAAGGGTGGAGGATGAGATCTTTTAGACGGACATGGGATAAGGAGGGAATTTTAACACACGACAGGATAGATGGGTATACCCACTCAGAGAAATAACGAATTCCAGGAAAAGCAGGGTCAAATGAATATCAGACCAAACAGGATATGGTGGGAAGTAAGCTAGAAAGCGCGATTTACAGGCATGCGAGGCAGTGAACGAAACGGAGATTATCCGATAATTATATATGACATCCAGGTAATGAGAATCAGCGAGTTGAGAACCGGAATCAGCCAACCGCCGCAGCCCTTCTTGTCCGACCTATCTTTCTATGCTATACTGCCCTCGCTGGTAAGACCAGCCCTTCGATCCTATTAAAAGAATCCCCTAACCAAAGCAGGAGTGAAGAATCATGAAGAGAACGATCTTTTGTCTACTCATCTTATTGAGCCTGGCGCTGGCGGCGTGCGGCGGGGCAGCGACCCCAGCAGCCACCCAGGCGCCGGCTGCAAGCGAAGCGCCGGCGGAAGTACCGACCGCAGCCCCGACCGAAGCGCCCACCGCCGAGCCTACGGCAATCATCACAGAGGCGCCGGCACCGGAGGCGACCACGGCGCCCGTGCCAGAGGGAGCGCCAAATACGCTGCGCCTGCCCGACCTGGAAGGGCGCACCGTCGTGGCAGTAACGGGCAACGATTACACGCCACTGAATTACGTCGATCCGGCGAGTGGCAAAGCAGTGGGCTGGGAGTACGATGCGGTGAACGAGATCTGCCGCAGGCTCAACTGCGCCGTCGATTGGCAGGTGACCTCCTGGGACACGATGATTGCCGCCGTGCAGGAAGGACAGTTCGATGTGGGCATGGATGGCATCACCATCACCGATGAGCGCAAGCAGCAGGTGGACTTCTCCGACCCCTACATGACCTCCCAACAGTTCATGCTGGTGCGCGCCGATGAAGACCGCTTCGCCACCGCTGAAGAGTTCGCCGCCAACCCCGACCTGCTCATCGGCTCGCAATCCGGCACCACCAACTTCTACGTCGCCGTTTACGACGTGCTGGATGGCGATGAAGCCAACCCGCGCATCAAGCTCTTCGAGAACTTCGGCGCTGCCGTCCAGGCGCTGCTCACCGGCGATGTGGACATGGTGCTGATGGATGCGGCTTCCAGCCGCGGCTACATCGGCGCCAACCCGGACAAGCTCAAGACCATTGGCGACCCGCTGGGCACCGAGGACTTCGGCTTCATCTTCACCCCCAAGTCCGACCTGGTAGCGCCTTTCAACCAGGCGATCGCGCAGATGAAAGCTGACGGCTACCTGGATTACCTGAACAATCGCTGGTTCTTCCTGACCGATCCGAACGCGGCAGACAGCTATGACCAGCTCCCCGACCTGAACGGGCGTACCGTCGTAGCGGTGACCGGCAACGATTACACCCCGCTCAACTTCGTCGACCCGGCGAGTGGCAAAGCAGTGGGCTGGGAGTACGATGCGGTGAACGAGATCTGCCGCAGGCTCAACTGCGCCGTCGATTGGCAGGTGACCTCCTGGGACACGATGATTGCCGCCGTGCAGGAAGGACAGTTCGATGTGGGCATGGATGGCATCACCATCACCGATGAGCGCAAGCAGCAGGTGGACTTCTCCGACCCCTACATGACCTCCCAGCAGTTCATGCTGGTGCGCGCCGATGAAGACCGCTTCGCCACCGCCGAAGAGTTCGCCGCCAACCCCGACCTGCTCATCGGCTCGCAATCCGGCACCACCAACTTCTACGTCGCCGTTTACGACGTGCTGGATGGCGATGAAGCCAACCCGCGCATCAAGCTCTTCGAGAACTTCGGCGCTGCCGTCCAGGCGCTGCTCACCGGCGATGTGGATATGGTGCTGATGGATGCGGCTTCCAGCCGCGGCTACATCGGCGCCAACCCGGACAAGCTCAAGACCATTGGCGACCCGCTGGGCACCGAGGACTTCGGCTTCATCTTCACCCCCAAGTCCGACCTGGTAGCGCCTTTCAACCAGGCGATCCAGACGATGAAGGACGATGGCTTCATCGAACAGCTCAACAACCGCTGGTTTTTCCTGTACGATCCCACAGCACAGTAACTGCTGACCCTTTCCGGAAACGTGGTGCGGGGCGGGCTGCAGCCCGCCCTGCACCCTGTTTCCGGCGGCATAATGAACAGCAAACCAGGGAGGTGTTCGTGAGCGCAGGACAAAGCGAGGCAACACAACTCTCCCGTTCGCACCTCATCCCTGTCAGCGACAGGCTCTCCAAACTGCCCTACTGGCTGCTGGCAGCGCTCTTGCTGGGGGTGCTGGCATTCTGGACGATCGCCACCAACGAGGACTACCGCGTCATTTTCGCAGCGGTCAGCAAGGGCGTATGGACGACGATCTACGTCTCGGTGGTATCGTACACACTGGCGACGGCGGGCGGGCTGGTCTGGTGCCTGATGCGCGTCTCCAGCTACCGGTGGATGAAGGAGGTCTCGTCCTTCTTTGTTGAGATCCTGCGCGGCATCCCGATGCTGGTGCTTCTGTACTATATCTCATTCGTCGGGGCGCCGGCGCTGATCCTGCTGCTGAACTGGCTGGGGAGACCGCTGATCGAGGCGGGGGTGATCGCTGAGCTGAACGTGCGCCAGGTGGACTTCACGGCGCGGGCTGTGCTGGCGCTTTCGCTGGGGTACAGCGCCTTCATCTCGGAGATCTTCCGGGCGGGGATCGAGTCGATCGGGAAAGAGCAAACGGAAGCGGCGCAGACGGAGGGGGCTAACTACTGGCAGACGATGCGCTTCATCCTGCTGCCGCAGGCGGTGCGCAACGTGCTGCCGGCGCTGGGCAACGAATTCATCGCCATGCTGAAGGACTCGGCGCTGGTCTCGGTGCTGGGCGTGCAGGATATCACCCAGCTCGGCAAGGTCTACTCGGCATCGACGTTCAACTTCTTTGGGACGTACTCGATCGCGGCGCTGCTGTACCTGGTGATGACGCTGGGACTGGCGCTGCTGGTGCGCTGGGTGGAGCAGAATATCTCTTTGAAGTAAGAGGGCGTGCGTATCAGAGCGGCCAGATTACCGGCACCAGGAGATAGCGACCAGGCTATCACCAGGACCGGTAGGATAAAACGCACTCGAATCACACCCCGAAAAACGGTACTTCCATGGTATTTCCAGGGGACAGGTTGGCGACTCAGACAGCATCTTTTTATGTGGTATACTCGCCTGACTGCCGCCGGAATTAGACTATATCAGTCCAATACAGGACGCTGACGGGCTAGGGTTCGCCTTGGCTCAATCTTACGCCAAAAGGACCTTTTGTGAGTTTTACTTCGTTTTCTTTACACCCGCAGATCACTGCGGGGATTTCAGCCGCTGGCTACCACACTCCAACACCGATACAACTCAGAACGATACCCCCCATTCTCGAAGGACGAGATGTGCTCGGTATAGCCCAAACGGGCACAGGAAAAACGGCAGCTTTCGTATTGCCTATCCTCCAACACTTGCTTCAGGGACCGCGTGGCAAACTGCGCGTTCTGATCCTTTCTCCAACCCGCGAGCTAAGCGAACAGACTAACGCTGCCATCGGCGTGCTTGGACGCAAGACGGGCATCCGTAGCCTTACGATCTACGGAGGGGTCAGCGCGCTGCCCCAGATCCAGGGATTGCGTGCAGGTGCAGAGATCGCCGTAGCCTGCCCAGGTCGTTTATTAGACTTGATGCAGCAGCATGTTGCCAACCTGAGCGCTATTGAAATCCTGGTGCTGGATGAGGCAGATCGCATGTTCGACATGGGTTTTCTGCCCGCCATCCGGCGGATTCTTGCCGCCCTACCCACCGCGCGCCAGACATTGCTCTTCTCGGCTACCATGCCAAGCGAAGTCCGCGCACTGGCAAATGAGTTCTTGCGCCGCCCGGTAACGGTTGAGGTCGGCGCATCTCGTCCGGTCGAGACAATCTCCCACGCGGCGTATCCGGTAGAGCAAACCCAGAAAGCTGAGCTATTGCTGACACTGCTGCGAAAACCGGGCAGTAGTCAGGTGCTGGTATTTACCCGCACCAAACATCGCGCCAAAAAACTGGCTACACAACTCGTGAAAGCCGGTTTGCCAGCGACCTCGCTGCAAGGCAATCTATCCCAGAACCAGCGGCAGCTAGCGATGGACAACTTTCGCAGCGGCAGAGTGAAGATACTGGTGGCAACGGATATTGCCGCGCGCGGGATCGATGTATCACAAATATCGCACGTCATCAATTACGACATGCCTGATACAGCGGACGCCTATACGCATCGAATTGGACGCACAGGACGCATGGCGCGCAGGGGGATTGCCCTCTCACTGGTCACACAAGATGACCTGCCAATGGTGCGAACGATCGAACAGCTTCTAGGGCACTCACTGGAGCAACGCAAGCTGAGTAGCGGCGAAGCGGGGTAAGCCCGGTCTATGCAGGCTTGCAAGCCAGGATGAGGATGTGCTCGACGGGGAAGTCAACGCCGGGGGTCAGGATCTCGACCTCCGCCTGCCATTTCTCGTAGTTGACCGTCAGTGTGCGCAGCTCGTCGATATAGAGACCCAGGCGAGAAAATACTTCGAGGAACTCAGCCTGGGTGTAATACTGGTAACTCTCCAGGCGCTCGGTAAGCCACAGGCGCTTCTCCAGGAAGATGGATTTATCGATATAGCGAGCAAAGTCACGCAGAGGCAGCTCGATGACAAACGGATCGCCCGTTGCGCGGGACGAAATGCGGAACGGGCGATATTCATTGGCGAAAGTAACGAAGCGGCGCGAGGCCTGCCAGTTACGGAAGCGGATGGTCACCCACTGTGTAGTATCACCCGAATATTCCAACCCATCGAAAAGCACCAGATAACCGCCAGGGGTTAAGAGCTGCGCAGCGCCGGCAAGCGCCTTCTCAACCCGCTTTTTTGCCATTAGGACATCCACCTCACCCAGCTCAAGGGAGATCGTGCTGGAGAAGACTTCATGCAGGGAGTTCACGAAGAGGATGAGGTCAAACTGCCCCAGGTCCTGCAGCAGCGCCGGGTCGGTAAAATCGCCTTCGACGAACGATACAGACGGATATGCCTTGCGGCATTTGACGATCGCCGGGTGGGAGTAATCCACGCCGACGGCGGCGGTGATCGAGGGATGGGCTCCGACAAGGGCGCCGATGACCTGACCGTCCCCACAGCCCAATTCGAGCAAACGCAGGCGTCCCCCGGGGGCTTCCGACATCGCCCGCACGAGTTGCGAGGCAGCGAGGATGGCTTCCCGCTTGCCGAGGTCCTCCAATGCCTGGAGGTGGACTTCCCAGTAGAGGTCCCAGAGGGCGTCGCTTTCGGGCATGGGGTAATTGTATCTCATCCAGGAAATGTAAAAACGGCTTTGGGGAATGCGAGCTACTTTTTATATACAAGCATCCGGCAAAGCCAGAAAACATCTAAAGCCGACCATTTTACGTATGATTCAACAGACAAGCCACCCGCTAAGTACTGTCTCGACCCCGGTATCGCAGAATGAAATCTCGGCGATGGAGGACATCATGAAGATCCACTGGATTCCACTGGCTTTGCTCCTGGCGACAGCGCCCTTGCTGATCATTGAGATGAGGAGTGAGGCGCAAGACCACACAAGCGCTGAGCACAAAACCCACGATCTGGCTAAACCCGCTGGAAGAACCGCGCAAACATCCATCATCAACTTCGGCGGCGCTCTAGGGTTTACCTACAGCCCACAGGATAGCTTCATCCTGCCCGGAGACACCATCCGCTGGATCGGCGACTTTGCGGCGCACCCACTGGTTAGCGATGATGCGTTATGGCAACAGGTCAGCACGGGAAGCGAGTTCAGCTACACATTCAACGATCCCGGCAGATACGGCTTTCATTGCTTCTTCCACAGCTCGTTTGGCATGGTTGGAACGGTGACGGTGGCAACGACTTATTTTTTGCCCCTGCTGATCAACTGACCAACAGGGATTTCAAGATAATTGAAACAGGATAGGGGTGGAATTAACAGGGTAAAATCAGCCTGTGAAAAGAATTCTGTTGCTCCTGACCTTCTTGCTGGCATGCGTAACGTGGCGCACACCCGCCCTTGCCAGCCCAGACCTGGAGCGAGTGATCTATGCGGACGCGCTGGCAACGGGTTGGGAGGACTGGTCCTGGGCGACGGTAAACCTCTCCGCCAGTGCGCCGACGCATAGCGGCTCCCACAGCATCGGGGTGACCTTCGCCGCCTGGGAAGGCTTATACCTGCATAAAGCCGGCGTCGACACCCTGGGCGTGACGCATTTACGCTTCTACATCCACGGTAGTGGGAGCGGCGGGCAGGCGCTGAACGTGTTCATGAACCTGGAGGTGAACGGCAGCCCGCAAAACGGCCCAGCAATTCGCTGTACCAGCACCTACCGCCAAACGGTTGGGTAGAGATCAGCATATCCCTTGCGAGCATTGAACCCCACCGGGGCAACGATCACCGGGGTCACCTGGCAGGATGCAAGCGGGCACAGCCAGCCGACGTTATACATAGACGACATTGCACTTGTCAGCCGATGAAGATCCGCAAAGACCGAGCCTGAGCGCCAGCAGCGTTCAGCCGCGATCGATCCCTGCGGATGGAACGACAACCCTAGTGGTGCGCGCCCTGGTCAGCGATCCACAAGGCGCGGCGGACATTGCCGGGGTCACCCTGGACGCCAGCAGCCTGGAGGCTGGGAGTATCGCCCTGCGCGATGACGGGCGCAGCAACGACGGGCTGGCGGGAGACGGCGTGTATGGAGCAACATTGAGCGTAGCGCCGGGCACGCCAGCAGGCGAACGGTTTCTGCTGCTAACAGCGCAAGATCAGGCAGGACACCAGGCTTTCCTGCCGCTGGGAGCGGTCAACGTGCTGGCGACGCCGGGCGGGACGATCCCTGCGACCCTGCCCCAACGGATCGGATGGGGATCGAATGCGTGGAGCGAGACGCCTGGGGAGGATTGGCAGGTGAACAGCGGCGTGCCGTGGGACTACGTGTACCAGTACATCACTTACGGATGGGAGGGCTGGGGGAGCAACTTCGTCAGCCGCTTCGTCCACCAGGCATGGGACAAGGGTTTCACGCCGATCGTAACCGTGTACATGGTGCTGGGCGTCCCGCCGAACTGCGGTGAAACCAGCACGTGCTATGCCCAAAAGCTGCAAAACGCCTCCACCGTGCAGGCATACCTAGACTCGCTGGAACGGGCAGCCCAGCAAGCCACTGGCAACCCAGCAGTGATCTTCAACCTGGAACCGGATTTCTACGGCTACATGCAGCAGCTGAGCAACTCCAGTAGCCGCCCGCCGGGCGTCGTACCGAACGACCCGTCCTCTTATCCGGTTGCGCTGAACAAAGCCGGGTATGCGAACAACCTGGCGGGCTTCGGCCGGTATATCGTAGACCTGATCCACGCCACAGCCCCCAACGCCCTGGTGGGACCGATGGCAAGCATGTGGGCGACCAACGCCGACCCACTCACGGCAACCAGCGCTGCGGCTGTCCAGATGGCGGAGAGCACCGCGGCATTCATCGACGCGATGGGAGGCGCGCAGGCTGACCTACTGTTCGTCGAATGGAGCGACCGGGACGCCGGGTCGGGGCTGCGCCCATGGTGGGACGATACAGACCAGGAATCGCCACGCCCGACGCGCGCCATCTTGTGGGAAAATGCCCTCTCACACGCAGCGCGAAAGCGGTTGATCCTTTGGCAGATGCCGGTCGGCAATATGGCACAGAACAACACCTGCGATCACTACCAGGATAACCGGGCAGCATACGCCTTTTCGCACCCACGCGATCTGGCGGATACTGGCATAGCGGGCGTGGTATTTGGCGGCGGGGCAGATTGCATGACACAGGTATGGAGCGATGGAGGGTTTGTCGGGGCGCAGGGAGCGATTGCATACAACGCGCCCGCGGCGCCGGATGGATTGACAGCCGGCAGCCCGGCAGGTTACCTCGCGCCGCTGCGCTGGCAAGAAAACAGCGAGCCTGACCTGTGGAAATACCGCCTCCTGTACCGGAGGCTGCCGGATGGGACGGACTACCGAGCGCGAGGTGGGACGCCGGAACGCAGAGATGCTCCCACTCCTGCAGGCAGGAGTTTGGGAAATCCGGCTGATCGCCATCGATGCCATGGGCAACGAGAGCCCGCCATCCGCGCCCGTGAACACGACCATCCCGGCGGCGGCATGGCTGGTACACCTGCCCATACTGAAACGTTAAGGAGAACGAGGATGAAATCACCATTGACTGCAATCGTCACCGGAGGCAACCGCGGGCTAGGGCTGGAGACCTGCCGCCAGCTTGCCGAGCTGGGCTATCACGTGATTCTGACCAGCCGCGACGCGGAGAAAGGCGCTGCCGCTGCAGCACAGCTGGATAAAGCGGCAGGTACCGTCAGCTTTTACCCGCTGGACATCACCAGCGACGCCAGCGTGCAAGCCCTGTTGGGACACGTAGTGAGCAAGTACGGGACGGCGCACGTGCTGGTCAATAACGCCGCGGTTTACCTGGACGAAGACCTGCCCATCTTGCAACTGCCGATCAAAACCCTGCAGGAAACCCTGGAGACCAACACGGTGAGCGCCTTACGCCTGTGCCAGGCTTTTCTGCCGCTGATGATGCAACAGAATTACGGCAGGGTGGTCAATGTCTCTTCAGCCAGCGGGCAGATCGAGGAAATGCACGATGACGGGGCGGCGTATCACATCTCCAAACTGGCGCTGAACGGCATGACCCTGATCCTGGCAGAAGCGTTGCGGGGGAAAAATGTGCTGGTGAATGCGGTCTGCCCGGGTTGGGTGCGCACGGATATGGGCGGACCGCATGCACGGCGCAGCGTGGAGACAGGCGCCGGGTCCATTGTGTGGGCTGCCACACTGCCGGACGGCGGTCCGAACGGGGGATTCTTTAGAGATGGCAAACCGTTGGCTTGGTAAAACAGGCATCTGCTGGTGTTATAAAATATAGGAGTTACGCAGTCCAGAGAATCTTGGGGGTGTTTGGGCGGGCTTCGCCCGCCCAAACACCCCCAAACTCACACCAACTGCGTAAGTCCTAAAATAAAAAATCACCCCGAGCGCTTGCTCGGGGTGATTTGGTGAATTTGCCGGTTGAAATTAGTTCAATGGGACTACGTTGGCAGCCTGCAAACCCTTGGGGCCCTTCTCGACGGTGAACTCCACCTTCTGACCCTCAACAAGGTTGCGATAGCCATCCGATTGGATGGCGGAATAGTGGACGAAGACATCCGCGCCATCTTCGCGAGCAATGAAGCCGTAGCCCTTGCTACCGTTGAACCACTTGACTGTGCCGACGATACGATCTGACATTTCTTTTTTACTCCTTGGATAAATAGTTGCTGGTGATGCTTGGGGTCGTCCTATCGGAGCAGTCAACACATAATGGCCCTTGACTCGCGCCTTGGGCCATCGTTTTTCCTTACGTCCAACGGCAACTCACTGGCATCCTAATCAACGCAATTTTATGTGGTTTCTCAAAATTTGTCAATTCATTTTTGAAAATTATTTGAAAATTCATGCAAGTTAGACCCCCAAAATGGGCGATCCTGACGGTTGCGCTCGGTAAGAACAACACGGGTAGGGAGAAGTTCACCAAAAATTGATGGATTTGTGGTCTACAAAAGTGCAGTGGGGTGTTAAAATTTGCTTACACAACTCAGGATTAAACCAGCAACGAAGAGAGGCTTGAGAGTATGGACGATAACAGCAGCGAATACGTGATCAGGATCGCCGAGAATGGACCATACCGGGTATTTGGGGGTGTACCGCTCGTGCAGCGCTACCCGGCAATGAGCGTCCACGGTGAGCCATTGGAATGGGACCCGGTCGGAGAAGAGACAGAGGAAGAGCTGGCGCGCCAGAAATACTCCCTGTGCCGCTGCGGGCAATCGGCGAACAAGCCGTTCTGCGATGGCACGCACAATGAGATCGGCTTCGACGGCAGCCTGACCGCCGACCGCCGAGCAATAGCCGAGCGCAGACGATCGTTCCAGGGAGCGGGGCTGGTCATGACCGATGACACGTCGCTATGCTCCGAAACCGGATTCTGCGGTACGCGCTTCACCAAGGTGTGGCAGATGATCGAGCGCACGGACGATCCGGAGGTCAAAGCCCGGCTGGTGCGCATGGCAACCAACTGCCCATCCGGGCGGCTAGAAATCTTCCTGGAAGGGGGCGAGGCTGTGGAGCCGGAGTTTACCCCGTCGATCGCCACCGTACCCAACGGACCGCTGTGGGTGCGAGGCGGTATCAAGATCGAGGCGCCGGATGGCTTTATTTACGAAGTCCGCAACCGGGTGACGCTCTGCCGCTGCGGTCTCTCCAAAAACAAGCCGTTCTGCGACGGCGCTCACGAGCAGGGCGGGTTTGTAGCTCCTTAAGATACTGACATGCAAACAAAACAACTCGGAAACTCAGACCTGAATATTACAAAGATCGGATACGGAGCCTGGGCGATCGGCGGCACAGGCTACGAATACGCTTGGGGCGCTCAGAACGACCAGGACTCAGTTGGCGCCATCCACCGGGCGCTGGAGCTGGGGATCAACTGGATCGACACGGCGCCGGGTTACGGAATGGGGCATTCGGAGGAGGTGGTGGCTCAAGCGCTGGCAGGATGGCCCGGAACGCAGCCGTACGTGTTTACTAAATGCGTCCTGCATTGGGATGAGCAAGGCAAGATCTATAAAGACATGCGACCAAAGGCAATCCGGCAGGAATGCGAGGACAGCCTGCGCAGGCTGAATGTAGAGGCAATCGACCTGTACCAGATGCACTGGCCTAGCGATGACGCAGAGGAAACCAGACGCTGCCTGGCAAACGCTAGCGGACTTACAAAAAGCGGGGAAAGTGCGCTGGATCGGGGTGTCGAACTTCAACGTGGAGCAGATGAAGCGGGCGATGGGCATCGCCCGGATCACCTCGCTGCAACCCTTTTACTCCCCCATCCGACGGGAGGTAGAGGCAGCAGAGCTGCCCTACTGCCAAAGCGAGGGGATTGGGGTCATCGTTTACTCACCGATGCATTCCGGTCTGCTGAGCGGGGCAATGACGCGCGAGCGAGCGAAGAGCCTGCCAGAGGACGATTGGCGCAGCCGCGATCCCGAGTTCAACGAGCCCAAGCTTTCGAAGAACCTGATCCTGGCAGAACGCCTGGGAGAGATCGGCAAGCGCCACGGGCGGTCAGCAGGAGAGACTGCGATTGCCTGGACGCTACGGCACCCCGCAGTGACCGGGGCAATTGTGGGGATGCGCAATATCCAGCAGGTGGAGGGTGTGATCGGCGCGGCCGATTTCCGGCTGAGCGAGGCTGAGATCGAGCTGATCGCAGAGGTCCTGCCGTGAAAAACCGGCTGCCGACCGACAGACTGGCAGCATGACAGAGCCAAGAGCCGCTAAAAAGGAAGGTCTCCGCTTTCATCATTCGAAGTGCACCAGGAGCTGCAAGCCAACTCCTGGTGCACTCTTTTGTCAGCGATCCGCCATGCCTCTGCGCGTGCCCGGAGGGGGATTTACGAAGGCGAGGCAGTCGAGCAAGCGCTGTTCCGGGAAATCCGCGAGGAAACGGGACTGGTCAATCCGCACTGCTTCGCAAACTGGGAGTGGACCGGTATACCAGAGCAACAACCACAAACAACCATCGAGCGGCACAATTTCCTGCTCAAAGTGCCGAGCAGCCTGCCAGATAGCTGGGAGCACCGCGCCACCGGCGAGGGAAACGACGCCGGGAAGAGCTTCCTATACCAATGGATCGGGATTGATGACCTAGACCTGGTGGATGAGGAATTCCAATCCACGATTACACCTGAAACCATGCCCGAGTTCTTCGAGAGAGACCGAGGCGGCAAGCGATCTACGGTGAACGCATGAGAAGAAAGCAAATCCTGAGCATTCTCCCCTGCCTGGCCGCAGCGCTGCTGAGCCTGATGCCGCTAGCAACAACCGAAGGCGCTACGGCGACCCCGCGGCCTACACAGCGAAAGCCAAGCGCGACAGCAACGGCAACGCCGATCCTGACATCAACCCCGCAGGCGGATGGCGCAGTGGTGCACGTGGTCGAGCAAGGGCAGGCTTTGTGGAATATTGCGGAATCCTACAAGGTGAGCCTGGCAGAGATCATGGCATTGAACAACCTGACGGAGCGATCGGTGATCTACCCGGGGAACAAGCTGCTGATCAAGCCGCCGGAAGCAACGCCGACGAGCACTGCTACACAAACCAGCAGCCCTACAGCAACGGTGCTAAAGCCCAGCAACACGCCGCGCCCGACGAGAACGCCCACACCGCGCCCCACAGCCACCCCCGGGACGGGGGCACAGGGAAGCACGCCCAACCAACCGAGGACAGGCAGACCCGTTGCTGATCTTGATTGGTGTGCTCGTTGCTGATAGGGACGGGGCTGGTGCTGGCAGGCAATGCAATGAAACGCAGGGGGAAAGAAACCGACCCGCCGCCGGCGCCATAAAAGAGATCGCCGGGGGGCATGGTGTAAACCTGAAGCCTGTTACCGGTCATGCCGGTTTAAAGAGATCACCGGGCGTGGGGGGGGCACGCCCGGCAATCTAAGGAGGTCCACCGGATGCCGTCAACACGGGGGGGACGTGCTGATCGTCACTGCCGGGGATGGACACCTGTTTTTACCAGTAAAGGGAGGGCAGGTGTCATTGGCATAACTATAACCCGATTCGTCCGAATTTGCATTAAAACTAGATTAGAGTTGTCCGAATTAGAAATCGTCGGAGCGCTCGCCGGGAGAATTGAACAGGTCCAGCCATTCCTGGAGCTCGCCTTCGTCCAGGACGCCGCCAGCATCCTGACTGGCGCTTCCCTCCCCGGCGCGCAACGTATCGAGCAGGAGATGAGCAAAGGTTCTGAGCTGACGGACTGCGCCCGAGCAGCTCGAGCAGCGAGCTGAACCTGCTGGTCGGAGCTGACGACGATCCAGTTGCGCGCCTCGGCGCCCAGGCGCTGCAAGCGCAGGCGGATGGCGTCATCGGCGGTTTGACCGGAGCGCACAAAGCGCGCCAGGACCTGACCCGACCGGCGCACCTTGGGCTGCCCGGGTGGGGCGTTATCAAAATAAATTTCGGCGCTCTTGCGGCGCAGGCGGCAAAATTCTTGCACCAGCTCAACCAACTGCAGTTCATCGTCTATGGCAGCCAGGTCAAGACCCGGTATCCGGGGGACGAGATTATGACCGTCGATAATATAAGGCATGGATTGTGCCTTTCAATATCCTATGCTATGATTTGGTGAGGAGAACCGCGCTATGAAGCAATGGAAGACGTTGACCTATTTTATCATCCTGAACGTGATCGTCTCAGCCTGCACGACAGCGGCGGTGCTCCTGATCTGGGATTATACGCACCGGACACCCAGCCAGGCGGTAGCGCAAGCCGCGACGCCAACCAGTGCAGTTAATGAAGCAACCGCGATCAGTAATGACGGCCGCCAGCCAGACACAAGCCAGCCTGCCCACCAGCACGCCGGAGCCGGAAATCCCACAGAACGTAGAATTGTACCAGGTGGAATCTGGCGATACCCTGGGATTGATCGCCGACAAGTTCGATGTGTCGATCGAGGAGCTGGTCAAGCTGAACCAGCTAACGGATGCAAACTCGCTCTCGGTGGGCATGGTGATCTACATCCCGAAGGAGCAATCTGAAGCGCTGCCAACCCTGACCGCACAGCCGACGCGTACCGCAGCGCCGACAGCCGGCAGCGGCACACCCTCCGCCCCCCTGCCCGAAGCGGGTGTGATCGTCAACAGCGTGATCGGCGTGGGAGAGATCGCCACGGAGCATGTCTTCATCTCGCGCACGGGCAGCGGACAGCTCTCGCTGGCGGGTTGGCGCCTGGAAGACGAGGACGGTAACACGTTTGTATTCCCACAGCTCGACCTGTTCGAGGGCGGGGCGGTCAACGTATGGACGACAGCGGGAACGCCCACCGTGGTCGACCTGTATTGGGGGCAGCAAAACCCGGTGTGGGAGCGGGGCGAAAAAGTTACGCTGAAGGACGACAAGGGGAAAGAACGGGCGACGTACACCATCCCCTGAGCAGGCGAGTAAACCCGGAGATAGAAACATCCGTGCCCAATGCCGAAGAACAGATCCGGCGCGCCATTGAAGAAGGCAAGTTCGACGACCTGCCCGGCAAGGGCAAGCCGCTGCACCTGGAACAAAACCCTTTCGAGGACCCGGAATGGCGGCTGGCGAACCATGTGCTCAAGAGCAGTGGTTTCACCCTGCCCTGGATCGAGAAGCGGGGCGAAATCGAGGCGCTGATCGAGAACAGCGCGCAGCGCCCTGAAACGCAGCGATGAATGGCGCCGGCAAGCCTTGAGTGAAGGCAAGCCCGCGCCTTTTGTTTCGGCAGAATGGAACAAAGCGGTGGAAAAATTCCGAGAGCAGGCTGCAGAGATCAACCGGCTGATCCTCAGCTACAACCTGGAAGCCCCCAGCTCCCAGTTACAAATGCCGCAACTCTCTATCGAGCGCGAACTGGAATTGACCAGTTCCTCGCCTTCTGATACACTACCTGACTGATCGTCAATCATCATTGGCTCGGCAGCGAGCCGATCGGAAGAGAGGATGTCTCAAGCCCTTTACCGGAAATGGCGACCCAGCCAGTGGGAGCAGGTCGTCGGACAGGAACACGTGGTGCAGACGCTGCGCAACGCGGTGCTCGGCGGACGGGTGGCGCACGCTTACCTTTTTGCTGGTCCGCGAGGCACCGGCAAAACGACGACGGCGCGCCTGCTCGCCAAAGCGGTCAACTGCTTGAGCACAGACCTGGCAAAGCGCCCGTGCGACGAATGCGAGCACTGCAAAGCGGTCAATCAGGGGCGTTTCCTGGATCTGATCGAGATCGACGCGGCTTCGAATACGAGCGTGGAAGATGTGCGCGACCTGCGGGATAAAATCAATTTCTCGCCGAACCAGGGACAGTACAAAGTCTATATCGTGGATGAAGTGCACATGCTGTCCACGGCGGCGTTCAACGCCCTGCTGAAGACCCTGGAAGAGCCGCCGCCCCATGCCATCTTCATCCTGGCAACAACCGAGATGCACAAGATCCCTGCAACGGTGCTCTCGCGCTGCCAGCGGCACGAGTTCCGCCGCATCCCGATCACCGACATCGTGACCCAGCTCAAGAAGATGGCGGAGGCTGAGGACCTGAAGGTCGAGGATGAGGCGCTGACGCTGGTCGCCCGGCAGGCGACCGGCTCATTGAGAGACGCCATCTCGCTGCTCGACCAGCTTGCATCCGGCGGGGGCGCCATCACCCTGGAGCTGGCGCGCAGCCTGTTGGGGACAGCCACCAGCCAGACGGTGCTGGAACTGCTGGGGGCGATCCTGGAGAAGGACACGGCAAGAGGGCTGGACCTGATCTACACGACGCTGGATGCCGGCGCCGACCCGCGCCAGTTTGCGCGCCAGGTGGTGGACTACCTGCGGACGCTGCTGCTGATCCGCATGGGGAATCGCCAGGCTGGTAGACGCCACGGCGGAAGTGCGGGCTACGGCGGCGCAGCACGCGCAGCAATTGAGCCTGCCCGATATCCTGCGGCTGATTGGGATCTTCAACCGGGCGGCAAACGAAGCGCGCAACAACTGGCAGCCATCGCTGCCGTTGGAGGTCGCCCTGGTGGAAGCCATCCAGCCAGCCGAGGCGGCGACGCCGGTAGAGCCATCTGCGGCAGAGCGAAGCGAGAAAAAAGCCACGCCAACCCAGGCGCCGAGCTCTGAGGCAGCAGAAACGGCGGACGAAGGCGGTCTGACAGTCCAGATGATCCAGAACAACTGGCAGAAGATCCTGGCTAACGTCCGGCGCAGCAGCCCAAATGCAGAGGCGCTGTTGAAATCGGGCAAGGTGCTTGGCGTGAAGGACGGCGTGCTGTACCTGGGATATTCCGAGGTACTGAAGTCCAAGATGGAAAAGAGTGAGAACATCGAAGTGGTAAGCCAGGCCTTCCAGGAAGTTATGAAGATGGAAGTGCCCATTCGCTGCGTGGTGTTCACCGGCAAAGGCAACGCCATCCCGGCAGGGATCGACAGCGACGGGATGGTGGCAACCGTGCTGCGCGACCTGGGCGGAGAGATTGTGGACGTCCAATAGCTCTCGCCAGCCATCTGCAAGCTGCGATGTGAAGCACAGAAAAAACGTGTACGGGAGGTAGATATGGCAAAAGGGTACAAAGCGCCGAAAATGCAAAGCCAGGGCGGGATGATGGGGCAACTGCAAAAGCTGCAGGAACAGCTCCAGGCAACCCAGGCGCAGCTGGCGGAAGAGACCGTCACGGCGACAGCCGGCGGCGGCGCGGTCACGATCGTTGTGACCGGCGACCAGCAGTGCCGCTCAGTAGTGATCGATCCGAGCGTGCTGCAGGATGGCGACGTGGAGATGCTGCAGGACCTGCTGCTGACCGCTTTCAACAGCGCCCTGGATAAAAGCCGCGAGATGGCAGCCGAAAGGCTGGGACCCCTGGCGGGCGGACTGCCGTTCTAAGCAGAATTCGCGACTCTACCTGCAAAAAGGCGCCGAGACCATGCTGCTTCCAGAGCCTGTGCAAAACTTAATCCAGGCATTTTCGCGCCTGCCGGGCATCGGACCGAAGACAGCTTCACGGCTGGCTTTCTACCTGTTGAAATCACCGGAAGAGATGAGCCTGGACCTGGCAGAAGCGCTCCAGCAGCTCAAGAGCGGCACCGCCGATTGCCCGGTCTGCTTTAACATCACCGGCTCCGGCAACAGCCTGTGTGAAATTTGCTCCAGCGCAGAGCGGGATGGCTCGGTGATCTGCGTGGTGGAAGAGCCGCTGGATGTGCTGGCGCTGGAGCGCTCGTCGGGCTTCCAGGGGCGCTACCACGTGCTGCACGGGGTGCTATCGCCCATCGAGGGCATCGGTCCGGAGGACTTGAAGATCGCCGAGCTGCTCAAGCGCCTGCAGGGCGGAGGGGTCAAGGAATTGATCCTGGCGACTAACCCGAGTATGGAGGGAGACGCCACCGCCATGTACCTGAGGGCGCAAATCTCGACGCTGGGGGTGCGCGTCACACGGCTGGCGCGCGGGCTGCCCGTAGGGGGCGACCTGGAGTACGCCGACCCGAACACGCTGCTGCGCGCCCTGGCAGGGCGCCAGGAGATGAGCTAGAGGGCGAAGAAGCAAAAAACCGGCGTAACTATTGACGTTTGTTCCGAATCCTGATAAACTCCAGCCCCGTTCGCTACAACTTTAAAAATGTGGTTCATTGGGATCCGCCGCCTTCATACCTTAAAATCCGGAAATCATCACACAATCCCAATGAGTCAAAACTGTAAACCTTGCCGCTGCATAGCGCCTCTGGTATAATGCCATTCGCCTTATTGCAGGTAAGGCAAGTCGCCGACGTAGCTCAATCGGCAGAGCAACCGCCTTGTAAGTGGTAGGTTATGGGTTCGATTCCCATCGTCGGCTTCCGTTGATGGCTGGCGACCAGCGCTGAAACTGCAGCACTGGTCTCGAGCCGGCAACGGTTTACAACCCGGGCGGTTACCCAAGTGGCCAAAGGGGGCTGACTGTAAATCAGCTGGCAGACGCCTTCGGAGGTTCAAATCCTTCACCGCCCACTCGGTCAAACTGCTAACGGGTGTGAAAAACACACCTGTTAGCGCGCGGTCGCGCCCTCATAGCTCAGTCGGTAGAGCACGTTCTTGGTAAGAACGGGGTCATGGGTTCAAATCCCATTGAGGGCTCTCGTTGCCGAGCAGAGAATATGACGAATTCAGGATTGGAGAGGAGCACTCATGGCCAAGCAGAAATTTGAGCGGACGAAGCCGCACATGAACGTAGGGACGATTGGTCATATTGACCATGGGAAGACGACGTTGACGGCGGCGATCACGAAGTATTGTGAGTTTATGGGGCAGGCGTCGTACCGGTCGTTCGACTCGATCGACAACGCCCCGGAAGAGAAAGCGCGCGGCATCACGATCAACATTGCGCACGTCGAGTACGAGACGGCGAAGCGGCACTATGCGCACGTGGACATGCCGGGGCACCGGGACTACATCAAGAACATGATCACGGGAGCGGCGCAGGTGGATGGCGCGATCCTGGTGGTGGCGGCGCCGGAAGGACCGATGCCGCAGACGCGCGAGCACGTGCTGCTGGCGCGGCAGGTGGAAGTGCCGGCGATCGTGGTGTACCTGAACAAAGTGGACATGATGGATGACCCGGAGCTGCTGGAGCTGGTGGAGCTGGAGCTGCGGGAGCTGCTGAACGAGTATGAATTCCCTGGGGATTCGACGCCGATCGTGCGCGGCAGTGCGTTGGCAGCGCTGGAGTGCACGAGCAAGGATCCGAATGCGCCGGAGTACGCCAGCATCAAAGAGCTGCTGCGGGTGGTGGACGAGTACATTCCGGAGCCGGTGCGCGACGTAGACAAGCCGTTCATGATGCCGGTCGAAGACGTGTTCTCGATCAAGGGGCGCGGCACGGTGGTGACGGGGCGAGCGGAGCGCGGGCGGATCAAGGTGAGCGAGCCGGTGGAGTTGGTGGGCTTGCGCGAGAAGAGCATGAACTCGGTGGTGACGGGCGTGGAGATGTTCCACAAGTCGATGGATGAAGGCATGGCAGGCGACAACATTGGTCTGCTGCTGCGCGGCATCGAGCGCACGGACGTGGAGCGGGGCATGGTGATCGCCAAGCCGAAGAGCATCACGCCGCACAAGAAGTTCATGAGCGAAGTGTACGTGCTGAGGAAGGCAGAAGGCGGGCGGCACAAAGCCTTCTTCACGGGGTACCGGCCGCAGTTCTACATCCGCACGATGGACGTGACGGGGAACATCAGGCTGCCGGAAGGCGTCGAGATGGTGATGCCGGGCGACAGCGTGAACCTGGAAGTGGAGCTGATCGTGCCGGTAGCGCTGGAGCAGGGGTCGAAGTTTGCGATCCGAGAAGGTGGTCTGACGGTTGGCGCCGGCGTGATCACGAAAATTTTGGACTGATCTTGAGGCGGAGCACCGTTTCAGGATAGATTGGTGAGATAAAACATGGCTTCAAAGAAAGATGTCCGCCCGGTCATTACCCTGGCTTGCACCGAGTGCAAGGAACGCAATTACACCAGCGAGAAAAACCGCCGCAATGACCCGGGACGCATGGAACTGAAGAAGTATTGCCCGCGCTGCCGCAAGCACACCGCGCACCGCGAGACCAAATAACCGCGGGTCACATGCCACACCCCTGGCATGTGACCCTCATCTAGGCCAGTAGCTCAATTGGTAGAGCTCTCGTCTCCAAAACGAGCGGTTGTGGGTTCAAGTCCTGCCTGGCCTGCCTGGTAAGGGACAACGCCGTCGCAAGGGGCGGCGTTTTGTCCGTAATCAAACGTTGAAAGAAGAGCTGGTGGAGGCACTGAGAAGCCTTCAACGGCGAGGAGGCCCAGTTGGCCAAGGACGAAAAAAGCAAAAGCTCTGAACGGCGTCAGCCCAATCGCATCCAACGTTACATCAAGGAGACGATTGGAGAGCTGAAGAAAGTAAACTGGCCCACTCGCCAAGAGGCAACCAACCTGACGATCATTGTGCTGATCGTTACCTTTGCCATGAGCATCATCCTTGGACTGTTAGATCTGATCTTCTCACGGGTGTTTGCATTGATCCTGAGCTAGGCTTGAGATCGAGCAGGAATTGTTGAAGGGAAGCGGGTATGAATTTGTTTGAAGCGGATGACCCATTGGAAAGCTTAAACGCTCCTGGCGCGCCAGAAGATGACGCCCTGGCAGCGGAATTTGGCGCGTCCGACACAGGCGAAGAAACTTCCGAAGAACAAGGTCTGCAAGAGAGCGGGGACGAGCGCGCCTGGTATGTGGTGCATTGCTATTCCGGATATGAGAATAAAGTACGGCACAACCTGGAGCAGCGCATCGAGACAATGGGAATGAAGGACAAGATCTTCGATGTCGTCGTCCCTACAGAAGAAGAGATCGAGGTCAAAGAGGGCAAGCGGCGGACAATCGAGCGCCGGGTATTCCCGGGTTACATCCTGGTGAATATGATCCTCTCTGAGGAATCGTGGTACGTGGTGCGCAACACCCCAGGCGTGACCGGCTTTGTGGGGATGGGAAACTCCCCTACCCCGCTGCGCCCCGAGGAAGTAGCGCAAATCATCAAGCGCATGGAGGCGGAGGCGCCTCGCATCAAGGTCACCTTCAAATCCGGAGAACGGGTGCGCATCGTGGACGGACCCTTCAACGATTTCCGCGGCACGGTGTCGGAGATCGATATGGAGAGAGCCAAGGTGCGCGTGATGGTCAATTTCTTTGGTCGTGAGACCCCTGTAGAGCTAGACTTTCTACAGGTGGAGAAAGCGTAGTCGCTGCGAGGTAGCAGCTATTGAGATGGGAGGGTGTAGCAAATACACCCGCTAATACCACAAAGGAGATTAGAACTTGGCTAAGAAACTGAAAGCAATCGTACGTTTGCAGATTCAGGCTGGCAAAGCCAACCCTGCACCCCCGATCGGTCCAGCCCTGGCTGGACACGGGATCAACCTGATGGCGTTCTGCAAGGAATACAACGCTCGCACCCAAAACCGCATGGGCGAGATCATTCCAGCGGAAATCAGCATCTTCTCAGATGGGTCATTTACCTTCATATTAAAGACACCGCCCGCTTCAGTTCTGCTGAAGAAAGCCGCCGGGGTAGACAAGGGTTCCGCCGTGCCCAACCGTGAGAAAGTGGGCAAGGTAACCCGCGCTCAGGTCCGCGAGATTGCCGAGCTGAAAATGAAGGATCTGAACGCCCTGGATATCGAAGGCGCAATGCGCCAGATCGAAGGCACAGCCAGGAATATGGGCTTGCAGGTCATCGACTAAGGTCCTGTGGGAGGGCAGGAGATCCCTGCCCGACAGCACCACAAAGGAGAAAATAATGCCGAAACACGGAAAACAATACCTGGCGGCCGCAGCCAAGGTGAACCAGGATCAATCCTATACACCGGGCGAGGCCGTTGCCCTGGTAAAGGAAACAGCTTACGCAAAGTTCGATGGAACCGTAGAAGTACACATGCGCCTGGGCGTAGACCCGCGCCAGGCTGACCAGCAGGTGCGTGACGTAGTGGTACTGCCGCATGGTTTGGGCAAGACCGTGCGCGTTCTGGTCTTTGCCCAGGGCGAGGGCGCAACGCTGGCACGCGAGGCCGGCGCGGATGTGGTGGCGGATGACGACGAAACCATCGCCCGCATCCAGGGGGGATGGACGGAGTTCGATGTTGCGATCGCCACACCCGATATGATGGGCAAGGTAGGTCGCCTGGGACGCGTCCTGGGACCGCGTGGCTTGATGCCTAACCCGAAGGCAGGCACGGTAGTGCCGGCAACCGATATCCCGCGAGTGATCGAGGAGTCGAAAGCGGGTCGCGTTGAGTTCCGCCTGGATAAGACCGCTAACCTGCACGTGCCGATTGGCAAGGTGTCCTTCGAGCAAATAAAGCTCTACGAAAACCTGGCAGCGCTGATGGAGGCGGTCAAGAAGGCGCGCCCGGCAGCCGCCAAGGGTATTTTCATCAAGCGTATCACCCTGACCAGCACGATGGGACCTGGGATCCGCATCGACGCGAACCAGGCGCAATCGATGGAAGTGATCGAGTAACAAGGGGTTAACAGCGAGACTGTTAAAAACAAAACGAGCAGCTTCGCCAGAGACAGCAGGCGCCCAGCAGCCATGTGGAACGAACGTTCCGGGCGGCGTGAGGCTTAATCTCCTGCCGAGGTGAAGATTCATCCAGGGAGGTAACTCCCGAGCAAGCCAGCAGTGGTTGCATGGAGAGTCTTTGCCAGGTTTTAGCGAGGCAAAGACTTTTTTTTCGGAAGGAGGTGAGATAAATTGGCAATCTCAAAGGAACGCAAAAGCGAAGTCGTAGCCCAGTACAGCAAGTGGATCAGTAACAGCAAGGCGCTTATCCTTGCCGAGTACACCGGATTGACGATGAAGCAAATGGACGATCTGCGCGCCAAAGCCCGTGAGGTGGGCGGCGAATTCCACGTGGTCAAGAACACGCTGGGCACGTTAGCATTCAAAGAGGCCGGGCTGCCGGTCCCGCAGGATTTCCTGGAAGGCAGCACAGCGATCGGATTTGCATTGCAAGACGCCCAGCCGATGGCGAAAGCCATGACAGATTATGCCCGCAGCGCGGATGCACTGAAGATCAAAGGCGGCTACCTAGGCACCCGAGCAATCAACGCGGCCGAGGTAGTAGCCCTGGCAGAGATGCCGCCGCTGCCGGTGATGCGCGCCAGATTGATGGGCACGCTCCTGGCTCCAGCCAGCCAACTGGCGCGACTGCTGGCAGAACCTGCCCGCCAGGTTGCAGCCGTAATCCAGGCACACGCAGAAAGCGCAGCATAGCGCAACCGACCTGTCATGTGATCATGACAGCAGATGGATTGGATCGATCATAATAAACGAATTAACAGGAAATGAAGGAGATAGGAAATGGCTAATCTTGAAACTTTGGCAGATGAACTGAGCAAGCTCACCGTCCTCGAGGCGGCAGAGCTGGTTAAGATCCTTGAGGAGAAGTGGGGCGTTTCTGCAGCGGCTCCCGTCGCCGTAGCAGCAGCTCCGTCATCCGGCTCCGCCGCTGCCGCTGAGCCGGTGGAAGAGAAGACAGAATTCGACGTCATCATCAAAGACGCCGGTCCGAAGAAGATCGAGGTCATCAAGACCATCCGCCAGCTTACCAGCCTGGGCTTGAAAGAGGCGAAAGACATGGCTGAGACCGCGGGCGGCAAGGTGCTGGAAGCGGTCAGCAAGGAAGCAGCCAACGACGCCAAGGGCAAGCTCGAAGCCGCTGGCGCCGTGATCGAGATTGCATAACCCGAAAGCACATCTCGCGGCGATGCTCTGGGCGACAAGCCTGGAGAGTGTTTTGCGTGAAACCTCCCCTTGCCCTGAGGCAATCTGCAGAGCGGGGGAGTTTTTTTCCACTTCCCGGTTGGCATTCTCCTTCACTTTGAAGTACACTTAAGGAAATTTGCAGCTCACAAGTTTAAGGAGACGAAATGCTCAAGCGGACGATCTTTGGAATCCTGGTGATCTGCCTTGCCCTGGCGCTGGCGACCGGATGTAGTGGAAAAAGCGCCGAGGAGGAAGAAGCAGGCGCAGCGCCGACAGGCGAAATGCTCTTCAAGCAAGCCACCATCGGCAACCAACCTGGTTGCTCAACCTGCCATTCACTGGAAGCCGGGGTGACCATCGTTGGACCATCGCTGGCGGGGATTGGTAGCCAGGCGGGTGAGCTGGTGAGCGGACTATCGGCAGAGGAATTCCTGCGACAATCGATCCTCGAGCCAAACGCCTATGTGACCGAGGGATTTGCAGCCAACATCATGCCAGCGACCTGGGGAGATGCACTCAGCCAGGAGAAGGTGGACGACCTAGTTGCATTCTTACTCACGCTCAAATAGGTCCACCCATTCGTTAGACTGCAAGCTGATCAAGAAACGAGATGAAGGAATGAATTTAAAGCAACAAGCTGCCGAGTACGCACTCAACTTCGTCCAGAGCGGGATGTTCCTGGGCTTAGGAACAGGATCAACCACTGCCTTTTTCATCGAGCTACTGGGCGAGCGCCTGGCAGCAGGGACGCTACGGGAGATTCAGGGCGTGCCCACATCCCGGGGGACAGCGGATAAAGCTATAGCTGCGGGAATCCCGCTGACCACGCTGGCAGAGCTCTCCCAGCGGCGCAAGCCGCCATTATTGGACCTGGCTGTGGACGGCGCAGACGAGGTGGACCCAGACCTGGATATGATCAAAGGTTTGGGGCGCGCTTTATTGAGAGAAAAGATCGTCGAGATCCATACCGCCAGGTTTGTCGTCATTGTAGACGAGTCCAAGCTGGTCAGCCGGCTGGGGAGGCGAGGACCGTTGCCGGTGGAGATCACACCGTTCGAGGCGGAAGCCAACGTAAACTGGCTGAACAGCCTGGGCTGCCAGGCTGAGCTGTGGCGCGAGGCAGATGGCTCCCTGGTGGTGACTGACAATGGCAATTACCTGGCGCTGTGCAGGTTCGAGGACGGCATCCCCAACGCGCATGCACTGGCGCTGGTACTGGCAGAACGCCCGGGGATCGTTGAGCACGGGCTGTTCCTGGAAATGGCAAGCGAGGTGATCGTGGCTGGCGCGAGCGGCATACGGACGATCAAAGCGGAACAGCTATCCCGCTAGAGACGCGAACTCAAGACCCGCATTGGAGCACACAACGTGAAGATCAAGATAGCCGCATCCATTCTAAACTCAGATTTCACCCGGCTGGGAGAGCAGGTACAGGAAGCGCTGGTTGCCGGGGCAGATTATATCCACATCGATGTCATGGACGGGCATTTCGTGCCCAACCTGACGATTGGGGCAATGTTCGTATCGGCGCTCAAGCCGCTGGCGCAAGCGCAGGGTGTGCCGCTGGATGTACACCTGATGATTGAAAACCCAGACAAGCTGATCCCGGATTTCATCAAGGCGGGAGCAGATCTTCTGACGGTGCACGTGGAAACCTGCCCGCACCTGCACCGGACGATCCAGATGATCAAGCAGGGCGGGGTAAAGGCAGGCGTGACGCTCAACCCAGCCACACCGTTATCCAGCCTGGAGGAAATCTTAGCGGATGTGGACCTGGCGCTGGTGATGACCGTCAACCCCGGTTTTGGAGGCCAATCCTACATCCAGAGCGGAACGCAAAAAATTAGACGCTTGCGGCAGATGCTGGACGAGCGTGGTCTAGGGGATGTCGAGCTGGAAGTCGATGGCGGCATCCACAGCGGGACGATCGCGGAGGTTGTGCGCGCCGGAGCAAACGTGCTGGTGGCGGGGTCGGCAATCTACAACAGCAAAGGCAGCGTGAAAGACAACCTGCAGGCGCTGCGGCGGGCAATCCCGGCGGGATGAGCAGGGCAAGCGAGCTCTGGCAAGAAATTAGACCCATGCTGGAATGATTTTTAATCGGCCTTTTAGCTTTTTGAGGCTTGTGGTATATTGTTGACTATTGAGGAGGGCTCCATGAGCGCGAGAATCCTGATAATCGAAGACGATGAGGCAATTTTAAAGTTTCTCCGGCGGGGGTTAGCCTATGAGGGCTACCAGGTAGATACTGCCAGCGATGGTCAATCTGGACTGGCGATCGCCCGGGATAACCCGCCCGACCTCGTGGTGCTCGACTTGATGTTGCCCGGGATAGATGGGCTGGAGGTATGCCGCCGGTTACGCGCAGGCGGTCCGGTGCCGATCTTGATCCTGACCGCCAAAGATACTGTAAACGACCGGATCCTCGGCTTGGACATGGGCGCTGACGATTACATGGTGAAGCCCTTCAACCTGGATGAGGTGCTGGCGCGCATCCGCGCTTTGCTGCGCCGCGCCCAGCCAAGCCGGCCCCAGGTGCTGCGCTTTGCCGACCTCTCCCTGGATACGGGGACTCGCCAGGCGATGCGCGGCGAGCGGATTATCGCCCTGACCGCTAAAGAGTATGAACTCCTGGAACTCTTTCTGCGCAACCCGCGGCAGGTGCTGACGCGAGATATGATCTTCGATCGCGTCTGGGGCTACGATTTCGGCGGCGAAAGCAATATCATCGAGGTGTATATCCGCTACCTGCGCCAGAAGCTGGAACTGGACAGCGAGGCAAGGCTGATCCATACCGTGCGCGGTATGGGCTACGTTCTACGGGAAGCATCCTGAGCCTAAGGGAAGCTCCTACTGCCCGCGGCAACTCGGGCGCCCCCCAATAGAATGTCACTAAGAACGAGACTGGCATTACTGTATACCTCGATCGTGGGAGGCATCCTGCTGCTTTTCGGGGTGGCTGTGTATATGGCGGTGAGCTTCAGCCTGACGCGGCAGATCGATCGCGTCCTGAGGAGCACGGTCGAAAATATGTGGCCCAAGGTATACGTGGATGCCGCAGGCGACCTGAAAATCGACGAAACGCAACCGATGGAGATGTCGCCGGGGATCATCTTCCAGGTATGGAGCAGGAACCACGGCTTGCTCTACTCCAACATCCCGCAATTACAGATTTCGGTGGATGACGCCGGTTTGAACGCCAACCAACCCGTGATCCGAGATGCTCGCTTGAAGGCGACCAACGGTTCCATCCACCTGCGGGCGATATCGGTGCCATTGGTCATCGGCGCGGGGAATAGAACGGTAGGGATCATCCAGGTGGCGACCAGTATGTCGGTGGTAGATGCCACCCAGGAAGCCCTTTTGGTAGTTCTCGGCTTCGGCGTGATCATCTCGATGATCATCGCCGGTCTGGCAAGCTGGTTCAGCACCGGAACCGCGCTGGCGCCGTTGGGTGATGTGACCAAGGTGGCGTTACAAATCACACGAGCGGATGATCTCTCCAGGCGCATCCCTTATCAAGGTAATCCGAACGACGAAGTGGGGCAGCTAATCCACGCTTTCAACCAGACGCTGGAGCGCCTGGAGAACCTGTTCAATACCCAGCGCCGCTTCCTGGCAGACGTGGGTCATGAGCTGCGCACACCGCTCACTGTGATCAAGGGAAACGTGGACTTGATGCGGCGCATGGGATGCATGGATGACGAGTTGATGGAGGGAATTGACAGCGAAGTGGGGCGGATGACGCGTATGGTGACAGACCTGCTGCTGCTGGCGCAAGCCGAGTTTGGAAAGCTGCCTCTGAACGTACGCCTAGTTGAGCTGGACACGCTGCTGCTGGATGCCATGCAACAAATGTCGGTGCTAGCGCGCGAGCGGATCAAGCTCAAGCTGGGAGAGATCGACCAGGTGCTGGTCTGCGGCGACCAGGATCGCTTGAAGCAGGTATTGGTTAACCTGATCGGGAATGCGATCACGTATACGCCGAACGGCGGGGTAGTGACGGTGGGCGTGGGCAAGGTCGAAAAACGGGCGCGACTCACGGTCAGCGATACGGGACCGGGCATCCCAGCGGAGGATCTGCCGCACATTTTTGAGCGGTTTTACCGGGGCGAGAAGTCACGCACGCGCCAGAAGGATGGCAAGGGATTCGGGCTGGGTCTCTCCATCGCATATTGGATCGTGCGCAACCATGGCGGGCAGATCGATGTAGAATCGACGGTTGGCAAAGGTACGACCTTTTGCGTGTGGCTACCTCTGGCAGAAGGTGAATGCAAAGAAGAAACGCAAGAGCTGCCAGCCGTGAACGCCAAGTAATGCAGAAGAAAGGCTGTGGATATCAAAAGCCGCCGTGCTGAGGACAGCGCACGGCGGCTGATTTTTGGATTGTCCAGGTTCGCGGGAGAGCGGTTAGCTCTTGGTGTATGGGGTTGAGCTGCGCGGCGGCTTGGCGCCCATAGAGAGGGGATGGTAGGTCGGCTCTGACACGGCATAACCGCTCTCGCTGATGGTTGAAGGCTTGGGAGAGGGCTTGAATGCAGCGCCGGAAGCTGCCTGGGGTTTCGCAACGGGGAGGGAGGAGGATGAGCCCAGGGACCGCGTGGGGATGGCATTGCGCTGAGAAGTATTGACGCGCTGATCTGTCTGGCTGAAGAGGCGATCTCCGGAGACTGAGATGGTGCCGATGATCAAGACACGGATCAGCCAGACCATCACGGCGACGAAAATCGGCACCACTCTCAGGAGCATCTCATTGGAGACAACCGCGCTGCCCTGCGATTGGTGGTTGAGGATGGCGAGAGATACGCCCCACCAAGTGAGCATGGCGTTCATGGTCGCTGCCAGCATCCAGGCGGCAAACAAATACCAGACCTCGTTGGGCTCATCCCTGCCGACTTCGGGGGTGAAGAGGCGGGCAATGCCGGCGAAATCGATGCCACAAAAAGCGATCGCCAGGATGATCGCCCATTCGATTCCCAGGAACTCGAGCTCTCCCATCAGATCTCTGAGAGCGAAGACGGTTGTGCTGTAGTTGAAAAATTCAAAGGCGAGCAGAGCGGCGAGGATGATAACGCCGAAAAGCAAGCCACGCCGCATTCGAATGCGCGGGAAAAACGAATTGAAACGATTGATCTTTCGCAGCAGTGGTGGTCATGGTAGCCTCCTTTAGTTTTCTAATCCCTTGATTATCGGCAGCGGATGTTCGATCTTGGTTTATTTGTCCATTGACAGAATAGAGCACCATTGGCTATAATATAGAACATAAGTTCTAATTTGTCAAGAGGCAATTTTACCGGAGGCTAACATGGAAATCCATCCCAGTCTGGTCATCAGGAGTATGCTTTTCGGATGTATCCTGGTCATTGCGCTAACAACTTTCATATCTGCCAATGCGACCTCCCCACTGGCAAGCCAGCCAAGCAGCCCACAAGCGGTCAGCAATGATTCGCAGAGCTGTGAGATCAGTGCGAGATTCCCGACCAAGGTGCGACGCTGGTGCGACCTGATCGAGCAGTACGCCCACAAACACGAGCTCCCGCCCGACTTGCTGGCAGCGTTGATCTGGCAAGAAAGCGGCGGCAATCCGAGCGCATATTCACGCAGCGGAGCAGTGGGGCTGATGCAGGTGATGCCGCGGGATGGCATCGCCAAGAATTTTCAATGCCCAAATGGACCTTGCTTCGCCAAACGCCCGACCATCGCCCAGCTAAAGGATCCTGAATTCAATATCCAATTTGGGGCGCGCATGCTGGCAAACCTGGCGCACAGGAACGGCAGCCTGCGGGAGGCGTTGAAAGCTTATGGTCCGATGGATGTAGGCTATTCTTACGCAGACAAGGTATTAGGGATTTATGAGGAGTACGGGGGGTAAACTACGATCTCATGAGCGACCATGCGACCATCCCGGTAGACAATCTTACCCGAGAAGAAGCCGGGCTGGTCGAGCAGCGGGAGAAATAAACGGTCACCTTCCCAGAGGTTCAGGTCTAATAAGCGATCATTATCCACCCACTGCAGGTCGCCTTCAGGCGAGTCGATCAGCTCGCCGGTAAATCCATCGACAACAAAGACAAAGGCATACCAGTCTTCATCCCTGGCAAACAATGGGAAGGTGAGAAAACCCTTCAAGTGCAGATGTGTGGCGCGCAAGCCCGATTCTTCGAGCACCTCACGGATGGCGCATTCCTCGGGCGACTCACCCGGCTCGAACTTGCCTCCCAGCCCGTTCCATTTGCCCTCGTGGATGTCATTGGCTTTCTTGACACGGTGGACCATGAGGGTTTGAGCGGAGCGACGAACATAGCATAAGGTGGCAAGTTTCATGGAAGCGCTCGTAAGTTCAACTCATTGAGCGGGGCGACGCGTCCCTGGCATGGGATCATCCGCGTCGCCCCTGAATTATCCTAAACGAGTTGACTGTTCAGCAGGATCTGGCGCTTAATCAGCGCTGCGCTTACCCAGGTCGTGATCGAGCATGAGAATGGCGGTCTCATGCGCGGTGATCATCTTGAGCTGCTCGATGATCGCCGCGGCGTTCTTCTCTTCCTCAACCTGCTCCGTGATGAACCACTGCAGCATGATCTGGCTGGCGTAGTCGTTCTCTTTGAGCGCCACGGCGTAGAGATTGTAGATCATGGCGGTGACCTTCTGCTCGTGCGCCAGGACTTCCTGGAAGGCGTCCATGGGGGATTTCCACTCGGCAGGCGGCTGGTCGATGGCTTTGAGCTGGACACGACCGCCGCGCTCAAAAACGTACTCATAGAACTTCATGGCATGCTCTTGCTCTTCCGCAGCCTGGACCTTCATCCAGTTGGAGAAGCCAGAGAGGTTGATCAATTCAAAGTAGGCTGCCATCGAGAGGTACAGGTAGGCGGAATACAGCTCGTTCTTGATCTGCTCGTTGAAGGCATCCTGGACTGTTTTATTGATCAGCATAGTTCAACTCCTTTGTGAAAGTATGGGGTGTGAGATCTGTTCAATTCGCTATCGGAACGGAATGAACCTTAAAGACCGGGGCGCGAATTTTCTCCGGATTGAATTATAACTGGCATCCCGCCTGGATGAAAGGCGCGCTGTGGCTATCTAATGGTTTTCTTACGAAAACTCAGTATCCCAGCTTGCCCAGGATCGCTTTTTCGCCCAGCTTGCCGGAGGGCTTGCCGAGCAACTCCTGCCAGAAGCGCTCGTCGTAGCGCCGCGACTTGACCGGCAGCGGCATAGGCACCCCCCAACCGAGCAGGAGCACCTCCTCCTTCGGCTGCAAGCGAGCCAGCATGCCGCGCAAGGATTCCCGCCCTGCCAGACCAGATAGGACGGCATGCAGGTCATCTTCATCGCCTAACCAGCCCGAGATGCGCGTGCCAAGCTGAGACATGACCTCATCGTAAATCTGCGAGGGGCGCTGATCGACGATCAGCAGGGTGACGTAGTACTTGCGCAGCTCGCGGGCGATGGTGCTGAACGTGGTTTGGGCTGCCATCTCGCGGTTGAGCAGCTTGTGGGCTTCTTCGAGGACGATGACGAGCTGGCGCGGCTCTTTCTCGCCTTTCCCGCGGAACTCGTTGGTGCGCTTTTCCCACTGCTGGCGGATCTTGCGCGTGAGCAGGTTGCTGACCAGCAAGTAATCCAGGTCGCTCTCATGATCCCCGAAGGAAAGGACAATGTGCTGCCCGGCTTCCAAAGCCTTGATCACCTCGCCCAGGCTATCGGCGGCAGGGCGCTCAACGATATAAGGCAGGCGGAAGACGCGACCCAGCTTGGAATACAAGCCTTCCGCCGCCATCACGTTGACGCCTTGGCGGTTCGCCCATTCGGCGACGCTGCCGGGAGCCGGAACCTTCTTGCCGTCTTCCGTTTCGATCACAGCGCCAGATTTCATCTCGCGGAAGGCGCTAAACCAAGCGCCGGGTCCGAAATCACTTACCAGGGCTTCGAGCGTGGTGGGGGTGGTCTCTTTGAGGTTGAGCTCGCGGGTGAGCAGCTCGATATCCTCGGGCTGGATATCGCTCATGGCGATCTCCAGGTTGAAATCCGGCGGCTGCTGGCGGACGAGGGCGCCCTGCCCCAAACCGACAAGGCGCACGCGCGCCGGGAATTTGGTCTTCAGTCCGGTGACGCGCTGCCCGGTATCGGAGGCAGTATCGTCGAAGCCATATTCGTTGTGCATGTCGAAGACCAGCAGCGAAGCGCGGTTATGGTGGATGAGACCCGCCAGGATCAGGCGGGTGAGGAAGGATTTACCAGTGCCGGTGGCGCCAAAGACACCCGCCGAGCGCTGGACGAACTTATCCAGGTCCAGGCAGACGGGATGCCCTTGCTCGCGCGTGTAGCCGATGACGAAATTGCCCTCATCCTCGACCTTGCCGAAGATCTCGGCGATATCCCCCGGGCTGGCAAGCCGCACCGGAGCGTGATGCGGGGGCACCGTCTTGACCGGGATGGGGACCGGCGTGGAGCGCAAGCCAGCGTCGATCGCCGCCTGCCAGTTGGCGTACTCCACAGAGCCAGGCTCAGGACCCCACTCCAGCATGAGGGCAGGCAGGACTTCCAGGTTAGTGTAGAGGGTCTGCCCGTGGAGCAGGGAAGCCAGCTGCGCCGGCAGGCGGTTCTCGGACTGCTCATCGGCAAAGCGCGGGTCGGTTGCGCCAAGCTGGAGGTCGGTCACCAAGCCAAAGAAGAGCCATTCGCGGCTCTCGACGACGACGAAGCCGCCCTCCTGCACCTGGTGGGCGGGGACGGTGAGGCGAACGCGCAGGTTTTCTTTGAGACCACCGCCGACCACATAGCCGATCACCGAACGGGATTTTTCAGAAGATGGATCATGGTTTAGCATATTTATTTCACCCGGCTGGCGTTAACCTTCTAATTGCAATATCCTTGATATACTTGTATTCAAGCAGTTGTGAATTTTTGAACTCGGAGTAGCTATCCAACCCGCAAATCGCCGATCGCGAGATTTAGTATCGTGGTAAACGGACCTCCACGTGCAGGAAGAAATATCATCGTCGTTATGGTGCTTCTCCTGGCTGTGATCCTGCCCATTGCCATCGCACTGACTTACTTCCAGGACGCTCCCAGCAGCAGTGACAACCTTCAAACCCAGACGGCGACCAACAGCGCCATCCCCGCTGCGCTGAACGATACCCCACGCCCAGCGCAGCCGACCAAAACGGTGCGAAAAGCCGCGCCAGCGCAAGGGAATAACTGCACTTACCCGGCGGATTACTGGCTCGCCTCCACACAGAACTGGCCTGTGGAATTCACGATCGGCAACCTGTATTATACTCAAGAACAAGCGATCGAATTTATCACAGCCCAGCCAAGCGAGGTATTCAATGTGGTGTTCATCCAGCTCCATGCGGCATACCTCAATATCATCGCCGGGGCAAGCCAATCCCAAATCGTGGAGGCGATGCTGGAAGCCAGCGAATGGCTGAACAAAATGTTATACGGCAGCGATACGGCGAAATACGAGCAAGCCAGGGCGTTAGAGCTGGCGAGGCTCATCCAGGCATACAACGACGGCGAGACCGGACCGGGACGCTGTGGAGCATATACACCTCCGGAGGAATTCTTCAGCAATAAGATCCGTGCCGCAGTTCTATCGCTGACGCCGGATATCCGCCTGGAGGCGACGCAGACGAGGGAGCAAATGGAGCAAACCCCCACAGGCATGGCGCGCACTCCGGCTGCAGGATTGCCGAACCTCTTCGCAACCGCAACCCGGACGCCTACCGCTAGACCCAACCCCGGCGCCACCTCCGCGCCGCCCACCCAGGCTGCCACCGCGCGCCCCAGCGCCACCCCGGCGCCGCCAACCGCCCGCCCCACCTCGCCGCCGCCGACGGCATCCCCACGCCCGCCCGAGCCGACGCCAACATCTGCGCCGCCCGAAGAGCCCACACCCACTTCACCGCCGATTTAGCAGGACGATGGATTAGAATCAGCACGGCAGGACTTTTACTGGGACGACTCAAGCATGGAATTCAAAGGGAATTTAATGTTGAAGAAAAAACTATCGCTCCTCATTGGAGCTGCACTACTGTGGCTGTTCCTGTGTGTGGCAGCCGGCGCGCCGATTGTGATCGAGCGCGCCGGACGCCGACGTTGACCTGGCGATTACAAAGACGGATTCCGTCGACCCGGCGGTAGCCGGAGAAGCGCTGACCTACACGCTCTCCATCTCGAACGCGGGTCCCTCCACGGCGACCGGTGTGACGATCACGGATACCCTGCCCAGCGGGTTGAGCTACACATCAGCCTCCAGCGGCTGCACCTACAATAGCGTCTCGCGCACGGTGCGCTGCGACCTGGGAGATGTGGCTTCAGGCGCAGCGACGAGCGCTATGATCCGAGCGAGGGTGGACCCTGCCACAACCGGCTCGCTGCTCAACCAGGCAACGGTTGCCACTCTGGACACGGACACCAATGCGACCAACGACAGCGCACAGGCAACAACGACCATCACCAGCTCCGGCGACCTGCAAGTGAGCATGGCGGCGCCGGCGTCTGTAATCGCGGGGGATGCCATCACCTATACCCTGGCGATCAGCAACACAGGTCCGTCGGATGCACGCGGGGTGGAGCTGCGCGATGATTTTCCGGGAGGGACAAGCTACGCCAGATCATCCCTGCCCTGCTCGGTGCAGGGTCACCGCTTGACATGCAGCGCGGGAGTGCTGGTAGCCCAGGGCAGCCGCACGGAGACGGTGACGCTGCGCGTGGATCCCGGGAAAACCGGCACGGTGAACAACGATGTGCAGATTTCGGGAACAACGCCGGATCCGAACAGCGCCAATAACCGCGCAACGCTGATAACGCCGGTGGTGATCGCATCTGACCTGACGATCTCCAAGCGGGCAACATCCGCCACAGTGGCGCCGGGGGCGCTGCTGACCTACACGATCACGACCCGGAATTCCGGACTCTCCGACGGTCAGGGAGTGGAAATCCGTGATTCACTGCCGAGCCAGGTTGCATACCAATCCTACACGTCGACGAAAGGGACGTGCACAGGCGCCAATCCGGTGACCTGCACACCGGGAAGCGTGACCTCCGGCGAGACCGTAACCGTCACGCTGGTTGGGAGGGTGGATGCGGCTGCCGGCGCAGGGACGATCACGAATACAGTGAGCGTACTCTCCACCTCCGCAGATCCCAGCCCGACCAACAACACGGCGAGTGAAAGAACGATCATTACTGCCATCGATGAGACCGCCGATGTGCAGATCAGCAAGCATGACCTGCAAGATCCTATCCGGGCTGGGCAGCTACTGACTTATACGATCACGATCAGCAACACGGGACCTGCCCAGGCAACGGGGGTGGTGGTCACCGATACACTGCCGGTGAGCGCTGCGCTGCGATCGACGAGAACAAGCCAGGGCGCCTGCACAGGGCTCATCTGCTCCCTGGGAGCGATAGATGCCAATAACAGGGCTTTCATTACGATGACCGTGAGTGTTTACCCAAGCGTAACGGGCATTATCACCAATACCGCCCGGGTGACTGCCAACGAGGAGGATCCCGCCAGCGGGAACAACCGGGTGCAGGAAACGACTGCTATCTTAAACGAGACGGCGGACCTGCAAATCAGCAAGCTTGATCTGAGCGACCCGGTGCGAGCGGGGGACAGGCTGACCTATACCCTCTCGGTGAGAAACAACGGACCGGCAATCGCCAGCGGGGTGTTCGTGACCGATACATTGCCGTCCAATGTGAGCCTCGCTTCAATTGTTACTAGCCAGGGAACCTGTACCGGGACCACATGCGCCGTGGGAGCCATCAGCCCGACCCGCGCTGCAATCATCACTGTGACGGTGACCGTAGATCCATTAACAACCGGCTTGATCATCAATAACGCCAGTGTCTCTGGCAATGAAGAAGACCTGGTCCCGGAGAACAATATCGCTCAGGAGTCAACGACCATCCTGCCGGGACCGGCGGACGTGCAAATCAGCAAGCAAGACCAGACAGACCCGGCACGCGCAGGCGAATCGCTGACCTACGTGCTCAACGTGAACAATGCGGGACCGGCAAACGCCAGCGGCATCATCGTTACGGATACACTGCCGAGCGCCTTGACGCTGCAATCCGCAACGGCAAGCCAGGGGAGCTGTGCGGGAGCGGTCTGCAGCCTGGGCAACCTGCCGGCTGGCAGCCAGGCGACGATCACCCTGACGGCAGGCATCCATCCGGCAGCAAGTGGCGTGATCACCAATACAGCGGCGGTTTCAACCAGCTCGATTGACCCGATTCCGGACAATAACAACGCCTCTGAGCGGACGAGGATCAACCGGGCGGCAGACGTGGGTGTGGTGAAAACAGGGCAGCCAGAACCGGCATTTGCCGGCAAGAACCTCACCTACCGCCTGGAGGTCAGCAATCACGGACCATCCAGGGCGGAGGGCGTGCGCGTGGTCGACAACCTGCCGGCGGCGGTGAGCTTTGTCTCCGCGCCAGCCGGCTGCACACACAGCGACGGAACGGTGGAGTGCATCCTGGGCGGGATGCAGCCAGAGGCAAGCGTTGTAATCAGCATTACCACCTATGTCGACCTGGCTGCCACGGGACTGGTGAGCAACATCGCCAGCATGAGCTCGACGACTGCCGATCCGGTGAGCGGCAACAACCAATCGGAGTGGATCAGCCGCATCCTGGCGCCGGATTACCAGGCACCGACCGTTTCGTGGCTACAGCCCGTGCTGAACGGCGAGCGGGTCAATGTCGGCTGCCAGACGCTACGCCTGATGGTGAGCGCAACAGACAATGTAGCCGTCCATCATGTGCGCTTCTACCGCTGGGATGCCACGATTGGAAGCGGAGCTTACGTGGAGATCGGCATTGATAACAGCCTGCCCTATCAGTGGGATATCGATACCTGCAAGCTGGCAGCCAATTGGAACCAGGTGTTTGCCAAGGCGCAGGATACTTATGGGAACACATCGTCGGGCGTGTTCATCTGGATCTACCGCTATGTGATGTTCATGCCAGCGATCAGCCGGTAGACCTGCCCTTGACTCAACTCTTGTTGTGGTTTTGGGCGGCAATGCCGCCCAAAACCACAACGAAAACTCTTCTCCCGTACTCACATCAACGATAGACGTCACCCAAAGCGCTAAGGACGCTGATCAGGCCGGGATAATCGTCGCGCAGGAGGATAATGAGCTCCTGGGTGGCGCGATCCAGCCATCCGGCATCCCCGGCGAGGCGATGAGCTTCACCCGCTTGCTGGAGATGCGACGCCAGGAGCTCACCGACGGGCAGGTCTTGGGCGCGCAGGATATGGCGGAAGTAGCCAAAACGACCCGCGGAGGTAAACGTCAGCAGGTCGGGGGTATCGCACAGGTAGATAGCGTCCAGGCTGAGGGGCGGGCGGGGCGGGATGCTGTGGAAAACCGCGTCGCCCTGGCGGTAGCCGACCGAGAGGACGCTCATCTCTAAAGGCACATTGCGATTGAGACGGTTATCGGCGATGACCTCATCGTCCACACCCTCGGCGGTGATGAGTTGGCGCACCAAGCCATCGTCGTCGATGTGAATGTCGTAAATCAAGCCGTAGATATGCAGCGAAGGACCCACGGGAACGCGCACCAACGCCGCAAATGCGGGCGCATCCACCTGCGAAACCCGGCAGCCGACCACCAGGCCGGAGGTGCTGGCGCGCAACAAGCGACCGATCTCGATTTAACTCATGGCTGATACCTTGTCCTTCCAGCGCTGTCCTTGAGCGCCTGCTTGTGTGATGGAGCGGAGAGAGGCACACCCTGGCGCTGGAGCTCCAGGGCGATCATCTGGGTGACCTGGTCGCGCTCTTCCAGGCTGACCACGGCAGTCTCGTGGGCGCGATGGAGCAAGTAGGGGTAGGCGCGGGCGCCCAAGATGCGGCACTGGTCGACCAGGACGGCGTGCAGGCTATCGAGCAGGGGTGGAGAGGCAGCAACCCAGGCAGGGGTTTCGACCCGCGCCAACCAGGGTTTGCCCTGCCTGCCCACGTTCAGGTAGAAAAAGTGCACCGATAGCTCGTTGGCATAGTTCTTGGACGATTGTGACTGGAGGCGGAAAACAGCCGAACGCTCGCCTGGAGCGAGCAATGGGGCGAGGAGATCGGTATCGCGCACGCCGCGCAGCGGGTGGTACTGGCGGATATTGGCAAGATCCTCGTCGGTGGCGCAAGCCACCTCCAACAGGCGCACCAGCAGGGCGGCTGACGGTTTATCGACGTAGCCGGCAGTCACCACGTTGCTGTGGAAGAGGTCCTTTAAAACGGCGATATATTCATCCAGGCTCTCTTTGTACTCAGAGGCGTACTGAGAGTCAGCTTCTTTGGCGCCCCACAGCTCCATCGGACCATCGGTGAAGGAGATGACGGGAGGCTCTAACCCGGCAGAGAGCTGCGCCAGCATCTTGCGCTCCTCCAGATCGCGCAGCAGGGCGAGGCGGTTCTCGGTCATGGGCTCGCGGTCTTCCGGTGAGAGCAACTGGCTGGCGATGGTGATGACCGGCGGCTGCGCCGAGCCCTGGCGCGTGCAAATCGCGCCGACGTTGACCAGGCTGTACTCGACTGCAGCATGGCGGTCGGGGTTGATCTGCGAGCCATCGGCAGCCAGGATCGTCAGCGGGAGGGTCAATTCCGGGCAGGTGATATGGGCGTCGAGCGGCTCGCCAGCAGGCAAGGCGCAGCGCAGGGAGTTATCGTACGTGCGGACGATGCGCTCGACCTTACTGCGCAGCTGCTCATTGGCGTTGGCGTTATCATCCAACAGCGCTTGCGCCTGGCGACGCAAACTCTGAAGCTGGTGGTAGCGCGAAGGAGCGCTCTCTCCCAGGCGCTGGACCTGCTGGCGGACTTGCTGAAAATTCAGGGTCATCCGGACACCTTTTTGGATCAGAACATTTGTGTTAGATATTTTACCCGGGAACGGTTCAAACGCAAGAGGAAAGAAGCCGGTTCATTGAGAATCGCCGTGGCAAGTACCCGGATGTGGTCCGGAAATCATCACGGCAAATCCCAATGAGCCAAGAAGGCAGATATTGGAGTAGAATTGATTAAAGAGCGTGGGGCGCCGATCGACATGACGACAATGACGAACTTGCTGGGGAACACAGCGCAAAGCGGACATCTCCGCCCGCTCGATGTACGCAGGGACCTGGGGGGCGTGGCAGACCTGGTTGAGCAGTGCTTTGCGGACACACTCGACAGCGACGGGCAGCGCTATATCCAACAGATGCGCTCGCTCTCGCATAACCCCGGCACGCTCAACTGGATCAGCAGCCTGTCCGAGCGATCCCCCTTGCCCCTCTCCGGCTTCGTCTGGGAAGAGGACAAGCGCATCGTGGGCAACCTGACGCTGATCCCCTATAACCTGCACCAGGCGCCGACCATGCTGATCGCTAATGTGGCAGTGCACCCGGATTACCGCCGCAGGGGGATCGCATACCGGCTGACCGCCAAGGCGATCGACCATGCGCGGCAACGCGGCATCCGCACAACCTGGCTGCACGTGCGCGAGGAGAACGAGCCTGCCATCAAGCTTTACCGCTCGCTGGGCTTCCAGGAACGAGCCCGGCGGACCACCTGGATTTGCGATAGTAAAGCCACACCGCTGCAGGACGAGAATGGCAGGCGAGCGGTAACCCCTGCCCAGCCTGTCCATATCGGCGAGCGCAGAACACAGGACTGGCACGCGCAAGAGAGCTGGCTGCGCCGGCTATACCCGGCAGAAGTGACCTGGCATCTCTCGTTAAAACCTGCCTGGCTGCGCCCGGGAGTGACGGGATTCTTTTACCGGCATGTTCAACGATATCAACTTGCGGCAATGGTCAGCCTGGCAGGGCGACCACTTGATGGGTGTGCTGGCGTGGAACGCCACCCACTCTTACGCCGACAGTCTCTGGCTGGCTGCAGATGGCGAGAACGAAGAGGAGGCGGCAAAGGCGCTGCTGCGCTACGCCCGCCGGCGGCTCTCGCCCAAGCGCCCGCTCTCCCTGGATTACCCGGCGCTGCACGCACAACAGGCGATCCTGGATGCCGGCTTTCGCGTCCACCAGACACTGATCTGGATGTCGGTAGACACCAGCCACCCATCTTGACCCTGCGGAGTATAGAAATTGCAGCCAACGATACCGGAAAACAGGTAGCGGACAAACTCAGCTTGCCCGCTGCCTGTTTTTTAGATTCCGCAAAGAGCTAACCGCGCATGACTCCATTCGTTATTCTTTTGGTCCTGGCATCCACTTTCATGCACGCCGGCTGGAACCTGCTCTCCACGTATGAGCGCTCCACCGAGGTTTTCTACAAGCGCATGCTGATCGCCGTGATTGCGATTGGGTTTGTCCCGGCAGTGGTATCCGAGGCTACTGACGCGCTCGATCACACCGGTGGCATGGCTGTGCCTGGTAGGCTCGGGAATTGCGGCGGCGGCTATACCTCTTCGGGCTGGCGCGGGGCTACGCGATGACCGATTTTACCGTCGTCTACCCGCTGGCGAGGGCGCTGCCGGTGGTCTTTGTAGCGATTGCGGATGTGCTGCGGGGAAGACCCCTGACCCAATGGGGCTGGGTGGGGGTGCTGTTCGTCTCGTTTGGCTGCTTGCTCGTACCGCTCAAGTCTTTCACAGATATCCATCTGAAAAACTATTTCAACCGGGCAAGCATCTGGGTGCTGGTGGCGGCTTTGGGCTCCGTCAGTTATACACTGCTGGATAAGTATGCCGCTGAGGTGGTCCAGCAGGGCGCAGACACGGCAGCCCGCTACGGTTATTTCTACTATCTGCTGAGCCTGCCGCCGTATATCTTTTTTATGCGCGCTTTCAACAAAGGGAAAGCAACAAAATCTACAGCGGGTTGGAAGCTGGCGATCATCGCCGGCGTGCTGGGGTTTGCCGCTTACTGGCTGATCCTGTGGGCGTACCAGCTTGTCCCGAACGCCAGCTATATCGTGGCATTCCGCCAGTTCAGCATCGTCATCGGGGCGATCATCGCCTTCAAGGTTTACGGCGAAGAAGGCGTGACAGTGCGCATGACGGGCGCACTGCTGATCACATTCGGCTTGATCCTGATCGCGGTGTTGGGGCGGTAGGAGGGGGAGTTAGCCCATCTTGACGACAATATCCGAGAGGATATTGGCGGCTTCGTCGCCACGGTCGGCGGCATTGCTCAGGTGGCGGTAGGTTTCCCGCATCTTGAGCATCTGCACGATGTATTCCAGATCCCGAGGATGGTTGAACAGGTCGGCAATCGCCTGGCGGTAGAGGTGCTCGACCTGGTTCTCGAGCTGCTTGACGCGCACGGCATGGTTTTGCGCCACGCCGGGGTGGTCTGCCAGGCGCTGCACGCCCAGATGCACCTCGCTGGCAGCCTTAGCCAGCAGGGCGCCGATCTGGCGCATGTGGTCGTTGGGCTCGACCTCCAGGATAGACATCTCAACCACCGTGGTATAGGCGTAATCCAGCATGTCATCGATGGCGCGCGACAGGCTATGGATATCCTCGCGGTCGAAGGGGGTGACGAAGGTATGGTTCAGCTCATCGATGAGAATGCGGCGGATCTCATCCGCCTCGGTCTCGAGCTTATCGACCACATCGGCGCGACGCTTGGTAGGCTTATCGAAGTAAGCCGAGAGGGCAACCATACCGTCTTCTGCGAGCTTGGCTTGCTGGATCAGCAAGTCGATGAAGCGGTTGGGCTTGCGCTTGAACATGCCCGAGAGGCTGAATTTCTTTTTGCTATTTTGTGATTCTTCTGTATTTGTCGTGATTGAATTTCCCATGATTTCCAATTATACGATCTGATTGAGGATTAAGAAGAACAAAGCGCCTAACAATCCTGTGAACGGGATGGTGAGCACCCAGGCAAAGACGATTTGGGAGGCAAGCGTCCAGCGCACCATGGGTACACGATGCGCAGCGCCGGCGCCGACGATAGTGGAGGAGATCACTTGCGTGGTGCTGACCGGGGCGCCGCCCAGCGCCGCGCCAAGGATGACTATTGTGCTGGCGAACTGCGACGAGAAGGCATGGATGGGGCGCACGCGATAGAATCCGGCGCCCATAGTACGGATCAAGCGCCAGCCGCCAAACAAGGTGCCCAGGGCGATGGCGCCAGCACAAGCGGCGATCACCCATTGGGGCACTTCGAAGGTAGGGATGACCCCGAAGGCTACAAGCCCCATGGTGATGATGCCCATGGTCTTCTGAGCATCGTTCGAGCCGTGCGCCAGCGCCAGACTGAGCGAGGTGCCCCATTGGGCACGCTTGAAGAAGACATTGGCGCCAGGGGTCATCCACTTGCCGAAGAACAGCACCAGGTGCATGATCACCCAGCCGAAGATCAAGCCCAGGATGGGCGAGACGAAGAGACCGATGAGCACCTTCTCCAGACCGCTCCAGATGATCGCCTGTGTGCCGTAGCCGGCGATGGCAGCGCCGATAAAGCCGCCGATCAAAGCGTGAGAAGAGCTGGAGGGGATGCCGAGCAACCAGGTGATGATATTCCAGACGATGGCGGAGAGCAGGGCTGCCAGGGCAACCGGGACGGTAACCGCCTCAGGGGCGAGCACCTCGTCGCCGATAGTGGTAGCGACCGCAACGCCAAAGAGGAATGGACCGATAAAATTGGCGATCGCCGTCATGACCAGGGCGGTATTAGGCGGCATGGCACGCGAAGCAATCGCCGTGGCAACCACGTTGGCAAAATCGTGGAAGCCGTTCAGGAAATCAAATGCCAGCGCAACAAACACGAAGAAAATCAGCAAAAACGTCAAGTGAGCATCGCCTCCGGACTATCCCCACCAGCACAGCGCCGCCCATAAGGTTTATTCGCCCAAACACGCGGGAATTCCATCCCGGCAACAGCGGCAGCACAGCGCAGAGCATCCGAATAGATCGAGATGACCTTGTTCAAAGGAAAAAGCCCATTTTCTATAGGAGGTGGGAAGAGGTGATCGCTGCGCAACGGTGCAGCAGCGATCACCGGAACAGCACTATGCCACCACCTGCTCAGGGGTAATCACCAATACCGCTTCACGCGAGCAGGTGACCTGGGTATGGTCGCCGATCTTGGGCAGCTCCAGGAAAGGATTGTTGAACGTATCCATGAAGAACTTGCTCTTCCCAATCATGACCTGGATGCGCACGATCGAGCCTAAGAAGGTGATATTCTCGATGGTGGCGTCGATCACGTTGGCTTTCTGACCATCATTGGCAAAGCTCAGCCTCTCCGGGCGGATGGCAACCATGACCTTGTCGCCAGCTTTCGATTGGCTGATATCACTGGCGGTCTGCAACTGCTGCTCATCGATGCGGATGAGGCTGGCGGCAGGATCAGCAATTTCGGCGCTGACCGCGTTGAGCGTGCCGACAAAGTTGGCGACGAATTCGGTCTTGGGGAAATTGTAGATCTCGAAGGGCGCGCCGACCTGCTCCATGCGCCCCTTGTACATAACGACCACACGGTCGGAGATGGAGAGCGCCTCTTCCTGGTCGTGGGTGACGTAAATGGTGGTGATCCCCAATTCCCGCTGGATGGCGCGGATCTCACTGCGCAAGGAGACACGGATCTTGGCATCCAGGGCGGAGAGGGGCTCATCGAGAAGCAGGATCGTCGGGCTGAGTGCCAGGGCGCGGGCGAGGGCAACGCGCTGCTGCTGACCGCCGGAGAGCTGGTAGGGGTAGCGGTCGCCGAAGCCATCCATATGGATAAGGTGGAGCATCTCCTCCACGCGGCGCTTGATCTCCGCAGCCGGTTTTTTGGCGATCTTCATACCAAAGCCGATATTACCGGCGACAGTCATGTTGGGGAAGAGGGCGTACGCCTGGAAGACCATACCCACATTGCGCCGGTTGGGCGGCACGTTGGTGACATCTTTGCCATTAATGAGGACGACGCCCGAGGTGGGTAGTTCGAAGCCCGCCACCATGCGCAGCGTGGTGGTCTTGCCGCAGCCGCTGGGTCCGAGGAAGGAGACCAACTCCCCTTTTTCCACGTGGAGGTTGAAATCTTCCACGGCAGCAGTATCTGTACCAAAGATTTTATTGACGTTGTTGATTTCGAGGAAAGCCACTGTTACCTCAATCGAGAAGAAGGATTAAATCTAACGTGGACCAGCCATACCGCCCTGCTGGCCGCGGCCGAAGAGCGAGATAATGCCCATACACGCCCAGGTGAGGGCAAAGCTGATGACAGCCAGCGCGGCGGGCTCGTACGCCTTATTTTGGATCAAAACCGCCATGTAGGGGGCAAAGGCAGGCTTGGCGAGATACTGAGCCAGAATGTACTCGCCGATCACGATAGCAAATGCCAGGAAAGCGCCGTTCAAGATGGCAAGGCGAATATTGGGGATGATGACGCGGAACATCACCGTCCCCCAGCCGGCGCCTAAGCTCTGAGCAGCTTCCGTCAACGTGCGCACATCGATGGAGCGCAGGCCGATATCGACAGCGCGGTACATGTAGGGCATGGAGAGAATCGTGTAGGCTGCAATGAGCAAGCCGGGATTATCCACAATTAAAAAGGTGGGCGGCTGTAGGTACGCACCAAACCGAAGACATACACGATGACGGGCACGACGAAAGGCAGCAGGGTGATGAACTCCACGGCAGTGCGAGCTTTGGGAACGCGCAGGCGCACCCAATAAGCCGTGGGAACGAAGAGCAAGATACCGACGAGGATGGTGAGAGTAGCCCAGAGCAGCGAGGCGGTGAAGCTGCGGATAAACTTCGGGTCGTTGAAGACATTCAGGTATGCCTGGAAGCTCAACACCCCGAGCTTGGCGCGCAGTGAAAACATGAACGTCGCCAGCAGCGGCAGGAAGAAGTACAGGATGCCGATAATAATGATGATCCACGCCCAAATCTTGCCACTGCGCTTCATCGCAACCACCTCTCCGTCCGTCGTTGAAGGATCGTATACCCGGTGATCGCCAACGCCATGATGACCACCATGCCCAGCGCCATGGCGTAACCGATACCGGGATTACCCAGGACGTCGCCGCGCAACTCCGAGCCGATGACGATGGTCACCAGGTTGATCTGTCCGCCGGTCAATGCCTGAGCGGTGGCAAAGGCGCCAAAGGCGTTGCCGAAGAGCAGGATCGTGGTGCCCAGCAAGGAGGGCAGCAGGATGGGGAAAGCCACGTAGCGCCAGTATTGGGAGGAAGTGGCGCCCAAATTCTGGGATGCCTCAGACCACTCGCGACGCAGACCATCGATCGCCGGAGCGATGATCAGCACCATCAGGGGGAACTGGAAGTACATGTAGACCAGACTCAACCCCCAGAATGTGTACAGCGTGAAGCCGTGAAAGTACGGATTGAATCCAAACGCCCTCATCCAGGCAATAAGCATACCGGTGGGGGAGAGCAAGGCGATGAAAGCAAAAGCCAGGGGAACGCCGGCAAAGTTGGAAGCCACACCGCAGAAAGTCAGCAGGCTGGCGCGCATGAAGACGGGCAGACCGCCGCGAATAGCAGCATACGCCAGCAGGAAGCCGAAGATGGCGCCGCCGACCGAGGTGACCAGGCTGATCTGCAGGCTGATCTTGTAAGCCCCCATGATGTAGGGGTTCTGGAAGAGAGCCACGATATTCTGGAAGGTGAAGCTGCCGGTCTCCGCATCCTGAAAGCTGCGGATGACGATGGTGGAGGAGGGATAGAGGAGAAAGGCGAAGGTGAAGAGAAAGAAGGGCACTACGCCGAGCCATGCCCAGGACCTTGTTTTTTGAGGGCGGGACGCACCCGAGGTGCGTCCCGCTGTACAGCATCTATCGCAGTCATGCTCTGGTTATGGAGCCGGGGTGGGGATATCGACGCCCACGGTGCTCATCCAGCCTTCGGTGATCAGCGCCCGAGCTGCGGTGAGCTGATCGGGGCTGGGGGAAACCGCCGAGGCAAATTCGCTGGAGGCGGGCAGTTTGGCGGCGACATCGGCGGGAACCAGCCCGCGCGCTTCCAGGTCAGCCTGCTGGACGCCATGGGCGTAGCCCTTCATCCATGCCAGCTGACCTTCGTCGGAATGGAGGACTTCCATCCAGAGCTTGGCGCAGTTGGGATGCGGGGCGTAAGCGCTGATCGCCTGGACGTACATGCTGGCGATGGTGGGGCTGGGGTAGCTCACCTCGATGGGCGGGTTACCGGCAAAGGTATCCTTATCACCGAAGGCGAGGTAGTCCCAGGCTAGGACGATGGGGGTAGCGCCCTGGGCGATGGTGCCGGGCTTGGCGATCACGGGGACGAAGTTGCCCGCATCATTGACTTTCTTGAAGAAATCGAGACCGGGCTGGGCGTTATCCAGCGAGCCGCCGTTTGCCAGGGCAGCAGCAAATACCGCCTGAATAGCCTGGTTGGAGGAGCGTGGGTCGCCGGTGAGGGCGAATTGACCCTTGTATTCTTCCTTCAAAAGGTCTTCCCAGTTCTTGGGCGGATTCTGCACGGCTGCGGCGTTGGTCTCCATAGCCATCACGCCGTAGTAACCGCCGGTCCAGTAGCCCTCCGGGTGTTTGGCAGGAATGCCGATGACGATCTCGGGGATCTTATCCCAGGTGCTGACCTTGTAGGGCATATACAAGCCTTTGTCAATGCCCTGCTGCCCGTAGGCATAGCCAACGTCCAGGATATCAGGCGCCTGGGGACCCATGTTGCCCTTGTTGGCTTCGACGGCTGCCAGCTCATCTGCGGAGCCGGCGTTCTCATCCAGCGAGTTGATCTTGACGCCGGATGTCTCTTCGAAGATCTTGAAGATCTCGCCGTAGTTAGCCCAGGAAGCCGGGGTGGCAATGATCGTCACCATGCCTTCTGCCTTGCAGGCAGCGATCAGCTCTGGAGAGATATCTTTGACACTCGTGCCTGAGGTGGCGGGTGCAGGCGCCTCGGTGGCGGCTGCGGGCGGCTCAGTGGCGGCAGGCGCCGGAGCCTGGGTGGGGGCAGCGCAAGCCGCCAGCAGGAACGCGAAGACGACCAGCAATGTGGTCAGCTTGAGCGTGAAGGGCTTGATGTTCTTAGACATACATTCCTCCATGAAAAGTTGATATAGGTTATTACATCTTGAAGGGTCGACTTGAACTTCTAGATCAGTTCAGTACTTCCAGAGAGCATTATCCCAGTGCACACCTCCGTCTAGATGAGTTAGGCTTGCGCCATTTTAGCAGCCAGCTCAATTCCCCAAAGCGATGGGATCACGCCTGTTGGCTGGTAAAACCGCCGGAACTGCATGGTAACGCCTGAAATGCATTTTAGCATCATTGGCAGAGAAAGTCAATTAAGCTTGCCTGTGAAAAACATAACTTACGGATCAATTGTAAGGGAGCCTGCAAGCAGGCTCCCCAACCAGAAAATACGCTTACTCCACCGGAATGTTCTGGTAGACCTTATTGACGTCGATACCCTGGCGGCGGCGGTAGGCGCTGAAGCCAAAGTAAATCACCGCTGCCAGCACGTACATGGCGATCATGAACAGCATGGAGGTGCTGTTCTGCCAGCCGATGCCATAATAGTAATTGGGATCCCAGAACCACTCCACCAGCAGCCAGTCCAGGAAGGCGAAGAAGACCAGCCCGGCGACGGTGACGAGGGGCAGCTTCTCCCCGGCTAAGAGCTTGCGGATGACATAGTATGCCAGCCAGAGGAGCAGCACGACGTTGAGCAAGCCCAAAACAGCCACGACGACGATCATCGCCTGCGTGAGCGCCGTCTGATCCGGCCATTGGGCGAACACAGCCATGGCGTAGGTGTATGTCAAATACAGCAGGTAGACAACGCCTGCGGCAAACAATAAGGTAACCAGCCAGCTCAGCCAGGTTGGCATCTTGTACTTGGCGATGGGGGAGCCATCGAAGACGCTCTTCTGGCGCCAGGGCAGCACGATCGCTGCTATGGCAGTGCCGAAGAAGGTGATGGCGATCACCAGGGTGGCATCCAGGACAATGGACTGCATCTTGGCAATATTGAAGGCATACATCAACGAGACGATCGCCCCCGGGATGACCATCAGCAGCAGGGCATAGATGGGCGTGCGGGTGCGGGGCTCGATCTTGGAGACCCATTCAGGCAGCATGCGGTCGAAGGCGGCAGCGAAGATGACGCGCGTGGAGCTCAAAAAGACGGTGCCCGACCAGCCGATCCACCAGAAAGCGACAGCGCCGACGACCAGGAACTGGATCGGACGGCTGGTGGTGAGGAAGGTAGCGAACTGCACCGGGTAGGGCCAGACGGGGATGGCGACCGAGGTGCCGTAGAAGATGTTGCTCCAGAAGGCGCCGTTCGCCATGATGTAGAACTCCCAGCCGATGGTCTTGGCGATCAGCAGGAAGAAGACCACAGCCAGCGTGGCGGTGACGATGATGGCGGCAGCCATGCCCGAGAAATTGCGCTTGTAATCGGAAGCGCCGCGCACCTCGCCATACAGGGTGGAGCCCCAGTTGGGCCACAGGTTGAAGAAGACGAGCATCGGGATCAGGGCGAAGCTGGCGAAGAAGGCGACCGAGCCGAGCTGACCGAAGGTGGCGCCCGCTTCCTGCCCGGCAGCGATCGTAGCGGCGTAGTAATCCACACCCGCTTCGACGCCGTAAAGCGCGGGGATGTTGGTGTTCAAGCCGTTGATGAAGGCTGCATTGTTGCCGAAGAGCAGCAGGGCGAAGACGACCGCCAGACCGACCATGCCCACATAGAAGCTGAATTTCTGGACGCGGGCATAAGCTTTCATGCCGATGGCAATGTAGATGAAGGCGACCAGACAGACGATCAGCATGCTGACCAGCGGACCATAGGGATAGGTGGTGAACCACAGCGCCAGGGAGGGCGAGCCCAGGATGGCAGCCAGCGGGGTGAGCACCTCGTAAGCCAGCATCTGACCGTAGAGCGGCACCCACAGCCACAGGATGAACCACCAGCCGGTAACGGTGAGCAGGAAGCCAATGCCACGACCGAGGATCCGGCTCTGCCAGACGTAGTCGCCGCCGGCACGTGGCATGGCGGAGATCAGGCTGGCGTAGACGATCACCTCGAAGATGGTGAATATGGCGCCGATGATCACAGCCGTGATGAGATTGCCATCGAAGTACCAGCAGTACGAGAAGATGAACAAACCCAGGGTGATCAGGTTGATCGAGAAGGTTGCGTAGATGAAAGCGTCGAACACGGACCAGGAGCGGACAAGCCCACTGGCTTTGCGAACAAACAGGGTTACTTCACTCATTGCATATCTCCTCTAGCTAATTGGGGGTTTGCCACGGAAATGGCTGAAGGGCAAACCCGGTTGGACAAGTAATCCATGTTTCTTTAATCGCCGATCATCGACAGCCGTTTGTCTCGATAGGTGCTCTCCTTTCCGGATAAATCCCTTTCTGCAGTTGGCTTTAGAAGAATGATGCCCTGAAGCACAAGCTAACAGCTTGCGCTACACTACTATCCTGTTGTAAGGATATAAGTGCCTATCTTGTTGGGCTTAAGGTCAACAACGGCGCCATGCAAGATACCCTGTTCGTACATGCTGCCAGGATTGATGGACAGGGTGCGCTTGAATTTCTTGGTGCCTTTGCCTTCGTGGACGTGCCCGTGCAAGCCGAGCAGGGGCTGGTACTTCTCGATGACCTGGAGCACGGATTTGCTGCCCACCGGAACCAGGGAGCGCCCGGCGTAAGTGGGACGCAGGTCCTTGGTGAGCTCGGGGGCTTCGTCCAGACCGCTGCCGTAGGGAGGCGCGTGCAGGGCAAAGACAGCAGTCGCAGGGTTGCGCACCTGGCTGACCACGGCTTCGATGCGCTGCAGGAGCTTATCCTCCGGCTCTTCACGGTGGGTATCCCAGGGCGTGGGGTTAGACCAGCCGCTGGATGCCATCTCGTGATCCTTATCGAGCTGGATGACCTTGCCTTCCGTCAGCTCAACCCGCTTGGAGCTCTTGATCACATCATCAATCTCAAACCAGTCATCGTTGCCAGGGCAGACATAACACTTGATCCCGGTGCCTTCTAGTTTGGCATCGGCGTAATCCATCCAGCGCTGGACAGTATTCATGACCTGCATCAGGAAGACCTCATCCGAGCGCCCCGGTGTGCCGGAAATTTCAGCCACTTCGTCTGGAGTGGTGACATATGGATAGTAGCCCCGGTTCTGGATATTCTGGACCCATTTATCCACTTCCTCCTTGCCTTCGAGCATACTCTCCTGCTCGAGCAAAGTGACTTTCCACTTATTATTCCCCTGATCGATGATGGGAATAACCGCTTTCCCGGTCATGTCTCCGCCCAGGATGAGGGTGTCGACTTCGTAGAACTTTGCACCGGCGATAAACTTTTTCCAGCAGATCTCCGATCCGTGCACATCAGTAGCAAAGAATAGTTTCATCGCGTCTCCCTTGTTTGGTGTTTTGTAGGGGCGCATGGCCATGCGCCCCTACAGATATTGGGCTCAACCGCGGGCGTGGCGGCGCTCGCGGCGCGCCGGACGGCTGGCTTCTTCCTGCGAGACGCGCTTCCAGCCTTGCGGCAGGGTAGCGTCTCCTTTGACCAGACCGGGGAAGGCGGCATGGATTTGGGCGTCGACCTCCGGCGAGAAGGCAGCCGGGTTGTCAAAGGACAGGATCTCGCGCACACGCTCCAGGGCGCGCGCCTGGGTATCCAGCGAGCCGCGGATGACCCAGCCGTCGCGCGTGTCGCGATCCGAGATCTCGGTGAGCAAACCGGTGACCTTCATTAGATCGACGGTTTGATCATGGGTGATGAAGTTGCCGGCGGGTCCAACCTCGCGGATCACGTCCAGCGATAGGTTATCCTCGCTGAACTCCATGCCGCGGGCGATGCGCTTGAGCATCATGGCGATCTCGTTGTCTGTCATGGCTTTGCCAAAATCGAAGGACTTGAGCGCTTCGAGCAAGCCAGCCATGTTGAACATATCGGCGCCGCCCAGGTAACCGGCGACAACCGACATGCCGGTCTCGTAACCAGCCTGGGCGTCGTTGAGCTTGGAGTTGGTGAGACCGATGTAGCCGCCGCTGGGGATGTTGTAAAAGCGCGCCATCTGGGCGCAAGCCATGTGCAGCATGGCGCACTCGATGCCGCCGGATGCGTAAGCGCCGGTGCGCATATCGGTTACGGTAGGCAGGGTGCTGAAGAGCAGCGGCGTGGCGGGCTGCACCATCTGCATCAAGGCGCCGATCGCCAGCAGCTCAGCGCAGGACTGGGCAAGCGTGCCCGCCAGGGTGAGCGGCGAGGTGAGACCGGCGTTGGGGACAATGCTGGGATAGACGGGCAGCTTCTTCTCGGAGAAGAAGATGGTCAGCTCGGTCGAGTCGTAATCCATGGTGAGGGGAGAGACGACCGGGCAGAAGTGGGTGGTGATGAAGGGGCGCTCGAAGAAAGCGGCTTCGCTGCCGGCGATGATACTGCCGAGCTGGATGATCTGCTCGGCTTCCTCCCGCGTGGGCGCGTTGCTGCGGATGGGCTTGAGGCAGTTCTTGACCGAGGGGTAGAGGCGCGCCAGGGTGAAATAACCAGGCGGGGCGTCTTCTGCCAGGGTAGAGACGGAGAAGACATCGTAGCCGGGCATCTCGTTGACCAGGTAAGCGATGCGGGCGAGATCATCCGAGTAGGAGCGGCGCTCATATCCGGTGACCGGATCGATGATGAAGGGCGCGGAGCTGCCGGTGATGATGACGGGACGGTCATCGGGCAGGGTGCGGTCGTACTTGGGCTCGCGCCCGTAGAAAGTGAACTTCGGGGGGAAGAGCTGGCGAAATTCTTCTACCACCTTGCGCGGGAAGCGGATGATCTCGCTCTCGGGGTCCGGCTGGCAGCCGTGCTTCGTCAGGTATTGGCGTGCTTTGGGATTGCGCACCAGCATACCCACCTGTTCGAGGATCTCCAGGGCGGCTTCGTGCACGCGCAAAACCTGTTCTTGGGTAAGCAGATCAGAAAAAGTTACCATTCAGGGGTCTCCTGTTTACGGTTGATATGAATCTCTCCAGCGCCTGGCAACATCAGCGCGGCTTACAGACATCTTCCAGCCAGCGCGGGAACTCCGCCGAATCCAGCTTGTCTTCGGCGCGCGCCCAGCGCTCGATCGCCCAGCCCCAAAAATCGTACTCGATCTTGGAGATCTTCGCCTGGATGGCAGCCCACAGCCCCCAGCCGACATCCGACATGATCATGTTAAGCTTCATGCGGGCGATCATGGCAGGCGAAGCCTCGCCAAAGTAAGCGGCGCATAGCTCCTGGATGCGGGCTTCGTCGTAACCCAGCTCCTGGCAGGTGTTGCCCAGCTCGAAGCAAGGATCGTTGTTGCCGCTGTACTCAAAGTCGATGAGGCGCAGGATTTTACCGTCGTCGATGTAGTTCTCCGCCAGCAGGTCGTTATTGCACGGGACTGTGGGCAAGGGACAAGCCAGCAGAGCCTTTTCGATCTCGGCAACGGCGGGCATGCGCTCCGGGTAGCGCGGCGGGATGACCACTTCGTACTCGGCGCAGATTCTCAGGTAGTACTCGGTCAGGCGGAACATGTTGAAGTCGATCAAGAAGCGCGGACCCGCATGCAGCATCTTGATCGAGCGGGCGATGCGGGAAGGCATGCCGGGCGCCTGTAGCTTCTGGTTCGACATGGTCTCGCCCAGGATGAACTCCAGCACCATCACATCGTACTCGGGAAGGTGGTAAAGCACCCGCGGACCGACGCCAGCCTCTGCTGCGGCTTTGGAGTTGAAGTACTCGTTACGCCGGTCGATGGCGAGCAGGTCGGTCTTGGCGCCGGGGACGCGCACGAAGTGCGGCACACCGTCCACATCCACGCGGTAGTTGGTGTTGGTCAGCCCGCCGGAGAGGGGCTTGATCTCAACCCGCTTCCCCTGCCAATCGGGGATGCGGGCGACGACGGTATCGATACTGACGGTCATCGGCTTACATCCTCAGCCTTTCTCCCTTGGGATCCAGCAGGACCGTGGGGGCTACCTCCGCCTTGTGGACGGCGTCGAAGACATCCACATCCAGGCGGGTGCCGATCTTTGCCAGCTCGGGGGGCAGGTAGGCGTAGACGATGTTGCGCTGCAGGGTGAAGCCGTAACCGCCGCTGCGCACGCGCGAGACCACTTTGCCATCCAGGTAAACGGCCTCGCCGCCGTAGATGGTCTGGAAGTCTTCACCGTCCAGCACCAGGGTGCAGAGCTTGTGCTTGAGCCCGGCAGCCTTCTTCTCGACCAGCGCCTGGCGACCGATGAAATCGCCCTTGTTCAGGTCGACGCAGAAGCCCAGCCCGGCTGAATAGGGATCTTCCATGGGGGTGACGTCCGCGGTGAAGTAGCGGTAGCCTTTCTCCAGGCGCAGCGAGTTCCAGCACCTTGTAGCCGCCCACTTCCAAGCCGAACTCCTGACCGGCGGCGTAGAGCAGGTCCCAAACCGGCAGGGCGCGATCGACGGGGACGTACAGCTCCCAACCCAGCTCGCCGATGTAGCTGACGCGCTGCGCCAGGACACGCGCGCCGTTGATATCGATCCAGCGGGCAGTCAGGTAGGGGTTCGCCTGGTTCGAGACATCGCTGGAGGTCACTTTTTCAAGCACCTGGCGCGAATTGGGACCCCACATAGCAATGCATGCCCAATCGAAGGTGACATCGCGCACTTCCACCGGCGCGTCACCGGGCTGGATGTGCATCTTGATCCAGCCCAGGTCGTTGGAGATGAAGCCCGAGCCGGTGATGACGCGGAAATGATCCTGCGCCAGGCGGGTGATGGTCACATCGGCTTCGACGCCGCCGCGCGTGTTGAGGAACTGGGTGTAGATGGCGCTGCCGACGGGCTTATCGATATTGCTATCGGCGAGGCGCTGGAGTAACGCCAGGGCGCCGGGACCGCTGACATCGATCTTGCCGAAGGAGGACAGGTCGAACATCGCCACGCGCTGGCGGGCAGCCTCATGCTCCTTGCCCTGGCGCTCGAAGAAGGGCGGCTTGGTCCAGCCCCAGACGCGCTGGTCTGCACCAGCCATGCGCCAGGGCTTGCCGGGCTGGAAGTAGTTGACGCGCTCCCAGCCGTACTTCTCGCCAAAGACGGCGCCATATTCCTGCAGGCGGAAGTGCAGCGGGCTGATGCGGAACGGGCGCGCCCACTCGTTCTCGTCGTGCGGGAACTTGAGGCGATAATAGTATTTGACGCACTCGCGCGTGCGCTCGACGGCATAGGTCGTATTGGCGTAATAATTGCCAAAACGCGTGGCTTTGAAGGAATAAATATCCAGGTTGGGCTCGCCGCCGATGATCCACTCCGCCATCAGCTTGCCGATGCCGCCGGCGCCGCCGTAGCCGTTCAGCGACATGCCGCAGGCGTTCCAGAAGCCGCGCACGCCAGCCATGGGACCCAGGATGGGCTGGCAATCGGGCGTGTAGGCGCCCGGGTGGCAGATCAGGGCGATGATCTGCGCCTGCTCCAGGAACGGCAGGCGGCGGATCGTGCCTTCCAGGAGCTGCTCGAAGCGGTCCATGTCGGGCGGCAAGGATGTGCCGCCATGCTCCCAGGGCACGCCGTCGATCCAGCGCTCCTTGGGGTCCGGCTCGTAGCCGCCGATGACCAGTCCACCCGCTTCTTCACGCATGTAGACCAGGTTATCCGGGTCACGCAGGCAGGGGGTGGAGTGCGGGAACTCGTTGCCGGGCACCGCTTTCAGGGCAATATGCTGGTGGTCGACCGGGGTGGTGGGCAGGTGCAGACCGACGAATGCGGCGACGCGTGGACCCCAAAGACCGGTAGCGTTGACCACGTGCTCGCACTTGATCGAGCCATGCTCGGTGAGCACTTCGTCAACCTCGCCGGTGGGGGTGAGCTTGATGCCGGTGACGCGCGTATTGGTGCGCACCTCGCAGCCCAGCTCGCGCACGAAGCGCGCCATGGCGGTGGTGGTGCCGTAGGGATCGAGGTGACCGTCACGCGGCAGGTAAATGGCGCCGTAGAGATTTTCCGGGCTGATCTGGGGCATGATGCGCACCGCTTCAGCCGGCGAGATGATCTCGACCTCCATGCCGATGCCCTTGGCGCGGCTGACGCTGCGCTGCAGCTCGCGCAACTGCTCCCTGGTGGAAGCCAGGCGCAGGCTGCCGACATGGTCGAATAAGCCCAATGAGCTATACAGCTCGATGCTGTACTTGCGGAACTGCATCAGGGTATCTGAGGTTGCAAATTGCGTGACCAGCCCGGCGGCATGCGAGGACTCACCACTGGCAATCTCGCCCTTTTCGAGCAATACCAAGTCATTCCAGCCCATCTTCGCCAGGTGGTAAGCGATATTGACTCCAAATATACCCCCGCCGATGACGACGACTCTGGCTTGATTTTTCATAGGTGTACCTCCTTAATAAAAGAAACTGCAAGCAAGGATTCGTGACCAGTGGGCTGCGGCTTATGACCGCAGCACACTGATCACGCTGGAACTCGAGAACGGATCGTTTTGACGGAGATTTATTCTGGCGGGATCTCCTTGAAGGCGTAATCGACGTTGATGCCGTGCGTCTTCTGGCGGCGCTTGTTGATAATGTACACAGAGCACTGATGATGATGATGGTAAAGGCGATGATCTGCGCCCACAAGCCCGAGATGCCAGCGGAGAAATTCCAGTTGCCCAGAACGCCAAGCTGCGGCGCCAGCAGGAAAGCCACCACCATCGCCATACCGAAACCGCCGCCGATCATGCCGGCTGCCGAGAGCCAGGGGGCTTTCTCACCGCGCAGCCAGGATGCAAGCTGCTTGCGAACCGGGTATAGGAAAGCGATGGCAGCCACGAGCGAGCCGAGGCGGACGAGCCAGATCAGCACCGGATAGCTGCCGAAGGCGTCCGGTGCGAGAGCCCAGGAAATACCCCAGAAAGCCAGCAGACCCAACAGCGTGCACAGTATGGCGACATAGCCGCTGACTTTGTACTTGGAGCCGGGTGAGGCATCATAGGCATCCTTGGCGCGGAAGGGCAGCAGCGCTCCAGCCAGGCAGGTGATGATGAAGACATAGCCGCAGCCGAAGGTGACGCCCAAGGTCAACCCGACCCAGCCGCCCACTTTGTTATACGCCCAGATCACGGGCAGGCTTGCCAGGAAGTAAGCCAGGTGGGCGTTGACCGGGGTGTGGTAGCGCTCGTTGACCTTGCTGAACCACTCGGGCAGAACACGGTCCAGGGACATGGCGACCAGGATACGGGTCATGCCGATGTAGCAGTTATGCACGATCTGGTGCGAGTTGAGGATATAGCCCAAACCAATGATCAGGACCACGATGGGGCTGCCGGTAATGGCTACAGCGATGATGTTGGGCCAAAGGTAGAAGCCGTTGACAGTTGCTTCGGGGATAAGCGACCAGTAGCCGGCGCCAGCCACATACATAAACTCCGGACCAGCCACTCTCTCCAATCCAGCCGCCAGCAGGGCGAGCAGCAAGCCGGTGACGATCAGCGACCCGACCATAATGATCGCCTGGTTCTTGAAGGAGCGGGCGTCCTTGATCTCGCCGTTCTGCTCGGCGGAGTAGGTAGCCCACTGCAGCGAGGTCCAGGCGATGGGGGCAACCAGCAGGGTGGCAACCAGGCTGAAGGGCGGCTTCACGTCGATGCCCGCGGCAGTAACCGCGTCGAAGGCGGTCTGGACGAAATTCTCCACACCGCCGGATGCTACGGCGAAGGCATTCATGCGCTGGACGAATTCAGCCGGCGGTACAACGAAGAGCACGATGAACATGGTGACGAAAGCCAGCAGCACGGCGTACCACATGACCCACTGGAACTTGACGTAGTTCTTGAAGCCGGTGGTCAGGATGATCAGAGCCAGTAAGGCATTCAAGACGCTGGTGATCATGATGCCATTCGAGCTTGTGAACCAGAGACCGATTGCTGATAGCGTGGGACTTGCCAGCGTAGCTCCTAACCCCAGGAAGAGGGGTGCAAATCCCAGATAGGAGAGCAGCCAGCCAGATAAGGCGACCCACTGCAAGATCCAGATCACGAAGCCCGACATGACCACGGTGAATGCCAGGCCGCCGCCGAAGACGCGCGACTGGAAGACGTAGTCGCCGCCGGAGCGGGGCAGAGCCGTGGAGAGCCAGACATAGGTGAAGGCGATGGGGATCTCGATGAGCATGGCGAGCAGGATGCCCCACACCATCTTCCCGCCGGGCAGGGCGCCCGGCGCCCACAGGTAGGTCCAGGGGAAGATGAGACCCATGGTAAGGATATTGTAGACAAATGCCGAATAAGGGGACATGACGCGCACCAGACCGGAGGCTTTTCGGGTGAAGACCTCGGGCTTGGCGGCTGCGGTTGTGGTGGTCATTTTGTTTCCTCCTTGAAGAAAGTGCGTGAAGGATGGATTGAGCCAATCAACAACAATGTACCTGCACATCTCAAGTCATGTCGAGCAATGGAACACCAACATTATCAAAGCCAGGTGCGTTATTCCCGATAGACACCTCCTGCATCCAAAGGCAAGTTCGATCACCAGCCAAGGACTTAGCCTTTCGTCATCTGGTAGCTTTCGATCACGCCGCCTGAGAAATTGATCAGGCAGCCGCGCACCACGCCTTCCCCGTACTCGCTGCCGGGGTTGACCACCGTCGTGCGCCCGATCTTAGCCACCGCCATCGATTTGTGGATATGACCGTGCAAGCCGAGCATAGGTTGGTAGGTCTCGATGGCTTTGCGCACCGATTTGCTGCCCGCGCCGTGCATGACGATCTGCCCGGCGGAGACGATCGGTTCGGGGGGATCCTTGCTCCAATCCAGCTTGGGGCAGGTATCCAGGGTTGAATCGATGGGCGGATCGTGGAAGTTGAAGATGCAGCTACCCATATCGGAGACCTGGCGGACCATCTCTTCGATCATGGCTGCCAGCTCCTCTTCCGGAACCTCACGCGGCGTCTTCCAGGGCGTGGGCGTGCTCAAGCCGACGCTGATCATGGTGTGATCATCATCGACGTTGACGACTTTGTTCTCGCAGGCGAAGAAGGATTGGGTGCCGGCGCGGTGGATAGGCTCCAATACTTCGGGGTCGTCATCGTTGCCGCCGGTGACAAAGCACTTGATCCCGGTGCCGTTGAGGCGCGTCTCCGCCAGGTCTACCCAGGTCTCCAGCCGCTGGCGAGCTTTCTGGTGGAAAAGCTGATCGACCTTTGCCGGGTCGGCGGCGTATGCCTTGTACTCGTCTTCATCCATGATCTCGCTGTAAAATCCCAGCAAGCCCAAGCTTTTCGTTCAGACTCTGCAGCTCGGCTTCGGTGGAAAAGTGCTGTACCGTGCCCTGGAGCGTGGCGCGGTAGTTGCCATTGCCTTCTTGGATGATCGGAATGAGCAGCTTACCGGTGATATCGCCGCCCATCACGATGACATTGGCTTCGTAGAACTTGCCAGCGTTGATAAATTTTCTAAAGGTACGCTCGGAGCCGTGCAGATCTGTGGCGAAGAATAAGCGGGTGGTTTGTTTCTTGGGTTTTTTAGAAAAAAGCGGCATCGGTTTTACTCCAATTCAAGCGGTTAAAAAACGGGTTACGTGCGGTTGAGAGCAGATAGCTCGGAGACACGTAACCTGTCATTCAGCGCCGCATCTTTGCCTGCCAGCCAGATCTCGACGGAGCGAGCAGCCAGGGCGGCGCGAGCGCTGGGATCCAGACCCTCATCCGTAATCAAGCGCGGGATGAGGTGGATGGGGGCAACCTCAAAATTGGAGATCACGCCCCACTTGCGATGGTCGGAGACGACGTAAATGGGACCGTGCGTGCGCTCCCGCATGAGGTTGACCACCTCTGCCTCGGCATTGGTCGGGACGGTGTAACCATGCTTGAGGCTGATGCCGTCCACGCCGATGAAGGCTTTGCTGGCATAAACCTGGGACAGGTTGCTGATGGCGAAACGCCCGGCAACCGAATGGGATTTGGGCTGGAACTCGCCGCCGAGAAGGAGCAGGCTATAATCCACTTCACCGAGCTCCAGGACAGCGATCAGGTTGTTTGTGATGACGGTAACATCCGCCCTGTTGCGGATATGGCGGATAACCTGGGTGGTGGTGGTGCCGCTATTGACAAAAACAATGTCGCCGTCTTCGATCAGGCTGGCAGCCAGGGCGCCAATCTGGCTTTTCTCTTCTGGGGAGCGCTGGGCTCTTTGCTGGTATTCCGGTTCCAGGTTCAGCCGCTCGTTGAGTATCGCCCCACCATGCGTGCGCTCAACCAGCCCATCTTTCTCCAGCCATTCCAGATCGCGGCGGATGGTGGCATCGGATACATCCAGCATCTCACACAACAATGTTGTCGAGACGATCTTATGCGCCACCAGGTATTCGTGAATGCGTTCGCGCCGTTGAGCAGGTATCAGGGATTTTCCCATTCGACATACCCTTGTGCATTGCTCTTACGCCTATCCGATAACGAGCCTGCTATTCGAGGTTACGGGCGGGCGCCTTCGAACAAGCTCCAGACAGGGGTTTTATCAGGTTGTAGGCAAACAGCGAAACGACTCAGCGCTTATCCGAAAATCGGGGGATGATTCCCTATTCCAGATAATATCTAAAACATTATAGCGAATTTTGAAGAGATTTGCAAGTTTTTGTTTCTTTCGCCACTCAATTGCACCTGTATCGGTTCAAAAATTATTCAACGATCTGATCGCTGCTTTTACAGAATCCCTGGTTTAACCTGTCAGATTTTTATTGTACAATCCATACGTTACCGCCGATTTAATGACACAGAACGCCACATTAATCCTGATATCTTTAGCTTTCAATTTATCAGCTCTTCCGTGGGATTTGCTGCTCCTAAGGGGCAGATATTAAAAAGCAGTCATAACTATACCGGTGATTACCATGATCATCCCAAAACCCTGAAGCTTAGTAACTTTTTCCTTCAAAAACATGACTGCCATCGTAATCGTAACCAGTGACAATGCCGAGGATATTGGAGTGACCAGTATCACATCTCCGACTGTCAATCCCCAATTAACGCATGCCACTGCGCCCGCTTCTAAGAACCCGGCGAGCAAGATCAGCCATTTGACCCTTGGAGTGGTTTTGGCAATACTGAGCTCTCGTTTTCCAATTAAGGAAAATAGCAACATAAACAGTATCACGCCAACCTTCACAAAAAGGGTTGTGGAGGGCCAGCCAATTTTCTCGGAGATAACTTCGCTGAAGTTCCAAAATATTCCAAAGAGAAGGGCTGCCAGTATCGTCTCTTTCACACCTGATAGGAGATGGATATTTTCGCCGGTGATTTCACCTCTTTTCAAAGAAACAAGGGCAACTCCAGCCAGAATCAACAAGACGCCCAGAAACTGGAAGGCAGATAGGCGCTGACCCAGAAAGATAAAGGCAAAAAGCATGGTGAAGACTGCCCATAAATTCATGGTTGCCGAAATAATCGAGACATTGCCCAGCTCAAAACCCCTAAAAAATAGCATATAGGCGACTGCATAAAAAACAGACGCCACAAGTATTAATAAAGCTATTCCAACAGGAACTATCAAGTTGGCAGCAAAAACGACGGCAAGAAGAGCAGCAAAAAACAACCCGGCAAGCTGCGACCAAAATAAAGTTTTGAGATTACCTATTTGCCTGGAAAACATCCCCCCAAAGAAATCATATAAACCCCAGCCAAACATTCCCCCCAAACCAGCTAAGATACTTTGTATAATTGTATCCATGCCAGCATTATACTAACGCACTTCGGTGAAGGGAACACCGAAACAATTGGATCTGAAGGCGGCGCCTCATGGTATCTGATCCCACTAACGAGCTAAAAGACATCCTGAGCCAATACGACCTGGGGGAGTTACTGGACTACGAGAAAGATGTGCGCGGGACGGTCAATACGAGCTACACAATAGAGATGGGCACGCCAGGGGGGAGAAAACGCTATTTTCTACGCAGGTATAAAGGGTGGATCAAAGAAGAAGAGCTGATCTTCGAGCACTCGGTGATCACGCACCTGAAGCAGAACGGATTCGATCTGGTTGCCGGGGTTTTGAAAACCAGAGACGGGCGCACTTATATCCGGCGGGAACATGACGAAGAGGCAGCTTTCTACGCCATCTTCGAATTCCTGCGCGGCGAAGACAAGTACACCTGGATCGACCCGGTTTGCGAGGCGAGTGAGATTGTCAGCGCGGCTGAAACGCTGGCGAAGTTCCACATGGCGATGGCAGGCTGGAAGGCGCGGGGCAAGCGGCAGGAGCCCCGCATCATCGAATTGTTACAAACCATACCGGGCAGGATCAGCGCCGGACTGGAACAAAAGAAGGACACCCTATTCGACGAAACCCTGGCGCAAAACCAGGGGCTGGTTTGCCAGCATATCGAAGACACGATCGCAGCCTTAAACATAGGCGCTTCGCACAGCTTCCCGAGGTGGTAGCGCATTGCGATTTCCACCCGGGAAACCTGAAGTTCAGCCAGGGTGAGGTGGTGGGGTTGTTCGATTTCGACTGGTCCAAGATCGAAACGCGGACCTTCGACGTTGGGCTGGCGCTCGTCTACTTCTTCTCATCCTGGAAGGGCGAGAGCGACGGTCAGCTACGCATGGAAGACGCCTGCCTGTTCCTGAATGCATACCAGGCGGCTCTCCTGGCTGACCCATCTGTGGGACCACTCTCGGACCTCGAACGGCAGAGCTTGCCGTACATGATCCAGGCAGGGAACCTGTACGTCTTGAACTGGGCGCTGCTGGACTTCTACCAGAAAGAGGTAGATGCCGGCGAATACCTGGGGTACCTGCACCATCATGTGCGCATGATCCCCTGGATCGAGGACCCGGCAAACCGCGCCCGGATTGAAGAGATGATCAGCACGGTGTGCAACAGGATTAGTTTGCCAAAAAATGGGAAGTAGAACGGGCTTCGTCCGTTCCACTTCCCATTTTTTGGGTCTCCACCCATCAAGAGGAGATCTATGGAAACACCAGACATACGCATTGAACACGACCTGCTCGGCGAGCGCGAGGTGAGCCAGGCGTGTTACTACGGCATACAAACCCTGCGCGCGGTGGAGAATTACAAGTTCACCGGAATAGCGATCTCGCATTACCCGCTGTTCATCCGCTCGCTGGCGACGATCAAAAAGGCTGCCGCGCTGGCAAACCGCGATTGCGGTCTGCTCACGCCGGAGATGTGCGACATCATTGGGAAAGCTTGCGATGAGGTCATCGCCGGCAAGCACCACGACCAGTTTGTGGTGGATGTCATCCAGGGCGGAGCGGGGACCTCAACCAATATGAACGCCAACGAGGTCATCGCCAACTGCGCGCTGGAGCTGAGCGGCTATGAGAAAGGACGCTACGACATCATCCACCCGCTCAACCATGTGAACATGTCGCAATCGACCAACGACGTTTACCCGACGGCGCTGCGCATCACCCTGAGCCTGTACCTGGATGGGCTGGTTACCGAGATGGAAGGTCTGCAGAGGTCGCTGCAGGCGAAGGGGGAGGAATTTGCGGACGTGTTGAAGGTGGCGCGCACGCAGCTCCAGGACGCCATCCCGATCACGCTGGGACAGGAGTTCAGCGCCTACGCGGTGATGGTGGGAGAGGACATCCAAAGGGTGCGGGAAGGGCAGGCGCTGATCCGCGAGATCAACATGGGCGCCACGGCGATTGGCACGGGCTTGAACGCCCACCCCCAATACGCCGCCCGGGTGACGCGTTACCTGGCGGAGCTGAGCGGCATACCGGTCATCGAATTGCAAAACCTGGTGGAAGCCACGCAAGACGCCGGCGCCTACGTACAGCTCTCGGGCATCCTGAAGCGGGTGGCAGTCAAGCTCTCCAAGATCTGCAACGACTTACGCCTGATGTCCTCAGGACCCAGGGCGGGGTTCAACGAGATCAACCTGCCGGCAATGGCGCCGGGATCATCCATCATGCCGGGGAAGGTCAATCCCGTCATCCCGGAGGTGGTCAACCAGGTGGCATTCGAGGTGATCGGGAACGATGTGACGGTGAGCATGGCGGCTGAGGCGGGTCAGCTCGAGCTGAACGCCTTCGAGCCGGTCATCGCATACTCGCTCTTCCGCTCGACAGACCTGCTGGGCAGGGCGTGCCGCACCCTGGCAGAGCGCTGCATCGATGGCATCACCGCCAACGCAGCGCAATGCCGCCAAATGGTGGAGAACAGCATTGGGCTGGCTACGGCGCTCAATCCATACCTCGGCTACGAGAAATCGACCGAGATCGCGGCGGAGGCGCTGCGCACCGGCAGGTCCGTTTATGATGTCGTTCTCGAGAAAGGCTATCTATCCAGGGAAGTGCTGGATGACCTGCTCTCCCCGGAAAAAATGACCCGTCCAAGATCGCTGATCTAACGACTCAGGATAGATAGGAGCGATTTCTTATCGGTTTTTGAAGTGTTTTGCGTGTTTTTGTGGTATTCGGTTATAATCCCTTCGTGGAGACCCGATTAGACAGCAGATCCATCCAATCCATCAGCAGGAGCAAAAAATGGCACAAACACCGATCGGGATGGGAGAACAGGACCAGGCGGAACGCGATCAATTCGAGAATGAGCTCAAAAGGATCATCGAAGCCAGCAACAAAGCCGGCTTGATGCTCCGCGTGATCGGATCGCTGGCATTCCAGATGCACTGCCCAAAGTACGGTTATATCCAGGCAGCCATGGGCAGGGCATATACCGATATCGACTTTGCCGGCTACCGCAAGCAAGCCAAGGAGATCCGGGTCTTAATGGCGGGGCTTGGCTACCAGGAGGATCAGGAGGTCTTCATCGTCAGCGAGGGAGACCGGGCGATCTTCAACCAGCCCCAGAACGGTCTGCATGTGGATGTATTCTACGATAAGCTGGATTTCTGCCACCCGATCTCCTGGGAGGGCAGGCTCGAGGTGGATACGCCGACCATCCCCCTGGCCGAGATGCTGTTGGAGAAGATGCAGATCGTCAAGATCAATGAGAAAGACGTGATCGACACGATCATGCTGCTGCTGGAGCACGAGCTGGGGAACACGGACAAAGAGACGATCAACGCCAGGCACGTCGCTGAGCTGTGCGCCAAGGACTGGGGATTGTGGCGGACCACAACCATGAACCTGGACAAGGTGCAGCAACTGGCAAATCATTACGAGCAGCTCAGCGACGAGAACAAAAAGCGGGTAACCGCCCAGGTGGGCGACCTGCTGAAGCGCATCGAGGCAGAGCCGAAGAGCATGGCATGGCGGCTGCGCGCCGCGTTGGCGACCGGGTTAAGTGGTACAAAGAAGTAGACGAGGTCCATTAGGAGGTCAATCATGGCAAAACGCGTACGCGAGTATATGCACCGGGGGTTGATCACCTGCCGGGTGGATTCGACCCTGGGGCAGGTGGCGGTATTGATGTACCAGAACCATGTCCACGCCCTGGTGGTGGTAGACCGGGACGGGCGGCACCTGGGATTGATCACCGATTTCGACCTGATGGCGGGCGAGTGGCTCTCGGCGGATAAGGAAAGCCTGGATGTCATGCGCAAGATGACCGCCGGCGACCTGATGTCTGCACCCATGGATACCATCGATGTGGATGCACCTGTTAAGCAAGCCGGGCGCGAGATGCACGAAAAAGTGATCCGCCGGCTGGTCGTCACCGAGAACGGCAAACCGGTGGGGCTGATCTCGGTATCAGACCTGGTTGCCAGCATGTCAGAAGCCACGAAAGCCAAGCGCGAGACGGTTGCCGACGTGATGTCAGATGCTTACCTGGTGTGCCGGGATAAGACGCCGGTTGTGGCGGTGGCGCGGGCAATGACAAGCTCACGCTGGCGCTCGGTGCTGGTGGTCAACGCTTCGGGCAAGCCCCTGGGCGTGGTGAGCGGGCTGGACCTGCTGGCGTATTGCGACCTGGACGATTGCAAGGATAAGACGGTTGTGGATGTGATGCACCCCGTGCTGCTGATCGACATGAACGCCACCCTGCGCGAAGCAGCCGACATGATGATCGAGAACCACCACCACCGCCTGCTGGTGGTCGATCCGGAGCAGCCGGAACTCGATGCCGCTGGGGATCATCTCATCGTTCGACATCGTTGCCGAGATGGCTAAGCCGGACTCCGTCTGGCAAAAGAAATAAAACAGTTTCCACAGCCAGGCGAGGCAATCCATGCCATTGACTCTCGAGGAAGCCCTGCAGCGCGTTCCCCAATGGAAAGGCGCGGAAATCACGACGACCTCCCTGGGGGGAGGCATCACCAACCAGAACTACCGGGTGGATGTGGGCGGCGAATCCTTCGTTTTGCGCATGCCGGGGGAGAAAACAGAGCTGCTGTGCATCAACCGGGATTACGAATACGCCGCCAACCTGGCAGCAGGCAACCTGGGCATCGCCCCGCAAGTCTATTATTACATCCAGCCAGAAGGCTACCTGGTCACACGCTTCCTGAAAGCCAATCCGCTGCCGCCGAGCGAGATTCGCCAGCCGGAGAATTTAAAAAAGGTGGCGGAGCTGGTGAAAAAATTCCACAGCCTGCCCCCCATCCCAGGCAGCTTCCTGGTATACGAGATCGTGGAAAGTTACGCCCAGACCGCCCGGAGTTATCACGTCGCACTACCGGAGAGATACGAATGGCTGCGTGAAAAGATGTACGCCGCCAAAGCAGCCTTCGATCAAGATCCCCTGGCGCTGGTACCCTGCCATAACGATCTGCTGAACGAGAACTTCCTGCAGCAGGATGGCAAGATCTACCTGCTGGATTGGGAGTACGCCGGTATGGGGGATCCATTCTTCGACCTGGCGAATTTTGCTGCGCACCACAAGCTCAACGACGAAGAGGAGCGCCATTTCCTCGCCTGCTATTTCGACCCGGTGAGCGAGAAACACCTGGCGAGGCTGAAGATCATGAAAATCCTCTCGGATTTCCGCGAAGCGATGTGGGCGGTGGTGCAGATCGGCATCTCGAAGCTGGATTTCGACTACCAGGGGTACGCTGAAAAGCACTTTGATCGCATGACCCAAAACATCAATGACCCACGTTGGGGTCAATGGCTGTCTGTCTTTTAGATCGATACTCGAAATAACCATTAACTTAAGGAGATAAAAATGACCGATCTTCCATCAAGTGCACGTGTTGTGATCATTGGAGGAGGCGTCGGGGGATGTAGCATTGCCTATCACCTGACCCAGATGGGCTGGAAAGATGTGGTCGTCCTGGAGCGGCACGAGCTCACAGCCGGCTCCACCTGGCACTCCGCCGGGTTGGTGGGGCAACTGCGCTCAGACGCCAACCTGACGCGCATGATGTCTTATAGCACCGACCTGTACCGGCGGCTGAAGGACGAGACGGGCATCGATACCGGCTGGCGCGAGGTGGGCGGCGTCCGCCTGGCGTCGTCCCCGGAGCGCATGGAAGACCTGAAGCGCCTGGTCGGAATGGCGCGCTCGTTTGGCATGCCGATGGAGCTGATCAGCCCCAAAGAGGCGTGGGAGATGTTCCCCATCATGTCGCTGGATGGCGTTCTCGGGGCAGCCTACACGCCCACCGACGGCGTGATCGATCCCACCGGGCTGACCAATGCCCTGGCAGCCGGCGCCAAGAGCCGCGGGGCGCAGTTCTTCCTGGACACCAATGTCGAAGCGATCACGCTGAAAGACGGGCGGGTCAGCGCGGTGGTAACGGACCGGGGCACGATCCAGACCGAGAACGTGGTCAACGCAGCCGGGCAGTGGGGCGGCGAGGTGGGCAAGATGGTGGGGCTTTCCCTGCCCGTGGTGCCCATGGCGCACCTGTACATTATTACAAAGCCGATCGAGGGCGTGAAGCACGAGTTCCCGACCCTGCGCGACCCCGACCTGCTGGTCTACTGGCGCGAGGAAGTGGGCGGCTTGGTGACCGGCGGCTACGAGCGCGACCCGGCGCCGTTTGGCTTGAAGGGCATCCCACGCGATTTCAAGTACCAGCTATTGCCACCCGACTGGGATCGCTTTGCCCCGCTGATGGAAAATTCGATCAAGCGCGTGCCGCCGTCGAGACGGCGGAGATCATCCAGCTATTGAACGGACCGGAGGGCTTCACCCCAGACGGCGAGTTCCTGCTGGGACCGACGGCAGTGAAGGGCTTCTGGGTAGCCTGCGCCTTCTGCGCCCACGGTCTGGCAGGCGCGGGCGGCATCGGCAAGGTGATGGCGGAATGGATCATCGACGGCAACCCCGAGTGGGACCTGTGGCGCCTGGACGTGCGTCGCTTTGGATCGCACTACAACAGCCAGGATTACACCGTGGCGCGCACCATCGAGACCTACTCGATGTACTACGATATCCACTACCCCGGCGAGGAGCGGCTTTCGCGACGCGGGCTGCGCCTCTCCCCCACCTACTACCGCCTGCGCGACCTGGGCGCTCACTTCGGCGAGAAGACCGGCTGGGAACGACCCAATTACTTCAAGCCTTACGAAGAGAAAGCCAGGCACGGGCACGAGCCAAAAGGCTGGGCGCGGCACAACTGGTCGCGCGCCATCGGCTACGAGCACCTGATGACACGCGAGAACGCCGGGCTATTCGACGAGACCTCCTTCAACAAGATCGAGGTGCGTGGTCCGGGCGCGCTCGAAGTTCCTGAATTATTTGTGCGCCAATGATATCGACCAGCCGGTTGGCACGGTGATCTACACCGAGTGCCTCAACAAGCGCGGCGGCATCGAGTGCGACTTCACCGTAACCCGCCTGGCGGAAGAGCGCTTCCTGATCATCACCGGCACGGCTTTCGGACAGCACGATATGTCCTGGCTGTCGCTCAACATGCCGGAGGACGGCTCGGTGACCTTGGAGGACGTCAGCTCTTCCTTCACCTGCCTGGGGTTGTGGGGACCCAAGGCGCGCAAAATCTTGGAGAAGGTGACCAAGGCGGATGTCTCCAACGAGGGCTTCCCCTACATGACCGCCAAGCGCATCACGGTGGGCGACATTCCGGTGCTGGCGCTGCGCGTGACCTACGTGGGCGAGCTGGGCTGGGAATTCTACGGACCGATGGAGTACGGCGGGCGGCTGTGGGATACGCTGTGGGAAGCCGGGCAGCCCGAGGGGCTGGTGGCAGCCGGCTACAAAGCCATCGACTCCCTGCGCCTGGAAAAGGCATACCGCTACTGGAGCTACGAGATCAGCCCGGACTATACCCCCCTGGAAGCAGGCTTGGGCTACTTCGTGAAGTTCGATAAGGGCGATTTCCTGGGCAAGGAAGCCCTGCTGAAGCAGAAAGAAGCCGGTTTAACGCGCAAGCTGTGCTGCATGACCCTGGCAGATAAGCCCACCATCGCACTGGGGAAAGAACCCATCCGGCTGGCGGGTAGCGGCGAGATCATCTCCTGGGTAGCCTCGGGCGGCTATGGGTACTCCGTGCAGGAGAGCATCGTATACGCTTACCTGCCGATCCAGTACTCCAAAGCCGGCACAGAGCTGGAGATCGAGTTCTTCGGCGAGAACGTCAAAGCGGTTGTGGTGCGCATGCCGCTGTGGGATCCCAAGGGAGAGCGAATCAAGGCTTAATCCTGCTCTATTTGTGATAAGATACACGATAAGACAACAGGCGAAGAATACTTCTTCGCCTGTTAAAATGGCGAACCGACAATTAGGATACAGGAGTAAAGAAATGAAGAAAGTTGATGAGTACTTCGTCCCGTGGATCAAAGGCATCCCCATGTACATCTCGGGTCACATCGAGCTGGCATGGAAGAACCCGAGCTTCACCGGATGATGTCGAACGAGAACCCGAACCCACCCATCTGATAAAGTGCTCGAGGCGATCAGCAAATACGCCCAGATGTCCAACCGCTACCCAGACCAGGGTCTGGTGGTGCGCTCGAAGATCGCGGAGATCAACGGGCTGGATGGACCGGAAAACGTGCTGCTGGGCAACGGCTCGAGCGAGGTATTCGATAATATCTTCCGCAGCTTCCTGGAAGTTGGCGACGAAGTGATCCAGCACACGCCCTGCTTCGGCATCTACAAGCTGCGCTGCAACATCCTGGGCGGCAAGCTCGTCTCTGTGCCCATGGTTTACAAGAAGGAGAAGCGGGAAGTTGCCTACGACCCGGACTCCATCCTGAAAGCCATCACAGACAAGACCAAGATCATCGTGATTGCCAACCCGAACAACCCGACGGGCAACTTCATGGATGGCAAAGATTTCGTGCGCATCGCCGAGACCGGCATCCCCTTCATCGTCGATGAAGCCTACGTCGAGTATGCCGGATTGAAGATGTCGCAGGTGCAGCTAACCAAGAAGTACAAGAACGTGCTGGTCACGCGCACGCTTTCCAAGGCTTACGGTCTGGCAGGTTTGCGCTTCGGCTACGCCCTGGGCGACAAGGACGTGATCGGGCAGATCTCTGGCGCGCTGCTGCCCTGGAATGTGGGCACCATCGCCATGTGGGCGGGCATGGCTGCGCTGGAAGACACCGAAGGTCTGGAGATGCGCGTCAAGTTCAACAATAGCGAAGTGGACTACATCGAGGAATCGCTGAGCGATATCCCCGGCCTGGTCATCTTCCACTCTCACGCCAACTACATCCTGTTCGACTGTGGCGGGACCGGCAAGACGGGCGACGGCGTGCTCAAGTACGCCCAGGAGCACGGCTTGATCCTGCGCGGCGAATCTGCCAAGTACGGCAGCGATGGCTGGTTCCGCGTGACGATCGGCTCCAAGGAAGAGAACCGCATGGTTGTGAAGCTGATCCGCGAGTACCTGACCAGCTAAGGAAGTAGAACTTTTACTAACGAAATGGGTTGTAGTCGCGGGCGATACCCGCGCTGCAACCCATTTTTCTCATTCATCACGGCAAACCCTAAGCATAGTTCATCAATGGGGGATATAATCTGCAGAATTAATTTAGGGAGAATTCGAAGGATTTACGCATGGTCAAAATAATGATCTTTATCGATGGGACATGGCTTTACTCCAACACATATAAACTCAGCGAAGCCTATGGCGACCCCAATTTTCACGTAGATTTCGGAAAATTACCGCAAGTGCTCAAGCGCGAAGTGAGCGACCAATTAGGCGACCTCGATACCGACATCGCACGGACATACCTGTTTGGCAGCTGCCCGGCAAATTACGACCTGAGAGATGAGGAAATGGTTGCACGGCGGCGGGATTTCTTCGAGATATTAAGGGAAGAATACCATTATGAAGTAGAGATCTTTCCCATCGATTTCAAGAACCGGCGCCTGCGCAAAGCAGACCGCAAACCAGACGACAGCTTCGAGCCCAGGGAAAAGTGCGTGGATATCGCCCTGGCTTCGAGCATGCTGTATTACGCCGCCATCCCCAATGCTTACGATATCGCCATCGCCGTGGTCGGCGACAGCGATTTCACGCCCATGCTGCAGAGCGTGCGGCGCCTGGGCAAACGGGTTGCCATCGCCAGCATCCGGGGGAGCTGCTCGCCGGCATTTTCCGACCCGCGCGATGAAGCGCGCTTGAAGGATTTCGACATCATCTGGCTGGACGACATTTTACATAAGCTGGAGCTGAAGTACGAGCGCCACCAGGAGCGCTGCGAGTCGCCCATCCATAAGGGCGATCCCCTGGTGTGGACGACATACCGCCCGAGGAAGGGGAAGCGCTTCTTCTGCGAGGATTGCCGCCAGGAATTCCAACGCCAAAAGCGCGAGGCGGAGGACGATTACGTGGAAGAATGGGACGGCGCAGAAGAAGAGAACGGCGGCGATTACATCTTCGAGAGCAGCCTGACCGGCGTGATCAAGCGCCTCATCCCGGCAAAATCTTTTGGGTTCATCACCACCGAAGCAGGCAAAGATTACTTCTTCCACCTGACCGACCTGGTCGGGTTGGAGTTCGAAGACCTGGTAGAGGGGATCAAAGTCGATTTCGAAGTGAAGAAACAACCCAGCGGGGGCAAAGCCGGAGCGGCCCAAAACGTGCAACTGCATCTACCGTAGCCCACCACCACGGTTCGTTTTGGAGCGTTCTTGATGACAACCCCGGTCCGGGTTGAGAATCTTGCCAAGGTATATCCCGTCCGGCAACGGAGGGGGCTATTTAAGTCCGAAAAGCGCCAGGTGCCGGCTTTAATGGGGGTTTCATTGGAGGTGGAGCAAGGCGAAATTTTCGGCTTGCTGGGACCCAACGGCGCCGGAAAGACTACGCTGATCAAAATCATCACCACCCTGCTGCTGCCGACAAGCGGCGAAGCCTGGGTGAACGGCTACCATATCCAGAGAGAAGAGAACAAGGTGCGCGCATCGGTGGGCTGCATGCTGATGGGCGAGCGCGGCTTGTATTGGAAGCTCACCGGGCGGGAGAACCTGGAATACTTCGGGGCGCTGTACCACCTGCCGGCGGCGAGGCGCAAGCAGCGCGCCGGGGAGATCCTGACCCTGCTCAACCTGGGGGATATCGCCGACCGCACCGTGGAGACTTACTCCTCAGGGCAAAAGATGAACCTGGCTTTCGGCAAAGCCCTGATCAACGACGCGCCGCTGCTGGTGCTGGATGAGCCGACCAATACGCTGGATGTGCCTTCCGCCAGCGCGCTGCGCGCTATCGTGCGCGAGCTCAACCAGCAGGGCAAGACGATCATCTATACCACGCACATCATGAGCGAGGCGGAAACGCTGTGCGACCGGGTGGCGATCATCGACCACGGTAAGCTGCTGGCGCTGGGGAAGATCGATGACCTGAAAGCATCCCTGCAGCGCGACCAGGTGACGCACATCGAGGGGGTGATCCCAGCCCGGGCGGAGCAGGCGGTGCGCGCGCTGCCCTTCGTGCTGCAGGCGACGCGCACCGACCAGGAGGGCAGCACGCTGCTGACGGTGGTCTCGCCGCGCGGGGAAGCGAACCTACCGAGGCTGATCGAGGCGCTGACTCAGGAGGGGGCGCTGATCCAGAAGCTGGCGCCGGAGGAGCCGACCCTCGAGGATGTGTTCATCGCCAAGACCGGGCGCACCCTGGCAGAGGACACGCGCGCCCGCTAGGCGCATGCAGAACAAGACATGCCAGCCACGTTACGCTCCAGCTTCTCGATCCTGCTCTCCAGCACGCGCATGCGGCTGATCACCGTCAGCCGCTACCCGGGGCAGATCGTGCTGGATATCTTCGTGCCGATCGTCTTCGCTACCCTGCCCATTTTGCTGGGCAGGGCAAGCGCCGGCGCAAATGCAGCCGCGGTCTTTGCTGAGAACACCGGCACCAGCAACTACCAGGCTTACATGCTCATCGGATCGTGCATGTTCACCATCGTGTCATTTGCCTTCTGGCACATGGCATACTGGCTGCGCTGGGAGCAGGAATCGGGCACGCTGGAAGCGCTTTACCTGGCGCCCACAGGGCGGGTGTGGGTGGCAGCCGGGACGGCGCTGTATAGCTGCATCCGCTCGACCCTATCTGCCCTGATCGCATATTTCATCGGCTCACGCTTGCTGAACGCCAGCCCCCTGCAGGGGCAGGCAGGCGTGGCGTTCCTGTTCCTCGCCGTTGGGCTGATCCCCTTGTACGGTCTGACGCTGCTCTTCGGGGCGGTGATCCTGAAGGTGAAGGAGGCAAATTCGCTGGTGGGGCTGATGCAGTGGGGGGTCAGCTTCCTGATGGGCGTCTTCTTCCCGGTGGCATTCTTCCCGCCGCTGCTGAAAGGGCTGGCGCTGCTCTTCCCGCCCACCTGGATGGCAAACGGCGTGCGCTCGGCACTGCTGGGCACCAGCTATTTCTTGCAGAACTGGTACATGGACCTGGCGGTGCTGTGGGCGTTCCTGTTTATCGCGCCGGCATTCGGCTACTGGGTGTTCACACGGACGGAAACCAGCGTCCGCCGCCACGAAGGCGTGGGGCAGTTTTAGGAACAAGCCGGGAGAGCGCAGCATGACTCAAGAGATCAGCCACAACCATCCCGTCACACAAAGAGACGATCTGGGCGAATATGCAAGCACCTTCTGGGCGATGACGCGCAAGGAATTGACGGTGATGGCGCGCTACCCGGTGGAGTTCATCGCCTCTTTCGGACGCGTCTTCCTGATCGTGGCGATCTTCGTGCTGGGAGGCGAGACCTTCAACGTGCAACAAACGCCGGTTTCGGCAGGGAACAGCAGCACGGCAGGGCTGGTGGTGTACGGCTTTATCCTGTTCATGTTCCTGGGCGATACCCTGTGGACGGTGGGCTATGCCATCCGCCACGAGCAGGTGCAAGGCACGCTGGAGCAACTCTACCTCAGCCCGGCGAGCAAGTTTGCCAGCCTGGTCTCACGGGTGACCAACACATTGATCTGGACGGGCTTATTGTGCCTGGCTGGCGGCGCGCTGATGGCGGCGATGATCGGGCGCCTGCCGGTGCAGAACCCGCTGCAGGGGCTTTACGTGCTGGCGCTCTCGCTGGCAGGGACGTTTGGGATCGGGTTTGCGTTTGCAGCGCTCACCTTGCGCATCAAAGAGTCCGCCCAGACGCTGGCTAACCTGCTGCAATTCATCTTCTTGATCCTGTGCGCCAACTTCTTCCCGTTTTCCGCCCTGCCGCCCTTCTTGTACAACCTGGCGCGCTTCATCCCGATGGCGTACAGCGTGGACGCCTTCCGCTCGGCGCTGATGGGCTTCCCGCCTGGGTTTCCGGAGCTGGCGCCATTCCCGGTGGAGGTTGCCATCATCACGGTATTCGGTATCCTGATGCCGTTTGTGGGCTACGCCCTGTACCGCAGAGCGGAGGTGCAGGCGCGCCGCCAGGGGAGCTTATCGGCGTACTGAACAGGGTGCGGGCGATCGTCAGGGCTTGATGGTTTTGATAGCAGATTCAGATTAGAAACCTCTTAAAAGCTGTTGACTTTCATCGAAACTCAGCTTATACTGAAATCAAGCGGAGGTACGTTGATGAGCGATGTAGCTCCAAGTGAATATCTGCAGGATGCCAGGCACGCGTAATAGACCGCGTGCTTTTTTTAATGCTACCCTCCGCCGCCCGAGAAGCGGCATGGATTGAAACCCCCGGGGAACGCACCCGGGAAGCCACAAGCCATTGACTGGAAAGGAGTCAGAAGCAGATGGACTACGGGATGATCGGAAAGATCGACAAAGCCAAACGGTATGCAGAAGAACGGGACCGCATTCACATCCAATCGCTAAATGTCACCTTTGAAGGGGAGAACAACCCGCACACCGTGCATCTTGTCAACGGAGTGTGGCAGTGCGACTGTGATTTCTTCCACACGCGCGGGCGCTGCAGCCATACCATGGCACTCGAGATCATCTTGAACGGCATGCTTCCGGAGACCGTATACAACGCTTGAGCGCGACAACTGAATAATGGCACCTCAAAAAGGGTGTAGGACCCGTCCGGCACCCTTTTTTTGTTAATAGGACTGCATCCGTGCTAGAATTAATACATGGCAGCTATCCGAGGCAGCGCAGCAACACCACGCAGAGCATCCCAGGTGCTGCTGCGCCTGGCGTACTACCTGCTGGCATGCCTGCTGACCTATGATCGTCACCGGGGTGCTCTTCCTGTTGCGCGGCGCTATCGGACCCGAGCTGGTGGCATTGCTCTACCTCGTTCCGGTGGCAATTACGACCGCTTTGTGGGGTTTGGGTCCAGGCATCGCCTCCGCGCTGCTGGCTTTTCTCTCGCTTAACTACTTCTTCATCGAACCCTATTATTCGTTATTAGTCCACCATACGCAGGACCTGCTGGGGCTGGTGGTATTTCTGGGCATCGCGGTGGGCATCAACCAGTTGCTGGGCTGGACGCGGCGCAACCTGGCAATCGCCGAAGTGCGCCAGCATGAAGCCATGCGGCTGTATGAGCTTGCCTCGCAGCTATCGGGCATGCAGGAGGAAGAGGCGATTGCTCTCGCCCTGGCAAACCAGATCCAGGATGCGTTCCAGGCGCAAAGAGTTGAGGTGCTGGTGGAGGCGCAAGCAGGAGGGGCGCCGGTGCAGGCATCCAGCAACCTCTCGCCAAGCGAAGAGCTCCCCTTGCGCCCAACCCTGCTGGCGCCGTTACAATCGGCGCGCAGCCTGCTGGGAGAAATCCGCCTGTGGCGAGAGGCATTGGCATTCAGCCAGGAAGAAGTGCGCCTGCTGGATGCTTTCGCCGGGCAGGGCGTGCTGGCGCTGGAAAGAGCCCGGCTCGCCCGCACAGCCACGCAAACCAGGCTGCTGGAAGAGAGCGACCGGCTGAAAACCGCCATCCTGTCTTCTGTATCCCACGAGCTGCGCTCGCCGCTGGCAGCCATCAAAGCCGCGGTCACCAGCCTGCGCAGCGAAGATATCGAATGGAACTCCGAGATGCGCTCAGAGCTGCTGGCGGTGATCGAAGAGGATACCGACCAGCTCAACCAGCTGGTAGGCAACCTGCTGGATATGTCGCGCCTGGAAGCCGGGGCGTTGCAGCTCCAGCGCCGCTGGAACGTGCTGCTGGATATCATCCACGAGGCGACCCGGCGCCTGCAACAAGAGATCAAGACGCGCCCGATCCAGATCGATGCCAGCGAAGACCTGCCACTCGTCCCCGTGGATTTCGAGCTGATGGTGCACGTATTTACCAACCTGCTGAGCAACAGCCTGAAATATTCACCCGAGGGGAGCATGGTGCTGGTACAGGCGCAGCCTCTGGATGAGCAGACGCTCCTGGTGCGGGTGCAAAACCAGGGTCCCGGGGTACCCGAGGCAGACCTGGAGCGCATCTTCGATAAGTTTTACCGCATCACGGCTGCCGAGCGGATCACCGGCACCGGGCTGGGGCTTTCGATCTGCAAGGGGATCGTGGAAGCGCACGGCGGGCGCATCCGGGCGGAAAATGTAGCCGGTGGATTCGCATTTCTTTTTACGCTGCCATTATCGACCGAAAAGAAGAATTTTTGAATGCTGCGCATTCAAAAATTCACCCTCCCGATCCATATCCCGGACTGACGCTAAATTAAATCCTGGAACGCGTATTGAGCCCAATGCCATATCTTTGGCGATTGGGATTGCAGGGATTTCTCATCGCCAGCGCGTGCGGCAGGTGCAAAGCAGCCTGTTTTTATGTTTTTTTTATTTTTTCCGGGATTTTTTTATTACTGATTTATACCGAAGCCCTATACTTACCAGCACAGGAAACAAAAACCGGATCCCAATTCATACTCATCAGACGCCTGAAGAAACTATGGCTAGCACATCAACCCTTGCAATCGAATCACAACAAACGGATGCCCCCGCGAGCCACCTGCGGCGAGCGTACGAAGCGCAGCGAATGTTGTTCCAGGCGCAACCACAGGCAGTGCAATGCTTTCTCGAGAAGCAATCCCTCTCTTTGAGCCAGGCGCTGGTGCACGGGGCTGTACAGGTACGGTTCTCACTCCCAGAGCAGGTATGGTGCGAGGGCGGCAATGCAGGGGATTTGAAACGCATCCCCATTAACCAGCGCGAACATCGGGTGGGCGGGCTGAGGGTCTTTCTGAGACAATCCACTCTGCCAGCCGCGCTCAGCGAACGGCTGGAAACGCTCGAAGCATCCCAGGATCGTGGAGTGGCAACCGGAGCGAGATTAATCCGCTATACGACAGCGACCATGCTGATACGGGAAATTTTGCCGGCTCCAAGTGAACTGGCATCGCCCCGCGTTGCGGAGGCGCGCCGTATTTACATGCCGCAATGGGTGGCTTTCGACGAGCAGGGCAAGCTGCTGGTGAACACGATCGATGAAGCCCGGGCGCACATCGCCGCGATGCAAGCATACCTGGGGATCCTGCGCACAGCCACCAGCCTGGCGCCGTACATCGTGGCAGATGCAGAGTACCAGCAGAAACGCTACGGGATGATGGGGCAGCTCGTCAACCAGGGGCGAGCGCTGGCGCGCTACGAAACAGACGAGATCATCCGCTCCATCCAGCGACGGGTACAGAATCATTCGCTCAACCGCGGGTTGAGCCTGAGCCTGCCCTACTTCGACGATCAGGATATGGAGCTGAAAAGATCTGGATTTTGAGATCATCCCTGCTGGCAGGGTTTTGTTCGTCCCGGCTTTCCTGGTATTGGCTGTGTCAACCGAAGAGATTCAAGTGGCGCACAACGAGTGGATGAGCGCTTCAACCCGCCAACACTTGTTGGTTGAGCTCAAATCTTTGAAAAAGGCTTTTGATGACAGGGAATAATCAGATCGTAAAGGCAATCATTCACTTATGGCAAGGTAACCGATGAGTATATTTTCAGTATTACTTCTAGCGGCGATCATCTATATCGCTTACCGGCTTTCGCCGCGCGAGCGGAAAGAGGACGCCCACATCCACGGCGCCGGGCAGATCGGTCTCCTGGCAGCCGTGGCGCTCTTCGGCGTAGATTATTTCACCTCGTTCTTTTATGGCACAGGCGAGTTGATGAGCGCCCTGCACCCTTATGGGCTGCAGAAATACGCCTATATCGTCGTCGGCTTCATCGCGCTGGCAAACCTGGTGTTTGGCGCGCTGTACATGTACTCGCTGGGCATCTTCAACGAGGGCGGCGGATCGTACACGGCATCCATGCGCTACCTGTGGCCCACGCTCAGCCTGATCGTAGCGGTTGTGTTGATCCAGGATTACACCCTGACCATCGTCGTCTCGGCGCTATCAGGCGGCGACCAGCTCCTATCGATTCTGGGTTGGTACGGACGCTACTGGTGGCTACACTTCGCCATCGGGGCTGCACTGGCAGCCGTAACCTGGTATCTCACAATCCGCGGGCGCGGAAAATCGGCGCGCATCGTCTTCATCCTGCTGGGCATATTTGTCATGCTCACCCTCATCATGGCGATCGGCCTGTTCATCGCCCATTTCAAAGGTGTGCCGCCCATCCCGGTGACAGAAGTTCCCAAGCCAGCCACCATCGGGCAGGCTCTCTACCACCTGCTTACGGGCGCCATGAAAGGCATGGTCGCCTTGAGCGGGTTGGAAGCCATGTCGAACGGCATCCAGTTTGTCAAGAACGAAGATGTAACCCTGGTGCGCTGGGGCAAGCGCCGGGCGCCGCGCTTCAATAAGCTTTGGAACTTCTACAGCGGCAAATCCGGCATCGGACGCTTTGTACAGACCTCCTTCCTGTTCTATGGTGGGCTGACCACTTTCTTCTTGACTGCCTTTGCTATTCGGTTCAATGTGTTCGATGGCACGCTGGGACGCACCCTGGTGGGTAACCTGGCCTCCATCGGCTTCAACCAGATCCCAGGTGGGAGTGTTCTATTCTGGACGTATCAAATACTGGCGGTCATGCTGCTGGCAGCCGCATCGATGACTGCCCTGCAAGACGCGCAGGCAACCGAGTGGCGTGATGTAGCCATCGGAGAAATCCCCGAAGTGATCGTCTACCGCGACCCGCGCGGCACTTTCACACGCTCGGTTACCATCACATTCATTGTAGCCGTGATCATCATGTTCCTGGTGCGGGGCCAGACCACCCACGCAGTGCCTTACTACGGAGTGGGCGTTTTCATGCCGATCATGGTCATGGGGCTGGCTGTACGCAGGCACATCCGGCAGCATTACACCGGACGTGTGCGGACGCTGGGCAGCCTTGGCGCTGGATTTGCAGCCGCTCTAGCAGCCTTCGTATTCGTCGGTCAGATCGTGGGGAAATGGCAGGAAGGTGGCTGGGCGGTGCTGATCTCGTTCAGTATCCTGGCGCTTGCAGCCCACCTGCTCCTGATCTCGCCCCTCGGTTACCGTGAGCCAGCGCAAATCCAGCGCATTGTGCGCGATAAAGCCCGTGTGCAGGGCGCGATGGCGTCAATCGTAGAGTGGCAGTCGTTAAAAATGCAGGAATATCGTTATGCGTTGCTGATTGGCATTGCCCGTTTCTTCGAGCTATTCGGCGTTCACCGGCCTATGCGCTATGAACCCAAGCCGGTGGCTGCCGGAGATTACGACCATGCGCTGCATGTCGATCACCCCGACGCGCCGTCCATCCTCGAGCAATATATCGAGCGACCGGCGCACCCCCAACCGCCAGCAAGCGATTAGACATCACAGCCCGTATTGGAACGCTCCCTGGAAACATGTACGGGGTGGGCAATAACCACCCCGTATTGATATTCTGGCGCAGCCTGATCCCGACAGGAATACGACAGGGGAATCCACAAGGTGGAATATAATAGTGGAGAATTGATCAACGGCATGCCCGATATTTGCCGTTGATCTAGGCGGCTGCCAGAGCAGGAAATGGCGGCGCCCGGAGACCTCGGTGAGCGGTCAGCCCCACATCTTAGTCATCGACGATGAGCCGCAGATCCTGCGCGCCCTGAGAACGATCCTGCTGGCGCGCCATTACCGCGTTTCAACCGCCGGTCGCGGCGAGGAGGGCCTGGCGCTGGCGGCGGCAGAGCTCCCCGACCTGGTGATCCTCGACCTGGCGTTGCCGGATATGGACGGTATCCAGGTGTGCAAGCGCCTGCGCGAGTGGTCGCAGGCGCCGATCATTGTGCTCTCGGTGCGCGAAGGCGAGCGCGATAAAGTGACCGCCCTGGACCAGGGGGCAGACGATTACCTGACCAAGCCCTTCAGCGCTGAGGAGCTGCTGGCGCGCATCCGGGTGGCGCTGCGCCACGCAGCGCACGAGCGCAGCCAGCAGCCAGGCGAGATCGTCTCCGGCAGCCTGGTGATCGACCTGGCAGGGCGCCTGGTGACCCGCAGCGGGGAAGAGATCAAGCTGACCGCTACCGAGTTCCGCCTGCTGGCATACCTGGCGACCAACGCCGGGCGCGTGCTCACCCACCAGGCGATCCTTTCGCACGTCTGGGACCCGGCTGACGCCGACCACCTGGAGTATTTGAGGGTGTATATCCGCCAGTTGCGCAAGAAGCTGGAGCAGGATCCCGAGCATCCGCGCACCATCCTGAACGAGCCGGGCATCGGCTACCGGTTTGTTATCGAAGAATAGCGACATCTCCCCTGATAAGACCGAAAAATGAGGTGCAGAGCGCCTCGTTTTTCGAGATCATTTCGCTTCAAATGCATAACTCCAAAATGTATTCCGTTATGCGCTTTTGAAGTAGAATAAGCTCGAAGATCATATCGAGAAATCCGATTTACCGGGGTGATAGCCATGAATGGAACCAGCAAGGCGAAATCAAATTCCGGAGAAACACCCTCCAGCCACCTGCGCCGCGAGTACGAGGAGCAGCGCCTCTTGTTTCTGGCGCAGCCGCCCATGGTGCAGCGCTTCCTGGAGACCCAGGCGCGCGACCTGGCAGAAGCCCTGGTGCAGCGCCAGCCGCAGGTGAAGTTCAAATTGCCCGACAAAGTCATCACCGAAGTGGCAGCCGGCGAGAAAGCGAAAGCGGCGCCAGTGCCTGCAGACCAGCGCGAGCAACTGGCGGGCGGGCTGGTAGGGCGGCTGACGCGCACCGAGCTGCGCAACGCCCTGCGCGAGCGGCTGGCGTGAGCTGGAGCAATCGCCAGACCCGGCAGTGGCTGCCAGCGCCAGGCTGGTGCGCTACGCAGTGGTGGTCTTCCTGGTCGACCGCATGCTGCCCGCCGGACGGTCGGTGACCTATACCGCCCCGGAGGGCGAGGAGATCCCCAGCATACCCCTGGCGGCGGAGCTCGAGCCGGAATTGGCGATCACCGCCCAGACCGACGCCATCGTGGAAGAAGCGGCAGGCGAGACGGGCCGCGGCGAGCTGATCGTGCCTTACGTGCCGGCGGCGCGCCGCTTCTACCTGCCGCAGTGGGTGGCGTTCGACGACAAAGACAAGCTGCTGGTCAACTCGATCAGCGAGGCAGAAGCGCACGTGGCCTCGATGCAGCGCTTCCTGGCTGTGCTGCACACCGCAGCAGCCCTGGCGCCCTACATTATCGCCGACGAGGAATACCAGCAGAAGCGCTATGGCATGCTCGGGCAGCTCGTCAACCAGGGGCGGGCGCTGGCGCGCTACCAGACCAGCGACATCATCAAGAACATCTGGCGGCGAGCCAAAGCGCAGGACCTGAACCGGGGATTGAGCCTGAGCCTGCCGTATTTCGACGACCAGGACCTGGAGTTGAAGACCCACGACTTCGAGGTCATCCCGGCAGGCAGGATCATGTTTGTACCGGCATTCATGGTGCGGGCCGCCCGTGAAGAACAGGTCAAGGTCGCCCAGGATACCCGCCTCGACCCATCCACGCGCAAGCACCTGCTGGCAGAGCTAAAGATGCTTGAAGAAGCGTTCGACCAGCGCAAGATAGCTGCAATACAAGAGCGCAGCCCATTCGTCAACAGGTAGAACAGGTTATCGCTATGATCTTCTCACATCTTGCTATTGTTGTATTATCTATCTCTCCTATCGGATTTCCCCACGCGAGCGAGAGGAGGACGCACATATCCATGGCGCCGGTCAGATCGGCTTGCTGGCTGCGATAGCGCTTTTTGGTGTTGATTATTTCACATCGTTCTACTATGGCACAGGCGAGATGCTGAGCGCACTGCACCCTTACGGGCTGCAGAAATGGGGTTACATTGCTGCAGGTGTGATCGCTCTTGCGAATATTATCTTCGGGGCGCTGTACATGTACTCGCTGGGTATCTTCAACGAGGGCGGCGGCTCTTATACTGCATCGATGCGCTACCTATCTCCAGGATTAAGCCTGGTGGTTGCGGTGGTTTTGATTCAAGATTATGTCCTCACCATCGTGGTGTCATCGCTCTCGGGTGGCGACCAATTGCTCTCCATCCTCGGTTGGTATGGAAAATACTGGTGGCTGCATTTTGGCATCGGCGTCGTGTTGGCTTCTGTAACATATTACCTGACCATTCGAGGGCGTGGTGAATCGGCGAGAATAGTATTTACCCTGTTGGGGATTTTTGTCCTGCTCACCATCATCATGGCTGTTGGTCTGATAATTGCTCTGGTTCAAGGAGTACCACCGGTACCCACAACAGAAGCGCCACAAGAAGCCACACTCGGGGAGGCGCTCTACCACTTACTTACAGCCGCTATGAAAGGCATGGTTGCACTAAGCGGGTTGGAAGCAATGTCCAATGGCATCCAGTTTGTTAAGAATGAAGATGCCGGCATTGTGAAATGGGGAAAGCGCAAACTGCCACAACTGAAGAAACTTTGGGGATTCTACAGTGGCAAATCGGGTATCGGGCGTTTTGTGCAAACCTCATTCTTATTCTACGGTGGATTAGGAACTTTTTTTCTGACCGCCTTTGCCATCCACTTCAATGTATTCGATGGCACCCAGGGGCGCACCCTGGTCGGAAACCTGGCGTTGATCGGCTTCAACCAAATCCCTGGAGGCGGTGGGGTAATCCTTTACTGGGCATATCAAATCCTGGCAGTTGCGCTGCTGGCAGCCGCTTCGATGACAGCTTTTCAAGATTTGCAGGCAACTGCATGGCGGGATGTGGCCATTGGAGAAATCCCGGAAATCGTTGTATACCGCAACCCTCAGGGCACCTTTACCCGGTCGGTTACGGCTGGTTTCTTCGTGGCGATTCTGATTATGCTGCTCGTGCGAGGCCGGACAACCCTGGCAGTACCCTATTATGGTGTGGGGGTATTCATGCCGATCATGGTGATGGGGTTGGCTATCCGTAAACATATTCTGGCAAACTACACAGGGCGCGCCCGGAAGTACGGCAGCCTCTTTGCAGGTTTCGCTGCTGCTATGGCTGCGCTGGTCTTTGTCGGGCAGATCGTGGGAAAATGGCAGGAGGGCGGATGGGTTGTCTTGATTACCTTCAGCGTGCTGGTGCTGGCGGCTAATGCAATCCTTTTATCTCCGATCGGCTATCGTGAACCCAAGCAGATCCACCGTATCGTGCGCGACAAAGCCCGCGTCCAGGGTGCGATGGCATCTATCGTAGAATGGCAATCGCTACGAATGCAGGAATACCGGTACAAGCTCCTCATGGGGATTACCCACGCATTCGAGATCTTCGGGGTGCGCCGCCCGCTGCGCTACGAGCCAGCGCCAGTCCCGGCAGGCGATTACGACCACGCCCTGCACGTGGACCATCCTGAAGCGCCTTCCTTGTTAGAACAATACCTGGATGAGCCGGAACCAGCCAAGCCAGAGGCAAGCGATTCGCCTGCAGAGACAAGTCCCACCGATCCCAAGCAGGATATATAATTAGACCAGGCCAGAAAACGGATCCCCGGGCAGAGGAATCGGTGTTCTGAGCCGGCAGCTATATGGATTCATCCCCAATCTACAGCCTGCGCGTTGCAGAGGTTTACGAGTCTCTGGAGACCTCGCCGGACGGCTTACCCGCCGAGGAGGTGGAATCGCGCCGCTCGCTGTATGGGGATAACGTCCTTTCGGAGGCGCCGGTCACGCCCGCCTGGCGGCGCTTCGTGGCGCATATCGGGCATCCCATGGCTTTGGTGCTGTGGATCGCCGGGATCGTGGCGTTCATCAGCCGCGAGCCCGCCCTGGGGTTCGCCATGTGGCTGCTGGTGCTGGTCAACGGGCTGTTCTCGCAATGGAGGGAGCGCCGCGCCGAGCAGGCGGTAAAGGCGCTGCAGAACCTGCTACCCACTTACACCCGCGTGGCGCGCGAGGGGAGCGAGGTGAAAGTACCCGCCAGCGAAGTAGTGCCGGGGGATGTCCTGGTGCTGGCTGAAGGGGATCACATCCCGGCGGATGCCCGTGTGGTGGAGGAGTACGGGCTGCGCGTGAACAATTCCACCCTGACCGGCGAGGCGGTGCCGGCGCGCAAGACGGCGGACGCCTCTTTACGAGAAGGCGTCAGCGAGCTGGAGCGCGCCAACCTGGTCTTTGCGGGCACTTCGGTAGTATCAGGCACGGCGAGAGCGGTGGTATACGCCACCGGCATGCTCACCCAGTTCGGGCGTATCGCCCACCTGACGCAAACCGTGCATGAAGAGCCTTCCCCTTTGCAGAAGGAGCTCACCCGGCTCACCCACCGGCTGACCCTGGTGGCGCTGGGATTGGGGGTGCTGGTCTTTTTCATCGGCATCTATGAAGTCGAGCTCGGCTGGGTGGAGGCGTTTGTGCTGGCGCTGGGTATCCTGGTGGCGGCGGTGCCGGAAGGTCTGCCGGCGACCAACACGCTCTCCCTGGCAATGGCAGGGCAGCGGCTGGCAGGACATGGCGTGCTGGTGAAGAAGCTCTCTAGCATAGAAACGCTGGGGACGGTCTCCGTGCTGTGCACAGATAAGAGCGGCACGCTCACCCAGAACCAGATGACGGTGCGCGAGGTATGGGTCGCCGGCGAACGCTTCAGCGTCTCGGGGGTCGGGTTATGAGCCCAAGGGCGAGTTCTCACCCCAGCCCTGATAGATCACCAGCGCAGCAGCGACCTTGAACGCTTGCTGACAGCCGCCAGCCTGTGCAACAACTCGCGCCTGAACCCGCCCACGCCTGAAAACCCGCAGTGGACCTGCCTGGGAGACCAGACGGAAGCTGCGCTGCGCGTGGCAGCGCAGAAGGGCGGGGTGGATGAAGAGAGAGTCGATGAGCGCCTGCCGCGCATTCACGAGCTGCCCTTCGACGCACGGCGCAAGCGTATGAGCACCATCCACCGCATGGATCATTCGGGCGAGGTGGCGTTCGTCAAAGGCGCGCCGCGCGAGGTGCTGCAGCTATGCAGCCACATCCTGATCCACGGGCAAGAAGCGCCGCTGGACAACGCGCTGAGAGAAGAGATCCTCAAAGCCAACGACGATTACGCCCGCAATGTGCTGCGCGTGCTGGCGCTGGCGCAGCGCCAATTAACGCCGGGTGAGGGCTATTACACCCCGGAGCGCATCGAGCAAGGGCTGACCTTCCTGGGGCTGATGGGCATGATGGACCCGCCCAGACCGGATGTGGCGGAGGCGGTGAAAACCCTGCGCCAGGCGGGCATCCGCATGGTGATGATCACCGGCGACTACGGCTTGACCGCCGAGTCGCTGACCCGCCGCGTGGGCATGGTGACTTCACCCAATCCGCTGATCATCACCGGGGCAGATCTGGACACGCTGAGCGACCTTGATCTGCAAAAAGCCATGGAGCAGGAGACCATCTTCGCCCGCATGGCGCCCGAGCACAAGCTGCGCCTGGTATCCGCATTCCAGGCGCAGGGTGAGGTGGTGGCGGTAACCGGAGATGGCGTAAACGACGCGCCTGCATTGCGTAAAGCCGATATCGGCATCGCCATGGGCATTGTGGGCACGGATGTCTCCAAAGAAGCCGCCGATATCATCCTGACCGATGACCATTTCGCCTCGATCACCAAAGCCATCGAGGAAGGGCGGGCGGTTTACGATAACATCCGCAAGTTCATGACGTATATCTTCTCGAGCAACGTGCCCGAGATCCTGCCCTTCATCCTGACCGCCATGTTCCGCATTCCCACTGGCGCTGACCGTGATGCAGATCCTGGCGATCGACCTGGGCACCGACCTCTTCCCCGCCCTGGCGCTGGGGACGGAAAAGCCCGAGCCGGATATTATGAAACGACCGCCGCGCCGCAGGAGCCAGCCGCTGGTAGACCGGGGGCTGCTGTTACGCGCTTTCCTATGGCTGGGAATGATCGAAGCGGTGTTGTGCTATAGCGGGTTCTTCCTGGTGTACGCCGCTTCGGGCAATGCGGCAGCCAGCGGTTTGCCTTTTTTGAGCCTGGTCAATCTATCGCCAGGTTGGACGATCCCGGCTGAGCAGGTGGCGCTGCTGGCTGTGACCGTATTCCATGCCGGCGTTGTGACCGCCCAGGTGGGCAACGTCTTCGCCTGCCGCACAGAGAAAGCCCGCGGACGCCACGTGGGGTGGCTGAGCAACCGCCTGATCTTGGGCGGGGTGGCGATCGAGCTGGTGATCATCCTCTGCCTGATCTACATCCCACCGCTGGCGAAGATGTTCGACCATGTTCCCCTTCCACCTTACTTCTGGATATTTTTAGGCTTGTATGCACCGATATTGTACAGCCTGGACTGGATCCGCAAGGGTCTTGTGCGCTGGCTGGGACGGACTGAGATGGATCCAAACCGAACAAACGGAGGTATGCTGCGATGAGAGTAATTGTCTTGGGTTGCGGTCGGGTGGGCCAACGCGTTGCCCTGCTCATGGCAGATGAGGGTCACGAAGTGGCTGTCATCGATTATGATGCCAATGCATTGGAACGGTTAGGTCCTAACTTCAAAGGGCGCAAGATCAAGGGCGTGGGATTTGACCGCAATGTGCTGCTCGAAGCAGGCATCCAGCGGGCAGACGCCTTCGCCGCGACCAGCTCTTCGGATAACGCCAACATTGTGGCGGCGCGCATCGCCCGCAATGTATTCAAGGTGCCGCGCGTGGTGGCGCGCCTGTACGACCCTGGGCGCGCCGAAATCTACCGCCGCCTGGGGTTGGTGACGATCTCTTCCACGGATTGGGGGGCGGAGCGCATCCGGGAGCTCATCATGCACAGCGAGCTGGATGCCGTGGAAACCTTCGGCAACAGCGAGGTCTGTATCGTGACGGTGGAAGTGCCCTCGCAATTGGTGGGACGGATGGTTAAGAGTCTGACCATCACGGGGGAGATCAATGTGGCAGCCATCACCCGCCGCGGCGAAGCGTTCATCCCGCTGTTAGGGACGGAGTTCAAAACCGATGACCTGCTGCACCTGGTGGTGCTGACGTCTTCCATGGATCAACTGAAATCCCTGCTGGGGTACGGAGAAGGAGGCTAGCCATGTACGTGATTATTGTCGGCGGTGGAAAAACCGGCTCGCAGCTAGCCGGGCAGTTACTGGATGAAGGGCACGATATCCGCCTGATTGAGGACCGCCCCATGGTGCTGGAACGGCTGCGGCAGGAGCTGCCGGAAAAAACCCTGGTTGCAGGCGATGGCAGCTCGCCTGAAGTGCTGGAAGCGGCGGGCGTGCGGCGCGCCAACGCCCTGGCGGCGGTAACCGGCGAGGATGAAGCCAACCTGGTGATCACCACACTGGCGCGTTACGAGTTCAACGTGCCGCGCACCATTGCCCGGGTGAATAATCCCAAGAACGCCTGGCTCTTCAACCAGGATATGGGGGTAGACGTAGCCCTCAACCAATCGGACATCCTTGCCAAGCTGATCGCCGAGGAGATGTCGCTGGGCGATATGATGACCCTGTTGAAGCTGCGCCGGGGAGAATACTCCATCGTCGAGGAAAAGGTGCATCCGAGCGCCGTGGTGGTAGGCAAAGCCCTGCGCGAGCTAAGCCTGCCCGATGAATGCGTTTTCACTGCCATTATCCGCAAGGGGCAATTGATCTTACCCCGCGGGGATACGGTGCTGGAAGCTACCGACGAGGTGATCGCCCTGGTACACTCGTCGAAGCTCACCAATCTTGCCGTTCTGCTCGGACCCGTCCCCTAAGCCGCAACCCACCGCGAAAGTAAAGGGATGCAGGGCGTAGTCGATTTCCCCTGCATCCCTTTATTCGTCATTGCCATGCCCATCGCTTGTCTTTACCTGACAGGGTTCATCGGTAAGACAAGCAGACTGGCTCTTAATGAATTGGATTTATTCACCTGCCTGGGCGCAGGCAAAATCGGTCTTGACGAAACCCAACCAATCCGGGTAAGATTAGGCCATTCGAGGAACGATCATGCTAACTTGCATCTGTCTTGGGCGGGGAAGGTAAAACCCGCCGCTCGTCTTCTTTTGCCAGAGGGGATAAATCCCTGAGGCAAGCGACCTGCATGCGCCGGGATACCGGTGCAAGCGCCAGACAACCTCCCCGCAATTCCATCCTGTCAATAAACCTTCGCTCCAGCTGCGAACGGCTGGTCGAAATTTGACCATCCACCCACTGAACGGTGGGAGTTCCATTGAACCTATCTCTCAATCATTTTATCGGGAGCAAATCATGAAAATCGCAAATGACGTTACTGAATTGATCGGCAATACACCCCTGGTGCGGCTGCGGCGCATCGCCGCGGGAGCACAGGCAGAAGTGGTTGCCAAGCTGGAGTATTTCAACCCGGCGCACAGCGTGAAGGATCGCATCGGCGTCTCGATGATCGACGCTGCAGAGAAAGCGGGCAAGATCAAGCCGGACACGATCATTGTCGAGCCGACCAGCGGCAACACCGGCATCGCCCTGGCTTTTGTATGCGCGGCGCGCGGCTACAAGCTGACGCTGACCATGCCGGAGACGATGAGCAAGGAGCGCCGCCTGCTGCTGCGCGCTTACGGCGCTGAGCTGATCCTGACGCCGGGCAGCGAGGGCATGGGCGGAGCGATTCGCAAGGCAGAAGAGCTGGCAGCCTCCGACCCGCGCTACTTCATGCCGCAGCAGTTCCGCAACCCGGCTAACCCCGAGATCCACCGGCGGACGACGGCGGAGGAAATCTGGCGAGATACCGATGGAAAGGTGGATATCCTGGTGGCGGGCGTGGGCACGGGCGGCACGATCACCGGCGTGGGTGAGGTGCTCAAGCAGCGTAAGCCAGGCTTGCGCTGCGTCGCCGTCGAGCCTGCGGATTTGCCGGTGCTGTCCGGCGGGCAGAAAGGACCCCATCCCATCCAGGGTATTGGGGCAGGTTTCGTCCCGGAGATCCTCAATACAGGCATCTACGATGAGGTCGTGCGCGTCAAGAGCGAGGATGCCATGCAGACGGCGCGGCGCATGGCAAGCGAAGAAGGGCTGCTGGTGGGCATCTCATCCGGCGCGGCGACGTGGGCGGCGCTGCAGGTGGCGAGCCGGGCGGAGAACGCCGGCAAGCTGGTGGTGGTGATCATCCCGTCTTTCGGGGAGCGCTACCTGAGCACGGCGCTCTTCGCTCACCTGGCAGAGGGTTAAGAACCTGTCCGAAAATTCGAGGGCTCCAATTTTGTGGTGTGTACGGCAAAGCCGCACACACCACAAAATTGGCTCTCCCATCCATATTCGGACAGAATTAGTATGTAAGGAATATCCAACATGTTAAAAACCATGCGTGATGACATCCGCTCCGTCTTCGAGCGCGACCCGGCGGCGCGCAATACCCTGGAGGTGCTGCTCTGCTACCCGGGGTTGCACGCCGTATGGGGGCACCGGCTGACGCACTGGCTGTGGGGGCGCCGGCGCTTCACCCTGGCTCGCTGGTTCTCACACCTGTTCCGCTTTCTCACCGGCATCGAGATCCACCCCGGCGCGCAGGTTGGCTACCGCTTCTTCATCGACCACGGCATGGGGGTGGTGATCGGCGAGACAGCGGAGATCGGGCGCAACGTGACGCTCTATCACGGCGTCACGCTGGGCGGCACCAGCCTGAACAAGGGCAAGCGCCACCCGACATTGGAAGATAACGTGGTGGTCGGAGCAGGGGCGAAGATCCTGGGCGCCATCACCATCGGGGAGAACAGCCGCATCGGGGCGAACGCCGTGGTGGTGAGGTCGGTGCCGCCGAATTCGGTGGTGGTGGGCGTCCCCGGGCAGGTAGTGGTGCGCAGCCAGCCGCGCCCGGAGATCAGCACACCGGACCTGAACCATTCCCTGCTGCCGGATACGATCGGCGAGACGCTGGCTGTGCTGATCAAGCACGTCGAGAAGCTGGAGGAGCGGCTGAATGGGCACTCCGCTCACGACCCCGCCCTACACGCCCCGGAGCACGGCGTGTGGCACGGGGAAGATTTCATGATTTAATGCGGATTTGCTCCGGTTAGCTCATGCGCTCGAATTTCTCGGCGGGCGTGCCGCACACCGGGCACTTTTCGCTCATGGGACCTTCATGCGTGTACCCGCAGAAAGGGCAGACGTAGTATTCGACCGCCGGCACGTCCTTCTTGGCTTCCAGCGCTTCCAACGCCTTGCGATACAGCCCCTCATGCACCTTTTCAACTTCCATCGCCCAGCGGAAGGAGGTGAGCGCCTTCTTGTTTTCTTCAGCTTCAGCATTCTTGATGAACTCGGGGTACATGCTGACGACTTCATAGTTCTCGCCGCCGATAGCTGCCTGCAGATTCTCAGCGGTGGATTTGATCTCGCCCAGGGCGCGCAGGTGGTTGTGGGCGTGGACGGTCTCAGCGTGGGCAGCAGCGCGGAAAAGCCGGGCTACCTGGGGATAGCCCTCGTCTTCAGCCTTCTTGGCAAATGCCAGATACTTGCGGTTCGCCTGGGATTCGCCGGCAAAGGCAGCCTTCAGATCATCGGTAGTCTTCGACATACAACCCTCCAGTTATTCAAGATTGGTTGATCAGCAAAACAAACGGGAAACTGCTCATCCCATTATTGCACAAAGCGGCGCACGGACAACTTGGGATTTGTCACGAATGTTAAATGACAATCATCCTCATCATCCCCAGGCGAGGGGCTCCTTTTTCCGCGACAGGCAACAAAAAAGGACCCGGGGGCGATGATGTGGCGATGATGGTCCCGGGTCCAGTTTGTGTGGGTATCTTTTCAGTTTTCAGTCGATAAGTCCCTCCTTTCTTGTCCCTTTTGCGGGCACACCTCATCGAAAACGTGAACGAGAAGGTTGGTGCACTCAGGAGGATTTTCCGCTTACGATTCTCCCCTGGGAAATCTTACAAGCACATTATAGCAAAACCCGTTGCGGAAATCCAGTATTTGTAATTTCAATTGTGAAAGGAGAGGCGGGTATTTTTGGTAATTGTCAGGAATGTGATATCTAGACAGTTATTGACAAATACTACACATCGAGCTATGATTGTATCACTGTTGAGAGATAAGCGGTCGGCTGAGAGGAGAAGTGCACATGGAAAATGACATCGTCCTTGTCACGGGAGCAACGGGTTATATCGGCGGGACGGCTGGTTCCCCACTTGTTGGAAGCCGGCTACCGCTGTTCGCGTGCTGGCGCGTGACCCGCAGCGCCTACAAGGACGCACCTGGTTCAAAGAAGTGGAGATCGCCCAGGGCGACGTGTTCGACCTGCCCAGCCTGCAGGCTGCCATGCAGGGGGTGAAAACCGCATATTACCTGGTGCACAGCATGAGCGGCAGCGCCGATTTCGAGCACAAAGACATCCTGGCGGCAGAAAACTTCGGCGCCGCCGCCAGCCACAACAGCTTAGAACAGATCATCTACCTCGGCGGGCTGGGCGACCCCCAGGCAGACCTTTCCCAGCACCTGCGCTCGCGCCAGGAGACGGGCGAAGCGCTGCGCAAGGCGGGCACACCGGTGACCGAGCTGCGGGCGGCGATCGTCGTGGGGGCGGGGAGCATCTCCTTCGAGATGATCCGCTACCTCACAGAGCGCCTGCCGGTGATGGTCTGCCCGCGCTGGGTATACACACGCGTGCAGCCGATTGCCATCCGCGACGTGCTGGCATACCTGGCGGCAGCCCTGGAAACCCCAGAAAGCCGGGGGAAGATCATCGAGATCGGTGGGGCGGACGTGCTCACCTACGGCGAGATGATGATGGGCTATGCCCGGGCGCGCGGCTTGCGGCGGAAGCTGCTTCCCGTCCCGGTGCTGACGCCGCGCCTATCCTCGTACTGGGTGCATATCGTCACTCCCATTCCCGCCAGCATCTCGCGACCGCTGATCGAGGGGCTGCGCAATGAGGTCATCGTCCGCGATGCCACCAACCAGCGCCTTTTTCCCGGGATCCAGCCGCTGGGCTACCAGGAGGCGGTCGAGCTGGCGCTTCGCGACCTGGATGCGCACGCCGTAGAGACCTCCTGGAGCGATGCCCTGGTCACCAGCCAGGGGGATGTTGTACCCGTCACGCTGACCACCCAGGCAGGCATGATCCTGGAGCGGCGGCAGCTTGCAACCCCCGCTTCAGCGGAACAGCTCTACGCGATGGTCAGCCGGCTGGGCGGCGATACCGGCTGGCTTTACTACGACTGGGCGTGGCGGGCGCGCGGCGCGCTGGACCGCCTGGTGGGCGGGGTAGGTCTACGGCGCGGGCGGCGCGACCCGGTAGACCTGCGTCCCGGCGATGCGGTCGACTTCTGGCGGGTGGAGGCAGCCGAACCCGGTCAACGGCTGCTGCTGCGGGCGGAGATGAAGGTACCGGGAAGAGCCTGGCTGCAGTTCGAGATGGCGCCGCACGGCGAAGGCAAGACCCGATTATCCCAAACCGCCTTCTTCGCGCCGAAAGGTTTGTCCGGGCTGGCATACTGGTACCTGCTCTACCCCATCCACCGCTTGATCTTCTCCGGCATGATCCGCAAGATAGCCGAGCGCGCCGCAGCCATGCAGTGACAATTCAGGGGGCGTCCTGCTCCGAATCCGGATGGAGGATGACCAGCGCCAGGCGGCGGGCGTAGTCCTCGAGCTGCAGGCGGGACGGATTGGACGGCAAGCCTTCCGACTTGAGGATCATCCCCAGCATGCGCGGGTGGCGGCGCAGGCGCAGCTCGATAAAATCGGCGATGCGCCCCGGGTCGGTGACCGGCTCGGCGACTGGCGGCGAATTCCCGGGTCTTAATCTGCACACGCACGTGCGGGTCGGCGAGGATATTGCGGAACCAGTCGGCTTTTGATCCACGCGCTGAGCCAATATAGTACATGCCATCCACCTGCTCGTACTGCAGCGGGGTGAGGCGCGGCAAGCCGGTTTTGCGACCGGTGGTGGTGAGCAGCAAGATCAGCCGACCCAGCAGCCAGGCAAAGCCATGCCTGTACAGTCCGATGATCAAAGCCGAAGGCGGGGAGCGAAAAGGGCGTTTCTCCATCGGACTTCAGCTCAACAAGGTGTGCTCGACCACGATGCGGATGGCGATGAAGATCAGGTGATGCCCCCCAGGATCTCCGCCTTGCGCCCCAGGCGCACCTGCAGGCGGCTGCCCAGGTAAATACCCACCAGCGACATAGCGCCCGCCACCAATCCGATCACGACGCTGGGCAGCCAGACGCTGACGTTGAGCATTGCCAGGCTCAACCCGACTGCCAGGGCGTCGATGCTGGTGGCGGTCGCCAGGGTGAGCAGCATCAGCCCGCGGCTGGGGTCATCGATCTGCATGGCTTTGGATTCACCGCTGGGGATGAGCATGCGCACGCCCACCACCATGAGCAAGATGAAGGCGATCCAGTGATCGAAGGAGGCGATGTAAGGCTCGAGTGTGGCGCCCGCCGCCCAGCCGATGATGGGCATCAGGAACTGGAACAGACCGAAGTGGAAAGAAAGGCGGAAGACGGCGCGGCGCCCGTGCACCCGCCCGGCGGCGGCCGCCGCCATCGAGACGGCGAAGGCGTCGATGGAGAGGGCGAGGGCGATCAGGGCAATTTCGATGACGGACATGTAGATGATACCGGTGACGGTGGATGGGTTAAGCCAGGCTTCGCACAGCTTCAGCAATCGCCGCAACACGATCCGGCGATTGATCTGCCTGGCGGCGGAGAAAGGCGAGCGTCTCAGCCCTGCCCGGCAGCGCCGTGCCCGCGCCGGGGACGGTAGCCGCCAGGGCGCCCAGGGCGTTCGCCAGGGCGCCGAGCGCCGGCAGGCTCAAGCCGTGCAGGCGAGCGTAGATCACCCCGGCGCTGAAGGCGTCGCCGGCGCCGGTGGTATCGACCACGTCCACCGGGAAAGCCGGGCTGAGGCAGCGGGTAGAGCCATCCGCCAGCAGGCAGCCCGCCGCGCCGAGCTTGAGCGCCGCCAACCGCACGCCAGCCTCGAGCAGGGCAGAGACAGCCGCCTCGGGCTCCCCGGCGCCGAGCATCGCTTGCGCTTCCGGCAAGCCGAGGATGCAGGCATCCAGCCCCGGCAGGCGCTGGCGCAACAACTCGGGCATCTGCAAGGCGGGCAGGTAGGCGGTATCCAGCGTCACCGGCAAGCCCTCTCGCAGAGCCAGATCCAGCGCACGCAGGGCAGCCTGGCGCTGTGGGGCTTCGAGCAGGGCGTAGCCGGAGAGGTGCAGCAGGTCCACCCCGCGCAGGGTATCCGGGGAGATCGCCGCCGGATCGGTATACGGGTTGGCGCCGCGCTGCCCGAACATGGTGCGCTCGCCGTCCGGCGTGACGGCGGTGAACATCAGCCCGGTTGGGACGCCAGCGTCCTTCTGCACCAGGTCTAAGCCGACGCCCGCCTGGGCGAGGGCGTCCAGGGCAAGCTGCCCCCAGGGGTCCTCACCCACGCGGCTGAACAGGCGCACCTGCAACCCCAGGCGGGAGAGCACCACCGCCGTATTAGCCGCCGAGCCGCCCAGGCGGGTGAGGATGCGCTCGCTGACCGCCTCGCCGCCGGGCGGCGGGTAAGCCGGCACGTGCATCAGCACGTCGACGTTGACATCGCCCAGGACGAGGACGCTAGGCATGCGCCGCCCGCACAGCGTCCACAAAAGCCCGGATGCGCTGCATATCCTTCTCCACCGGGCTGCCCGGCAGGTTGGTGTGGGTGTTCGAATCGACGCCCCAGGGCTGCACCGCCTGCATGGCGCCTGCCACGTTCTCGGGCGAGAGCCCGCCCGCCAGGATGACCGGCACGCCCACGCTCTCCACAATGCGCCGGCTGAAGCTCCAATCGTGCAGGCGACCGGTGGCGCCGATGCCAGGCATGCCGCTCACCTTGGTATCCAGCAGGAGCAGGTCGGACACCTCGGCGAAGCGCTGCGCAGCGCCGATGCTCTCCTCGCCGGAGACGTGGATGGCTTTCATCAGGCGTATCGAGGCGGGCAGGCGGCGGCGCAGGCGCTGCATCTCCGCGACACCGACGTCTTCCAGGTCGGTGGAGATGTGCACGATATCCGGTTCCACCGCCTCCGCCATGCGCAGGATCTCGTCCACCTGGGTCGCCATGGTCAGGGCGACGCGCACGGTGTGGGGGGGCAGGCTGTGCGCCAGGCGGCGGGCGGCGGCGAACGACAGCTCGCCGGAGACCAGCCCGTAATCGCCGGCGACAAAGCCGATCTGGTCAACGCCCATCTCGGCGGCTTCTACTGCCTGGTCGATGCGGGTGAAGGCATAGATTTGAATGATCATGGAGCAAGGATTCCTGAAAGTGAATTGAGAGGTAATTATACAGGCAACCGGAACTAGAAGTACAATAAAGCCCGTACAGAAACCCGACAGATCCCCGTTTTCTGCGAGAAAACGGGGATCTTGCCGGCGCGATACAAGATTTTCGAAATATCCTATTTTTCTAACAGGAAAACCTATGCCTGAAGAGCAACGCGTAGCAATGATCACCGGGGGGAACAGCGGCATCGGATTCGCAGTCGCCAGCAAGCTGGCGGCGAGTGGCTTTCACGTCATCCTGGCTTCGCGCAACCAGCAAAGCAGCGCGAAGGCGATGGAGCGCATGCGCCAGGCGAACCCGCAGGCGAGCGTCGAGTTCGATCCCGCTCGACCTGGCTTCCTTCGCCGCGGTGCGGCAGTGCGCCGCGGCATTCAAAGAGAAGGGCTACCCGCTGCACGTGCTGATCAACAACGCCGGGGGGTCGGTGGCGGGCAAGCAAGCCAGCTTCACCGTCGACGGCTTCGAGCGCACCTTCGCCACCAACCACCTGGGGCACTTCCTGCTCACCAACCTGCTGCTGGACGACCTGAAGCGCAGCAGCCCGGCGCGTGTGATCACCGTCTCGTCGCAATTGCACGTCCCCGGCTACGGGGGCGGACCGCCGCCGGATTTCGACTACGACAACCTGAAGGGCGAAAAGTATTACAAGGCGCGGGTCTTCTACAAGAACTCCAAGCTGGCGAACATGTGGTTCGCCTACGAGCTGCAGCGCCGGCTGGCGGGCACGGGCGTGACCTCCAACGCCGTCTGCCCGGGATTCGTGCCACAAGCGATCGCCGCCAAGCGGAAGGGGCGCTCGAGCGCTGGATGTACCGGGAGGTCCTGGCGCGCATGCCCTTCGCCCGCTCGCTGGAGCAGGCTTCTTCCTCCTACCTGTTCGCCATCACCGACCCGCGCTACGCCAGCGTGGGCGGCAAGTTCATCGTGGACGGCAAAGAGATCCCCTCCAGCGACGAATCCTACGACGAAGCGAAAGCGCGCCGCCTGTGGGAATACAGCCTGACCTGCTGCGGGCTGGACGGGAGCCAAGCAAGCTGACAGAAGAACACACTGTAAACGGATTTTAGGAAATATTCTTCGAGTACATCTTGACACAACTCATAGTTATATTATCCTATACAATAATGTATAGGATAAGAGAACTACTTCAATTCGAGCGCAAGCTCTACCATACCAACGACCTGGCAGTGCTGTGGGGGATGAAAAACCGGCAGACCCTCTACATGACCATCACGCGCTACATCGACGCCGGCGTGCTCTACCCGGTCTATAAAGGTCTGTACGCCACCCTCCCTATCGCCGCCCTGGATCCACTGGAGCTGGGCGTGGCGATCATCCACCGCTACACCTACCTGACCACGGAATTGGTGCTGGCAATGGCGGGCGTTCATCTCCCAGGCGGTATACGACACCACCTTTGCGGCTGACCAATCCAAGCGAGTAAAGGTGGGCGAATGGTCCTTCCGCTACCGCAAGCTGAAGGATGAGTACCTTTACCATCCCGCCGGGGTCGCCAACCGGGAGGGTATCCTGACCGCCTCGACCGAGAGGGCGGCAGCCGACCTGCTTTATTTCAACCCCAAGGCGTATTTTGACATTCCGGAGCTGATCGATTTCGACCTGGTGAGAGCCATCCAACGGGAGATCGGATACGCATGATCGAGCTGCGATCGGAAGATATTCTACATAAATCCTACCTGCACCGGGTGCTGATGGAGATCGTCGACCAGCCGCGGGCAGCCCAGGCATTGGCTTTCAAAGGCGGGAGCTGCGCCGCCATGCTGGGCTACCTGGATCGCTTCTCCGTCGATCTTGATTTCGATGTCCTGCAGGGCGCCAATGAAGAGGCAGCTGAGGAAAGTATTTCACCAGGTCTTCGAGCGGCTGGGTCTGCAAGTGACATTAGAGTTCGACAAGGCGCTCTTCTTCCAGCTACGCTACCCGAGCAGCCGCGGGAAGGCGCAGCACGCTCAAGGTAAGCGCCAGCAGCCTGCGGGTGGAGATCCAACCGGTACAAGGTGCAGTATTTCCCGGAGATCGACCGCCTGGTCAACAGCCAGACGATCGAGACCATGTTTGCAAACAAGCTCGTGAGCGTGATGGATCGTTATACCCAACACCAGAGCGTCGCCGGACGGGATATCTACGATACCCACCACTTCTTTGTCCACGGGTACGCCTACCGGGGCGAGGTGATCCGGGAGCGCACCGGGCTGGAGCCGATGCATTACCTGGCAGAGCTGCAAGCGTTTCATCCAGAAACACGTCACGCAAACAACCATCAACGAAGACCTGAATTCGCTCCTGCCCGAGCGGCAATTCCAACAGGTGAGGAAAATCCTGATCCCGGAAACGCTCTCCTTGCTGGAAAGGGAGATCAACCGGCCAGCGACCTGAGCAAGTGAACGGATTTTCCAGCCCAACAAAGATCCCCGTTTTCTGCAGAAAACGGGGATCTTGGTCGCTAACCGCCCGCTTGCTTGCGCCAGCGGCGGCGGTCGTCGGGACTGGCTTCATCCAGCCAGCGCGGGTCGAGCTCGGGCTGCAGGCGGTGGTTGTGCGCCGTCCACAGCTCCAGCGCCAGCTTGCGCGGGTTGCAGCGCACGCCCTGGGCGGCGAAGTACTCGCAGGTGCGGCGCACGTCGCGCTGGAAGATGCCCAGCGCGTTGCGGTTCTCACCCGGCGAAACCGCCTGGGGGAAGTCGATCAGCCTGATCTCCCCCTCCCAGTACAGGATGTTGTAAGCCGAGAGATCGCCGTGGATGCGGTCGTGAGAGAGCATCAGGTCGATGTTCCACACGGTGCGCTCGAAGAGGCGCTGCGCCTCGTCGCGCTCCAGCTCCATCTGGCTCAGGCTGGGGGCTACCTATCCTCCCCGCCGAGGTACTCCATCAGGATGGCGTTATCCCCGGCGGCGTACGGCTGCGGCACGTCCGCCCCGGCGGCATGCAGCAGCTCGAGGGTCTTGAACTCGTGCTCGATCCAGGAGGTGTGCAGCAGCTTCAGCCCGAAGGAGCTTTTCACGTGCATGGCGTGATCCATGCCGTGATCCAGGATGACCAGCCCGGCCTCGTCCAGGTTAGCGCGCCCCTCGCGGTAGAGATAGTCGTTCTTCAGGCTGCGGAACATGCGTGGCCGGTAGATCTTGGCGGCAAGGAACTCGGCGGCGATCTGCGGGTCGGCGGCGCACTGGTAGACCGAAGCCTCCTTGCCGCCCTTCACCAGGCGCAGGACATCGGTGAGCCACTGCAGGTCGTAAAAGTTGCCCAGCGATTCGATGATCCACTGGCGCTCGTGGCGGGAGGCCTGGTAGGTGAGCTCGGCGCTGGCGATGCCGTCGGCGCGGTCTGCGGGGTGCGGGGTGGGTTTGGCGGGCGCCTTCTTGGGCTTGCCAGGACATTCCAGCACGGCGCGGCGAGCACGCTTGGAGCGCATCTCACCATCGTCCAGGTACAGATTGGGGTTCAACTTAGGCATTGCAATCCTCAACGTCAATGAGTAAAAAGGTCGATGAACAAAAAACGCCACGGTCATCCCGTGGCGTTTAAGCAGCACTCTTCGCAGGAAGAGACATTAAACAAAAACCACGGGCGGAGGATACGCCCGCGGTCTCATGAGCAGCTAAGTGGAATCAGCTAGCGCGGCGGGCGCACCCGTACAACACAGGTCTGGACCTGTCCAACTTGCTTGATTTGCATGATGCGCACGCCTCCTTTCATAGGGTAGTCTTGCTACGGGATATAGCTTATCACTAATCCGGATCAAATGTCAAGGATCAATTCGAGAAAATTCCCGCAAAGCATCCAATTGATATTCAAATGGGACACGGATAAACACGGATTTCACGGATGAAAACCAGAAAATGCACTGACTTATTTTATCAAAATAGATCGATCCGTGTTTATCCGTAAAATCCGTGTCCGAGGTTCTGTGCTCGACAAGAACCCCGTTTTCTGGCAGCGAACGGGTTTTGGAATATCTAACGATCTTGTAGCCAGGCGAGCAGGCGCTCCGGCTGCCAGGTGTTGATCACGCTCTCGGCGGTCACCCAGCCGCGGCGGGCGGTGGAGACGCCGAAGTGCAGCAGGTCCAGGTCGCTGGCGGCGTGGGCGTCGGTGTTGATCGCCAGCAGGATGCCCATGCCGATCGCCCGGCGGGCATAGACATCGTCCAGGTCGAGGCGGGAGGGGTGGGCGTTGATCTCCAGGACGGTATTCGTCTCGGCGGCAGCGGAGAGCACGGCGTCCATATCCAGGTCGGCGCCCTCGCGGTCGGGGATCATGCGCCCGGTGGGGTGCCCGATCATATCGACGTGCGGGTTGCGGATGGCGCTGAGCGTGCGCTCGGTGACCTTCTCGCGCGGCTGGCGCAAGCCGGTGTGCAGCGAAGCGCAGACGATATCCAGCTCCGCCAGCACTTCGTCGGGGAAATCCAGGCTGCCGTCGGCGCGCATCTCCACTTCGGCGCCCTGGATCAGGCGGATGGAATCGCCCAACTGGCGCTGCGCCTCATCGATCTCCTGGCGCTGGCGGCGGACGTCTTCGATGGTCATGCCGCCCGCCACGCCCAGGCTGAAGCTGTGGTCGCTGATCGCCAGCAGCTGGATACCGCGCTGCCGCGCCGCCTGCGCCATCTCCAGGATGGAGAGCTTGCCGTCGCTCCAGGTGGAATGGGTGTGCAGCTCAGAGCGCATATCCGCCAGCTCGACCAGGCGCGGCAGGGTGCCGTCGCGCGCCGCCTGCACCTCGCCGCGGTCCTCGCGCAGCTCGGGCGGGATGCAGGGCAAGCCCAGGGCGGCGTAGACCTCTTCCTCGCCGGCGCAGAGGATCTCGCCCCCATCTTTGCGCTCCAGGGAGTGCTCGGAGAGCGAGAGCCCCTGCTTGAGCGCCAGCTCGCGCAGGCGCACGTTGTGGTCCTTGGAGCCGGTGGCGTACTGCAAAGCGGTGCCGAAGCGCTCCGGCGGGTGCGCCCAGAGCTGGGCGCGCAAGCCGTAGGTGAACTCCACGCTGGCTTTGACGCTCGCCCTGCCCCAGGACGCGCTCCACGTCCGGGCGGCTCACGAAAGCCGCGATCACCGCCTGCGAATCGGCGGCGGCTACGAGCAGGTCGATATCGCCCACCGTGGGGCGCATGCGGCGCAGGCTGCCGGCGACTTCCGCCGCCTGGACGCCCGGCTGGCGGCGCAGAAACTCCAACAGCTCCTGGGCGAGGGGCCAGGCGCGCCCGAGGGGGATGCGGTCGCTGCGCCGGGAGAGCGATTCGATGCCGAGGATGATCTTGGCTTCGGACTTCTCGCCCATGCCGGGCAGGCTGCGCAGCTTTCCGGAGCGCGCCGCGGCTTCCAGCTCAGCCAGGCTGGTGACGCCCAGCTCGTGCCAGAACAAGCCCACCTTCTTGGGACCCAGGTCGGGCACCTGGAGCAGCTCCACCAGGGTGACGGGCACTTCGGCGGTCAGCTTATCGTAGAACCCCAGGTGACCGGTGGAGAGCAGCTCGTCGATCTTCTCGGCGATGGCTTTGCCCACGCCGGGGATCTCGAGCAGCTTGCCCTCGCGCCAGTACTCGTTTACGTCGCGGCCCAGCTCGCTCAAGCTATCGGCGGCTTTGCGGTAGGCGAGGATCTTGTAGATCACCTCGCCCTTGATCTCGAGCAGGTCGGCGATGTTTTTGAAGATTTCAGCTACCTGACGGTTTGTGTACTTTTCGGGTGACATTTGTGGGATAGTATACCGCA
>CAVPDG010000003.1:0-29732 GCA_963702535.1 uncultured Chloroflexia bacterium | reverse complement strand
TGGATTTCCCCCAGATTTACTCATCTCCAAAAATAGGGTATGAGAAATTCACCTTAACCCTGGGGGAGCTTTGCGCATTTTGAATAATAGAACCGCCCGGTAATCCCGGTAAGTTTGGCGGATACCTTTCAAAGCCCTCTTCATGGCAAATGGATCGAAGCCCAATGCGATTGTCCAGGGGTATAGCCGCTCGATAATCCGCTTTCTCATTCCACTCCCGTTGAATTCAACTTCCTGCTTTGAACCTCTGGATCAGATAAGAACTTCGGTTTGAAAACATGGTTATGAACGATCTGATAAATCCTACTATTAAATTTCTTTTCTGAAGACCCTAGCAATCGCAAGAGATAGATGGCATAGATGACCAGGATCAGGCCCTTGAGGAGAATTGTCCATCCAAATGTCAGCTCTGTTCGTTGCAAGACAACAGGTATGAGCACAACAACCCCATAACCAAGGAATGCCAGCATAACCACGCGAAGTTTCCACGGTACAGGATATAAACGATTTGAGATGAAAAATGCCACAACAACGCCAGCCAGCACTCCGCAAATTTCTGATATCGCTGCACCATATATCCCTAAACGTTTGGTCAGCAGCAGGTTGCCCAAAGATTGACCAGCACGCCTACGCCCAATGAGATTGAGTAGAATATGGTCTTCTTGGCGATGACAACCCCCACGCTCGTAATGTAATCCATGCCCGGCAGGATCTGGCGTATCGCCAGGATGCTGACCAAGCCGACGCTGGGCAGGTAAGCCGCGGTTCCGATGATCAGGACAATCTCCCGGGCGAAGACTGCCAGGCAGGCGGCAATCAACAGTGTCACCATCAGATAATAATTGAGCGTCAAGGTGTACAGGCGGGGGGAGTTAGGATCCTTGAGGTTGGCGAGCATGAAGGGCTGCCATGCCAGGGTGAATGATGAAACAACCAAGCCATCGCCAGGGAATACTTTGGCTGCCAGGCTGTAATAGCCAACCTGGTCGATCCCTACGAATCGTTCAGGTAATAACGGTTGATGGCTACCAGCGTCCAGGTCAGAAAGCAGCTGGCAGCATCGGTAAACCGTAAGAAGCCATCTTGTAGAACCATTCTTTGGAGAAGGTAAACACCAGTAGATCGCGTCCGAGCCAGATCGCTACCAGCCCGGCGCAAGAATAAGCGATCAATTGAGCCAGGAAGATACCCTGGATATTGACCTTAAACCCCCCGATGAATACCAACACTAGCACGAAGTACAGTAAGGAATATCCCAGGTTGATCGACAGGAATGTGAGTGGACGGCGCTTCAACCGCTGCAAGCCGATGAACAGGTTATAAACTGCCATCAGAGGTAAGGCGAGCACTGCTAATTGAATCGCCAGGGCAAAATCGGGCTTATCGAATAAGCGCACGGAAATATCCTCTGCTAAAGCAGAGATCACCAGGGCTATGGGAGCGCCGACTCCAAGCACGAACCACAGCAAGCTAGAAACCATGCGCTGGCGATTTTTTAGGTCCGTCTCGGGCACTTCATAGTAGTAACGCCAAAGTCCCGATCCTATGTTGAAGCCCATCAAGATAGCAAAATATCCTATGGTAGCGTTAATCACATCTATGGTGCCAAACTCACCTACCGTGAGCAGGCGCGTTAGTATAGGAATAGTGATGAGGCCGAATACCTGTGCCAGTGAGCCGCTTAGTCCATAGATTAGCACGTCCTTCGACAAGCTGGTGAATTGCTTGAGCATGGCTTGTAGAAAGTTAGGCTCGAGCGCCGTCGTAGGAGCTTGAATTTCTGGCTCATCCATACTTGGATTGCTCATAAGTGAGCTACAGCATGATAAACTGCGTCGTAGCGGTCCACGATCCCAGCCAGGTCGAACTCTCTTGCTTTCTCCCTGCTTGCCAAACGGAAGGATTGCCTGAGCTGAGGATCAGATAGCAGGCTTTTCAGGGCTTGGAAATATCCCTCTTCATCCGCGGGTTCAATTAGAAACCCATTCTTTCCCTGGATCGACCAGGTCTATCCAGCCGCCGATGCGGCTGGCGACGACCGCCAATCCCATCGCCAGACCCTGTACACCTGCCACCGGGAACCCTTCAGAAAGGGATGGCATGAAGAGCACATCGCTTTCGCGATAGCAGTCGATCACCTGTTCAGGCGTGATCCAGCCCGGCAGGAAAAACCGCTCGCTCAAACCCTGTTTTTGGATCTCCGCCTCCATCTCTAGACGCAGCGGTCCATCTCCCGCCATCACACAGCGCCAGGGTAGATGGCGCAACCTGGCAAGGGTGCGGATGATCTGCAAGGGGTTCTTTTGTGCCACAAACCTGCCGGCAAACACAATTTGCGGTGGATCGCCGGGATGGATCTTACCGGGCTCCAGGTCTGAGAGATCGACGCCGTTGGGGATGACCTGAATCGGGACGGGGTAATGCTTGAGCGCCAACTGGCGGGTGTGCTCGCTGACTGCGACCACGTGCCTCGCTTGCTTCCAGATCGGCGGTGTGAGTGGATAAATCCAGCGGAACCAGCGCCCCGTCTTCTCCGGCACGCCTCCCGGCACATCGCCGAGATGCGCGGTAAGAACGTATGGAATGCCTGCCAGGCGCCTGAGTATCCACGCCAGAGCGCCGGCTGGCACCGCGAAGTGGACATGGATCAGGTCGGGCTTCCACTCGCGCGCCAGTTTCATGCCGCGCTGCCAGCCAGCCAGCAGGTAGGCGCCCATTGCCAGAAAACTGGCTTTGTACGGCTCTCGCCGCAGCGACTTCAAGCGGATGACCCCACCCCCCCCACGGTTTCATCCAGGGGTAGCCCCTCGAAGTGGGCGGTCAGGACAGTCAGCTCATAGCCGCGTTTTGCCAGTCCTATGCACAGGTCTTGCGCAACGCGCCCCCCCCCCCACCGATCGGTGGGTATTCGTGGATCAGTACAAGTATGCGCATCACTCTTGACCCCCCCCCCCCCCCCCCCCCCCCCCCCCCCTCCCCCCCCCCCCCCCCCCCCCCCCCTTCCCGCCCCTTCCCCGTTGTTCTCCGCCCCCCCTCCTCGGGCTCTGTGTCTCCTCCCCCTCCGCTTGCCCTGCCCCTCGCCCCCCCGCCCGGCGGCCTGCTCCCCGTCGCGCCTCTTGCCGTTTCTCCTGTCGGCTCCGCGCTCCGTTTGCCTGGCGTTGTCACGCGCGGTTGTCGGTTGCTGGCCCCGTCGCTTCTTCCGCCGGCCCCCCCCCCCCCCCCCCCCCCCCCCCCCCCCCCCCCCCCCCCCCCCCCCCCCCCCCCCCCCCCCCCCCCCCCCCCCCCCCCCACCCGATTCGGTTTTGGCGTGGGTAATGACGCGCCGCACGAAGTAGGTCGGTTTTTGTTGCGACTCGTGGTAGGTGCGCGCCAGCAGCTCAGCCATCAATCCCATCAAGATCGACTGGAAGCCCATGATCATCATCGTCGTGCTGACCAGGAAGAACGGCGATTGGCTCATCCCGATTCCATACACCTGGCGGCGGATCAAGAGCAACAGCAGGGTGATAAAGCTGATTGCCATCATAACAATGCCAAACCCGCCGAACAGGTAGATCGGCTTGCTGCTGTAGCTGAGCAGGAATTTTACGGTGAACAGGTCCAGGATGACTTTGAGCGTGCGGTTCAGCCCGTACTTGGTTTTGCCGAATTTGCGCGTGTGGTGGTGCACCGGCACTTCGATGATACTGGCGCCCACGCTGCTGGCGTAGGCGGGTATGAAGCGGTGCATCTCCCCATACAGGCGGAAACCGGTCAGCACCTCGCGGCGGTAGGCTTTCAGCGTGCAGCCATAATCGTGCAGGTGCACGCCGGTCACCGTGGAGATCAGCCAGTTTGCGGTGTTGGAGGGTAGCTTGCGTGTGATGAGCTTGTCCTGGCGGTTCACCCGCCAGCCGCTCACCACGTCGTACCCCTCCTGGATCTTGCCGATCATCATCGGGATATCCGCCGGGTCGTTCTGCATGTCAGCGTCCATCAAGACGATGATCTCCCCCTGGGTGTGGTCGATGCCGGCTGCTATGGCTGCCGTCTGACCGAAGTTGCGGCGGAACGATACCACGGTAACATGCCGGGCGTCCTTTGCCGCCAGCTCCTCCAGGACCGCCAGGCTCTTATCCCGGCTGCCGTCATCGACATAGATCACTTCCCAGGTCAGACCGCCAGCCCCCATGTTTTCCATGAGCGATTGGTGCAGCAGGGGCAAGGTTTCTTCTTCGTTGTAGACCGGGATAACAATCGATACTTTTAGCTGGTCAGCCAAAGGTACATCGATCGATGGGCTTGTGTCTTTCAGGTTCAGCAAAGTAGCTTATCTCTCTCTGCGTAAGGTGCGCAGCCCGGTTTGGGTGTGCAGCGGCTCGCCGCTTTTCAGCCATTTGAATTATAACCCACGCCGCGCCGCGATCAATTGATTTGCATTGCGCACCCCAAAAACCGGAATATCCTGACAAATTCGAGTGTTCCCCGCACCTGCAACTTTCCCCGCCATGCTGCGTATACCTCATGGGTAATCTAAAAGGCATGCTTCCACCGCTCTCGTCTGAGAAATTCTGGAGAGCCAGGCGTACATGCTATAATCAAATCTGTAGTTTCAATGGCGGCAGTGCTGTTGAAGAAGGAGCATCTCATGAACATCGGCGAAGTCCTCTCACGCTCGTGGAAGATCACGTGGAAGTACAAGGTCTTGTGGATCTTTGGCATCCTGGCTGGCTGCGCGGGCGGCGGCGGTAGTGGCGGCGGCGGCAACGGTCTGAGCTACAACTACGAGCAGGGAGATCTCCCGCCCTGGCTCAACTCTATGCAGAGATTCCAGGTGAACATCCCGGATTGGCAGATCGCCCTGTTCGTCGTTATGGCGATCTTGTTCGTCCTGCTCCTGATCGCCCTGTTCATCTTCCTGGGTACGATCGGTAAGGTCGGTCTGATCCGTGGGGCGCAGCAGGCAGACGGGGATGCTGAAAAGATCACCTTCGGCGAGCTTTTCAGCGGCAGCATGGGCTACTTCTGGCGCGTTTTCGGGCTCAACCTGCTGGTGGGCGTTCTGATCTTTGTGGCGATCCTTCTGCTGATTTTTGTCGGGATCATGGGCGCCGTCGTCACGCTCGGCCTGGCTTTGATCTGCCTGATACCGCTCGCTTGCGTCCTGGTGCCTGTGATGTGGTTCATCTGGGTCATCGTCGAGCAAGCCAGCATTGCCATCGTGGTCGAGAACCTGGGCGTCCTGGAGGGTCTGCGCCGCGGCTGGGAAGTGGTCCGTCTCAACCTGGGCGTCATGATCGTGATGGCTTTGATCCTGGTGCTCGGCGTTGGCTTGATCGGCGGCATCATCATCTCTATCCCCATGTTTGTTGTCGTAGCGCCGGCTGTCGTTGGCGCCTTCAGCGGCTCCGATCGTGGCATGTGGGGCGGTCTGGCGCTTGCCGGATTATGTTGCGCCGCCTACCTGCCCATCCTGATCCTGCTGCGCGGTATTCTCAGCACCTATATCGAAACTGCCTGGACGCTGACCTTCCTGCGTCTGGCTGGTCAGCCCCCGGCAAAAGCTGTGTCTCTGGTCGAGGAAACGCCTCCCGCAGAGCCTATACCGGATCCTTTGGGATAACATGCCGAAACGACTGCGCTGGCTGCTCTGGCTTTGGTGGGCGTTCTTTCTCTCCGCCATCTCGACCCAAGCCCAGGCTCAGCCCGGTGCAACCCTGACTGATTTCGCGACCAACACTTTCCCCCGCATCCATCTCTATCTGGATGTGCACGATCCCAACGAAGATTTCGTGCATGCCCTGGATGCGGGGGATATCCGCGTCCAGGAGAATGGCGTTACCCTGGCGCCCGTTAGCTTCGAGGAGCTCCGCCCGGGTGTCCAGGTGGTGCTTGCCCTCAATCCCGGCGAAGCCTTCGAGATCCGTAACTCCCAGGGAGTTTCCCGCTACGATCTCCTGCGCCAGGCGCTGCTGGGCTGGCTGGATAAGCGCAGCGGCTCGAGTGTTGACGACCTCAGCCTGCTTGTCGCTGGCGGTCCCGAGCGTACCCACACCGACCAGCCCGCTGCGCTGGTTGAGGCGCTCAACGCTTACACGCTCCAGCCAGGCGCCGCCAATCCCAGCCTGGACTTGCTGACCCGCGCCGTTGAGCTGGCTGCGGATGAGCCGCCCCGCCAGGGCATGGAGCGGGCGGTGCTCTTCATCACTTCACCCCTCAAAGGCGACCTCTCGGCAGGTCTGCAGACCATCCTGGCGCGTGCCGCTGAGCAGCGCGTGCGCGTCTATGTCTGGCTCGTGGGCGCTGCGGACGCCTTCGATACCCAACCTGCCCGCCAGCTGCGCGACATGGCGCAGCAGACCGGCGGTGAGTTCTTTACCATCGCCAGTCTGGAAGACGCTCCCGATCCCGAAAGCTTCCTGGATGAGCTGCGCGACATCTACCATCTCTCCTACGATTCTCGCATCAACGCTGGCGGGCAGCAGCAGGTGGCGGTTGTCATTCAGAAGGACGGGCAGACCCTCCAGTCTCCCGTGCTCGAGTTCAATTTTGATCTTCTCGCCCCAATGCCGGCTTTCATCTCCCCGGCGCCCGAGATCAAGCGCCAGTTGCCTGCCGGTCCTGCTGCTGAGGAAATCGATCCCGCCGCCCTCAGCCCGCAGGAGCAACCGCTGCAACTGCTGATCGAATTCCCCGATGGGCGCGCCAGGCAGCTCCGCCGCACTGCCCTCTACGTCGATGGTATCCTCGTCGCCGAGAACACCTCACCGCCTTTTGATGCCTTTGTTTGGGATCTGACGCCCTACACCACCACTGCCCAGCACATCCTCCAGGCAGAAGCTGTCGATGAGATGGGGCTGGCGGGACGCAGCGTGGAAACCCTGGTCCAGGTGACCGTCGACCTACCTCAGCCGAGCGTGTTTGCAGGCATTATCCGCCACTGGCCTGCGCTTGCCGGATTGCTGGTGGTCCTCTCCGCATCATTTATTCTCCTGGCGCTGGTGCTCTCCGGGCGTATTGCGCCGCGCATCTTCGGCAGGCGTCGCGCAAAGCCTGCCTCCCCCGCGCCTGCCCGTTCTGCCGGCGATGCCCAGGCGGGCGAGGCCGCCGAGCATGCCGGCGCCGGTTGGGTGAACCGCATCCACTGGCCTCAGCGTCGACTGGCCTCTAAAGCTTTTGCTTTCCTCACGCCTCTCGCGCCGGACGCCGGCTCGATCGCCGGACCGCCCGTCTCGATCAGCGCCGGCGAGCTGACCCTGGGGCGCGATCCCAACCAGGCGACCCTGGTGCTGGATGATCCCTCCGTGGATGCGCTGCACGCCCGCCTGAGCCGCAGCGATTCCGGCGCTTTCCGCATTATCGATCAGGGGTCAATCGCCGGCACCTGGGTGAACTACACCCCCGTACCCGAAGACGGCGCCATCCTGCAGCACGGCGACCTGCTCCACCTGGGGCGGGTCTGCCTGCGCTTCACCTTGCGCCAGCCTGCCTATATTCCTCAACCCCATATCGATGTCGCGGGGGAGCCTGCGTGATCCCGGTCGAGCGCGCCCATCTCTACGTTGCCGCGCACAGCCATCCGGGCTCCCGGCGCAGGGAGAACGAAGATCGCTATGGCGTCTCTGCGTTCGTTCTGGAGGATGACCATCGCACCCCGGCGCTGCTGGCAGTGCTGGCAGATGGCATCGGCGGTCACCGCGCCGGCGAGGTGGCGGCTGAGATGGCGGTGGAGACCATCAGCCGGATGGTTGCTGAGAGCGATGGCAGCCAGCCGGTGCAAACCCTGCAGCAAGCCATTATTTCCGCCAGCCAGCTTGTGCATGCCCGCGCCGAAGCCGACCCCGACCTGACCGGCATGGGCTCCACGGTCGCCTGCGCCTGGGTGATCGGCATGCACCTGTTTACTGCCTCCGTCGGCGATTCGCGCATTTACCTGGTGCGCCAGGACGCCATCCATCAGGTAACCACCGATCATACCTGGGTCCAGGAAGCCATCGAGCAGGGCAGGCTGACCCCCGAGCAAGCCCGCCTCCATCCCAACGCGCATGTAATCCGCCGCTACCTCGGCTCCAGCCAGGATGTCGTGCCGGATACCCGCCTGCGCTTGCAAAGCGGGGAGAGCGATTCTCACGCCCGGGGCAACCAGGGGGTGCTCCTTCTCCCAGGCGACCTGTTGCTGCTGTGCAGCGACGGGTTGACTGACCTGGTGAGCAATGAGGAGATCCTGGCTTCGCTGCTGACGAGGAGCCTGAAAGACGCCCTGGACGAGCTGGTGCTGCTGGCAAACCGGCGCGGCGGGCACGACAACATCACCATCATCAGCCTGCGCGTGCCGGTTGTTGAAAAGCCGACCATTCCCGTCGGGCAGCGGCGCCAACGCTCCCACCGGCTGCCGCTTTGGCTTGCCGGTCTCGGACTGTGCCTGGTCGTCCTGCTGGCGGCTGCCGGGGCTATCTGGGCGTTCAGCCGCCTGCCGCCGCGGGAAACGCCGCCGGTCTCGCTCACCACCACATTACCTGCTGCGCTTGCCTCACCTGCCGCCTCAGCGCCGGCTATCAGCGAGACGGTTGAAGCGCCTGAGGCGGCGCCTGCTTTCACCCCGCCCTCTCCCGCTACACTGACCCCCTGGCCGACGAACACGCTTCCCCCGCCCTAAAGCCTGCCGGAAATCGAAAAGCGTGTGGGCTGTGCAGCCCACACGCTTTTCGATTTCCGAATTCTATTTAGATCAAGGCATGCCGGCGTAATACACCTGGTTGCCGACCACCAGGAAGACCAGCCGGTTGTCCGGTCTGAAGGCGAAGGCGCTGGCATCGCCGCCGCTGATCGGGTTTTGCGGTCTCAGTTGGCGCTGGTATGCCAGTCGCTGGCTGAAGTGGTACAGAGCCTGGTTTTTCGGGTCGAGCAGGTAGGTGGATGGATCGGGCGGTTGTGTATTTACGATCTTGTTGAACGCCGGGTAGGGCGCCAGCGGCTGTCCTTCATGCCCCGGGCGTGAGTCCATGTACGGCAGCGGGTCCGTGCACTGGGATGGCGCCACACCCAGCTCGCTGTACATGCACAGCGTGGTGTGACCGTCGGCATGCAGCAGGTACAGGTCATTCTTCTCAACCGCCATGTCAACCACATCCGCCATGGGCGGGAAATTCTCGGTGAAGAACGCCTCCGGCTGGCTGGCTTTATCCATATTCCAGTAGATCCACACCGCGTTCTTGTCTGGATCGAACACGTACAGGTTGTTGGCAGAGATCGCCAGCGCGGAGGGCTTGCCCCATTGGGTGAAGGGCGGCGTCAGCGTATCGAACAGCGGCGCCTCTCCGGCTTTGCAATACAGCAGGTTCGCCTGCGCGTCCATGCCCAGCACCGCGGCTGCCTGCCCGGGCGGCAATAGCGCAATATCCACCAGCGCACCGATCCCCTGGCTGCCGACAAACCCCGGTCCGCACTGGAACGCCGGGTCTAGCTCGTAGCCGCGTGCCGTGCTGAAAGCGCGCCGCACGCTGCCATTGCTGGCGTCCAGCAGGTACAGGTCGGTTTCTGTGGCGAGCATCTCCTTGATCTGCGCTTCCGGCGGCAGGAATTCGGTCAGAGCGGGCTGGTAATCCAGGCGGCGGATCAGCTGCGCCTGGTCGACAGCCTGGTATGCCTGGCTGCGCAGCGCCTGCGATTCGGCTGTCACCCCGTAGGTGTCAGCCTGGTCCAGGTAGCCGATCACGCTCTGCCAGGCATCCTGGCTGGCTTGTGCATCGGTCTGGGTCTGCGCCAGTTGGGCTGCCTGTACAGCCTGGCTGTAGAACTGGTCGTACTGGCTGGCTCTGCCGCGCTGGAAGTAGACCACCATCGCCACTGCCACCACCACCAGCGGGATCGCCACTGCAATGAATGCCATCAGCGGTCCAGGCAGCGCGGCAAGGCTTTCCTCCGGCAGCATGCGCCGGAACCATCTGCGCAAGGTTTGCGAGAAATGGTCGACCGTCGTCGCCAGGGCGGCTGTGATCGCCGCGAAGAAGCCTTTGCCTGAGGCGCGCCGGCGGCGTGTTGCCGCAGGCGCCCCCTCCTCGACAGCCGGCTCAGGCTCGGCGGGCTGGAGGGGCTGTACGGGTCGCAGCGGGGGACGTTGCGGCTCGGCTGCCGCCACCGGCGGGCTGCTGGCGATCACCGGCTCCGGCGTCGGTTCAAATATTTCTGCTATCTCGCCGTCCGTCTCTGCCGCTTCGCTCACCACCGCCGCGCTGGCAACCGCCGCGCTGCTTTCCACCGTGGGACCGAGGGCGATCGGCGCTGCTACGGGTGTTTCTGGCGTACCTGCGGCGGTCTTGGGTTTCAGCAGGAAAACTTTTCCCGCCCCGGCTTTTGCCTGGATGAGCAGGGCGCTCAAGTCAACCCCTGCCAGCTTCATCAGGCGCGGCCAGATCGTCTCCACTCCTTGCCCCGCCAGGCTGCCCAGCGTCGCTTCGCTCCACTCAGCGGGCGGTTGCGGCGCCAGGAGCAGCACATCGTTTTCCTTCAGGCTGACCTGGGAGAAATAGACCGGAGTGGTGCGTCCCAATCCCAGCCCGCGCCGGGTGGGTTGTGGATCGTAAAAGTGCTGGAAGCCGCCGGGCGAGATGCAGTAGGCGTGCGTGGGACCGCATTGCGCCAGGTAGATGCGCTCTTCCCGCAGCGCCATCAGCATCAGCAGTCCCACCCCCTGCTGTCCGCTGCTGGCTTCTTTCAAGTTGTGATCCAGCAGTTGCTGGTTGAGCGATTCTGCGGCTGCGCGCAGCGCGGCGGTCACGGAGCCCGGTGTCTTGTAGTACGTCTGCACCAGGTTCTTCAGCAGTTGTTCTTGCTGGCTGGGGGAGATCTGCGCGTTGCCCTCCATGACCAGGTACAGGATCAGGCGGTCGGCTTGGCGGCCGCGCGCGGCGCGCCGCGGTTTGGCGGCGATGTGTAACCCGGGCAGGTCTGGCGAGTCTTGCCCGTACTGGCGGGCGAGGGGTAAGAGGTTCAGGTCCATTCGATCACACGGCTGGTGGCATAGGTCGCGGCCTTCATCGCGGTTTGGTTTGGGTCAGGCTTGGCGGCGCAGTTAGCGCCGCTCGCTTCCCTTCACTTGAAATTATACTGGTAAAATGCAATGGTTGAGTGCTCACCTTCTGCGCCGCCGGGCGCAAAGGTCTCGCCTCGATATTCTCAGGCAACGCGCTGGATGGAGATCGCATGCAGCTACAAATCATTCAAACCCTTGAAGAGTTCGACGGGCTTGCCGCTGAGTGGAACAGCTTGCTGGATTGCAGTGCAAGTCACGTGCCATTTTTGCGCCACGAGTACCTGGCTGCCTGGTGGCGCACGCTGGGGGGCGGCGAATGGCGAGACGGCGACCTGTACGTGGTCGCTGCCCGCCGGGCGGACGGCAGCCTGGGCGCCGTCGCCCCGCTCTTCTTCACCGAAAACCGCCAGGGCGAGCCGGCTCTCATGCTGCTCGGCAGCATCGAGATCTCCGATTACCTGGACGTGATCATCTGCCCCGATGACGCCTCGGCTTTCGTGGAAGCGCTTTTCGACCACCTGCAGACGCCCCTGGCGCCACCCTGGAAGGTGTTGGATTTCTACAACCTCCTGGAGGGGTCGCCCACCCTGGCGGTCTTGCAGGCTGCCGCCGCTCGCCGCGGCTGGACCTATACCCAGGAGCGGCTGCAGCATTGCCCCTACATCCCGCTGCCCGGCGATTGGGAGACCTACCTGGCGGGTATCGATAAGAAGCAGCGCCACGAGATCCGCCGCAAGATGCGCCGCGCTGAAAGCTACGAGGTCCCCGTGCGCTGGTACATCGCCGGCGACCCCGCTCGCCTGGATGAGCAGATCGATCCTTCTTCTACCTGATGGAGCAGGACCCCGATAAGAAAGCTTTCCTCACCCCAGCCATGCGCTCCCAGATGCGGGCGGCTGCCCGCGCCGCTTTCGACGGCGGCTGGCTGCAGCTGGCCTTCCTGGATGTGGGCGATGAGAAAGCCGCCGCCTACCTCAGCTTCGATTACGGCAACCATATCTGGGTTTACAACTCGGGGCTGGATTTCAAGCACAGCGCCGTCTCACCCGGCTGGGTGCTGCTCGGCTACCTGTTGCAATGGGCAAACGAGAACAAGCGCCGCGCCTTCGACTTCATGCGCGGCGATGAAGAGTACAAATATCGTTTCGGCGCCATCGATCGCTTCATCGTGCGGGCCATGATCCGCCGTGCTTAGGGCTCAGGGTTTTTTCGGGATTATCCCACCTTAATGCATGATCCGGCGCGGCATGCCCGGTCCGCCGGTGCGCACCCGCTCCGGCTGCTCGCTCCACACCCCGGCGATCTTCTGGCTGCACTTGGGGCAGGTGCCCTGCGGCGTGATCCGGTAGCTGTGGATCACATAGCCAGTGCGCTCCACCAGCACGCTCTGGCACTGCGGGCATAGCGTGCGCTCGTACTCCCCCAGCCTGCCGGGGATATTGCCGGCGTACACGTAGTTCAGCCCCGCTTCCTGCCCGATCTCCGCCGCCCGCAGCAGCGTGCGCACCGAGGTGGGCGGCGGGTCGGTCATCTTGTAATCCGGGTGGAAAGCCGTCACGTGCCAGGGGATATCCTTTGAGACGCCGGCGATGAAGCGCGCCGCGTCCATCAGCTCCTCGGTGCTGTCGTTGAAGCCCGGCACCACCAGGGTGACCACCTCCACCCACAAGCCCAGGTCGTGCGCCTGCTGGATGCTGTCCAGCACGTGCTCCAGCACCCCGCCTAGCTGGCGGTAGTGGCGGTCTTGCATCGTCTTCAGATCGATCTTGTAAGCAGCCAGGTACGGGCGCAGGTAATCCAGCACCTCCGGCGTGGCGTTGCCGTTCGAGATGTAGGCGCATTTCAAGCCGGCTTTCTTGGCTTCCTTGAAGATGCCGACCGCCCATTCGCTGGTGATCAGCGGCTCGTTATACGAGGCGGCGATGATCTCCGCCCCGCTGCGCTGCGCAATGGCGACCATCTGCTGCGGCGTCACCCGGCGCACGTAGTCAGCCGCGCCGTCAGACGCCGGGTCGCGCAGCGCCTGGGAGGTGAACCAGTTCTGGCAGTAGCCGCAATGGAAATCGCATCCCAGCATGCCGAAGGTCAGGGCATCGCTGCCGGGCAGCAGGTGGAAGAAAGGCTTCTTCTCGATCGGGTCAACCTGCAGCGCAGCCACGTAGCCCCACGGCACGCGCAGCTTGCCCCCCTGGTTGAAGCGCACCTGGCAGACGCCCCGCCGCCCATCGCGGATCAGGCAGCGGTGCCCGCAGGCGGTGCAGCGCACTGCCCCCTCCGGCAGCGCTTCATACAGCTCCCCCTCCACGGTCATTTCATCCAATAGATCAGCCACTCCAGACATGTTAAACGCTCCTCCAGAGGTGTTTCCTTTAGAGCCCATCCAAAATCGGAACCCCTCGAATTTGCGGGTAATTCTTACATTATAATCAAATCTATGCTCACCGTTGTCATCCAGGCTGGAGGCGAGTCGCGGCGTATGGGTCAGGACAAAGCCCTGCTGCCCTTCCTCGGCAAGCCGCTCATCCAGCGCCTCATCGGGCGCCTCAGCCCGCTGGCAGACGAGCTGCTGGTCACCACCAACCGCCCGGAAGCCTACCGTTTCTTAGGGCTGCCGCTCTTCCAGGATGTGATCCCCGGGCGCGGCGCCCTGGGCGGGCTGTACACCGCCCTGCACGCCGCCCGCCAGCCGCTCGTCGCCGTCGTCGCCTGCGACATGCCCTTTGCCAGCCCACCTCTGCTTGCCGCCGAGCGCGACCTGCTGCTCGCCTCCAGCAGCGACGCCGTCATCCCGCGCACCGAGGGCGGCACGGAGCCTTTCCACGCCGTCTACCGGCGCGACGCCTGCCTGCCCCTCATCCAGGCGGCGATTGCCGCCGACCGCTGGCGGGTGGACGCCTGGTACGCCCAGGCGAAGGTGCGCCTGATGCCCCCGGAAGAGGTCCGCCCCTACGATCCGCAGGGGATCGCCTTCTCGAATGTCAACACGCCGGAAGAGCTGGCGCAGGCGGAAGAGCTTGCCCGCCGTATCGATCCGGACATCGCCGGAAAAGACCGCATGCCATAGCCATTCTTGGGCTTAAAGGACTTTTGTCATTCCGGGGAGGTGATCATTTGGGATTGACCTGCCGGGGGGGAGTGTGTACTATTTGTGACAACCGCTCAAGTGCTTAAGTTCAAGGAGAAACCCGCATGGATCCTTTGATTTTGGCGCGTTTGCAGTTCGCCATTACCACCATCTACCACTTCTTTTTCGTCCCGCTGACGCTTGGGCTCTCGATCCTGGTGGCGCTCATGGAAACCTTCTATGTGCGCACCGGTCAGGATGTCTACAAGCGCATGACCAAATTCTGGGGCAAGCTGTTCGTCATCAACTTCGCCCTGGGGGTGGTCACCGGCATCGTCCAGGAGTTCCAGTTTGGCATGAACTGGTCGGAATACTCCCGCTTTGTGGGCGATATCTTCGGCGCCCCGCTGGCGATCGAAGCCCTGCTGGCTTTCTTCCTGGAATCGACCTTCCTGGGCATCTGGATCTTCGGCTGGGATAAGCTCTCCAAGGGCATGCACGCCGCCGCCATCTGGCTGGTCGCCATCGGCACCAACGTCTCCGCCCTGTGGATCCTGGCAGCGAACTCGTTCATGCAGCAGCCCGTCGGCTACGTGCTGCGCAACGGGCGGCTGGAGATGAACAACTTCCTGGACCTGCTGCTCAATCCCACCCTGGCGACCCAGTTCCCGCATACCGTCTTCGCCGGCTTCACCACCGCCGCCTTCTTCGTCATGGGCGTCAGCGCCTACCACTTGCTGCGCAAGAACGAGATCGACCTCTTCCGCCGCTCCTTCCAGATCGCCGCCATGATCGGCGCCATCTCCATCGTCCTGGTGGTGCTCAACGGTCACAGCCAGACCCAGCACCTGATGGAGACCCAGCCGATGAAGATGGCGTCCGCCGAAGCCCTCTACGAGACCGAGTCCCCGGCTTCCTTCTCCATCTTGACCATCGGCGATCTCTCCCAGCGCCAGGAGGTTTTTGCCATCCGCATCCCGCGCCTGCTCTGCTTGCTCTCCTATAACCAGCTCGAGTGCGAGATCAAGGGCATTAACGATTTGCAGACGGAGTACGAAGCGACCTTCGGCGCCGGCAACTACATCCCGCCGGTCGCCATCACCTACTGGTCCTTCCGCATCATGGTGGGCGCCGGCTTCCTGCTCCTCGCCCTGGCGCTCTACGCCCTGTTCATGGTGATGGGCGAGATGGTCACCACCCGCAGGCGTACCCTGCGCCTCTACCTGTACGCCATTGCCCTGCCCTACATCGCCAACACCGCCGGCTGGGTGCTGACCGAGGTCGGGCGCTTCCCCTGGATCGTGTACGGGCTGATGCGCATCGAAAAGGGCGTTTCGACGATGGTCGGGGCGGGCACGGTTGCGATCACCCTGGTCGGCTTCACGTTGATCTACGCCGCCCTGATCGTCGCCAATGTCTACCTGATGGTTAAATTTGCCAAGATCGTCCCGGCTCCCGAAGAGGCGGCGTCGCAGCCCGAAGCTGGCGATCCGCTGCCCTCCTTGGTGGGCGCGCAGGATTAAGGCGAGCGGAGGTATAGGATGACACTCAACACACTCTGGTTTATCCTGGTAGCCGTGCTCTACATCGGCTTCTTCGTCCTGGAAGGCTTCGATTTCGGCGTGGGCATCCTGCTGCCTTTCCTGAGCAAAGACGCGGACCCGCAGAAGGTCGACCTGAAGCGCCGCGTGATCATCAACACCATCGGACCGCACTGGGACGGCAACGAGGTCTGGTTGCTCACCGCCGGCGGGGCTACCTTTGCCGCCTTTCCCGAACTGGTACGCCACCCTGTTCAGCGGCTTCTACCTGGCGCTCTTTCTGCTCCTGCTGGCGCTCATCGTGCGCGGTGTGGCGTTCGAATACCGCAGCAAGGACGCCAACCCCAAATGGCGCAGCCTGTGGGATTGGTGCATCTTCGTCGGCAGCCTGCTGCCCGCCCTGCTCCTGGGCGTGGCTTTTGGCAACCTGGTGCGCGGCGTGCCCATCGACGCCAGCATGAACTACGTCGGCGGCTTCTTCTTCCTGCTCAATCCCTACGCCCTGCTGGCGGGTATCTCCACCGTGGTGGTCTTCACCCTCTACGGCGCCATCTTCCTCAGCCTCAAGACCACCGGCGAGCTGCAGGAGAAAGCCCGCCGCGTCGCCGGGCGTATGTGGCTGGTCACGGTGCTGGCGCTCCTGGCGCTGCTGGTCGCCACCTACCTGGCGACCGATATGTACGCCCGCCTGGGCGTCAATCCCGGCGTGGTGCCCATCACCGGCATGGTCGCCATCCTGCTCACCGGCTATTTCCTGCGCCGCAAGCGCGAGGGCTGGGCGTTCATCACCACCGCCGTCAGCATCGCCTTTGCCCTGGTTACCATGTTCCTGATCATGTACCCGCGGGTGATGATCTCCAGCCTCAACCCCGACTGGAGCCTGACCATCTACAACGCCTCCTCCTCCCCCTACACCCTGACGATCATGACCATCGTGGCGCTGATCTTCGTGCCCATCGTCCTGGTCTACCAGGGCTGGAGCTACTGGGTTTTCCGCAAGCGCATCGAGGCCAAGCCCGAGACGCTGACGTATTGATAAGCTTGTTCCAGAAATCCTTGACGTTCCCCCCAAAAATACTGTAATTATTTGCACTGGTTGTTAGGTTAATCCTAATAACCAGTGCAAATATGCAAAAGGGCAGCTATCTTGCTGCTCTTAAAGGATATTTATTCAGACACCGCCATCTCCCCCATATTTTAGACGGTATGGGCGAGCTTTCAACCACCAGCCAAAAAGACTGGGCTAAAGCCAGGCTTCGCGAGGATACAATACATCTGTTGAAATTAAGAATTGGAGCCTGATCTGCCTGCAATCACTGGACCAGAGGGTGGTTGAAGACTCTGCTTATACCTCAACCCGCTTGCTTTCCCCGTCGAAATGCACTACAATCTTTTCAGGATGGCCCTTTCCTCTCAAGTGATGTTCCTCCTGCTCTTCCTCAGCGCCCTGGGCATGGCGCTCATCGCCGCTTTCTACCTGCGCCGGCGCAGCCTGTCCTTGCCGCAGTACCTCGCCTGGGGCATGCTCGTCATTTTCATCCCCTTCCTGGGACCCTTTCTAGTCATCCTTCTGCGACCGGGGCGCCCCGCCTGAGCCGCCTCCCGCCACAGCGCTTTTGCCATGAAAACCGACCGCTTCCTGTGGATCCTCCTGATTGGCGTCTGCCTCCTGGTCGTCGCCGCCCTCGCCCTCTTCTTCCTGCGCCGTGAGAACCAGGTTTACGGTCCGGGCGATACGCCGGAAGGTGTGGTGCGCAACTATGCACTCGCTTTACAGAAGCTGGATTACGCCCGCGCCTATGCTCTCCTGCAGGATGCCGAGGGGAAGCCGGATTTCGAGCGCTTCCAGGCGTACTTCCTCACCCGCGCCGCCGACCCCTCCAGCGTCGGTCTCTCCATCCAGGGCGCTACCCTCACCGGCGACCGCGCCGTGGTCGACCTGGTTGTCATCTACGCCGGCTCAGGTCCCTTCTCCGATTCCAGCCGCAGCCCCGGCAGCGCCCTGCTCGCCCGCGACCCCGGCGGCGCCTGGAAGATCCTCAGCCTGCCTTACCCCTTCTGGGGCTACGACTGGTACCTGCCCTCCCAACCCTGAGCCCAGGAGGTCCGCATGCCCACCATCCGCCGTCTCTACCTCTATGCTGTAGCCCTGGTCAGCGTCGAAGTCGTCCTGTGGGGCGCCATCGGTCTGGCGCGCTCCTTCTTCGCCGGCGCCGTCGTTGGCGGCAGCGTCTCCCGGCTGGCGGGGGCGCTCGCCCTCATCCTGGTGGGCGTGCCCGTCTTCTTGATCCACTGGCTGCTCGCCCAGCGCCTTGCCCGCCGTGATCCCGAGGAGCGCTCCGCCCGCCTGCGCGCCGTATTCCTCTACGGCGCCCTGCTGGTGCTGCTCATCCCCGCCGCTCAGAACGCCCTTGCCCTCTTCGACCGCCTCTTCCTGGACGCCTTCGGGCAGCCGCCCTTCCGCATGTTGTTCGGCGCCGGACAGTCCCTCGGCGATAACCTGGTTGCCATCCTGCTCAGCCTGGCGGTGGCGGCTTATTTCTACACCGTCCTGCTCTCCGACTGGCGCGCAGTCCCCCAGGGTGACGCTTTCCCCGAAGTGCGCCGCCTCTACCGCTACGTCTGGCTGCTCTACGGCTTGCTGCTCGTCTTCTTCGGCGTCCAGCAGGTGCTCCAGTTCTCCCTGACTTCTTTGGGCGAGCTGGGCGCGGCGAAGCCCACCCTTGCGCTGACACCTGCCATGCTCGCCCACGGGCTGGCGCTGCTGCTCGTCGGAGTGCCTATTTGGGTCTTCGTCTGGCTGCGTATCCAGGGCTCGCTGGACGACCCCGCCGAGTCCGCCTCGTTGCTGCGCCTGGCGGCGCTCTACCTGCTCGCCTTTGCCAGCCTGTGCGCCGGGCTGGTCGCCGCCGGCTTGACTATGTACAGCTTGCTGCGCCTTGCCCTGGGCGAGCCCTACACCCTGAACCGTTTCATAGGCGAGATCGCCGCTCCTCTCTCGGTGCTGATCCCCTCCGCCATGGTCTGGGCTTATTACGGGCATTTCCTGAACCGGGAGATGCGCTTCCACCCGGACGAGTCCCGTAGGGGCGAGTCCGCGCGGCGGTCGCGGAGCTGCGCCGCCTCTATGCCTACGTCCTGGCTGGCATCGGGCTGGCGGCTGTCTTCGTCGGGTTGTACCTTCTGCTCAGCTTCCTCTTCGACCTGCTGCTCGATCCTGGAGCTGTGTGGGGCGTTTTGCTGCGCAAGAACCTGGCGGCTGCCCTTGCTACCCTGGTCGCCGGCTTGCCGCTCTGGCTGCTCGCCTGGCTCCCCATGCTCAAGGAGTTTGCCCTCGAGGGCGAGGCTGGCGACCGGGCGCGCCGCTCGCTGGTGCGCAAGGTCTACCTCTTCCTGGCGCTCTTCGCCGGCGTGTTGGGGGTGATGTTCAGCAGCGGGGCGCTGCTTTACCAGCTCATCCGCGCTATGTTGGGTCAACCTGCTCCGGATATGCTCCTGGTCTCCGCCCGCCTGCTGGCTTTAGTGCTCTTGTTCCTGCTCCTGGCGCTCTACCATTGGTTCGCCCTGCGCCAGGATAGCCGCCTGGCAGAGCGCTCGCTGGCGCGCCGTCACGCCCAGTTCCCCGTGCTGGTGCTGGCGCCCGACGAGGGCGATTTTGCCCGCCTGGTTATGGATGTCCTCGAGCGGGAGGTGAAGGAGTTGCCCGTGGCGGTGCATTCTTACAGCCAGGGCGTCCCGGACGAGACGCTTTCCGCCGCCCGCCTCGTGCTCCTGCCCGCCGAACTGCTCTACCGCCCTTCCGAGGCAATGCGCCTGTGGCTGCAGGGTTTCGAAGGTCCCCGCCTGGTGCTACCCACCCCCGCCCCGGACTGGCAGTGGGTCGGCGCCGGCGCCGGCGACCTGGCGCACCAGGCGCGTGAAGCCGCCCGCCTGGTGCGCCGCCTGGCGGAGGGCGAGCCCCTGCCGCAGCCTTCCCGCTCCCCCTCCTGGATGATCGTCGTTTATATTCTCGCCGCTCTGGCAGCCCTCGAGATCATCGGGCTGAGCATCACGTTTGTGATCTCGCTCTTTTTCCAGCTTTAACCGCTGGATCGCGGGTTTCCAATTTTGCTTGGGGAATAAGCGCACGGCTTGAGCGGGTGCAACGGATCAAGTGCCATCCGTGTTCATCCGTCCGATCCGTGTCCAGCAATGTGAATACGGGTGAGCGCTGAGCCGGTTGGTCAGGCTGCCTGGTACAGCTCCACCAGCACGCCGCTCGTGCTCTCGGGGTGGATGAATGCGATCTGCTTGCCGCCCGCCCCGGGTACGGGCGTCTCGTTAATCAGGCGCACACCCCTGGCTTTGAGCTGTTTGAGCGCACCCGCGATATCGTCCACCTCGAAGCAGATGTGGTGCATGCCCGGACCGCGCTTCTGTAAGTACTTCGCCACGCCCGAGTCGTCTGTGGTGGGTCGCACCAGCTCCACCTCCGATTCGCCCACCGGCAGGAAGGCTACCTGCGATTTCTGCTCGGGCACCTCCTCGACGTCCGCCAGCTCCAGCCCCAGGGCGTCGCGCCAGAACTCCAGCGTCTTCTCGATGTCTTCCACCACGATTGCGATGTGATCGATGCGTTTGATGGTTGCCATGTTGGTCTTTCCTCTCTGCTTCACAGCCAGGCTGGCGGCTGGTACTCGCCCCACACGCTGCGCAGCACGCCGCAGATCTCGCCCAGCGTCAGGTCGTTCTCCACGCAGGTGATGAACAGCGGCACCAGGTTGTCATTCCCGCGCGCCGCGCTTTCCACTTGTGTGAGCAGCTCGCTGGCGCGCCCGTTGTCGCGCCGCTGGCGCAGGGCTTGCAGCCGCTGGCGCTGTCCAGCCTCAATTTCGGGATCGACTTTCAGGCGCTCGAGCTGCAGGTTCTCCTCCACCTGGAAGGCGTTCAAGCCCACCACCACCTCCTCGCCGCTCTCCACCGCCCGCTGGTAGGCGTAAGCCGCCTCCTGGATCTCACCCTGGATGTAGCCGCGCTGGATGGCTGCCAGCGCTCCGCCCATATCATCGATGCGCCGGATGTATTCTTCAGCCCTGCGCTCGATCTCGTCCGTCAGGCTCTCGATCAGGTAAGACCCCGCCAGCGGGTCGATGCTGTCTGCCACGCCCGATTCGTAGGCGATCACCTGTTGCGTGCGCAGCGCCACGCGCACAGATTTCTCCGTGGGCAGCCACAGTGCTTCGTCCATGCTGTTGGTGTGCAAAGACTGCGTCCCGCCCATCACCGCCGCCAGCGCCTGCAGCGCCACGCGCACGATGTTGTTCTCCGGCTGCTGGGCGGTCAGCGTCGAGCCGCCCGTCTGGGTATGGAAGCGCAACATCCAGGACCTCGGATTCTTCGCCTGGAAGCGCTGGCGCATGGTGCGCGCCCATAATCTGCGCGCCGCCCGGAATTTGGCAACCTCCTCCAGGAAGTTGTTGTGGGCGTTGAAGAAGAAGGAGATCTGGTCGGCGAAGCTGTCCACGTCCAGCCCGGCGTCGATCGCTGCCTTCACGTAAGCGATGGCGTTCGCCAGCGTGAATGCCACCTCCTGCACAGCCGTCGAGCCCGCCTCGCGGATGTGGTAGCCTGAGATACTGATCGTGTTCCAGTGCGGGGCGTGTTCCTGGCAATAGCGGAAGCTGTCGGTGATCAGGCGCATCGAGGGCCGCGGCGGGAAGATGTAGGTGCCGCGGGCGATGTACTCCTTGAGTATGTCGTTCTGGATCGTGCCGCGTAGTTGGTGCGTCTCCACGCCCTGCCGCCGGGCGACGGCGATGTACATCGCCAGCAGGATGGATGCCGGGGCGTTGATCGTCATGCTGGTCGAGACCTTCCCCAGCGGGATCTGCTCGAACAGGGCTGCCATGTCCTCCAGCGACGAGATCGAGACGCCCACCTTGCCCACCTCGCCCAGCGCCATGGGGTCGTCGGCGTCGTAGCCGATCTGCGTGGGCAGGTCGAAGGCTACCGATAGCCCGGTCTGCCCCTGCTCCAGCAGGAAACGGTAGCGCCGGTTGGATTCCTCGGCGCTGGCGTAGCCGGCGTACTGGCGCATGGTCCATAACCGGCCGCGGTACATGCTGGGCTGCACGCCGCGCGTGAAGGGATACTCGCCGGGGTAGCCGAGCTTTTCCGCATAATCGGCGTTGCTCTCCGGCGGGGGCAGCAAGGGCGGCAGCGGGATGCCGGAAGAGGTCTTGAAATTAGCTTTGCGTTCGGGGTTGCGTTTCAGCGCCGGCTTGAGGGTCTCTTCCTCCCAGCGCGTGAAATCAGAGTCAGTGGGCATAGCTTTCCTCGAAGATAGGTTTCCAGGAAGTATACCCGATTATTCTGGACGGATTCTGGTTTCTCCCTGCAGGTGCGGGTGCCTGCCGGTCTTGCCGGCGTAGAAGGACCTGATCTGCTCGAAGTCGGCGTGGATGTCGCCGCTCGGGTACAGGCTGGGACCGATGCCTACGGTGCGCTCTTTGTAGTCGACGAAACCCAGGGCGATTGGCACGTTGGCGCCCAGGGCGATGTAATAAAATCCCGTCTTCCAATGGTCCGCTTTACCTCGCGTCCCCTCCGGGGCGATGGCGAGCACCAGCTTTTCCATCTTGTTGAAGACATTCACCATCTGGGTGACGAAGTTCTGGTTGGAGTTGCGCTTCACGGGGATGCCCCCCAGCCAGCGCATCGCACCACCCAGAGGCCAGCCGAACAGGCTCTCTTTGCCGATCCAGTGCATCTTGATCCCCGTGCCGTGCGAGAGCAGCAGGGCGTAGAACAGGTCCAGGCTGGAGGTGTGCGGCGCTCCCACCAGCACAAATTTCGGCGCGGCGGGCATGTGCACATCGAGCTTCCAGGATTTCAAACGCAGGGCAGCCATCGCCAGCGAATAGGTAAAGCGATTGGTTTGTAGGGTTACTTCCATCGATTGTATCCTTATTAACAAGGGGGTTGGCGGTGGAGGCAGGGATGAAACACTGGCGAAGCTATTGTACCATACATCACCCTTCAGATTTGTGGTTCAAGGGTATGCGAAGTACGGAAGGGGTGGAAGGCGGCTTACCGTCACACCCCCCAAATCCAGAGCATACGTAAATGAATGAGCCAAAGGTCAGCAACGGTAGCCTAGCATCGTTCTACGGATATCCTTCTATACTTGCAGGGAATGGAGACCTTTCGTATACTGTTCCGTGTGTCTGGTGGTGTCTATCAATTACTGGCGAGGCTTACGGTGAAAATTCTTACTGTTGATATCGGTACTGGCACGCAGGACATCTTTCTATATAACTCCCAGCTCGACCTGGAGAACGGCTTCAAGCTCGTCGTGCCTTCGCCCACCATGATCATCCACCGCCGCTTGAAGGAAGCCACTCGCCGGCGGCAATCGGTCCTGCTCAGCGGCGTGACGATGGGCGGAGGTCCATCCGCCTGGGCTGCTGAAGCGCACATGCAGGCGGGTCTGCCGCTCTACGCCACCCCTTCCGCCGCCCGCTCTTTCAACGACGATCTCGAGGCGGTGCGCGCTCATGGGCGTGCAGGTGCTCAGCGAGGATGAAGCCCTGCGCCTGCCTGCCTCGGTCGTGCGCCTGGAGCTGAAGGACTTCGATTTCCCTGCCATTGCCCGCTCACTGGAGCATTTCGGCGTGCGGTTGGACGACCTGGCGGCGGTGGCGGTGGCGGTCTTCGATCATGGCAATTCGCCGCCGGATTATTCCGACCGGCAGTTCCGCTTCGACTACCTGGATGCCCGCATCCGCTCCGAGAACCGCCTGAGCGCCTTTGCCTATCCCGCTGACCAGGTGCCGCCCAGCATGACCCGCCTGCAGGCGGTGGTCGAACTCTGCCCAGGGCATCGACGCCCCGCTGCTGGTGATGGACACCGCTCCTGCCGCCGTGCTCGGCGTCACCCTCGACCGGCGCGTCGCGGAGCGGCAGCGGGTTATGGTGGCCAACGTGGGCAATTTCCACACCCTGGCATTCCGCCTGGGACCTGGCGGGATCGAAGGCGTTTTCGAGCATCACACGGGTCTGCTCGATCTGCCGCGCCTGGAAAGGCTGCTGATCGCCCTGGCAGACGGCAGCCTGGCGCACGCCGATGTTTTTGGAGATCACGGGCACGGCGCGTTGGTCTACAATCCCACGCCCTTATCCCTGGAAGAGGGACCGTTTGGGGTGGCGGTGACCGGTCCGCGCCGCGGCATGCTGGCAACCTCTGGCTTGCGCCCCTATTTTGCTGTGCCGTTCGGGGATATGATGATCGCCGGCTGTTTTGGCTTGCTGACTGCTGCCGCCGACCTGCTGCCCGAGGTGGGCGAAGAGATTCGCCTATCCCTGGGCGGTTCCAGCGGGCGCGGCGTTGCGCCGTGGGATGTGGATTAGCCGCTTATAATGAAAATCAGGGGTGCAGCTTTTCCCCCGTGTGGTGTGTGTCGTACCCGCCCAGGCTGTCCACGATACTGCGGAACTGCCGGCTCTGCAGGTAATCCAGCAGGCTCTGCATGCCTGCCTCCTGGTATTGCTCTTCAGGCAGGGCCAGATCGTAGCGCTCCTGGAACAAGGGGATAAATTCCAGCTTTGCCAGGCGAGCGGCGGCGTATAAACCCAGACCTGCATCCACGCGCCTGTGCTGGATCGCTGCGGCGACGGCTGTGTGCGTGCGCGCCTCCTGGTTGTAGCCATGCACCCGTTTTGCAGGGATATCCAATAGCTCAAGCTGCTTATCCAGCCACAGGCGCGTGCCCGAGCCGCGGTTGCGGTTGATCAGGGTCACGTCTTCGCGCCCCAGGTCTTCCACCCCGCGGATGTGCAGCGGGTTCCCCGGCGCCACCAGCAAGCCCTGCTCGCGGTGCGCCAGCGTCACCAGCACCACCGGGCGGTCTGGGAAGATGTGCCGGATGAAGGGCAGGTTGTATTCGCCGCTTTGGATATCGAGCAGGTGACAGCCGCTCATCTGGGCGATCCCCTGGCGCAGGGCTACCAGCCCGTCCAGGCTGCCAACTGCCTGGATGATGAGCTGCACCCCGCTGCTCTCCAGCGAACGTTGCGCCAGCGCGTTCAGCGCCAGGTCGTGGCTGCCCAGCATAATCACAATCTTGTTCCCGCTGGCTTCCGGAAGGATCATCTCTTGCAGATAGAAAGCCCGCGCCTTTGCCCGGTAGTACTTTTCGACAAATCCCCCGGATACTTGCGCCGTCTTCATCTCCACCAATCCAGCCGCTTCGAGCTGTTTGAGGTGGTGGCGCACCCAGGCAGGGTGTTCCCCCATCACTCGCCCGAGTTGGGTCAACGTCGCCGGACCTGCCATCAACAGGCGCAGGATGGCAAGGCGGTGCGGATCGGAAACGATCTTGATCTGCTCGAAATCCTTAATCTGCTCAATATCCAGCATACGCGATCACCCGGGTAAAAATATCTTTACCGCTAAAGTCTAGTTTATGCCAGGTATGCAGAGTTGTCAACATCAAAAAATTGGCGGTTTTTGGCAGACTTTTAACCTTGTTTTGGCAGTCCGTTGGTGCAAGGATGTATGTATAGGAGTAAGCACTATGGACGTCTGTTCAATTTCGGCAAGCTGCTCATCTTAAACATAGCTGATCGGGTTTTGTCTGTCAAGGGCTTTATGATCCCGTACGGCTTGGTTTACCTGCTCTCCCTGGGGCTGGCATGGCGTGACCATTCGCCTGCGGAAAACAGCGGAAGCCATGACTCATTCGAGTAGCAGTTACGCAGTTGGGGAAAATGACAACCTCAACCGGATCACCGACCTGTGCCTGAAGCCTCTCGGCAGCGTTCCCGTTGACGACTGCGATGGACAGCAAATCACTGCCTGTCGTAAAGGGCTACCAGCTCGCCAGGTGCGCCCTCGCCGTAAGCCTGTACGACGCCGGCAATCTCTCTGCTGTGGATGCATGGATGACGATCGCCTGCGCCGGGGGAGCAGGTTGACCCGGCGCAGGTTGGTTGCCAGGTTGCCGAAATGATCGATATGAATGACCTGGGCTGCCCATCCGCCTGCAATGCGCTGGGGCTGAGGCAGCGCCAGGCGGAACACGTCGTGAACGGGGTCGGCCGAGCTTGTTCAGGGGAACGCCATTAGCCAGGTGGGCGGCTGCCGGGGCAAATACGTCCCTGCCGTGGAAGACTGTCGAGACTTCCGGCAGCCAATCCTCAGGGCGCGTCACAGGTGCACCCATCCGACCGCCTTCCCTTGTGTCTCGGCTTGCTCCTGCACCAGGCTGAATAACCCGTTATCGGGACCGACAAAGTACTGGTCGCCCAATCGCCCTGCCAATGCACGCCGGTTTGTGCCCACTCCGGGATCGACTACGGCTACATCAACGCTTCGACTGGGAAAATACGGAGTGGCGCGGCGCAACGTTAGAGCGCCCTGAAGGACATTCTGCGCTGGCAATGGCATGGCTGAGGTCGGCGATCTGCACCTCAGGCGCAATCCCCCAGATCACGCCTTTCATGATCCCTGCATAACCATCCTGCAGGCCAAAATCCGTCAGCAGGGTGAGAATGGTCATTGTACTTCCTGAGCGTTAGAATTTACCTGGTCCGGCGAAGGGCACATCCCAAAAAGGGGTGCAGGGCAGGCTGCACCCCCATGTTGGGGATTTTATCACGAAGAGAACGGCCTTTCAGCCGCGTTTTAATCGCCTGTGGTGATCTCGGATGGGAGGCTCGAACCGGCACAGATACGTTCACGTAATCCAGCCATTCGCTGGAGCGTGCCCCACGACCATGGATGGCGGCATGGTAGGCCTGCTGCAGGGTTTGGTGACCGGGCCCGGTCTTGCCGTTGCCGATCATCCGGAAATCGATCTCACGCAGGCCGATGCACTCAGCGGCGGTGCCGCAGACAAAGACTTCATCCGCAGTGTACAACTGGTCGCGGGAGATCGGCTGCTCGACCACCTCGTATCCCAGGTCGCCAGCCAGCGTGATGATCGCATCGTGGGTGATGCCCTCCAGGATCGGCCGATGGTGGGTGGCGTGTAAATGACGCCGTCGTGCACGACGAAGATGTTTTCGCCGGTACACTCCGCCACGTAGCCCTGCGGGTCGAGCAGGATGGCCTCGTCGAAGCCCAGGCGCACCGATTCGGTCTTGGCCAGGACGCTGTTGGCGTAATTGCCGGAGATCTTGGCCTTGGTGAGCATCACGTTGGGATGGTGGCGGGTGAAGGAGCTGATTTGGCGCGGACGCCGTTTTCGATCGCTTCCTCTCCCAGGTAGTTGTTCCACTCCCACACCGCGATGCCGACGCCCGGGCTTGCCCGCGTCGACGTTGAGGTTCCAGCCGCCGTCGGTCAGGTAGATCAGCGGGCGGATGTAGCACTCGTTGAAACCGTTGGCCGACACGGTCAGCTTGATCGCCTGGCAAGCTCTTGCCGTATAGGGCAGGCTCGGAAGCCGAGCAGCTGGGCCGAATCCCCAAGCGCTCGGTATGCTCCTGCAGGCGGAATACCGCCGGGCCCATGCGGTGGCATAGCAGCGGATGCCTTCAAACACCCGAGCCGTAATGGATAGCCGGGGTCAGAAAATGCAAGGTGGCTTTTTCAAACTCGACCAACCCGCCATTCATCCAGATATATTTCGACTGCATTCCCATATTCTCCTCCATTCGTTTAGGTATGATTGCTCAGCGGTTGGAGAGGGTATGGGGGCGGGGAGCCGAGCACCCGCAGCATCAGGGCAAATTCGCTCAGATTCTCCAGCGCGTGGGTCAGACCAATATCAGCTGCCGAGCCGGCCAGGTCGATATAGAAGAAGTATTCCCATGGCTTGCCGACCAGAGGCCGCGATTCGATTTTCGTCAGGTCGATATCGCGCAGCGCAAAGACGCTCAGCGCTTTGAAAAGGACACCCGGGCCGATTTTTCGCAGTGTGAAAACAACCGATGTTTTTGCGTTCCCGGCCTGGCGAGACCGGTTGGCGCGCAATGATGAGAAAGCGGGTGTAATTGTTGGGGTTGTCTTCGATGCTTTCGGCCAGGATGCTGCATGCCGTAGATGTCGGCGGCGCGGCGCGAGGCGACTGCGGCGATCCCGGGATCGTCCCCTGTTCGCGCACTATCTTGACGCTGCCGGCGGTGTCATAGACCGGTTCGATCTTGACCCCGCTGAGCGAGCGCAGGAATGCGTCGCACTGCGCCAGGGCCTGAGGATGGCTGATCACCTTGCGCACCCCGGTCATGGTGGCGCCGGGTTTACCGATCAGGCAGTGCCGAAACGCGCAGGGAGTGCTCGCCGATCACCGAAAGCTGGTGCTGCAGGAGCAGGTCATAGTTGCGGTGGATGCTGCCAGCGAGCGAGTTCTCGATGGGCACAAAGCCGCACTCGCACTCGCCGCTGCGATGCAGGCAAAAACCTCCTCGAAGGTGGAGAAGGGGGCGGTGTCCAGCCGCCCGGGGAAGTGCTCGAAAATCGCGGCCTCGGAATAAGCCCCGTGTTCGCCCTGGAAAGCTACTTTCATAGGATTTCAGCCAGTCTTGCCAGGATGGCAATGATCCAGCGGTCATCTGTTGGGTTGAGAGGCTTCCGCCCAAATCGCGGGTCAGCCGTCCGCAGACGCGCCGCGTCAAGCGCGCGCGGCTTCAACGGCGCCGGCTTCGCCTGGGAGCGCCAGCGAGTGGCGCAGCAGCATCGCGGCGCTGAGGATCGTGCCGACCGGGTTGGCAATCCCCTTGCCGGCGATATCCGGGGCGGAACCGTGGATCGGCTCGTAGAGGCCAGGGCCGCTCGAGCCGAGGGAAGCAGAGGGCAGCAAGCCCATCGAACCGACCAGAACGGCGGCTTCATCGGTGAGGATGTCGCCAAACATATTTTCGGTGACGACCACGTCGAAAGGAGGCCGGGTTGGCGACCAGGCGCATCGCGGCGGTGTCGACCAGGACGTGCTCCAGGGCGATGTCGGGATGCTGCTTGCCCACCGCGATGGCGACCTGGCGCCAGAGGCGGGAGGAGTCGAGCACATTGGCTTTGTCGACCGAGGTGACTTTCTTGCGCCGGCTGCGCGCCAGTGAAAGGCCATTTCGACGATGCGCTTGATCTCGAAATCATAGTACTCGAGCGTGTCCACGGCGTGTTCGCTGCCGTCGCCATCTTCTCGCGGCCTTTGGGCTGGCCGAAGTAAAGCCCGCCGGTCAGTTCGCGCAGGACGAGCATATCGACACCGGCGAGTTTTTCGGGCCGCAGCGGGGAGGCGGCGGTCAATTTTGGGTGGACTTTGACCGGGCGCAGATTGGCAAAGACGCCAAGCCCTTTGCGCAGGGCGAGCAGACCCTGCTCGGGGCGGACGGAGGCGTTGGGTCGTCCCACTGCGGGCCGCCAACCGCGCCCAGCAGCACGGCATCCGCTTTCCTGGCAGCTTTTCAGGGTTTCGTCGGTCAGGGCGGTGCCATAACGATCGATCGAGCAGCCGCCGATGAGGTGCTGGCTGTAATTGGAAATTGTGGCCCTTGCGGGCGGCGATAGTATCCAACACTCGACGGCCGCTTGAACACTTCTGGGCCAATGCCGTCCCCAGGGAGAAGGACGATGGAGATATTTGTCCATTTCTTGCGCCCCGCCATTCGGGAGGCAGCGATAAATCCATATTCGATCGAGTCGAACAAAGCGCGCCAGCTCGCTTCGATGATATTGGCGCTGGCGCCGACGGTGCTCCAGCTTTCAAGCCGCCGTTTTGGGTTTCGATCAAGACGCGGGTGATGGCGCTGGTACCGCTGTGGCGTCGAGGATGCGCACCTTATAGTCAGCCAGGTAAAATTGGCGATTTGGGGGTATGTCGTATGAGCGCCTTGCGCAGGGCGGTATCCAGGGCGTTGACGGGGCCGTTGCCTTCGGCGGCGGTGTGCATGATTTCAGCGCCCACCCGCACCTTGACAGTGGCCTCGGCGAAGATGCCGCGGCCCTTGCGGTGTTCGACCATAGGCGGAGAAGTCGATCAGCTCGAAGGGGGAATGATAGTCCCTTCTGCTGGCGGTGAAGCAGCATGATGACGGAGGCTTCGGCGGCCTCGAAGGAGAAACCGCGCGCTTCCAGCAGATTTATCTTGCTTTAAGACCTCGTTGATGTTGTCGGTTTCGGTCAGGTCGAGACCGT
>CAVPDG010000002.1:0-27058 GCA_963702535.1 uncultured Chloroflexia bacterium | reverse complement strand
CTCATGCCGATTGACCCACCGGCGCCTCATTAGCAATCAGAGCGGGGCGCCGGATTGTTTAAATAAGAGGCAGCGGAGCCAGAGGCAAGGATTCGGCTCCTGCTGTGCAGCCCCTTATACTCAACAGCCCAATTAACCCCAATAAATTGCTATAATTTAGCCATGAAATCCCACCGCTCCAGCCACCTGCCCCAGGACGATAACCTCTGCGGAAGTCAATATAGGGATGTTCGTAACCTCGGGCACGAATGCCTGTTCGGGGAAGCAGGGAGGCAAGGATATATAAACTATTCTGGAGAGCCATCTTCTGCCCGCTGCTACGGGAGGACTGTAAATGGACCCAACCACAGTTGAAAAATGCCTTGCCGACCTGCCATTGGGGTCGGTGCGCTACTACCCGACGATCGGATCGACCAACGACCTGGCGGCGAGATGGGCTGAGGCGGGGGCGAGGGACCTTTCGCTGGTGGCGGCAGACGAGCAAACCGCCGGCACGGCCTATGCAGCGGCGCTGGCTGACGCCGGCAGGCTCGGCGCTGGCGTTTACGCTGGTGCTGCGCGGGGTAAAGAAGAGCTGGCGACGCACCTGGCGCAGGTGACGGCGCTGGGGGCGCTGGCGGTGTGCGATACGGTCAACGCGGCGCTGCCGGCAGTGACGCCGGCGCAGGTGAAGTGGCCGAACGACGTGGTGGCGTCGCGGCGTAAGCTGGCAGGCGTGCTGGCGGAGGCGCATTGGAGGGGGGAAGAGCTGGCGGCGCTGATCCTGGGAATCGGCATCAATGTTGCACCTGCCTCTGTACCCCCGGCGGAGGCGCTGGATTTCCCGGCGACCTGCGTGGAGACGGAGCTAGGAGCCAGCGTGGATCGCTGGGAGCTGTGCACGGGTGCTGAAAAACCTGCTGGAATGGCGCGAGCACCTGAATGCCCCGGGGTTCATTCAAGCATGGGAGCGGCGGCTGGCTTTCCGCGGCGAGTGGGTGCGATTGCTGGCTGAGGGACAGGAAGCGCTGGAGGGGCAGATACAGGGCCTCAATCCGGACGGGGGGCTGCGGCTGCGTCTGCGCTCGGGAGAGGTGAGGGCTTTCAATTCGGTGAGATTCGCCTGCGCCCACCCGCGCAAGCATTATAATGACAGGGCTGGTTTTTCGGGGTATCTTTCATCCAGTGGGAAGGACCACACTGAGGAGGTAGATGATGTTTGACGACTTACGCCAGGAAGCAGAAGCTAATCCGTTTGAAGAAGAGACGCCTGTCTTCGTGGAGCACCGCCCCGCGCCGAAGCCTTTCCTCGGCATCCTTCCTGGCAACGGTTTGTAATCGCCTTGATCCTGCTGATGATGGTGTGCATCCTGGGCTCGTTCACCCTGTTGGTGACCGAGGTGATCTACCTGCCTTTTCTCTAATCCGGATCGTCCCAGAACATGTAAGGGTTCCATTTTGATATTTGTGTGGCTAATCCACACAAATATCAAAATCGGTTTTGTTAAGAAGCTGCTTTGTCCGGCTGGCTTGGCTCGTAGACGGCGATGCGCGCCAGCGATGCGACTTTATCCCCTTCTGCCAGGTTAATGAGCACGCCGCGCGCCGGGCGACCTGAGCGGCTGATATCGGCGACACGCGTGCGCAAGATCACGCCGCCGGCGGAGATGATGGTCAGGTCGTCGCCTTCCTGCACCACGCGGCTGGCGGTAATGGTGCCGATCTTGGGCAGGCTGTTCTTGTCGATGGTTTGCACGCCGCCGGTGGCGCGGCCCTTGACCGGGTACTCGCTCAAAGGGGTGCGCTTGCCATAGCCGCGCGTCGTCACCAGGAGCAAGTCGCCGTCCGGCTCAACCACCTCCATGCTGGTGACGTAATCGCCGTCTTCCAGGCGGATGCCGGTTACGCCGGCGGCGGTGCGCCCCATGGAGCGCACTTCTTCTTCGTTGAAGCGCAACGCCTGACCCAGCTCGGTGACCAGGATGATCTCGTCGGCGCCGCGCGTCAGGCGCACCCAGCCCAGCTCATCGCCTTCATCCAGGTTGATGGCGATCAAACCAGAAGGGCGGACGGAGGCGAACTCGGAGAGCGCCATGCGCTTGAGCCGCCCGCCCGCGTGGCGAGCATGCAGTATTGGGCGGCGGAAAAATCGGGCACGGGGACCAGGGCGGTGATGGTCTCACCGGCATCGAGGGATAAGACGTTGACCATGGGGATGCCGCGCCCGGCGCGGTCGTTCCATATCCTGCGTCGTCAAAACCAGCAGATCGCCCTGGCTCGAACCACCTCCATGCTGGTGACATAATCGCCGTCTTCCAGGCGGATGCCGGTCACGCCGGCGGCGGTGCGCCCCATGGGGCGCACTTCGTCTTCGGTGAAGCGTAGTGCCTGGCCTTTCTCGGTCACCAGGATGATATCATCTTCACCTTGGGTCAGGCGCACCCAGCCCAGCTCATCGCCTTCATCCAGGCCGATGGCGATCAGACCCGATGGGCGCACGGAAGCAAACTCAGAGAGCGCCATACGTTTGACACGCCCGCCGCGGCGTTGCGAGCATGCAGTATTGGGCCGCCGAAAAGTCGGGCACGGCGACCAGGGCGGTGATGGTTTCACCGGCTTCCAGGGATAAGACGTTGACCATCGGGATGCCGCGCCCGGTGCGGTCGGCGTCGGGGATCTGATAGGCTTTTTCGGAGTAAACTTTGCCCCGGTCGGAGAAGAAGAGCATGGTATCCAGGGTGCGGGCGGGGAAGAGGAGCAGGATTTCATCTTCGTCTTTGGTGGTATGCCCGGTGACGCCGCGCCCGCCGCGGCTTTGCAGGCGGAAGGATTTTGCCATCACGCGCTTGATATAGCCGCGCTGGGTGATGCTGATCAGAACTGCCTCATCCGGCACCAGGTCTTCCTCCTGCAGGTCTTCGCTGGCTTCGTGAGCGATGTGCGTGCGGCGCTCGTCGCCGTATTTCTCTGCCAGCTCGGTCAGGTCGGCCTTGATGACATCCAGGATCTTCTGCGGGTTGGCCAGCAGGTCTTCCAGGTAGGCGATGCGCTCTAAAGTCTGGCGCTGCTCGTCTTCGATTTTCTGGCGCTCCAGGGCAGCCAGGCGGCGCAGCTGCATATCCAGGATCGCCTGCGCCTGGCGCTCGCTCAAATTGAAACGCCCCATCAGGCGCTCTTTGGCGACATCGGCGTCCGGCGACTGGCGGATGGTCTGGATGACCTCATCCAGGTTCGCCAGGGCGATCAGCAGCCCTTCCAGGATGTGGGCACGGGAGCGCGCTTTCTCCAGCTCGAAGGTTGAGCGGCGGGTGATCATCTCGCGGCGGTGCTCCAGGAAGATCTGCAACAGGCGGCGCAGGGAAAGCAGGCGCGGCTCGCCTTCCACCAGCGCCAGGATCTGGACGCCGAAGGTGGACTGCAAGGGGGTGTATTTGTAGAGCTGGTTGAGCACCTTCCGCGGCTGGGCGCTGCGGCGCAGCTCGATGACGATGCTCATGCCGCGCCGGTCGGATTCGTCGCGCAGGTCGGAGACGTCGTCCAGCTTGCCCTCGCGCGCCAGCTCGGCGATGCGCTCGATCAGGCTGGTCTTATTGACCTGGAAGGGGATCTCGGTGATGACGATGCGGTAGCGGCTGGAGCCCATCTCTTCGATGTGCGCCAGGCCGCGCAGCACGATGCGCCCGTGTCCGGTGCTGTATGCCTGGCGGATGCCTTCCGCGCCGACGATGACGCCGCCGGTGGGAAAATCCGGTCCGGGGATGAATGGCAGCAGGTCTTCGACGGTGATCTCGTCGAGGCGCTCGTAGTTCTGGATCAGGTAGGTAAGCCCGGCTACCAGCTCGCGCAGATTATGGGGAGGGATGTTGGTAGCCATACCGACGGCGATGCCCGAGGAGCCGTTGAGCAGCAGGTTGGGCAGGCGGGCGGGCAGCACGGTCGGCTCGCTGAGCGAATCATCGAAATTAGGGATGAAGTCCACCGTCTCTTTATCGATATCGGCGAGCATCTCTTCCGCCATGGGCGCCAGGCGGGCTTCGGTGTAGCGCATGGCCGCCGGGGCGTCGCCATCGATCGAGCCGAAGTTGCCCTGACCATCTACCAGCAGGTAGCGCATGGAGAAATCCTGCGCCAGGCGCGCCATGGCGTCATAAACGGCGGAATCGCCGTGGGGATGGTACTTACCGAGCACCTCACCGACGATACGGGCGGATTTCTTGTAGGGGGAGCCGGAGCGGATGCCCATATCGTGCATGGCGTAGAGGATGCGCCGGTGGACGGGCTTCAAGCCATCGCGCGCATCGGGCAGGGCGCGCGAGACGATAACGCTCATGGCGTAATCCAGGTAGGCAGAGCGCATCTGCTGGTCGATATCGACCGGTTGAACGGTACCGATGTCCATAGATCAGGTGAGTCCTTCCAGGGTGTGTGAAAAGAGCCGGCGCTCCCCCGTCGCGCGACGGTCAATTATACCCTCAGGATTTACGCAATTGGAAAGGGATAATCCCGAAAAAGGGGTATTGGGCGGGTGCAACCCGCCCAATACCCCTTTTTTGGTGATTCCTATTGCTATGAGCCATTAACGCCAGTGGGCGACCCCGGTATCGGGATCGCCCACGGCAGCGAAAGGAGGAAGGAGAGATCATAAAGGCGATCAGCCCGCCTTAGCAGTTTCTCCACGCAGGTAGGCGTCGATGCCTGCGGCGGCTTTGCGACCGGCGACCATGGCGGTGACGACCAGATCCGGACCGGTGACATCGTCGCCGCCGGCGAAGACGCCGGGACGAGAGGTGGCGCCGGTGGCTTTATCGGCAACGATCAACCCGTATTTTTGGGTCTTGAGGTCGGGCGTGGTCTCGCCGATGATGGGATCGGGCCAGTAGCCGAGGGCGAGGATGGCGGTATCGGCTTCGACGATGAAATTCGAGCCATCGATGGGCACGGGCTTGCGGCGACCTTTGGCGTCCGGCTCGCCGAGCTGCATGCGGATGCACTCGATCTGTTGCAGCGCGCCGTCTTCGCCGGCGATGAAGCGCACGGGCTGGGTGAGGAACTGGTACTGGGCGCCTTCTTCGCGGGCGAGCTGGCGGTCTTTGCGCCCGCCGGGCATCTCTTTCTCGGTGCGGCGGTAGAGGCAGGTGACTTCATCGGCGCCCATGCGCAGGGCGGTGCGCAGGCAGTCGGAGGCGGTGTCGCCGCCGCCGATGACGGCGACCTTGCGCCCGATGGGCGGGCGGGTGTTCATGTCTGCGGGGAGCATATCCAGGGCGACGTTGGCGCGGATGAGGAACTCGGTGGCTTTGTAGACGCCGGGCAGGTCTTCGCCGGGGACTTCCATGGGGGCGTCGATCTCCGAGCCTACGCCGACAAATACGGCCTCATAGCCTTCTTTGAACAAATCGTCGATGGTTTTATCTTTACCGATATTGGTATTGCCGACGAACTCCACGCCAGCGTCAGCCAGGTCCTGCCAGCGGGCGAAGACCACGTCCTTGGGCAGCTTGAAATTGGGGATGCCGTAGACCAGCAAGCCGCCCGGCTCGGGCTTGGCTTCGAAGATGGTCACGTGGTAGCCCTGCTGCACGAGCTGCTCGGCGCAAGCCAGACCGGCGGGACCGGCGCCGACGATGGCGACTTTCTTGCCGTTGGGCGCCTGGGTGGGAATGCTGGCGCCAACGACCCGGCGAGCGTAATCGACGGCGAAGGCTTCAAGGGCGCCGGTGAGCACGTGGGCGTGGCGCTTGCTGCGCACGCAAGAGCCCTGGCAGAGCTGCTCGTGGGGGCAGACGCGCCCGCAGATCTCAGGCAGGGAGCTGGTCTGGCGGTAAAGCTCCGCCGCTTCGACGAACTGCCCCTGCTCGATCAGCCACATGGCAGAGGGGATGTCGTTGTGAGTGGGGCAGGCGGTGACGCAGGCAGCCGGGTCGGGGCAGTGCACGCAGCGCGAGGCTTCGAGCATGGCGCGCTCGGGGTCCAGGGAAATGACGACATCTTCGAAATCGCAAATGCGCTCCTGGGGGTCGCGCAGATCGACATCTGAAAAGGGGATGCGGGCGCGTGACTTGCGGTCGATGGCGAGAAATTCACTTTGAACAGCTTGCATCTCTCAGGTCTCCTATGGATAGATTTTCGCTTGTGTAAATCATAACGAATTGGAGAATAAAACTTCAGTTTCAGATGTCATGATAAATTGTGACGGTTGTCACGTAGAGGCGGGCTGAGAACCGCCAAATATGTAAGTTATTCGTTAGAAATGCATGAATGTGGTGAGGCGCGGGACGCTGTGGGCGGCATTGGGGGTAAAATTCTACGGATACTTACACGGCGCACAGGTAAAAAGCCGGAAAGAGCAAAAGGAAACGGGCTAAGACCCATGAAGACAGGCAAAGGCAAGAAAATTGCGATTATTGGCGGCGCATTGGCGCTGGTCGTCCTGGCAGCCGGCTTGCTGGCGCTGGGGAGCTGGCGCCAGAACCGCACGATGTTGGCGGGGCTGGAGACGGCGGCGGTGCAGCGCGGCGACCTCCGGATAACGGTAGATGCGGACGGAGCTGTGCGCTCGAACCAGACAGCGCTGCTGATGTGGAAGACGAGCGGCACGGTCGACCAGGTGTATTTTCAACTGGGCGACGCGGTGAATGCCGGGGCAGAGCTTGCTTCGCTGGACGAAACATCCCTGCCGCAGGCGATCATCCTGGCGCGGGTGGAGCTGATCAACGCGCAAAGGCAGTTGGACAACCTGCTGCAATCCTCGGCGCGGCAGGCGCAGGCGTTGAAAGCCGTAGAAGACGCCCAGCACGCCCTGGAGGACGCCCGCGACCCGACAAAAGCCCAGGCAGCCGCCAAGGAAGAGCTGGCAGCAGCGCAAAAGGACCTGGAGGAAGCCGAGCGGCAGCTACGCATCCTGACCAAGCCGCCAGCCCAGGAAGCCATCGATCAGGCTTACGCCAACCTGCTGATGGCGGAAAAGAAGCTCAATGATACGCTCAAGACATACCGGAGCATCGAGCATAACGTCCAGCGCAATCCGAAGACTTACTGGTTCTTCGAGAGCCGCCCCCTTTACCAGAGGATCCTGGACTCCCTGGAGATGAAGAAGGCGCAAGACCAGCGAGCATACGAGGAATCGCTGAAGCGCTACAACAATCTGCAAAAGCCAGCCGACCCACAGGATATTGCGATTGCGCAGGCAGCCGTGGAGCTGGCGAAAGCGCAAGCGGCGCAAGCCGAGCGGCATTGGGAGCGGGTGAAGGACGGCGCCTTCCCGGCAGACCTGGCAGTGCTGGAAGCCAGCCTGGCGGACGCGCAGCGGGAGCTGGAGCGCTGGCGAAACGGACCGAACCCGGACGAAGTGGCGGCAGCCAGGGCGCGCGTAGAAGCGGCGCAGGCGGCTCTCAGCCTGCCGGCTCTGGCGGCGCCCTTTACGGGAAAGATCACCGACGTCTCAGTGAAGGCAGGCGATAAGGTGGCTCCGGGCAGCCTGGCGTTTCGCCTGGATGACACGGCGCACCTGCTGGTGGATGTATTGGTCTCCGAGGTGGATGTCAACCGCATCCACGAAGGCCAGGCGGCAGAGCTGACCCTGGACGGCGCGCCGGGGCGCACTTACCACGGCGTGGTGACGGATACGCCGGATGTTGGCGTAGACTTGCAGGGCGTGATGAGCTTCCCGGTGACGGTGGAGATCAGCGATGGCGACGACGCCTTGCGACCGGGCATGACGGCAGCTGTAACCCTGGTGGTGGATGAGATCAAGGACGCCCTGCTGGTTCCCAACCAGGCGCTGCGCTTCGAGAACGGGCAGCGCGTGGTGTACGTGCAGCGGGATGGGCAATTCGTCCCGGTGCAGGTGAAGCTGGGTGCGACCAGCAAGGATACCTCCCAGGTGCTGGAAGGGGATGTGCAGCCCGGCGACACGGTGCTGTTGAACCCTTCTGAAGCGCTGAGCGGGAGCGGAGGGATTATTAGGCCGCGCATGCTTGTGCGCATGATGCGCTAACGGGAGAGACAAGAACATTCCCGCCGGTACGTCTTGCAGGACGCTCCTGTAAGGTTCACAACGGCGGATCAAGCTGGAGGAATCTATGAAGAAGTGGGTCATTATCGTCATCGTTATTGCAGTTCTGGCAGGGGCGCTTTTCCTGTTTTGGCGCTGGCGCAGCTCGCGGAACGCCGCGGCGCAGGGCGCGTACCAGACGGAAGTCCCTGCAGCGCGGCGACCTGACCGCCACGGTCGGCGCGACCGGCGAGGTGCACGCCAACCAGACGGCGAGCCTCGCCTGGGAGACCTCGGGCACGGTCGGGCAGATCGGCGTCTCGGAAGGCGAGACGGTCAGCGCCGGGCAGGAGCTGGCTTTGCTGGAAAAGACCTCCCTGCCGCAGACCGTCATCCTGGCGCAGGCTGACCTGGTGAACGCCAAGAAGGCGCTGGACGACCTGTTGAACTCGAAGCTGCAGCAGGCGAAGGCGCAGCAGGCAGTGGAGCAGGCGCAGCAGGCGCTGGAAGACGCGCGCGACCCCGAGCAGGCAAGAGCAGCAGCAGCAAATGCCCTGGCAAGCGCGCAGAAGGTGCTGGAGAACGCCCAGCGGGCGGTGCGCAACTCGCAATCTCCGGCGGGGCAGAGCTACATCGATGAAGCTAAGGCGCAAGTCACTCTGCTGAAAGACCAGCTCGACAAGGCGAAGGATCGCTACGAGCCGTATGCCAACAAGCCGGAGAGCAACCTGACGCGGGCAAAGCTGTTGAGCGATATGGCAGCCGCCCAGCAACGCTATGACGCAGCCGTGCGCAACCTGAACGGGCTGACAGGCACCTCCAGCGCCACAGACCAGGCGGTGGCGGATGCCAACCTGGCTTCGGCGCAGGCGCAATTGGCGCAGGCGCAGCGCGAGTGGGAGCGGGTGAAAGACGGTCTCAGCGAGGCGGATATCGCCCTGCTGGAGGCGCAACTGGCAGACGCGCAGCGGGAGTGGGAGCGCCTGAAAGACGGAGCTGACCCGGATGACATCGCCGCGGCAGAGGCGCGCGTGGCAGCCGCCCAGGCAGCCATCGACCAGGCGCACCTGACGGCGCCTTTCGCCGGGGTGATCACACAGGTGGAGAGCAAGGTCGGCGACCAGGTTGCCCCGGGAACGCCGGGCTTCCGCCTGGACGACCTTGGCAGGCTGCTGGTGGACGTGCAGGTCTCCGAAGTGGATATCAACCGCATCAAGCCGGGGCAGGACGCTACCCTGCTCTTCGATGCCATTCTCGATCGCGATTACAAGGGCAAGGTGAATGAAGTGGCGCTGGTGGGCACGTCGGAGCAGGGCGTGGTGGAATTTGTGGTGACGGTTGAGCTGACCGACGCTGACCCAGCCGTCAAGCCGGGCATGACGGCGGCGGTCAACATCGTGGTTGATCAGATAACGGATACCCTGCTGATACCCAACCGCGCCGTGCGCGTGCTGGAGGGGCAGCGGGTGGTGTATGTGCTCAAGGACGGCCAGCTTGAGCCAGTGGAAGTCACACTGGGGGCTTCGTCGGATACGATGAGCCAGCTCCTGGAAGGGGAGATCCAGCCGGGCGACCTGATTGTGCTCAACCCGCCGGCTGTCTTCGACCAGAGCGGGCCGCCGCCGTTCGTGCAGCAATGAGGCAGGAGGGTGGTATGGAGACGCCAATGGATGATTGGGTAATCAAGACCAAGGATATGACCAAGGTCTACAAGATGGGCGAGGTGGAGGTGCACGCCTTGCGCGGGGTTACCCTGAACATCGCCCGCGGCGAGGTGGTGGCGATCATGGGACCTTCCGGCTCGGGAAAGTCGACGCTGATGAACATGATCGGCTGCCTGGACCACCCCACCAGCGGCGAGTACCTGCTGGATGGCGAGAGCGTCGCCGACCTGAGGGACGACCAGCTGGCTGACATCCGCAACCGCAAGGTGGGCTTTGTCTTCCAGAGCTTCAACCTGCTCTCGCGGACCTCGGCGCTGGCAAACGTGGAGCTGCCCATGCGCTACGCCGGTGAAGAACAAGGGGCGCAAAGAGCGCGCCAGGGCGGCTTTGGAGCTGGTGGGGCTGGGAGACCGCATCCACCACCGGCCCAACGAGCTCTCCGGCGGGCAGCAGCAGCGCGTGGCGATCGCCCGGGCGCTGGTCAACGACCCGGCGATTATCCTGGCCGACGAGCCGACCGGCAACCTGGACACCAGATCCGGCGAGGAGATCATGGGGCTGCTGCTCTCCCTGAACCGGGAGCGCGGCACTACGCTGATCATCGTCACGCACGACCCGGACGTAGCCGCCCAGACGCAGCGCATGATCCACATCCGCGATGGCGTGGTGGTGGAGGATTAGAGGATGAAGTTCTGGCAATCTTTTATGGAGGCGCTGGAGAGCCTGTCGGCCAACAAGCTGCGCTCCGGTCTGACGATCCTGGGGATCGTGATCGGCGTGGGGGCGGTGATCGCCATGATCTCGATCGGGCGCGGGGCGCAAAATACGATCACCGGCTCGATCCAGGGCATCGGCACCAACCTGCTGTTCGTCTTGCGCGGCGGCTCGGAAGACGTGCGCAACCCCAAGCCGGTCACGCTGGGCGACGCGGCGGCGATCGGCGACCCCTTTCAGGCGCCCTCTGTGGCGGCTGTGGCGCCGATGCTGCAGGGCAGCGCCAAGCTCACCTACGGCGGCGAGAGCGCAGTTACGCAGATAGCCGGCGTGACGCCCGAGTACGGCCCGTGCGCAACGACACGGTGAGCGAGGGCGAGTTCATCCAGGAGCAACACCTGCTGGGTGAGGCGTCGGTGATGCTGATCGCCCCGGATACCGCCGATAAGCTTTTCGGGCGCACAGAAGGCATGGTGGGCGAGACGGTGCGCATCGAGGGGCAGCCCTTCCGCATCATTGGCGTGCTGAAATCCAAGGGCGGCTCGGGCTTTGCCAACGAGGACGACCGGGTACTGATCCCGCTGACGACGGCCCAGACGCGCCTGCTGCACCGCGCCTCGCCGGACCGGGTGGACATGATCCTGGTGGAGGCGGTCAGCGCCCAGGCTGTGCCGCTGGCTTCGGAGGAGATCGCCCAGATCCTGCGCCAGCGCCACCGCACGCAGTGGGGGCGGACGACTTCACGGTCTTCACGCAGCAGAGCTTCCTGGACATCGCGAGCACGATCACCGGGGTGCTGACCATCTTCCTGGGCGGGATCGCGGCCATCTCGCTGCTGGTGGGCGGGATCGGGATCATGAACATCATGCTGGTGTCGGTGACGGAGCGCACGCGCGAGATCGGCCTGCGCAAGGCGCTGGGGGCGCGCAAGGCGGACATCCTGATCCAGTTCCTGACCGAGTCTTCGGTGCTGAGCCTGATCGGGGGGATCATCGGGATCATGCTGGGCTGGGCGATCTCCTTCGCAGTGGGGCAGATCGCGGCGGCTAACGACGCGCAGATCAACCCGGCGATCGGGATCGATACGATCCTGATCGCGACGCTGTTCTCGACGGCGGTGGGGCTGTTCTTCGGGCTGTACCCGGCGAACCGGGCGGCGAATTTGGAGCCGGTGGAGGCGCTGAGGTACGAGTAGGGTGGAATGAGGGACTAAGAATTAGGGATTAGGAGAGATCATCCGCAGATTTCACCGATTACACAGATTTTAATGGTCTGTGAAAATCGGTGGAGTCTGCGGATCGTTTTTAATGTTGAAAATAGATTGTCTTGGCATTGGGCAAGGGGGTAATGACCAAACTTTTGACTGACGCTCAGTTGCGTCAAAAGACCAATTGACATACTTAAATCCTGCTGTATGATAGGTATGCAAGCTTAAAAACAGAGGCTGGGGACACCACAGCCGGCGATATAGCCGAAACACCCGGTCTGGATGGGATACCGGGCGTTTTCTTTATGCCACCGGGAAGGGGAAATGCCTATGAGGAGTATTGGAAACAAAATTTTGGCTGGCATGTGTACACCCTGGTAATGGCATGCAGCCTGGGATTGGCGTGTACCTTGCTCATCGGGGTGGTATGGGCAATCCCTGGCCGGGCGGATGTGGGGGTGCAGCCGATCCTGCCGGGGGGGAGCAGTATCAAGCCAGAAGGGGGCACTCCCATCCAAATGGCGGCTGAAAAGGTGGCGATGACCCTGCGCCATGGGACGGAGGCAGAAAACGCAGCTTACCAACTGGATCCTGAAGCAGGGTATCCATGGTTAAGTTCCCCGTACTTTCCAATCGTGTATCTGGCTGTTGCAGATGTGACAGCCGATTTTACGATGGTAAATCCCACAAATGAGGCAGTGAACATGACGGTCTGGTTCCCGCTGGCCTCCGCCTTAGAAAGCGCCAGGTGGGATGAGCATATCGGTGAGAGCGCCCCGCGCATCGAGAATTTTCAGGTAGTCATCGATGGGCAGCAACTGGATTATACTCTCACAGAGCTGCCCAACCCGCAAGGAGAGGATAAGCCGCCAATACCCTGGGCGAGCTTTCCGGTCACTTTTCCGGCTGGGCAGGAAGTGCTCATCCAGGTCAGATATGTATTCGTTCCGCAGCCATCGGCTGTTGATGGGGTGGGCATGACACTTCACTACATCTTTCAGACCGGCGCAGGTTGGACGGGGCCGATCGGGCAAGGCGGCGCTGGTGTGAACCTGCTTACCCGGCGCTCGGCGGAGACGATTGGGACAATGCCGGAAGGAGGGCAGGTCGAAGGGCAGCAGGTGCATTGGACATGGGAGGATCTGGAGCCAGGTCCGCAAGACGATTTTTTCATCTTGCTGCTGCGACCGGAACGCTGGGAGGAGTTACGGTATTGGAAGGAAATTGTCAAGGATCAGCCTGATTATGGGCAGGGCTGGTTAATGCTGGCTACTGTCTACGAGCGGCTTTCGCAAGGAGTCTGGGAAAGAGGGCATATCATTCCCGGATTTGGTGATACCTACCAGCGGCTGGGGGTGCAAGCCGCCCAGGAGGCAGCTCGTCTCCTACCGGGCGACATAGGGCCGCATTACGAATTGGCCATGTTATACTCTGCAGCGCTTCTGCAAAATCCCCCATTGGAAATGCTTCAGCCTGTGTGGGATGAGTTGCAGATCATGAGGGAACTCAATCCGGAAGAGGCGCAAGCGCTCGAGCCGAACGTGTACGATATCCTGGAGCCGGTCTTATATAACGATGCAACAGCCACGGCGGAATGGGCTGCCTGGAGCACCGGTTGGGCTAAAGAAACCATAGCAGCGACATTGTATAATGATGCCACCGCTACGGCGGAAGCAGTCTCTTGGGCTTGTTTGGCTACCGCAAATGCAGAATGCACCCCTACCCCATCCCCATCTGTAACGCCAAAACCATCCGCAAAACCCCAGTCCGTGCCTACGGTGACAGCACCAGTAGCTACAAATGGCGGCGGACGGGTCATGATCATAGGCGCCATCGCCGTTCTGGTTGTTTTGCTGTTCTTTGGAATCCTGGCAGTCAGGAGAACGGGAGGTGGAGCGAGCCGGTGGTGAACTCTTCGACAGCCATATAGATAACAGGGAATTGTTTGTACTCGCTGATTTGCAGTTGACAATATGGCCGCCACACTGTAGCTAGATTTCTGTAAATCACGAAGGAGTTGTTCGAATGAATATTCCTCGACGATCGTCACTGGTTTTATTGGTTTGCGTCTCATTATTGGTGAGCATTGGATTCGGTCTGATGAGTTCATCCCGCGTGAGGCGGACGTGGGGGTGCGACCGCTCCTGCCGGGGGGCAGCAGCATCCAGCCGGAGCAGGAGACGCCGGTGCAGATGCTCAACGAGCGGGTGGAGATGACCGTGCGGGCGGCGACGGAGGCGGATAACGCGGCTATCAAATTAAACCCGCAGGCGTACGGGCTGCAAATCCAGCCGGTATGGTTCTCGATGGTGGCGGATGTGCAGGCGGATTTCATCATGAAGAATCCGACGGACGAGGTGGTGCGGATGACCGCCTGGTTCCCGCTGGCATCGGCGCTGGAGAACGTGGATTGGGAGCTCAACCCGGAGGAGATCCCGCCGCGTATCGAGCGTTTTCGAGTGAGCGTGGCTGAGAAGCCGGTCGAGTTTACGGTGAGCGAGCTGCCCAACCCGAAGGGCGCCGATAAGCCGCCCCTGCCGTGGGCGAGCTTTCCGGTGACTTTTCCGGCGGGGAAGAAGACGCTGATCCGGGTGCGCTATACGGTGCCGCTGCAGACGGCGGTGAAGGGCAAGGAGCAGGCGCTGTACTATATCTTCCAGACGGGGGCGGGCTGGGCGGGTCCGATCGGGGATGCGGAGCTGGTGGTGAACCTGCCTTACCCGGCTTCGGAGGCGACGCTGGCTGTAGCCTCCCCCGGCAGTCTCAGGCCGCCTTACGGGGGGGCGAATGCGCTGCCGGCTATTCCTAAGGATGTCATTTTGGAGGGGAACCAGGCGCGCTGGACGTGGAAGAATTTCGAGCCGGGGCAGCAGGACGATTTTGCCGCCTGGCTGATGGATATCGGCGAGTGGCAGGCGCTGGAGGCGGCGAAGGCGAGGGTCCAGGCGCAACCGGAGGATGGGCAGGCGTGGCTGGAGCTGGCTGGCATCTACCGCTCGCTGGCGACCGGCGGGTGGAATTCGCCATCGATCTTCAGCCAGAGCTACCTGCAACCCGGTCTGGGGGCATACCGGAAGGCGGCTGAGCTGCTGCCGGAGCATCCTGCGCCGCACGCCGGGCTGGCGCTGTTGACCCTGGCGCCGTTTATGAAGGATAAGAACGCTCCGCCGCAGGTGATGCAGACCGTGCAGGACGAGCTGAAGATTGCCAGGGAGCTGGAGGCGAAAAACCCGGCGCTGATGGAGGGGACGGGCATCTCCAGCCTGATGGTGGAGGATGTGCTCAATATTTACGCCTATAATTCGGCGACGGCTACGGCGGAGGCGGCGCCGTTTGTCACGCCGATGGCGACCGAGACGGCAGCGCCCAGCGCGACGCTGACGCTGCTGCCTCCCCCGGCGACACCGACTGCCTCTGCCACGCAGATTCCACAGCCCACTGCTACGGAGAAGCGACCAGAGACGGCTGTGCCAACTGCGCCTACGCCGCAGGGCGGCTTATCCACTACGTGGATAGTGATATTGTTGGTCGGCTTGTTGGCGGCTGTAGTGGTGATTTTTGTGGTTTTGCGACGGAGATAATGCTTTTTATAGCTAAGTTAAAGCATCCACCGATTACACGATTAACGCGATTTAAGTGCGCTGTGGAAACGGTGAAATCTGTGGATCGAGTTGATTGGCTGCGGAAGTAGAACGTCTTGTGGAATGATGAAGGGGGTCTGGATCGATGGATTGGATAATAAAATCCACCGATTACACAGATTGACACGATTTGAAATAATCGTAAAAATCGGTGAATCTGTTCTTGGGATCAAAATACAAAACGCCTGATCTGAGAGAGAGTGCGCCGAAGTTGATCAGGAGCGCCCTCCGATAGCCGGTGGCTTTGAGGTAATTCAAGACCTGGGCTTCTTCAATATTCGTCAAGGCGCTCAGCGCTTTCAGCTCGACGATCACGTCCCCAAAACAGAAAAAGTCTGCCCGGTACTTGCACGCAAGCGGTTCCCCCTTGTAAGTAATCGATATTTCGGCTTCGCGCACGAAGGGGATGGAGCGCAAAGAAAATTCAATGGCCAAGGCTTCCTGATATACACCTTCCAGGAAGCCATGACCGAGGTGCTTGTGGACTTCCATGGCGGCGCCGATGATGGCGTAGGTTTGAGGGTCTTTGGGTTCTATCATCTCGTATGTCCTTGGGGGATTGGCGTTTATTGGTTTCAGCCCGGTAATACTTTTTCATTCGCTCCAGAGCTTCCTCGAGGAGGCTGCGCGGGCAGGCGAAGTTGAGGCGGACGAAGCCCTCGCCGCCGGGACCGAACTTGCGCCCGTCGTTGAGGGCAACGCGCGCTTTCTCCAGGAAGAAGTCGAAGGGGGCGGTGGGGAGACCCGCCTGGGAGCAATCCAGCCAGGCGAGGTAGGTGCCCTCGGGCTTTGCCATGCTGAGCTGGGGCATCTCGCCCGGATGTAATCGAACAGGAAGTCGCGGTTGCCCTGCAGGTAGAGCATGAGCTGGTCCAGCCACTCGCTACCATGACGGTAAGCAGCCACGGCGGCAGCACGACCGAGTAGGTTGACCCAACTCACCAGCCCCTGCCCGGAGGCGATGAAACGGCGGCGCAGGCTCTGGTTGGGGATGACGGCAAAGGAGCATTGCAGCCCCGCCAGGTTGAAGGTCTTGCTGGGCGCCATGAGGGTGATGGTACTGCCTGGCGATCTCGGGGTCGAGCGAGGCGATGGGGATGTGCCGCTGACCGGGGTAGACGAGGTCGGAGTGGATCTCGTCGGAGCAGATCAGCACGCCGTGGCGCAGGCAGATCTCAGCCATGCGTTCCAGCTCGTCCTGGCGGAAGACGCGCCCGGTGGGGTTGTGGGGGTTGCACAGGATGAAGAGACCGGTCTTATCGGTGATAGCGGACTCGAAGGCGTCCCAATCGACGGCGTAAGAGCCATCTGCCAGGCGGGCGAGCTGCGCCTCCTGGGGCAGGCGGTGGGTGTTCTTTGCCGCGCCCAGCATGGGGGGGTAGACGGGGGTCTGGACGAGCACGCCGCGGCGGGAGGGTTTGAGCGTGTGGCAAGCCAGGTCGAAGCCTGTGATCACGCCAGGCAGGAAGACCAGGTCTTCGGGCTGCACAGGCCAGCTGTGACGCTCCAACAGCCAGTCTCTGACGGCGGCGTTCAGTTCGGTGGCGTGCTTGTAATCATCTGGGTAGCCGAAGAAGCCGTGCTCGACCCGCTCAGAAAGGGCGCGGATGACCGGCTCGGGGGAGCGGAAGTCCATGTCTGCTACCCACAGTGGCAGCACGTCTTCGTCGTAGAGGTCCCATTTTTCGCAGTCGGTGCAGCGGCGGGAGGGGATGGTGTCGAAGTTGAAGTTCACCGACCACCTTCCTTAAGCAAGTATTACATTATTTGAGTAGATTAGAACCAAGTCCATTTTTTGTGAACCCTTCATTGGGTTATTGAATTGCGCTGTTTCACTAGCTTGAGTTTCTTGATTGTTGTCACGGCAATGGCTTCATGTTATAGTAGCTCATTCTGGGTCAAAGAAATGAGGATAGATGTGTGCGAATGAAGTAAGCAATGCCGCATCCAATCCAAGTATAAACCGTTCGACGAAGAATAAAGGGTGGGAATGTGTCAGACGGGTGGTTGCCCACGAGTATTTCCCTCTCCTTCTGCTGATTGCGCTGAAATCTCGCCCTGGCATTAGCTACCGCTAATGATTATGGGGAGGCGATCGACGAGCACAACGTTTATATCTACGGCGATAACACCCTTTCATTTTACACAAGCTGGCTCGACTTGAAGTCTCCGGCGAATTACGGACCGGGACACCTCAGGTTCTATGGTCCTGCTTCCCTCATCCCAGGAACTTTAATGACGAAGTTCCTGCGCATTTTCCTCCCCTCCTGGACAGAGGTTGGCTTATGGCATTGGGTCAACTTCCTGGCGTTTCAGATCGGTTTGCTGTTCTTCTACTCATTATGCCGGCGATTGGTGGGCAAGCTGGCGGCTTATGCAGCGGTTTTGTTGTTCTCAACACAGCCGCTTATGTATGGGCATGCTTTTATCAATCCCAAGGATATCCCCTTCATGGTCTTCTTTCTGGCGGCGGTTGCCTCGGGCGTACGCATGGTCGATGATTTTAAAGCGAGAGCTCGGAAACCGGTTCCCATCCGGCAGGCGGGGTAGAAGCAGGTCAGGAGGGGTTGTTTTCGCAGGATTGGAGATCAGCCAGCCCCAGATCAATGAAGTGGCTTGCCATCGCCTGGGGGATGCTGGTAGCGGTCTTACTGTTTTGGATGGTTGGCGTTAAATGGCTGGTACCCGCCCTGATCCACTGGCTGTACGCTCTTGATCCTGGCAGCACCCTGGGTGGCTTCTTCGCCAGGCTGGCGGAAAATGCTACTCAGGTCGCCCCAGAGATGTATATATTAAAAGCGCTCCGTGGGTATAACCGCCTTATGGTCATTCCCACCCTGCTGCTGCTCTGCATAGCGATCCTGTTGGTTGGGATTGTCTTTCGTTCATCTCTACACAGGTTTTGGAAATGTTATGGCAGCCTGCTTTGGGCAGGGCTTTTGTTGGGTTTGTGCACCTCGGTCCGTGTCCTGGGACCGGCTGCCGGCTTGCTGGTGGCGATTTATTTCTTGCTGAGGGTTGGACGAAAAGCGCTGTACCCCCTTGCTGCATACCTGGTAGTGGGCATGGTTGTGTCTTATCTCACCTGGCCCTACCTTTGGGCTGCTCCCCTTCGCCAGGTTTCTAGAAAGCTTTCAGATCATGTCTGAGTTTCCCTGGGAGGGAAAGGTTATGTTTCAAGGGATAGATTACAAATCTGACGATCTGCCCCGGACATATTTACCGGTGCTTTTATCACACCAATTCACACTGCCTGTATTGATCCTTTTCATGTTGGGGGTTATCGCAGCAGTGATACGTTCCTTGAAGCGCACTCTTTCTGGCTTGTTGGTAATCATCCTGTTTGCCTGGTTTCTCTTGCCATTATTACTGGTTGTCCTGGTTACTCCGGTTATGTATGATAACTTCAGGCAATTCCTGTTTATCACGCCGCCAATATTCCTTTTCGCCACGGTCGGTTTTGATGCCCTGTTCTCACAATTCCAGCACAGGCTGGTGCAGGCATTGATCCTGATCATTGCCATAGCGCCGGGCGTCTATTGGAATATAATGCTTCACCCGTACCAGTACGTTTTCTATAATCAGCTTACCGGAGGTGTGCGCGGCGCATTCCGTAAGTATGAAATGGACTACTGGATGACCTGGTATAAAGAAGCAGCTGACTATCTTAACGAAATAGCGCCAAGAGGCTCAAGGATCGTTGTGTGGGGGCTGGGAGGGATTGTCAGGAGATCTGTTCGCGATGATCTTTTGTAAATTCATACCAACCTTCATGCAATTTTGATTATGCTGTGATCACCTCCAGGCACTCGAAGGATCTCGATCTCTTTACAGATGAGCCTGTCGTCTTCCAAACTGGCAGGCAAGGGGCAATATACGCCGAAGTTAAGCAACTGCGCAATTGTAAATCCGGTCCATGAGCGGATTCTGCCCGCTGCGCTCAACCACCGCGTCATCCCTTCCCAACCGGCTGGCGACGCCCAACCAGAGCAGGACGATGCCGGGCATCGCCATGCGGTCCAGCCCGGTGGAGACCCACCAGCTGATATCCGCCCGGGGGAATAAGAGACGAGCTGGTAAATTCCCAGCACCAGGAGTATGCAGCACAGCCCGGCAGCCCGGCTAATGAGCCAGGGTTGCCTCGTTCGCCTGGCGGTCGCCTTCCCGAGCCAGGGCAGGAGGAGCAGACCAAAACCTACTGCACCCCATACGCCCAGGCTGACCAGATCTCGGAAAAATTGGCTCAGGATATACCCGGGCCTCGACGATGTGCAGGTTTCCGCTCATGAGCTGGGTGATGGCTCCCTGGTACATGGCGCTATTGCGATCGGAGGGGGGGTAGATCAGCCGGGAAGCGACGATCCAGAAGATCGTATACAGGCATAACGGTGCAAGCAGATAGGCAAGGGGAGCCGGGTTTCTGGTTTTTCTGATGCTGGGGATGTTCCAGGCGATGCCCAGGCCTGCGACAATCCAGCACATCAGCAATCCTTCCGGGCGCGTCCAGGCGCCGAGCGCCAGGAAAGCGCCGGTGAACAGGTAAGCAGCATTTTGCGCGGCGCCGGGTGCGGCGGCAAGGGCGCGCTGGAGCAGGATGATGGCGGCTGCCAGGGCATACACCAAGGGCAGGTTGGCAATGCCGATGGTTGCGTGCTGGAAGAGGATGGGCGCGGTGGCGAGGATAAGGGTGGCCAGACCGGCTGCTGTGCGTTGCAGTCTTTAATGAAAGAAAGTCGTAGGTAAGGAAGAGCAAGCTAAGGTAGAAGAGCGGAAAGAGCAGCTTGGAGGCGGGCAGGGTTTCATTAAATCGGATTTTGAACGCGGCGATCAGGAGGGGGATCTTTAACGGATATGCCAGGGTGCGTGTGCCCCATTGCGAAGCTCCTGCGGCGAGCCCCTGGGCGGCGATGCCATAGCCCTTGGCGCCCCATAATACGAACTCATCCGTGGAGTGGAAGCCCTTGCCTACGGAGATGAGGGCAGCCAGCGCCCAGAGCAGGAGCAAGAGCAGATGCCAGACGTCGATGCTGCCCGCGCCGGGGTTGCGGATTGCGGTCGCCGGTAAAACAGGACGACCGCGGCGATGGCTGCCAGACCCAGGGTGAGCGCCAGGACGGTGAGGCGATCCGCCGGGGCGCCGAGCAGGGAGGCGAGCGCCATGAGTAAGGTCCAGGCGCCTGTCCCCAGCCCGAAGCCCAGGGCGAGGGCGGAGGTGAGGGGCAGGGAAGGCAGCCAGCTCCAGACGAGCGCGTAACCGCTGAAGACGAGCAGCGCCAGCCACAGGGCGGGCAGGACCGCCTGGCTGCCTACCGCTATCAGGCTGGTAAACCCAGGCAAGGGAACACCTGGGCGGGCGTTCTCTGGTAAGTAGAGCCCCCAGGTCTTGTTGAACATGCGCAAGCGCTGCGGCTGGCGCAAGACCTCCTTACCCGGATAGCCATCCTCGCCGATGACCAGGAGGTAAGCGCCGGCGTTTCTCAGGTCTGCGGCGCATTGTGGATCAGCGCCCGGGCAGTTGAGCACCTGGCGCGGCGCCAGGAAGAACTGCATTGCCGGGGTGCTGGTCAGCAGCCACGGTCCGCTCGAAATCGGCGGGCAGGACGACCCTGGCGTCTGCGGGGATGGCTTCGACCAGGAAGCGGATATAGTTGGCGAAGTTCAAGCCCCCGCTGAAATTAGCGCTGCGCCACAGACCGGGCTGCCCGACGGTCTTCCAGACAACCAGCAGGTCGGAGCGGAGTGGGCTGACCAGGCTCAGCGCCTGCAGCAAAACCCCGGCTGCCAGGAGCAGGATGGCGATGGTCTTTATTGTGTGGTCGGAGGTCAAGCGACTTTTCATCAATGAGTAGGGAAACTGCTGGCGAGGTGAATGGTCTGGCATTAATTGTAACGGCGTTGGGGTAAAATGGGTGAGACCAGAAAGGAAAATGCCATGAAACCGAGCGATACGAAAGAAATCCTGGCTTCGCTGCAGGCGGAGCGGGATGGCGGCTACCTGTATCAGGTGTTGGCTGAGAGCGAAAAAGACGAGCACATCGCTGAGGTTTACCGGCGCATGGCGACGACCGAGAAACGGCACGCCGACGCCTGGGTCGCCCGCCTGGAGAAATCCGGCGTGAAGGTTCCGTCATACCGCCCCTCGTGGCGCACGCGGCTGTTGAGCTGGCTGGCGCGGCGCTTCGGCACGAGCCTGGTGCTGCCGACGATCCTGGGGGCGGAGAAAGCGGATACGCATGGCTACAGCCAGCGATCGGATGCCCAGGGGATGGCGGCCGATGAGAACTCGCACGCCCGCCTGCTGCGCAACATCTCGGGCGGGATGGAGGGCGGGCGGCTGGCGCAACTGGAAGGGCGGCACCGGGCGGCGGGCGGCAACGCCCTGCGGGCGGCGGTGCTGGGCGCCAACGATGGGCTGGTCTCCAACCTGAGCCTGGTGATGGGTGTAGCGGGGGCGGAGCTTTCCAATCAGTATATCCTGATCACGGGATTCGCCGGGTTGCTGGCGGGGGCGATCTCGATGGCGCTGGGCGAGTGGCTGAGTGTGCAGAGCTCACGCGAGCTGTACGAGCACCAGATCGGCATCGAGCGGGCGGAGATCGCCAGCGCGCCGGAGGAGGAAGCGGAGGAGCTGGCGCTGATCTACCAGTCCGCGGGCATCGATGCAGAGCAAGCGCGCTCGATGGCGCGCCAGGTCATGCAGGACCCGGTGAGCGCGCTGGACACGCTGGCGCGCGAGAGTTGAGCGTCAACCCGGAGGAGCTGGGCGGCTCGGCGTGGGAAGCCGCCATCACCTCGTTCATCCTGTTTGCCATCGGGGCGATCATGCCGGTGTTCCCGTATATCTTCCTGAGCGGGATGACGGCGGTGGCGGTGAGCGTGGCATGCAGCATGGTGGGGCTGTTCATCATCGGGGCGGGGATCACCCTGTTCACGGGCAAGGGCGTGCTCTACTCCGGCCTGCGGCAGATGGGGTTTGGGCTGGCGGCGGCGGCTGTCACTTACCTGATCGGGCGGCTGATCGGCGTGAACCTGGGCGGGTAAGCGAGAGTCCGGGATTTTCAGGTACAATCAAGCCTGTCATGGAGAGAGCCCGGCATGGATGAGTGGACGGTGCTGATCAGCGACGGCTTAGATGAGAGCGGCAAGAAGCTGCTGCGCGAGGCGGCGCGGGTGGAGGACAGACCCGGGATCAGCCCGGCTGAGCTGCTGGAAGCCGTGGCGGGCTGCGAGGCGCTGATCGTGCGCAGCCGCAGCAAGGTGAGGCGGGATGTGCTGGCAGCGGGGCGGCAATTGAAGGTCGTGGGGCGGGCCGGCGTGGGCGTGGACAACATCGACCTGGAGGCGGCGAAGGAGCTGGGTGTGCGCGTGGTCAACTCGCCGCAGGCGACCACCCTGGCGGTGGCCGAGCACACGCTGGGGCTGATGCTGGCGCTGGCGCGCGGCATCCCGCGCGCGGATGCGTCTATGAAGGCGGGCGAGTGGATCAAGAAGGAGCTGGAAGGCGTTGAGCTCTCTGGTAAGACGCTGGGGATCGTGGGCGTGGGCAACATCGGGGCGGCGCTGGCTTTGCGGGCGGCTGCTCTGGGCATGCGGGTGACCGGCTACGATCCGTTCCTGCCGGCGGATGCCATCCGGCGCAGGGGCGCTGAGGCGGTCACGCTGGATGAGCTGTACGCCAGCGCCGATTTCATCAGCCTGCACGTGCCGCTGACGGGAGAGACGCGCGGCATGCTGGGCGAGAAGGCGTTGGCGAAGATGAAGCCCGGCGTGCGAATCGTGTGCACGGCGCGCGGCGGTCTGATCGATGAAGCGGCGCTGTTGCAGGCGCTGGAGGCGGGGCGGGTGGCGGGCGCGGCGCTGGATGTGTTTGCCGAGGAGCCGCCCGGCGCGACGCGGCTGGTGACGCACCCGCGGGTGATCGCCACGCCGCACGTGGCAGCGCAGACCGTCGAGGCGCAGCAGCGGGCGGCGGTGGATATTGCGATGGAAGTGCTGGGGGCGCTGCGTGGCGAGCCGCTGCGCTGGCGAGTGATTTAGGAAAAGAGGACATCTGCTTATGGAAGAAAAACTAAAACAGTTGAAGGCATTGCTGAACGAAGCTTCAGACCTGGAACACGTGGTGGAGCTGCTGGAATGGGACGCGGAGACCTACATGCCGCCGGCAGGCGCGGAGGACCGCGCCTACCACCGGGCGACGGTGGAATCGCTGATGCACCGCAAGTACACCTCCGAGGAAGTGGGCAGGCTGCTCGAAGAGCTGAAGCCGTGGGCTGCGCAGCTCGATCCCGATTCGGACGATGCGCGCCTGGTGCGGATCAGCGAACGGGAGTACCTGCGCCGGGTGAAGGTGCCGGCAGAGATGGTGGCGGAGTTTGCGCAGATCCGCACCATCGCCACAGCCGTGTGGCAGGAGGCGCGCGCCGAGAACGATTTCGCCCGTTTCCAGCCGCACCTGGAGAAGATCGTGGACTGGCGGCGGCGCTACGCCGACCTTTTCGCGCCGTACGACGCATATCTACGACCCGCTGCTGGACGATTTCGAGCCGGGGATGAAGACCGCGGAAGTCAAGGCGATTTTCAACACCCTGCGCCCGCAGCAGGTGGCGCTGATGCACGAGATCACCGTCCCGCCCGCAGGTGGAGGCCGATTCCTCTACCAGCCATTCGACGAGGCAGAAGCAGTGGGATTTTGGCGTGGAAGTGATCACGCGCTTCGGCTACGACTGGAACCGCGGCCGCCAGGACAAGGCCGCCCATCCCTTCACCATCCACTTCGGCATCGACGATGTGCGCATCACCACCCGCTTCATGCCGGACTATTTCTCCTCGGCGTTGTTCAGCACGATGCACGAGTCCGGGCACGCCCTCTACGAGCTGGGCGTGGACCGCGCCCTGGCGCGCACGCCGCTGGCGAGCGGCGCTTCCATGGCGATGCACGAATCGCAGTCGCGGATGTGGGAGAACCTGGTGGGGCGCTCGCTGCCCGTTCTGGCAGTTCTTCTACCCCCGCCTGCAGGAGATCTTCCCCACGCAGCTCGGGAATGTGCCGCTGGAGAAGTTCTACAAGGGCATCAACAAGGTCGAGCCCTCGCTGATCCGCGTGGAGGCCGACGAAGCCACCTACAACCTGCACATCATGCTGCGCCTGGAGCTGGAGATCGCCCTGATGGAGGGCAGCCTGGAGGTGAAAGACCTGCCGGAAGCCTGGAACACGCGCATGCAGGAGTACCTGGGCGTGACCCCGCCCAACGACGCCCTGGGCGTGCTGCAGGACGTCCACTGGTCGGCGGGCTACTTCGGCTACTTCCCCACCTACGCCCTGGGCAACCTGATCTCCGCGCAGCTGTGGGAGAGCATCCAGGCCGATATCCCCGACCTGCCCGAGCAGATCCGCAGGGGCGAGTTCGCCGCGCTGCTGGGCTGGCTGCGCGAGAAGATCCACCGCCACGGGCGCAAGTTCGAGCCGCAGGAGCTGGTGCAGCGCGTCACCGGCTCCAAGATCGACCCGGCGCCCTACATGCGTACCTGCAAAGCAAGTACAGCGAGATCTACGGTTTTTAGAAGGTTAAGGTAGAATTATTCACGATGAATTGTCCGCAACGGGGTGTGCAGGGGGGCGGAAGTCCACCAGGCACGCCCTGTTGGGGTAATTCGAGACTGCATCGATAAAGAGCCATCCGGCTATGGCGCTGATCCTGTTCGTCGACGACGATCCCTATACCCTGGTAACAATGACCAAGGCAGCCGAGGTGCTGGGGCACCGGGCGGTGGTGGCGGATTCCTACCAGGCTGCCCTGGCTGTGCTGGAGACAACCACGCCCGACCTGATCTTCACCGATATGAACCTGACCGGGAAGAATGGCATCAGCCTGGTGCAGGAGATCAAGGGGCAGAGCAGTACGGCGGGCATACCGGTGATCATCCTGTCTGCCAGCCCGGAGGTGGCGACGGTGGAGGAAGCGCAGGCGGCGGGGGCGCTGGCTTACCTCAACAAGCCGGTGCGCCTGAACAAGCTGCAGGAAGTCATCGAGTTCTACACCGCCCAGCAAGCCAACCGCCCATCCCATGCGGCTTGACCGTTCTCATCCCCTGGTTTATTGCTCAAGATACGCTATTTGCCTGGCGCTAGGTCTGCTGGCGGGGCTGGCATTGGCACGTGCGCAGGCTCTCGGGGGGGGCGCTGCCGACGCTGATGCCGGCGGATTACCTGCCGACCGCCATTGCCCTAACCGCCCAGGCAAGTGCTGGGAGGAGCACGAGCGCTGGGGAGGGTGTGGGCGCTGGAGAAAGCACCCCGGCGCAAAGCAACCAACCGGCACTCCCAGCCAGACACCCCTACCACCCACGAAGGCCTCATCGACGCCTTCGCCTGCGGCGACGATGACTGGCACACCGGACGGACCGACCGCCACGCCCTACACCCTGCCGCCCTCGGCTACGCCGACAAAGATCAGTGAGCTGCCCGAAAGCGAGATCCAGATCCTCAACCTGGGAGCGCTCTCACGCGTGGCCTCGCCCATCACGCTCTCAGCTTACATGAAGACCGGCGGTGACGGGAAAGTGGTGGTGGAATTGCTGGGCGAGGACCGGCGCGTGCTGTTCCGCGAGGTGAAGAGCGTGCGCACCGTGCCGGCGGGCGCGTGGGTGCCGCTGAAGATGGCGCTGGATTATGAGATCTCAGCCGCGGCGGAAGCCGGGCGGCTGCAAATCTATGTTGCGGATGCAAACAAGCACACCACCGCGCTGAGCTCCATCCCGCTGATCCTGCTCTCGATCGGGCAGGATGACATCTACCCGCCGCAGGACCGGCTGGCGCCGATCGTCATCCAGAGCCCGCACAAGAAGGCGCTGATCCAGGGTGGCAAGGTGCAGGTCTCCGGGCTGGTGCACGGCGACCCCGACCAGCCGCTGATGGTGCGGCTGATCCTTCCGGACGGCAGCGAGGCGGGGCGCGCCTGGCGAGCGTGACGCCGCCGGAGCAGGGGGATTACGCCAGCTTCCAGGTGGAGGTGCCGTACACAGTGGACAAAGCCACGCGCGCCCTGCTGACGGTGTCGCAGGGGGAGGTGGATAGACGACGTGGTGCAGCTGACCAGTGTGGAAGTGATGTTTAGCCCATAATGTTGTTGGAACCCCAACAACATTATGATCCGGCTTCTAGTAAAATATTGGAATTGAATGATTTCGAATGGGTGCAGGGCGGGCTGCAACCCGCCCTGCACCCCATTTTTCGGTGTTGCCTATATAATAACGGTGGTTCATTAACAATGAGGACTGCGATGGCATACCGACCCTTTACTTCCAAGCGCGCCCCCGATCAGCCCAAGGCGCCCGATGAGCAGTGGAACAACTGGCGCTGGCAGTCCAGCAACCGGATCAACTCGGTGGAGGAGTTCGAGTGGGTGATCCCGCTGGCGGAGGGCGAGCGCAAGGCGCTCCAGGCGCCGGGGCTGTTCCGCGTGGACATCACGCCGTACTTCATCTCGCTGATCGATCCACATCGAGGCTCGAGGAAGCGGCGGGCCCCCGCGCCCGCGGAGCGCCTAACTCACTAGGGCCCGTCCTGCTCAGGGAGCGAGGTGATTGCACCTCCCAGATAAGGACCCTGCCCTGGGGCTGAGCCGCGTCTGGGCGGGAGCAGCTCCTGCCACCCACGCCCTGCACCCCCCTCTCCTGACCGGTGATGCAGGGAGAAGCAGGGCCCCGAGCTGGTCCGCGGCACGCCAAGAGCACGGCGGGCATGGTGAGCAGCTTCTTCCTGCCCAGGCGGGCGGCAGCAGCCGGACGCTGGCCGAGCTGGAGCTGGGCGCGGGGGAGGAGGAGGCCATGGCCGAGTACCTCGCGCAGGTGAGGGGTGTGT
>CAVPDG010000001.1:0-38574 GCA_963702535.1 uncultured Chloroflexia bacterium | reverse complement strand
GCACAACTGTTTCGGGCTGGAGTTCTGTCTCCGGTTGCTCTACGATCTCCTTGTTTGCGCCAGCTCTACTGGCGCGGCGACCTCCTGCTCTTCGTCAGCGTGAGCTGTGACGATTGCTGCGATTGCCGCTGCTCCAAGGACCTCCGCGTGAAGTTCCACTTGCTCCGACGTTTTCTCTTCTTCGGTTGCTCTGAGAAATCCAATCCGGGGGAGTCTCCCGGCGCTCTTCCGGATTGAGGAGCAGCGCTTCCTCCGCTCCCTGGCGTGCAGCCAGGTTTTCGAGCCAGGCAAACGCCTCATCTTCCTCGGTGGATATCGCTTCAGCGGATGAGGCTGTCTCTGCCTCGCTGGTGGGAGCTTCCTCGAATGAGGCGCCCTCGCTCAGCTCAGTTACCCAGTCGCCAGGTTGTGCTTCCGGTTCCAGGTTTTGTATCCATTCTGGTATTTGTGCTTCTGCGAGCGGTTCTTCGAGCGATGGTGTAGTGTTTCGGTCGGAATTCGTCGGTACGATCCCCTTCAGTCTCTGCTTCGGCGGACCCTAATTCCTTGAGCCAATCCTCTATCCCCGCAGACATGACCGCTTCCGATTTGATTCCTCTGCCAACCCCTCAGAAGGTTCCTGGTCGACCTCTTCCCCGCGCCGGTCGGCTGCTACGGCTGCTGAGGCTACTGCGAGCATCGCAGCCGATTCGATGCCTGATCGGTCTGCCTCTGTTTCCTCCGCGAGTGGAGCTCTTCTGGCTGGGCTTCTTCAGCCGATCCGCAGGGGAGGATGCCTGTTTTACCATAGGCTCGCCAAGATCCTGGAGCCAATCCGGGATATTTTCGATACTTGCCGGTCCCATATCCAACTGCGCCTCTAGGTTCTCGGCTGGCTCCTGTTTATCCAGCCACATCGCTACGCTGTCGGTGGGACCGGGAGGTGTTTCTTCCAGCCAGGGCAAGATGGCCGCTTGTTCCGTTTCTTCGACCGGTACAATGGGGGTCTCAGGCGCAGATGGTGCAGCAAAGCTGGCTGCTTCAGCGGGAGGCGCCATGGTTTTCAACCAGTCCGGAATATCTGCAGGTGTAAGCTCTTCCTCTATGCCCTCTGCCTCTGTGAGCGGCAGAAAGTCTGCTTGAGCTTCACTCGCCTGGGCTTCGGTCCAGCCTGCATCTTTCATCCAATCGGGTACTTCGCTATCTGCCAGCGGAGCTGGCTTGGCGCTTTCGGTGGATGTTTCTTCAAATGGCAGAATATTTTCCGTCGCGCTGGGTGCTGTTTTAGCTTCTGTTGCTCCGAGCCAATCTGGCAGGCTTTCAGGTCCGGTCACGGTTCCCAGGTCAACACCTAACGATGTCGCCCAGTCTGGCTGCTGAACCATGCTCGGCGGATTGCAATCCGGGTCTCCACTCCAGTTTTTCGAGAAGTACAGCCGAGTCGCAACCTTTTCGGGTGTAGGGGCTGTGGGGGAGAGGTGAGCCAAATATAGATCCAGGGCTTGAGAACGATTTTTGTAGACCTGCGCTTCTTCCGCCCGCTCGCTATGGGAGAGAATATCAGCCAGGATCTTGTTGGCTTCCAGGCAATAGGGCAAGGATTTGAGTAAGGAGCTGCAAGCCTCGGCGGCATCAACCCGCTGACCGGCGAGGTAATACGCCTGGGCAAGAACCACCTGCAAATCATAGCGCTTGGGATCTTCATGCAAACCTGCGCGCAGCTCGGCGAGCGCCTGCGAGTAGAGCTCGCCTTTCAGGTACATCCGCGCCAGGGCGCCGCGCGTCAGCCGGATTTTTGGCGGCTCAATCCCCTCCCGGCGACCATGCAGCCGGCGTAATTCGCCCTGGATAGCGCTATTGGCGGGTTGGGTTTCGAAGGCGCGTTGCATATGCCAGATGGCTTCATCGAGGTTGCCTTCATCTTCTCGGATTATGCTCATACCGACATGGGATACAAAATCATCCGGGATCGTGGAGAGCACGCGGATGAATATATCCGAAGCATCACCGTAACGCTGGCTCTCCAGGTAAGCTTTTCCCAACAAACGGTAAGAGTTGACCTCTTTTGGGTAGAACCTGAGAATGTGCCGGCAGTGTGCAATCGCTTGATCGAATTGATGGGTTTCGATCAACTCTTCGACATCCCGCTGGTAGGCTCGTAGAGAAGTCCTCGCCATATCAACACTCCCTTAAACTTGAGCATCAAACGATGCGGGTAATATTTTTGGAATCCAAAGACGTGAATTACCATCCTATCATTCACCAGTTGCATCTAGTATGCCTTATTCTTGGTCAAGTTGCAAGGATTTACGAACGCGTGATACAAAATCGTAAGTTTATTGGGTTAAAGAGCTGCTCCCAGCAGCCAGGCTGCCGGGAGCAGTTTCGTCGAAACTCTACCGAGCTCGTGTTAATCGCCTGAGGATGTATTCAGCCGATTTTTTGATTTCGGGCGCAGTTTTCTTGCTCTGCAGGATTGCCCAGACCAGGACACCAACGAGCAGCAGGACGATCGCCCAGCCGATCCAGGAGAGGTCCTTGTAGGCGACAACGATAGGCGCTATGATCAATGCGACCAGATTTACCACCTTGATCATGGGATTAAGCGCCGGACCAGCGGTATCTTTGAAGGGATCTCCGACCGTATCGCTGACTACGGCAGCTTTGTGCCGCTCGGAACCTTTGCCCAGGTTATTGGCAGGATCTCGGGGCTCGTCTTCGATCAGTTTCTTCGAGTTATCCCAGGCGCCGCCTGCGTTATTCAAGAAGACAGCCAGCAACTGCCCGGAGAGGATGATCCCTGCCAGGAACCCGCCCAGCGCTTCTACTTGCAGCACCATCCCGACGATGATCGGAGTCAGGACGCCTAATAACGCCAGGGGTATCAACTCTTTTTGGGCAGCGGCTGTAGCAATACCGACGGCTTGCCGGTAATCTGGCTCAACTTTGCCTTCCAGCACGCCCAGCTTGAACTGGCGGCGTGCTTCGAGAATGATGAGCGATGCCGCCCGGCTAACTGCCTGGATAGAGAAGGACGAGAACAACCAGGGCACGGCGCCGCCGATCAGCATACCGACAAAAACAACCGGCATGGAGACACGGATGCCATTGGCGAGCGCGGTCGTATCGACCCGGCTGACGTCTGTGATAAAGGAGCCAAACAAGGATACGGCTGCGATAACTGCCGAGCCGATGGCGATGCCCTTGGTGATTGCTTTGGTTGTATTGCCAACGCCATCCAGGTCAGCCAAGATCTGGCGGGCTGCATTCCGTTTCCGGATCTCGCATATCCTGCCATGCCATCTCTCCAATGCCGTTAGCGTTATCCGCGATCGGCCCGAAGGAGTCCATGGCAACATTGTTCCCGGTAAGCGTGAGCATGCCGATACCGGTCAGAGCCACGCCGTAAAGGATGTATGTAAATTGTAACGCCGCCTCGCCGGAGATCCCACCGAAGATGAGGATAGAGGCGAAAATCGTTGCCGCAATAACCAGGACTGACCAGACCGATGATTCGAAGCCGGCAGAAATACCGCTCAGGATGATTGTGGCTGGTCCGGTCTCTGCGGATTTCTTGATTTCCTTTACCGGTGTGTTGTGTGTGCCGGTAAAGTAATCGGTCAGGCGGTCGATCAAGATCGCCAATAGAACACCCACAGCAGTTGCCAGGAAGGGTCGCCACCATCCGCCATCGACACCACGCATGTAGACCAGCGCGACCAGACCGAACATGACGACAGAGATGCCAGCCGATGAAAGGAAGCCGGTGAAGATGGCTTTCATCGCATCGCCGCTCTTTCCAGAACCGCCCTTGACCAGGTAGGTGCCGATGATGGATGCCAGCACGCCGACACCCCGCACGAGCAGGGGGAAGATCACCCATTCGAGGCGATCGGTCATGGTATACAGCGCTACGCCAAGGATCAGGCTGGAGACAATCGTGACTTCGTATGACTCAAAGATGTCTGCTGCCATGCCTGCGCAGTCACCCACGTTGTCGCCCACGAGATCGGCGATAACCGCAGGATTGCGTGGGTCATCTTCAGGGATGCCGGCTTCAACCTTGCCGACAAGATCCGCGCCGACATCCGCGGCTTTGGTAAAGATGCCGCCTCCCACGCGCATGAAGAGCGCCAGCAGTGTACCTCCGAAGCCAAAGCCGAGAAGCACATCCGGTGCGGCAATGCCAAAGATGATGAAGATGATTGTTCCACCAAACAGACCTAAGCCATCGGTCAGCATACCGGTGATTGTCCCGGTCCGGTAGCCAATCCGTAATGAGTCGCCAAAGGAGCGCCGGGCGGCGGAGGCAACGCGTACGTTTCCCTGCACAGCCATGCGCATGCCGATTTGACCCACCATGAGAGAGAAGGTTGCTCCCATGACGAATGCCAGAGCCCGACCGAGTCCAACCAGGGTACTCAATTGCTGGTTCTGAGCAGGTGTGAGGGTTTTGGCGCAGGCTGCTGCGGCTTCACGTGGGACGCCTTTGAACGCCATGCAATACCATTCGGACGCTTCTGGAGTGGGTTTGACGATATAAACCGAGGCAAATAGCGCCAGAGTTAATAGAGCAATCAAGGGCAAGATCGACCTGAGTTGGCGCTTCAGGTATGCGTCTGCTCCATCCTTGATCGCATTCCATACCTTCTGCATCTTGTCGGTGCCCTTATCTTCCCTGAGGATCTGGCTGCGCAGGAAGATGGCGTAGAGCAAGCCGAGGATGGCAATACCCAGGACTGTCCAGATCGCAATTTGTTCAAAAGTACTCAAGTCCATACATACAATACACCTCCACGATGTTTGAGATAACAGATTTCTTACTGTAGATGGCTGGCTTTCAGTCAACCACGATCGTGCTTTTTGACACAAGCCGATATTATACCGCAAACACCTCCAGTCATTCCGGAGATAAGAATGTCTAAGGAAATGATGCTCGATAAACCGATTGAGCCAGATCAAGTGTGGGTAGGCTTCCGCCCTTCCCCGTGAAATCCTTGGATGAGTAAGTATTAATAATTCTGTCCGTTAGATTTTACGTGCGGCTGCCAATTGTGTCAAGCAGCGTAAAATTCCAGATGTTACTGTGTTACCAAACATTAGCGTTTAATTAGAAGTTGGTAATTAACTTGACTCTGGTTAATTAATTAATGTATAGTCTTTCTCAGGAAGTTGTGGGCAGAGGGCGTCTCTGCCCCACACGCGTGATAAGCACTGCTGCCTGAAGAAGGCTGGCGTGCTTTTTGTTGTGTTGGGGAATTGTTTTTAGGCAATATTTCGAAGATTGGGTATTGATTTTGAGAGAAAAAAAGTGTATTCTGAATAGAGTTTGGGAGATACCCTATCTTTACGGATTGGACCTGACCCCGAGCGATCAGCCCTGATGAACGCGAAAGAGCAAAAACCAAAGAGCTTACAGGCTGATGACGAGTGGAGAATAAATGATAGATGAAGATTTGTTGAGTGCGATTGAGGATCATGAGGATGATCACCCTGCCGTTGCCAGGCTTATTGAGTTAGGCAGGCAAAAATCCTACGTTACGATTGACGATATCCTGAGCTTTTTTCCCGAAGCGGAGCAAGACGTCGACCAGCTAGAAGAAGCCTTTGCTGCTTTGATCAGCGCGGGGATTGCGGTGATGGAGGAAAGCATCCCACGTGGACCGAGCGAGGAAGAGCTGGCTGAGGAGGAAGTCGAAGAGGAGCCGCCTGATCTCTCGGTGGATGATAACTACCTGGCCAATATCGATACTGACGATACGATCGGGCTATATTTGAAAGAGGTGGGACGCGTCCCGCTGTTGACGGCTGAGGAGGAGGTCGAGCTCGCCCAGCGCATCGAGCGAGGACGCCTGGCGCGCGAGGAGCTTGCCCGCGGGAATGTCAACCCTCGCCGGCGCATGGAGCTGCAGAAATTAATCGAGGACGGCTGGGCGGCGCGTGAGCATTTAATCACCGCCAACTCGCGCCTCGTGATCAGCGTCGCCAAGAAGTACATGGGGCGCGGAGTGCCGTTCCTGGACCTCATCCAGGAGGGGAATATTGGACTGATCCGGGCGGCGAAGAAGTTCGATTACCGCCGCGGGCATAAATTCAGCACGTATGCGACCTGGTGGATCCGGCAGGCAGTGACGCGCGCCATCGCCGATCAGGGACGGACGATCCGTGTCCCCGTCCATATGGGCGATCAGATTAACAAGTTGTTGCGCGTGCAGCACCAGCTCACCCAGCGCCTCGGAAGGGACCCTTCCGTTGAGGAGCTGGCGGGCGCGCTGGATGTGACCCCACAAAAAGTCGAAAATATGATCCAGGTCGCGCGGCGGCCGCTTTCACTCGAAACTCCGACGGATGATGAGGAAGACTCGGTTTTAGGTGATTTCATCCAGGACGAGGAAGTGGCTGCCCCGGATGAGACTGCCACCTATAATTTACTGCGCGAGCATCTGGACAGCGTCTTGAACGGCTTGCCCCCACGTGAGGTGCGCATTTTACAATTGCGCTACGGATTATTGGATGGTCAGGCTTATACACTTGAAGAAGTGGGGCGCAAGATGGGTGTGACGCGCGAGCGCGTGCGCCAGATCGAAGCGCAAGCCCTGAGCCGCTTACGCCACCCGGCAATCCGCAGGAAGCTGCGCGAGTATCTGGGCTAAACAGCAGAAGAACAACTGAGCAGGCAATCGAGCGCCTGCTCAGTTTGTTTAACATCCCTTTTATTGAACGACCCGTTTGAATATCAACATCCCGTCGCTACCGTAGATGTCAGTGGGTATCTTCTCAACCAGCTGGTAGCTTTCTTGAAAACGCGGGTCTTTCAATAATCCTCGCCGCCCATATACTTCCAGAATAACCACATAATCGGGCGAGTTATCCAGGATCAGGTCAGGGGGGATGGCGTAATTGATCTCGTAGTAGGCTGGATCAAGCGGGTAATAGCGCAGTGATTGGGGGGAATTCAAGCCAACGGTGTCTAAAATCCGCGCGCCTGTGAAATAGCCTAACACGCCAACATCCCCCGCTGCGATGGTGGTCTCCCCCGCATGACCGGCGATCTCTGGATTGAGCCGGGATGCCGCCTGGCGGTAGAGGATTTCGAGCTGGTACCATGCCATTTCCGGCGCTGGGCGGGTCAAGCCGTGATCTGGCTTTACCACCCATCCGCGGAGCGAAAGAAGAACCGGCGCCAGCACAACCAGGATGATCGTGACGGCAGTAAAGATGATCTTGATGCCAGCAGATCTTTTCTCCGGTGCACGCCGGCTGGCGAAGGATTTGAAAGATAAGAGAAGACCATCCATCCCGATCAGCATCGTCAGGATCAGGATGGGTAAGGGAGGCGTGAGATACCAGCGAAAGATCAAAGGATTTGCAAGAGAATAAGCAGCAAAGTACAACCAGGGGTAGATGAGGAAGGGCCAGGCGCGTGATAGTGACCTTCAAGATGCGCAATGCGCCTACCAGGAACAAGAACGGGACCAGCACCAGCCCGACAGCTATCCAGGTTGTGCCAAAAGTCAGGTGTTCCAGTAGGGGTGTGGTGTAGTGCTGAAGCAGCCGGACAAAGGCGGCATCTGGCGGTAAGCGATAGACCAGGCTCTTGGCGGCGATCGAGTGGGGAATTGGGCTGCCAAAGTAGACCGTTGCAAATACAAGCCAGATCCCTAGCGGAATAGCGAAAGCCAAACCTTCCCCGGCAATGCCGGCGCCAGCGTGTTGTACCCTGGAGTGGCGCTTGCACTGCAACCGTGCTGTGATGCCGGTTGGGCTTGCCGCGGAAGATTGTCCAACAACGGTCGGCTGCCAAAGGTACCAGGAAGAGCAATGCATCGGGTCTGGTCATCAAGCCAGGGCTGATAGGAATGCAGCCCAGCGATAGAGGCTATTCAGGTACGCATAGAAGATCGAGACCATGAGCAACACAAAGACGCTTGTCTCGAGACCGCCGATAGCAAAAGTAACACTGAATGGGGCGACTGCCCAGGCGAGCGCGGCGCCGATGCCTGGGAGCGGCGCTTTCAGAGCTTTTCCAATCAGATAAAGTAGAACGCAGGTTACTCCATCTGCAAGCGCATTGACCAGCCAGGCGAGCATGGGAAAAGGGGCAGCGACGCCGCCAAAGAAGCCCCCCAAGCCAGTTAACAGAAATGTATAGAGGGGGGTTGTGGTGCCTAAAACGTGCTCGCCAGGGTTGTATACGAATCCATTACCCGCTAAAATATTACGGGCATATCGAAAAGTGATGAAAGAGTCATCGATGGTGCGAGGACCAGGGAGGATTCTGATTGAAAAGGCGAATAGAAACAATACCAGGATGAGAATTGCCTGGTATCTTCTTCCAGCCGTTATGTCGCTATTTCCTGCGGTACCTGCTTTGCTCATCTAGTCTATTAGCGATCAGCGCTCGATAAAAATTATAAGCGATCAAATATTTTGCACGTAGCCGGATTGGCTGTTATGGTTCGCAATATTGAAAGGCAAATATCGCTATCCCGGATTTTGGGATCTGAAATCGCGTTCCCCATTGTCCTGGGGCTTGGTTTGCGAATGGCGCTCAGCCTATGGGTCGCCCTGGTTTGGGCGCGGGTCTTGATCGATCCCTATTTCAACCTCGAAAAGAATTGGGCATGGATACGCGGCGCTTATTCCGGGGTGCCGGCTGAACCGACCTTACTGGGAAGGATGCTTACCGATGCCTGGGTACATTGGGATGCAGCCCATTTCCTGGCGATCGCTAAGTATGGGTATGTGCAGTTAGAACCCGGTAACATGAACTTTTTTCCGCTGTATCCCTGGTTTGTGCGCATAGCGCAAGTATTTGCCTTTAATGAATATTAAAGTAGCCGGTTTACTGATCTCGACAATTTTTGCAATCCTGGCTTTTGTTTTGTTCCAACGCTTCACACGGTATACCTGGCAAGATCCCCAGCTGGCTAGATGGTCTGTTGTCGTATGGGCGATTTACCCTACGAGTTTTTTCTTTTTTGCTCCGTATTCTGAGGGACTTTACCTATCTTTTGTCCTGGGTTGTTTTTTATGCTTGAAAGAAGAGCGCTGGCTGATTGCGGGTCTCCTGGCTTGCCTGGCATGCCTGACGCGTGCCCAGGGCATTTTGCTGCTCTTTCCAATGGCATATGATGTTATTCGATATATTGCTGTCGAGAGGCATCAAAGCCAGTGCAGCCGCGCTGCTCTCGCTCCTGGTAGCACCGTGGGATGGCTCGGTTATATGGGGTGGCGCACGCAACAAGATCAGGGCGGGCTATTTGCCTCTTACTCACAATTCTCAAAGATCACATTTGCAGATCCATTCTCGGCTTTTTTTCATGCACTGACACAATTGTTTGAAACCCGGAATCCACACCTGGCGGCTGACTTGATCTCAATCGTCTTGTTTGGGTGTTTGTTCATCGCTATGATCCTGCAGAAAAAATTCCGAGCACAAACCGGATTGCTCATATACTGCGCGGTCACCCTGGCGGCGTTCCTGCCCTGGAAGAGTGACCTGGTATCTCCGTACCAATCCGCTACGCGTTATGTGCTGGGGCTATTCCCACTTTTTGTGGTATTGGCAAACTGGTTACTGAGCAGGTCGATCCGCCTTCGATTGCTCTACATATCTGCCAGCGTGACACTGCTCTTGATCGCTTCGGCATTGTACACGCTGTGGTTCTTCGTGGGTTGAGCCACCGTCTGAAGATAATGGATATAGCGACTGCAGAAACAGGAATACGAGAAGCTCAAAACCTTGGCTGGCAGGATATCGGAAAAGGTCGATGGGAGGCGAAATTTCTGGCTAGCCGTTCCAGCAATCATTTTGGCTGTCTTGCTTAAAATCTGGTTGCTGGTGGCTGGCAGCATTCCGTTCAATGCCGATGAGGCGATCGTCGCCCTCATGGCGCGGCACATCCTGCAAGGCGAGAGACCGCTCTTTTTCTACGGGCAGGCTTACATGGGCAGCCTGGACGCCTGGCTGGTTGCTGCCGGTTTTGTGCTATTTGGCGCGCATGTCTGGGTGATCCGAGCCGTCCAGGTGGTATTGTATGTCTTGATCATGGCTTCAACAGCCTGGTTAGGCTCACTCGTTTTCCGCTCGTGGAAGCCCGGTGTAATCGCAGCCTGGCTGCTGGCCATCCCGACGGTCAATGTGACCCTGTATACAACAGCCAGCCTGGGAGGGTATGGTGAAGCTCTACTGATCGGCAATTTGATCCTGATCCTGGGTTTGCTGATCTTGCGTAGGAGTAGGGATGGGGATAAACCCGCTAGCCTGCTATGGTTGTTGTTCGGCTTCTTGATCGGACTGGGATTTTGGGCGAATGGCTTGACCCTGGTCTACAGCATTCCCATGATCTTTTACCTGGCTAGTAGCGGTTTGGCAATCCGGGCAGAACACACCCCCTCGCTGGCAAAGGGTATCTCACCTCGTGATCTCGCTGGCAATCCTCGGGGCGCTCGCTGGATCAGCTCCCTGGGGGCTTTACGTTGTGAGAGAAGGGCTGACCAGTCCCATCGCAGAGCTGGGCGGCGGCGCAATTGCAGGGGTAGAAGGTTTATCCTGGGCTGCACAGACGCGCCAGCACCTGGTTGCCTTCTTGCTGTTAGGTTCGACGGTGATCTTTGGTTTGCGTCCCCCTTGGGGTGTTGAATGGCTTGCTTTACCCCTGCTCCCTTTCATTCTTTTCTTTTGGATCGCTGTTCTGATCTATGCGTTCAATCCGAAGACCGCTCCACGCCCGGGGAGATGATCGCTTGCTGCTCCTTTGGGTTATGCTGACCCTGGTGGGTGGATTTGTTCTCACCCCATTCGGAGCAGATCCTTCCGGGCGATATTTTTTACCCATGTCGATGCTGCTCACTCTCATCGCCGCGGATACGCTGTTGGCATTTGCCCGCAGAGCCGGTTATTGGGTATGGTGCCTGGTGGTCCTTTTGATCGTTTATCACTTGATTGGAACCATACAATCTGCTGCATCCATGCCGCCGGGGATTACGACCCAGTTTAATCCAATCACCCAGGTTGACCAACGTGCGCTACCTGCTCTGATCAACTTTCTAGACGAGCATGACGAGAGGGTTGGTTATACCAATTACTGGGTCAGCTACCCACTCGCATTTCTTTCACAGGAAGAATTGGTATTTGTACCCGCGCTGCCTTACCACCAGGATTTTCGTTACACCAGCCGGGATAATCGTTACCAGCCCTATCATGACAGGGTGGCTCATGCGGACAAAGTTGCCTTTATTACCACCCATCATCCTGCGCTTGATGAATATTTGAGGACCAAGTTCAGGCGAGCTGGTGTATCATGGAAAGAAACGAAAATCGGTGATTTTCAGGTGTTCTACGGTCTCTCAAAGCACGTTGGACCAGAAGAGATCGGATTAGGTATGACGACGCCATGATCACTATGACACCGTGATTCTCACCTTCCTGACGGTTTCTTCTGCGGAGAAAGCATTTGAGCACACAACGCCTGGTGACCTGGATTACATTTCTAGCGGTATTTGCCATGGCTGCGCGCATCTCGGTGGATACCGATACATGGTGGCATTTGCGAGCCGGTCAATGGATCGTCGAACAGCGGCATGTGCCCCGTGTGGACGAATTTTCCTACACCCGGGCTGGCGAGGCATGGGAGTATCCTGGCTGGTTGGCTGAAGCGCCGATGTTTTTGATCTACCGCGTGGCAGGACCCGGGGGGTTGAACTTGTGGACTGCATTCATGGTGACGCTGACCTTTGTTTTCGTCTGGCAAACCCTGAGCGGGGGAGCTTTCCTGAAAGCGTTTACTGTGGTCCTGGCTGCAGCCGCGGCAGGCGTGTATTGGGCTGCAAGACCTTACCTGGTAACGTTTTTGCTGGCTGCGATCACCCTCTGGCTCCTGGAGAAATATCGCTGGCGTGGGGACGCCGAGAGCGGGAAAATCGTCTACTGGCTCCCCGTGCTGATGATTTTATGGGTCAACAGTCACGGAGGATTTCTGGTGGGATTTCTCATTTGGGGGTTATACTGGCTCTCAGAGCTTGGAGCGATCGTGTGGGAGATATTGTTCAAGAAGCAACGCCCCTTTGGTATCCGCGCCTTTTTGACCCCCTTGTTTTGGGCGGGCTTACTGATGCTGCTTGCGGTATGTGTCAACCCTTATGGACCTACCATGCTGATGTACCCATTCAAGACAGTCAGCATAGGCGTGCTGCGGGATTATATCCAGGAATGGCAGACCCCTGAGTTCCACTCGATCGCGGTGCAACCGTTCGCCTGGTTGATGCTCCTGACGTTTGGTGCAGTTGGCGCTTCGCGGCAAAGATTGGCTTTCATCGACTTTGCACTCGTCGGATTGTTCTTCTACATGGGGTTGTTGGCAGGTCGCAATGTAGCCTTGTTCTCGATTGTCGCCCCGATGGTCCTGACCCGTCATGCAGCTCCTGCCTTAGACAGCGCCGCGAATATGCTGGGGATCCGTTTGGCTGGAGGGGCAAACCCAGGTAAGCGTACCACCCGGTTGAACGTGCTTATTCTCGTCCTGCTCGCCGTGGCGGTACTCTTCAAGGTTGCCTTGATATACCCGGAAAAAACCAATACCGATGCATTCAAAGCCTATCTACCTCTCGGCGCAGTTGAATATCTCCATAAATACCAGCCGGAGGGACGGCTGTTCAACTCCTATAATTGGGGCGGCTATCTGCTCTGGAGCTCCCCGGATTACCCGGTTTTTGTGGATGGGCGTACCGATTTGTATAATGATGAGATCGTCAATCAATGGTTGAAGGTGGTCCGCGTAGAAGATGGTTGGCAAGATACTCTCAATGAGTATGGAGTCAACCTGATTCTGATAAAGTCCCAGTCGATGCTTGACCGGACGCTTATGTTGAGTCCTGACTGGGTTGCGATCTATCGGGACACAATCTCTGTCCTGTACGAGCGGGAATGAAAGATACAGGTAATAAATATCTGTTCGCCGAAACACCTGGAGCAGTCATGAGCCCGACCGATGAGATGGAAACCAAGCCAGGGTTGTACCGGGCGCTGATCACAGGCGGAGCTGGATTTATCGGCTCTCACCTGGCTGAGACGCTATTAGAGCGTGGGCACCAGGTGACCGTGATCGATGACCTATCCACGGGCAAGTTTGAGAATATCCGCCCGCTGATCGATCATCCACGCTTTCGCTTTGCGATCGACTCTATTACCAATCCATTGGTCCTGGACCGGCTGGCAAGTGAGTGTGATATTGTTTTTCACCTGGCGGCTGCGGTGGGTGTCATGCTGATCGTGGACAAACCGGTGCATACCATTGAAACCAACGTGATGGGCACAGAAGCCGTCCTGAAGGCAGCCTTGCGTTATCGCGCCAAGGTACTGATTGCTTCGACGTCCGAGGTCTACGGGAAAGGGAACCAATCTCCATTCAGTGAAGAAGATGATATTGTCCTCGGACCTACCAGCCGGAGCCGTTGGGCATACGCGGCATCAAAAATGGTAGATGAGTTCCTGGCTTTGGCTTATCACCGAGAGAAGGACCTGCCGGTAGTGATATTTCGCCTATTCAATACCGTCGGACCGCGGCAGACAGGTCAATATGGCATGGTGATCCCCCGGTTTGTCCAACAAGCGCTGCACGGTGAAGCAATCACCGTGTACGGAGATGGGATGCAAACGCGCTGCTTCTTGCATGTTGAGGATGCAGTCGAAGCCATTTTAGCGCTGGCGGGCTGCTCGGAAGCGGTTGGGAAGGTGTTCAATGTCGGCTCAACCGAAGAAGTGCGCATCGTCGACCTGGCAAACAAGATCGTCCAGCTTGTACGCGGCACAGAAGAGAGTAACGCGGTATTGGGCGGAAGCGACCCTATCCGATTTATCCCGTATGACAAAGCATATGCAGTTGGTTTTGAAGACATGCGCAAACGGGTACCGGATAATTCCAAGATCCATGCTTACACGGGGTGGTCGCCACGCTACACGTTGGACGAAATCCTGCGGGATATTTTACGGACAACCCAACAGCAAACGAACGATTAAGTCTCGCGGCGTATGATGACAAGGGAACCATCCACCCCGACAATGTTCCAGTATGCATGGTTTATTCCCCTGCTATTTTTTGCCGTCCGGTTGATGATGGTAATTACCTTCCCGTTGGATGGCTTATTAGGGTTTGGCGATCTCAGGCATTTTTACAACCTGGCGCAAATGGGTTTGCCTTTCATAGATTACTGGGTCGAATTCCCGCCGGTATTTCCCTTCCTCTCTTCCTTACTTTATTCGCTGGCAGGGGTACGCGAGCATACCTACTTTTATATGCTGGTAATCATCCTCTCCATTGCTCAGGCGGTGACGATTTATGTGTTCATCAAGCTATGTGGGGAGATTTACCAGGGGATGGCTGCAGTCTGGCGTATCTTCTTGTACACGTTGATTACGCTTGGGCTGTCTTACGGTTGGTGGTACTTCGATCCGCTTGCTGTCCTCTTCACATTGCTGGGGATCTATTTCGTCGTAAAAGGTCGCGATTCCCTGGCTGGCTGTGCGTTGGCTGCCGGTATCCTGGTCAAATTCTTTCCTTTGCTTGTCATTCCCGCTGTGTGGCGCTTCAGAGAGGTGAAGCGAGCGTTGAAGATTACCCTGATCGCGATTGGAATATCCGCCTTCGTGTATCTCGGACTTTATTTGATCTCTCCAGAAATACGGCTGCCTCCCTGGGATCTCAGCTCAATAAAGGCTCGTGGGAGACGGTGTGGGCTTTGCTTGACGGCAACTATAATACGGGTAATTTTGGTCCATTGCGTGAGAGGCTGGATGCTGGCCAGGCGTTTAATTTGCAGGGTAATCCTGCGCGAATATCCCCGCTCATCACCTTGACCGTTTTTCTCCTGGCAGGCGCCTGGCTCTTCTATCGCGCCAGGCTGGATGAGCCTGTGCGTTTTATCGCCTTTACCGGATTGACCTGGTGCATTTTCCTGATCTGGTCGCCTGGCTGGAGCCCGCAATGGGTGCTCTACCTCATACCGTTCATCCTTCTGACGCTGGATGAAAGGCACGCCATCTTGATGAGCTTTATTTTGATCCTGGTCAATCTGCTAGAGTGGCCGGTACTGCTTTCACGCGGGTATCCGTGGGGTTTATTGCTGACCATCCCCATAAGAACCCTGGTGATGTTCTTGCTTGCCTGGCTGTGGTACCAACAAGTATTTGGCAAGCGCATCGTTGCAATGAAAAATTAGTATTTGGAGCATCCTTTTGGAAAACCTGAGATCCGCCTTGGGGATTGTGTTGATCCTGCTCTTGATAAGCCTCGTTATTGCAGGTTTGACCTTTGCAAATTATCGTTTTTCAGAGTTGTATCCTGGCGGTAACGATTTCCTGGCGCGCTGGAATGGCGCACGGTACTGGCTGGTGCAGGGGATCAGTCCCTACGATGAAGAAGTCAGCAGGGATACGCAGGAGAAGATCTATGGGCATCTGGCAGATCCTGCCAAGGGCGAGGATAAAAACCATTTCGTTTATCCTCTCCCCTCGATGCTTTTCTTCGGATTATTCGGCTTGCTGGATTATCCCCTGGCGCGGGCGTTATGGATGACTGCTCTCGAGCTCAGTCTGATTGGATTAGCAATTGTTGGAATGCGCCTTGCGGATTGGAAGGTGCCGCTTTGGAAGGCTGCCGTCCTCTTGCTCTTCTCTTTGTTGTGGTATCACGCCCTGCGCACCGTTATCATTGGTCAGTTTGCTGCGATCAATGCTTTATTGATCGCGCTCTCACTTTTGCTCATTAAGCAAAAGCAGGATTTTGTGGCTGGATTGATCCTATCTCTATCCATCGCCAAGCCGCAGATGAGCTTCCTGATCATCCCCTATGTACTGTTATGGGCTTTATCCGTAAGGCGTTGGGAACTGTGGTGGGGGGTCCTATCCGGGATCGTGATCCAGATGGGTGTAACGCTGGCTCTGATGCCTGACTGGCTGGCGCAGATGCTCAGGCAAGTGCTGGACTATCCAAGCTACACGAATATTGGCTCGCCGCTCTCAATCATCGCCAATGCGATGCCTGGTCTGAGCCGACAGGTGAATACCTTCTTGCATGTGGTTTTCTTAGGCTATTTACTGGTTGAATGGGTGATTAGCTGGCGAAAAGACACACGCCATTTTATCTGGACAGCCTTGATGACCCTGGTGATCACGAATATGGTTGTGCTCAGGACGGCGACGACCAATTATGTCATGTTGTTACCGGTACTTTTTTACATCTTCGCTATTTGGGAAGAGCGCTGGCGAATAGCGGGTCAGTTCTTTATGTGGCTTTCTCTGGCTGCGCTGGGGATAGGGCTGTGGGTGCTATTCCTGACCACGGTACAAGGCAACCTGGAGCAGCCCGTGATGTACCTACCCCTGCCATTCTTTTCACTGGTTGGATTATGGTGGGTGCGTTGGTGGGCGATCAGACCACCGCGGTTTCTCTTAGGGGACAGGGGGAGCAACGAATAGCAGGTTCTCAGGATGTGAGCTCAACTTTGCGTCCCCGAATGAGCAAAATGCCCAAGAACTTCAATCGACTGGCTCTGCTTCTCATCTTGATCGCGGCAGTTGGGCTACGGCTGGTTGCCATTTCTACCCGTCCGATCTGGTATGATGAAGCCTTTGCTGTCTTATTTGCCGAAAAGGGGATGCAAGCCATGCTGGCGGGAACCCTCACCCAGGTCGGCGGCTCAGCGGCAGATGTACATCCTTTGGCGTATTATGGCTTGCTCAATGCCTGGATGTCGCTTTTTAGCCAATCCCTGACTGCTATACGGATGCTATCTGTATTATTGGGTGTATGCGCCATCCTTGTGATCTATCTCTTCTCCCGAGCGTTGGCAGGGGAGCGAATGGCGCTGGCGGCGGCGCTCTTAATGGCTCTTTCTCCCTTCCAGATCCATTACGCTCAGGAGATCAGGATGTACGCGTTGCTGGTTCTGCTATTGGCAACGGCTACTTTGGCTCTCTGGCTCGGAATGAGAAAAGGGGGTTGGTATTGGTGGGGGTTATTCTCCATATCGATAGCCCTGGCTCAGTATACGCATAACCTGGCAGTATTCTACACATTGCCCCTGGCGTTGACGCCCATTTTCTACAAGAATTGGCGGGCTGTACGAAATGTGGTCATCTCATGTCTGGTCGCGGTTGTGATTGTATTTGCCCTGGCTGTTGCAATTGCCCTCTCAGTTCGAAAAAGTGCGGCAGAGCTACTGGACGACCAGCCCCGGTTTTGCACGCCTGGCGACCACGTTAATCAGCTTTACAACAAACCTGCCCTTGCCCGCCGCCTGGCTGCCGGTTGGCTTGTTTATCGCTTTGTTTCTCGTGATATTCGCCGCATGGCAGACGATTAAAGCCTATCGTCACAAGCTACCTGAGGCTGCTACGGGGATATGGCTGAGTTATCTGGTTTTCGCGCCTGTATTTCTGCTTTTTGTCTTCTCTCAATGGCAGCCGGTGTATATCGAGCGGGGATTGATCACCTCAGGGGCGATGTTCCTGGTATGGCTCGCCTGGGTGATGACCGAAACGAAGAAACCGCACCTGGTACAGGGATTATTTGTACTCTTATTGATCATCGGATTTGCGCTGGGTTATTACCAGCACATTGATTATGATGGATTTCCATACGGTCGGTACGCCGAGATGACGAAATACCTGCGAAACTCAATCACTCCACAGGATGTCATTCTACACTCCAACAAATTGACCATGTTTCCGGCGCATTATTATGACCGGACGCTTCCCCAGGAGTATATCCAGGATATCCCGGGGAGCGGATCGGATACGCTGGCTTTGCCAACTCAAAAAGCCTTGGGTCTGCTCGCCCGTACAGATCCTGAAGATGGTGTAAGTGGTGCAAAAAAAGTTTGGTTTGTAATATTCAAGAAAGAGATCGAGGAATACCGTGCATATGGGGTCTCCCACCCATCCGCACCTGGAATGGCTGGAAAAGAATTTTCACCTGGATAGGCCCGAAGATTGGGGGGAGATCACGATTTATGTCTTCTCCCGCTAGCTCTGGACACGACCCCTATCCAAGACCTTCTAGCCGAGCTCTAGAATGGCTGTGGGTCTGCTGCGTCTCGGCATTGGTCTTATTTCTCTCGTCTATCCCCTATCTGGCGGCATATCGAGCACAAACACCGGAAGTTGTGTTTAATGGTGCGATATTCGACCGCCAGGACTATGCGGTACATCTTGCAACGATGCAGCTTGGCGCAAGAGGCGACTGGGCTTACCACTTTTTGTTTACCCATGAGCCCCATCGGGGGCATACGTAAAGCTGGGCTATATTGCTCTCGGTCACCTGGCAGCTTTGCTCGGCGCGAGCTTGACCTTAACCTATCAAATCGCCCGTGTACTTGTTCGGGTTTTCTACATGTGTGCTGATTTATCTGCTCTTCGCGATGATCTTCAAAGAAATCCGCTGGCGACGGATCGGTTTTTTACTCGCAGTTCTGGGTTCTGGCTTAGGTTGGGTTCAGTTGTTGATGGGTTGGATCCCCTATCGAGACATCTCCCCTATCGACTACTGGCTGGTAGACGGCTATGTATTCTTTAGTATCCTGACATTCCCGCATTTCGCTGCTGTACTGACACTGATTCTTGGGATGGTGGTTGCTTTCCTGGCTTATCTCAAAAGAAAATCAGCCTGGTGGTTGGTAGGCGTCATGGTTTTAGGGATATGCGCTCAGACGATCCAACCATATTCTCCGATTATCGGCGATATAGCGATCTTCGGCGCCTGGTGCGGGTCTGCCTGGGAAAAGCGAGTTTTTCGTTGGCGGGAGATCGGAGCCCTGGCGGTGATCGCCCTGAGCCAGGCGCCGTTGTTTCTGTATAACAGCCGGGTATTTAAGTCCGGACCGATCTGGGAAGCCTTTGTCGCTCAGAATATCACGCTATCCCCTCCGCCTGTCTATTATCTTTGGGGTTACCTGTTATTCTGGCCCTTCGTAGTCATCGGGATCAGCCATCTCCTGATGAAATTGAAAGCCGGAAAACCCGAGGATTTGATGGATAATTTACCTGGGCTTGCAGCAGGAGTATTTTGGGTAACTGGGGTACTGGTGCTGGTGTACCTGCCAACCGTGCTGCAGCGTCGATTTTTGCTCGGGTATACAGTCCCGCTCAGCGTCCTGACCGTGTATGCGTTGAAGCAAGTCCTATTTCCCTGGCTGGAGAAGAGCCGGGTAAGCCGGTTGAAAAAATCCAAAGATCTTATTCCTGTTTTCTTGATTGCTTTCGCGATGATCTCATCTTTGCTGCTGATTACCAATGCTACCTGGGCTGCCAGCCGACATTCCCAGGCGCTTTTCGATTCCGCTGAGTTAGTGGCTGCGATCGATTGGCTTGGAGCCCACGCAGGGCAAGATGATGTTGTTTTGTCATCGGAATCGACGGGGCTGCTCGTGGCAGCTCGGACAGGTTTGCCGGTTTACCTGGGACATCCCATCGAAACCATGGATTATCCGAAAAAAATTCAGCAGGTGCGCGATTTCTACCAGGGGAGGATTGCGCCTGGCGTTATGTATCCGCGGGTGTTCGCTGGGTTATTTGGGGAGAGGCTGAGCAGGAATTAGCCGGGACAGAAGCGTTTGTTCCAAACCTGAATAGGCGTTTACCATGATCAGGGGATCACCATCTACGAGGTAACACCATGAAGGTTTCTCGATCTGGATTGGTGATTACGGTAGGCGCCCTGGCATGGTTGCTGCTGGTGATTTCTCTGTATTATGCTGGTCACAAGCCTTTTTCTCCTGTGGTGCTATTGCGTATAGGTATCTCAGCCGGGCAAATCTTCACCAGTCTGCTTGTGGTATCTCTCGCCGGGGGAATTGGAAGGCGGTTAATCCATCCGAATGAAATAAGCCCGATTGCAGTGCTAGCACTGCAGGCTGCGGCTGGTTTGGGATTGATGAGCATCGGGATGTTTTTCGTCAGCGCGGTCATCGGCGTAAACAGCCTGATCTGCTGGATCATTGTTGTTATCCTGGCGTTGTTGTTCTGGCGGGATACATGGCTATGGTTCTCCGCTTGGAAATCTTTTGCCCATCTATGGGAAGCCAGTGGGCGATTCGGTAAAGCACTAGGGTCAGGGTATATGCATCCTATTACTGTACTCCTTGAGCATGGCTCTGGCGCCGCCCATTAAATTCGATGCATTGGTATACCACCTCGCCCTACCCAAGCTGTACCTCATCAACGGTGGATTTAGATACATCCCTGAGATCATGTTCTGGGGTATGCCACAGGTGGGCGAGATGCTCTATACCTTGGGGATGGGACTGGCAGGGAATACGGCGGCTGTCCTGGTGGGATGGTGGGCAGGTGTAATCGCGCTGTTCGGCGTGCTCGGTTACACAGTCGACCGGTTCGGCATCAACCCCGGTTGGGTGGCTGCCACCTCCTTAATCAGTGGATACACCCTGACTTACTTGCTATCGGCAGGCTATGTTGAGTGGTTCACGATCTTGTTCGGCGCAGGCTTGCTCATCCTGTTAGATCACTGGTGGGCTGAGGGGAAGGTGTCCAGCTTGCTCTGGGCAGGCGTCCTGTGCGGGTTGGCAATGGGGAGCAAATACACCGGGGGGATTTTAGCCATCGCTGGCGGGATCGTCGTACTGGTTCAATGCCTGGTGCACAAAGAGGGGATAGTCCGGCTGGTTAAGAACCTGGCGATCTTCTCGATACCCGCAGTATTGGTTTTTTCCCCCTGGCTGATCAAGAACACAGCGGCAACCGGGAATCCTGTTTACCCGCTCTTCTTCCCTGCGGGAAGTATGGACCAATTTCGCCTCGATGCTTACCAACTGCCCCCCTGGGGTGATTGGAAAGATATCTTGCTCATCCCTATCCGAGCTACCATCGTGGGTTTTGAAGGAGCTCCTGGGTACAGCGCATCCATCAGCCCATTGTTGGTAGCACTGGCGCCTTTTTCGCTGATCGGATTTAGAAGCCGGAAAGAAAACGAGCGCTCGACGCTCATCATCGCCCTGACGATCGGCGGCGCCGGTTGGATTACCTGGCTCATCGCCAGCCGTTTATCTGGTTTCCTGATCCAGACGCGCTTTTATTTTGGATTGTTCCCGGCATTTGCTGTATTGGCTGGAGCAGGGTACCAGGCGCTGGCGCGCGTGCGACTGCCCGGTTTACGCCTGGAGCGCATTGTTGCATCGCTGGTAAGTCTGGTCTTGCTTTTCAGCATCATCCCGTTATTCGGTGAGCTCATGAGAAGCGATGGTTTGAAAGTCTTGCTCAGTATTGAGACCAGCGATGACTATTTAAGCGGGAACCTGGGGTGGTATTACCCGGCAGCCAAGGCGGTGATGGATCTGCCAGATGGCTCACGAGTGCTGATGCTATGGGAGCCGAGGAGTTATTACTGCCTGCCCAGGTGCGTTCCAGACGAGATCTTGGATCAATGGCGGCATGCCCGGCAAACCATCGGCGAGCCGCAGGAGATCCTCAATTCCTGGCGGGCAAAAGGGTATACCCACTTGCTCTACAACCGTTTCGGGGCAGATTTTGTGCGCGCTGACGACAAAAGCTACCGGGATGCGGATTGGCTGGCTCTAGATGAGCTTCTTATCCCAATTGAAGGAGCCGGTTGATTTCGGCGGCGCTTACGAGCTCTATTCACTCCAGCCATGAAATTCACTCACTATCTTTTCTTATTCTTATTTGGACTGGGTACTGTGCTGGTGGTTGCGCTGTTTCAGGAATCCCCAGGGTACATGGATGCAGATTATTACTATGCCGGCGGCTTGCAGCTAGCCCAGGGTCATGGCTTTAGCGAGCCTTTTCTCTGGAATTTCCTCGACATGCCGGCTGGAATACCGCACCCATCCCATACCTATTGGATGCCATTCCCCTCCATCCTTGCGATGTTGGGGATCTTGCTTACCGGCAATCCGAGCTTTAGCAGCGGTAGACTGGGTTTCTTACTGGTTGCGGGTTTGATCCCGGTAGTGACCAGCGCCCTCGCTTTTTCACTATCGGGCAAGAAATCGCACGCGCTACTGGCTGGTATGCTTGCTGCAATCCCTGGTTTTTATGCTTCTTACCTGGGGACAACCGACTCGTTCGGTATCTATATGCTGTTCGGTGGGCTGTTCTTATTGTGCGTCGGTTCACGCCAAAGTTTGGGGGCTAACCTGCAGTCGTTCTTACTCGGACTACTTGCCGGTATTTTGCACCTGACGTGTGCGGATGGGGTTATCTGGCTGTTCCTCGGATTATTGGCGGTAACGATTTCCACCTTCCGGTTATCCCAGGCAGGACAACATCGGACCTTCTCCTCACTCTTTAAGATGTACATCCTGCCTGCGGTCCTCTGTCTGCTGGGTTACGCCGTCGTTTTCGCGCCATGGATGGTGCGAAATACCATGACATTTGGAACTTTGCTTGCCTCCAGCGGCTTGAAATCGCTATGGTTAACCGATTACAACCAGCTTTATTCATATCCCCCATCCAATCTGACGCCGGGCGCGTGGTTGGCAAGCGGATGGGAGGCTATCCTGCAGGCTCGATGGTTTGCCCTGTGGCAAAACGTGCAAACATCGTTTGTAGTGCAGGGTGGAATTTTCCTTTTCCCTCTGGTTCTGGCTGGTTTATGGCATTATCGCCGTGATTTGCGTGTCCAGGTGGGGTGCTGGGATGGTTCATCACATTCATGGTGATGACGCTAGCTTTCCCATTTGTGGGCTGGCGAGGCGGTTTTTTTCACTCAGGCGCCGCTTTCCAGCCGTTGTTCTGGTCAGTCGCGCCGGTGGGATTGGAGTTGTTCGTCGGTTGGGGGGTTAGACACCGCGGGTGGTCCTCCAGGCAAGCTACAACTGTGTTCTCGACAGCAACCGTCATCATCTGTTCTCTGCTCACGCTCTTTGTCGTCAACAACCGAGTTGTCGGAGGCGACTTTTCCCGGCCCGCCTGGAGCCAGAGCAACCGGAGCTACCAGGCGATCGAAGCTGGTTTGCTGCAGGAGGGGGCGGGCAAGGGGGATATTGTGCTGGTCAACAATGCGCCAGGTTATTTCGTCGCCACGGGTCGAAAGGCCATCTCCATACCGGATGGCGATTTGGAAAGCACCGTGCAGGTTGCCGAGAAATTTGGAGGCGCTTATCTGGTCCTTGAATACAATCATCCCACGGGTCTGAACCAGGTTTACGCAGGCTCCCGGAGATTATCCGGGGATCGAATATCTGACGACAATCGATGGCGCCCATGTTTTCCGGTTGGTACAGCAACCATGATGCCCTCCCGAAAAATCATCTTGATTTTCTTCTTCTTTCCACATTATCTGTGGTGGGCTATCTGCTGATCAGCAGGCTGACCTATCGAGTCGGATTTCCGCTGGACGATGCCTGGATCCATTTGACCTATGCACGGAATCTAGCCACACGTGGAGAGTGGGCATTCATCCCGGGGCAGGCATCCGCAGGGTCAACCGCGCCGCTTTGGTCGGCTTTGTTAGCCATCGGATTCTTTCTGCCCTATGCTCCGTATCTGTGGGTTTATCTATTGGGGATCATCACTTTAGCCGGGCTGGCGGTTGCAGCATACGCGGGTTGTCGGGTGCTGTACCCCGCCGGTAAGCAGGGTTGGGCATTTCTGGCGGGGGGTGTAATCTTACTGGAGTGGCACCTGGTGTGGTCTGCAGTCTCGGGAATGGAGACGCTCTTGTTCAGTTTGTTGGTCCTGGTTTGCCTGATCTGGATGGCAGCCGGGTGGGAAAGATGGTTTTGGCTTGGACTTCTCATTGGGTTGGGTGTGTGGCTTCGCCCGGATGGAATCACCCTCATTGCACCGGCTATACTGCTCCTGGCGCTGAAGCGCTTGCCCATAAAAGTATTTCTATTACGTTTTTGCGTTTTGCACTCGGATTCCTGAGCATGACCGGGGCTTACCTCCTGTTCAATAAAATGGTGAATGGCAATTGGCTGCCAAATACTTTCTACGCTAAACAAGCTGAGTATGCTGTTGAGCGGGCAATGCCGCTGATTAGCCGGATTGGCGAGCAGGTATTGCTGCCTCTTGTGGGGGTTGGCGTATGTTTGCTGCCCGGTTTTGTGTATATCTGCTGGAAATCGCTCCGTGAGAGGCAAATTCCTTCCCTCGCAGGACCGATATGGGCGTTGGGTTATCTGGTTCTCTATGCGATAAGATTGCCCGTTACCTACCAGCACGGGCGCTACGTAATGCCGATGATGGCTGTTTATTTCCTGTGGGGAGTGGCAGGCACAGCCCGGCTGGTCTCACCCGGCTCGCAGCTTCTCTGGAAACGGGTCATCAGCAAAGCCGGGCTGGCGGCGATCGCTTTGGTCTTGGGGTTATTCTGGATCTTGGGCGGAGAGCATTCGGCAGGGATGTGGCTCTGATCGAGAGCGAGATGGTGAGGGCTGCTGCATGGGTGGCAGAGAATACCGAGCCGGATGCGATCGTCGCTGCCCATGACATTGGCGCTTTGGGCTATTTTGGGAATCGAAAGCTCATCGATCTTGCAGGATTGGTTTCGCCGGAAGTTATCCCGTTCATCCGCGACGAAGGGGAAATCGCTGCTTACTTGAATGAACACGAGGCTGATTACCTGGTCACATTCCCTGGATGGTACCCGAAGTTGGTGCGATTATCCGAGCCGATTTATCAAAGCCAGGGGGTCTTCAGTCCCTTGCAAGGGGGCGAGAATATGGTTATTTATCGTTGGCGAGGTAAACCTTAAGGATATGTTTGTTGAGCGAGGCGTTACCTGTGCTATACTCCGCTTAGCCAGGCGGCGGAGTAAGATTGAAAATGCTCATGGATAACATTTCCGTTATTATCGTTGATGATCATCCACTATTTCGCCAGGGAGTGGCTGATACACTTTCCCTGGAGGAAGATTTTCGGATTCTGGGCCAGGCAGAGACGGGGGAGGAAGGTCTGGCTATGATCCGGGCTTTGCTCCCAGTGGTAGCGGTCATCGATGTCAATTTACCCGGTCTGAATGGCCAGCAGCTTACCCGCCAGATTGTAGGAGAGAAAATACCGACGCGCGTGCTCTTGCTGACCGCCTATGATGACGCCGAACAGAAAATTCACGCCATGCGCGTAGGCGCAGCGGCTTATTGCACAAAGGATATCAAACCGGAAAAACTGGTCGACATCATCCGGCAGATCGCCGATGGAAAGTTTGTGGTGGGTGATGCGATTATCGAAAGCTCGGATGTAGACCGGTGGATTTCCAGGCACATCGACGGAGCAATCCGTCCGTACAGCGATCCAGGGGAACCTTATTTACCCTTGTCCGCCAGGGAGATGGAAGTATTAACTTATGTAACCAAGGGCTTAAGTAATAAGGAAATCGCCTTATATCTCGGGATCAGCCATCAAACGGTAAAAAACCATGTCACCGCGATCCTGAGAAAACTGGGAGTTGAGGATCGCACGCAAGCGACTGTCTATGCCCTCAGGCGAGGTTGGGTGCGCCTGCATGATCCAGAACAAGAAAAACAGGAGTAAATGATGGTGGTTTCTGAGCCGCAAGATGAAAACAGTGAATGGGAGATCCTGAAGAACGAAGTCAAGGATGAGTACGAACAAGCCCAACGTGAGCTAAAAGAGATAGAGCTCATGATGGAGCACAGCCAGCTCGAAGTCAGCAAGCTTACCCAGCGCAATGCCACCATCACAGCGCACCTTCAGCAGATCCAGGGTCAATTTGATAGTTTACCCCGGGCGGATATCCGGCAGGCATATGACAATGCCCTGGATGGACAGCAGCGCTTGTTCGTCATGCGCGGGCAACTTGAGAAGCTACAGAGCGACCACGCTCACCTTGAGCGTTACACAACCACGCTCAGTCATGTGCTTGAGCTGCTGGATCACAGCGAGCCTGGCATGCCGCGCATGGGTACTCCTCGGGCAACGGTCGAGACCGTTGAGATGATGATCCAGGCGCAGGAAGCTGAACGGCAGCGATTGTCCAGGCAGATGCATGATGGACCGGCGCAGGCTCTTTCAAACTTCATCCTGCAGACAGAGATTGCCATGCGCTTATTCGATATTGACCAGGCTAAGGCGCGTGAAGAACTTGAGAGCTTGAAAGTCTCAGCAACCAACACTTTCCAGAAAGTGCGGGACTTTATCTTTGAGCTGCGTCCAATGATGTTGGATGACCTGGGACTGGCGCCGACTTTGAAACGCTATATCGATGCCATCAAGGATCAATCGGGTGTGGATATCCAGCTCATGGTAACCGGGATGGAACGCCGGCTGGAGAATTATCTTGAGGTGATGGTCTTTCGGGCGGTTCAGGAACTACTCGCCAGCGCGATCCGAGAGAGCCACGCCACAAAAGTTACCGTCGACCTGGACATTGGCGAAAAGAATGTAAAGGTTAGCGTGGATGATAACGGAAAGGGTTTCGATGTGGAGACGCTCTCCGAGCGGAACAACATGGGCATCAAGGTCATCAAAGAGCGGGTGGAGATGCTGGGCGGCTTTATGGATATCAGCAGCATTATTAACCAGGGGACTCGGATCACCTTCCAATTACCGGCTATGATGACGGGCGGATTTGCATAATTGCAAGGAAAATTACATGATTTCCCTATTGCAAAATTTAAAAAGCAATTTATAATATGCATAGTGAAATCAATTTGAGAATCCAATTTGAAAGGAGGTGAAAGCCATGTTGTTCGCACCGAAGGAGAAAGGTCAGGGTCTTGTAGAGTACGCGTTAATCATTGTTTTGGTTGCGATTGTTGTGATCGTCATCCTCGTCATCTTGGGCCCGGCCATCAGCAACGTCTTCAGCAACATTATTTCCAACCTGTAATTACTGCCGTTCCTTCCTATCCACAAAATTTCTCAAGCCCTGCTGAAAGGCAGGGCTTGAGAGTTAAATCGGGGGATTTCCACCTGGTAACCGAGTGGCTTGGTTATTGCACCCACTCTACATAGCTGGGAGGGCGTGCCTGGTCTGCTAACAGAACTGTAATCGTTTTGCTCCAGTTTATACATTAACATTAGCTATCAAACGCCATTTTAACTATATGATTAGTACATTAGAAAACCGATCCCTAAAATTCTGCTTGGGAGGCAAACATGCGTAGCAGGGCGAGTTTTTATATACCTGGCTTTGATCATCATCTTAGGTCTGGTTGCCTTGGTGGTGATCTGGCAGCGTTTCCTGGTTCCATCGAGCAAAGGTGCGACTACTGAAGCACAACCCACGCCGGTGGTTACAACCGTCAACATCATTGTGTTGACGCAGAAGGTTCCCAGAGGGGCTGCACTGACGGCGGATGTGATGGGGATGATCCCCATCCAACAAGAGCTGTTTATCCAGGGGATGTACACCAATATCAGCGACGCCGAGGGCAAGCTGGCAAAGTTTGACCTCGATTCGGGCATTCCACTTACCAGCAGCATGGTTGTTGAAAGCGCCGAGCAGCTCTCATCGACAGGCTCGAATGCGGCTTTGACAATTCCACGCGGCATGGTGGCGGTATCTATACCGATCGACAGGCTCTCCAGCGTCTCGTATGCCCCACGTCCGGGCGACCATGTCAATGTCATTGTAGCGATGAACTTCATCGATATCGACCCGGATTTTCAAACCTCGTTGCCAAACCGGAATATTGGCATCATCGCTCCGGGAACGGGTGAAGGATCCATCTCCGGGCAGGTGGGCGGTGAAGGCGCAGGCGGCTCGGGCACCACGTCTGTGAGCATGCAGACCAGCTCGATTGTCGCGGTCAGCGGCGGCGGTGGTGGAACCGTGGGACGGGTTGTTACCGACCCGATCCTGGCCCAGACCTTCTATCACGTGCCTTCGGAGCCAGACCAACGACCACGGCTGGTCAGTCAAAACCTACTGCAGGATGCCGTCGTGTTGCAGGTGGGAAATTTCTCGACAAAAGATGAAACGGAAGCGGTGAACGTGGAAGCCGAGCCAACCCCACAACCAGGCGGCGCTCAACCAACACCTGCTCCGGAACCCCCTGCACCAGATCTGATCACGTTAATCGTAACTCCACAGGATGCAATTACGTTAAACTATTTGATCTTCAGTGGCGCTAAGCTGACGTTGGCGCTTCGCCCAGCCGGCGACGATACCAGGGTGAATACCGAGTCTGTGACGCTTCAATTTCTCCTGGAACAGTATAATGTATCCGTGCCAGCCAAATTGCCAACCGGTATGCAGCCCAACAAGGAGCTTCCGCAGACCGATTTCACAATTTATGCGACCTCTCCAACCCCAGTGCCGTAACATTGTCGGGTTGTTGATGGATTTCTGAGGAGAAATTGGATGGCAGTAGGCGATAAGATCCGCGTCTTGATTGTTGATGATATTCCGGAAACACGGGAGAATATCCGTAAGCTCTTGCAATTCGAAAACGATTTCGAGGTCGTTGGAGTCGGGCGCACGGGTCGTGAAGGGATTGATCTGACAAAAGAGACAAAGCCGGATGTCGTTATCATGGATATCAACATGCCAGATATCGATGGCATCGTGGCTACTGAAACCATCCGCAAAGCGATGCCGTTCGTACAGATTGTGATCCTCTCTGTACAAGGGGATCCCAATTACATGCGTCGGGCTATGATGGCTGGGGCGCGGGACTTTCTGACAAAACCTCCCTCAGTGGACGAGCTGACATCGGCAATCCGGAGAGCCGGAAGGATGGCTCAGGAAGAGAGGGCGAAGACCCCAACGCGTGCCCAGTCCGCGGGGTCAAGTGCAACAGCTACGGTTGCCTCAGATGTCAGTTATGGCAAGATCATCACGGTTTACAGCCCAAAGGGAGGCACCGGCTGCACCATGCTGGCTGTCAACCTGGCTATGATCCTTCACAATGAAGAAACCCCTGTCATCCTGGTAGATGGCAATCTCCAATTTGGCGACGTCTCGGTTTTCCTCAACGAGCAAGGGAAGAACAGCGTGGCAGACCTGGCCTCTCGGGCTGATGAGCTTGACCCTGAGTTCATCGAGGAAGTCCTTCTGACGCATTCCCTGACGGGTGTAAAAATATTGCCGTCGCCCTCGCGACCGGAGTATGCTGAAGGCGTCGCCGGGGAACAGTTTGCCAAAGTTCTTCAATACCTGCGCAAATTGTATTCCTACATTATCGTGGATACCTCATCTGCAATGGATGATGTCACGCTATCTGCGGTCGATATCAGCGACATGGTCATCTTGTTGACCAACCAGGATATTCCGTCTATCAAAAATTCGCGTTTGTTCCTCGATCTGGCGGATGTGCTCAAGATCAACCGCAAGCGGATCTTGTTTGTGATGAATCGTTTCGATAAACGTATTTCGATCACTCCCGAGAAGGTAGGAGAGAGCTTCAAACACGAAATATCCGCAGTTTTGCCATACGATGAGCGTACGGTCATCCCGTCGATCAATCGGGGGCGACCTTTCATTCTCGAAGATAAATCCCGACCGATCTCGCGTGCTTTTCTGTCGCTTGCAGAAATCGTACGCCAACGCCTGGTGGAGTTATCTTCCTTGGAAACGGATCAAGAAAAAATTGTAGCCGGTAGCACATCAAAGCGCTTGATGAAGAAATAACGACAGGAGCTGTGAGCGATGTCTCTACTCAAAAGGATAGAACAAGGACAGGGAAATCCGAACGGTTCGGCTGATTCAGATAGCGATAATCGATCCAGGGTCATGACGCTGCAGGCACGCCGGGTTGCGGCTCCGGGCGCCAGCACACAACGTGATACGTACCTGGACCTGAAAACCCGCGTCCAGAACCGGCTATTGGCTGAGCTGGACCCTTCCATGGATATCTCCAAGGTCAACGAGGTCCGATCCACTATCCAGGATCTCTTTGAGCAAGTATTGTCGGAAGAGAATATCGTTCTATCACGTCCGGAGCGGCACCGCCTCTTCGAACAGATCGCAGCCGAGATACTGGGTTTTGGTCCGCTGCAGCCGCTTCTGGATGACGATACCATCACTGAGGTCATGGTCAACGGCGCCAAGAATATCTATATCGAGCGTGCGGGCAAGATCCATCGTGTGCCGTTTACGTTTGAGAGTGATGATCATGTCATGCGCATCATCGACCGGATTGTGGCGCCGCTGGGACGCCGGATTGACGAGTCGAGCCCGTATGTTGATGCACGCTTGCCGGATGGCTCGCGTGTCAACGCCGTCATTCCTCCGATCTCGCTGGTAGGTCCGGTAATCACCATCCGTAAGTTCTTTAAGAATCCGATCTCGCTGGAGCAGCTCATCCAATTCGGAACGATCACATCCGAAGCGTTGCAGTTTCTCAAGGCATGCGTCGAGGCAAGGCTGAATATCATCATTTCTGGTGGCACGGGCTCCGGTAAAACAACCCTTTTGAATATCTTGTCTCAATTCATCCCCAATGATGAGCGCATCGTCACCATCGAAAACGCAGCAGAACTGCAGCTCAGGCAGGAGCATGTGGTCACCCTGGAGTCACGACCTCCAAACATAGAAGGTCGTGGCGAGGTCACAATCCGCCAGCTGGTGATCAACTCGTTACGTATGCGCCCCGACCGGATTATCGTGGGCGAAATCCGCGATGAAGCGGCATTGGACATGCTCCAGGCGATGAATACCGGTCATGACGGCTCGATGACGACCTGCCACTCGAACAGCCCGCGCGATACCCTAGCCCGTATTGAAACGATGGCGCTGATGGCGGGTATGGAGCTGCCGGTGCGCGCCATCCGTGAGCAGCTTGCATCAGCGATCGATGTGGTCGTACATCAAGAACGCCTGAGGGATGGCACACGCAAGATTACGAATGTCACCGAGGTCAGCGGCATGGAAGGTGAAGTAATCACCATGACGGACATATTTATGTACGAGCAATCCGGTTATGAAGATGGCAAAGTGATTGGTCGGTTGCGACCAACCGGGCTGCGTCCGAAGTTCATCGATAAGATTGAAGCGGCTGGAATCCATCTGCCTGCGACCATTTTTGGTATTGGTGAGCGCCGAAGGTACTAGCCGTAATTCATCGATAGGTGGATCCTTATGTCACTTCTTCCATTAATTCTGCTGATGGGCGGGGGATTGGCTTTGATCCTGCTTGTGGTTGGGATTGCCATCACCGTAACCAGTGAGCGCTCTTTGGTAGAAGAGCGGCTGGGTCGCTATATCGAAGATGAAGCCGCTGCGAAAGCCAGTAAGGGTGAAAAATCAGCGGCGGTCAAAGATTGGTTCAACGTCCAGGTAGAGAAATCGAGCTGGGGTGAAAAAGTCGCTCGGGAACTGGCGCGTGCCGATCTCAAGCTGAAGGCTGGCGAATATGTTTTTGTGGTTGTCCTGATCGGGCTGGCTGCCGGAGCGCTTTGCTGGTATTTCCTCGGGCGCAATATCCTCGTGGGTATTATCGGGCTTCTGATCGGTATGATGCTGCCACGTTTTTATGTGCGTCGCCAGCAGAGCCAACGCTTGACCCGCTTCAATGACCAGCTTGCCGACATGCTGAACTTAATGGTCAATGGCTTGAGAGCCGGATATTCAACCATGCAGGCAATGGAGGCGGTGAGTAGAGAACTGCCAGCGCCAATCTCCGACGAATTCCGCAGGGTTGTGCAAGAGATGCAGTTAGGCATCACGATGGAGCGAGCTCTGGAAAACCTGCTGCGGCGCATTCCCAGTGAAGACCTTGACCTGGTTGTGGCTGCCATGAATGTTCAGCGGGAGGTAGGCGGCAATCTGGCGGAAATCCTGGATACGATCTCCCACACCATTCGTGAGCGTGTGCGGATCAAGGGCGAGATTCGCGTATTGACATCGCAGGTGATGTACTCGGGACGTTTCCTATCGATGATGCCGCTGTTCATCTTCGGAGCCCTATGGGTGCTCAACCGCCCCTACATGATGCAATTCTTTAATCCCGAAACACGTATTGTGGGTATCGTTGCCCTTGTGATTGCTGGTGTGATGATCCTGGCTGGCTATTTTGTGATGCGTAAGATTTCGAATATCGAGGTCTAGTAATGTCCGGACCCGCTCAATACCCGATTATTCAGTATTTAGAGCGATCAAGTTCGGAGGAGGCGTTGTCATGACGATTGTGCTAATTCTGATCATTCTGGTTGTACTTGGTGGCGCGATAACGCTCATTGTTATTGGTATGCGTGAAAACCAGGGCGATGATCCACTGCAAGAAAGGCTGGCTGAGTATGCCATGCGTGGACAATCAGCCACGCTGGAAGAGATTGAGCTATCTCAGCCACTGACCGAGCGGGTGGTTTTCCCGCTGGCGCGAAAATTCGGGCAGTTTGCTGTCAAATTCACTCCCCAAAATGCTTTGCAGAATACCGCCCATCGCCTGGAGCTGGCTGGGAATCCGCGCGGCATTGATCCCACGATTTTCTGGGCATCCAGGTTTCTGGCGGCAATTTTTATCGGCGGCTTGCTCTTGTTCTTGATGACGATTGGCCTCCCAGACTGGAGCTGGGGGCGAAAATTATTCATTGTGGCTTTCTTCGTCCTCTTTGGCTTTTATCTACCTGACCTGTTATTGACGAGTAAGATCCAGCGCCGGCAAAAAGAGATCCGCAAAGCGATGCCGGATGCGCTCGATTTGCTGACGATTTGCGTTGAAGCTGGGCTTGGTTTCGATGGGGCCATGGCGAAGGTGTATGAGAAATGGGATAATGAGCTGGCGTTAGCGCTTGGCAGGGTGATCCGCGAGATCCAACTGGGCAAATTGAGGCGCGAAGCTTTACGGGATATGGCAGACCGCATGGGTATTCCTGAGATGACCAGCTTTGTAGCGGCTGTTATCCAAAGCGAGCAGCTCGGTGTTAGCATGGCTAAAGTTCTGCGGATCCAGGCTGACCAGATGCGCATCAAACGCCGGCAACACGCCGAGGAAGAAGCTCATAAAGCGCCGATTAAGATGCTGATCCCGATGGCGATCCTGATATTTCCTTCCATTTGCATCGTGCTGATGACTCCGGCATTGCTCATGTTGATGCGCTCTGCACTCAATGCTGTACTGTTCGGTGGGTAGCAAAATCATCGATCCATTAGCATGAAAACATCACGGGTCTGACCGAGGCGTCATATGACCGGACCGGCTCGACCGGCGTACCGGCTTCATCAAAGGCTTTGGACGGCAATTGATTGGCTCTATCCTCCTTTGTGTGGGGGTTGTGGGAGCAAGGGAGATCGGTGGTGCCCGGATTGTAGGAGCAAGGTTCACATTATCCAGCCTCCAATTTGTAAGCGCTGTGGTCAACAGTTACAATCTGGCGATGTGTGCTCCAGGTGTAAAAATTCGCCCCCAAATTTCGATGCGCTGAGATCCTGGGCTGCTTTTGATGGACCGGTGCGGAATGCACTCCACCAATTGAAATACCGGAAGAATATCGCCCTGGGAGAAAGGCTCGCCGAGCCGCTTTGCTCCCTTATTTCTGGCGCAAGGATGGGACGTGGGAATTGTAGCGCCTGTTCCGCTTGGGATTGCACGCTTGAAAGAACGTGGATATAATCAGGCGGCTCTCATCGCCCACCCCTTCTCTCTGGCATTGGGTCTGCCTTATGCGCCAGGAGCCCTGCAAAGGAGGCGCGAAACCCACTCACAGGTGGGCTTGTCCATCGCTGAGAGGAAGGACAATGTGTCTGGCGCATTCAGCGCCAGGCGGGATGTCGTTGCTAGCCAGAGTGTGCTTTTGATCGATGATGTAGCCACCAGCTCCGCTACATTAGATGCCTGTGCTACTGCGCTGCGCATGGATGGAGCTGACCAGGTTTATTGTCTCACACTGGCTAGGGCATTGTAGTGTCTTGCCCCAAAGGTCAGGATGGTACTATACTATAATTCAGGAAAAGGAGGCTGGCATGACGCTTGATGTAGAAATTTACGGAAGGAATATGGAAGTAACAGATCGCATTCAGGACTACGTCACCAAGCGAGTGTCAAAGCTGGACCGCTATCTACCAGGGATTGAAGAAGCACGAGTTGATGTTGCCTATGTAAAGTCAGCCCGGAGTGCATCCGACCGGCAGGTTGCACAAATCACCGTCAGAGGCAAGGGCTATATCCTCCGCTCCGAAGAGCGCGCCGATGACATTTTCACGGCGTTGGATGAAGCCTTGGATAAGCTCCAGCGCAGGATTGAGCGGTACAAGGGTAAACGCAACCGTGGGAGAGGGGATGGCAGATCAGCCGCGGATGTTGCACCCGAGACAGTGGCTGAGGAAGAGGAGAGCACAGAACTCGGCCCAATTATTGCCCGCCGGAAACGCTTCATATTAAATCCAATGGATGAGATGGAAGCCCTTGAGCAGATGAGCCTGCTGGGGCACGAGAATTTCTTTATTTTCTACAACGCTGTAACGCATTCAGTCAACGTGCTCTACAAACGGCGCGATGGGACCTTTGGTTTGATCGAGCCAGAAGTCGGGTAAGCTTCGCTGGATGGAGTCTGATCATAAAACGGCAGTAGCCCGGGCTACTGCCGTTTTGCATTTCTGTTGACGTCTTCTACTGTTCCGGGTAAACTTTCGTCCGGAACATTCAATCATGCTCAATTGGGACGGTTATGGATACGAACGACTACAATTCCTTGCATAAAATTGCTGATTTGCATGATGATAAAGAAATCGATTTCAAGGCAATCCAGCAGTCAATTGTCCAAATCCTGAACGCCATCGGAGAAGATCCAGACCGGCAGGGCTTGAAGAATACACCCGATCGGGTTTCCCGTATGTACGCAGAACTCCTGGCAGGTTACAGGGTGGATCCGGTAGAGTTGGTGAACGATGCCGTGTTCGATGTTGTTTACGATGAAATGGTGGTTGTGCGCGATATCGAATTCTATAGTCTTTGCGAGCACCATATGTTGCCCTTTATTGGTAGGGCGCACGTAGCTTACCTGCCAAAAGGAAAAGTGCTGGGATTATCCAAGATCCCCAGGCTGGTGGATATGTACGCCAGACGCCTGCAAGTGCAGGAGCGGATGACCCGCCAGATCGCAGAATTTCTGGACGAGCTACTTCACCCGATCGGCGTTGCGGTTGTTATTGAGGGGCTTCACCTGTGTACAGCCATGCGTGGAGTGAAAAAGCATGATGCACGTATGACTACCTCAGCAATGTTGGGTTACTTCAGGAAAAATATCGCCACGCGCCAGGAGTTTCTGGCGAATATCTCCCGGGGCTCACCACCGATCTTCTGATTCAGCCACGCATGCGCGGCTGTTCAAACTGACTGGTTGAGATGTAGATCGGTGCGCTTGCTGATCGAGGCGCGCTTAGGCTAAGCGCTTGCTTCTCTGCTTGAGCGACTCGCCAGTGCCATATTTTCTTATCTCGGGGATGATTTCAGCCAGCGGGATTGCCAGATGGGCTTGTTTCCAAACCTGGTCATCGATGACATTGCCATCGACAATGACGATATCGATATCGATAGTGCGCGGCGCGTTCTTGTCTTCCATCCTCTGGCGTCCCAAATATGCTTCAATATTTCTGAGCACCAAATGTTTGAGCGCATCCGGCTGCAAGCTCGATTGGACCTGGATGGCTACATTGAGGAAATTGGGACCTGGAGAGCCGACCGCTGGGGACTCCCAAATGGATGAAACCGTTCCGATTCGAACTAATTTATTTAATATTTCAATCGCCAGAGGCAAATTTTGCTCCGGAGCAATATTCGAGCCGAGCACCAGGTAAAAGCAATGTTCATCCATCACGGCTGCGTTCTATCTCGACTCCTACGGAGCGCGAAAAACGGCTTGCGCCGGGTTTCTCAACCCGGATGCGAACCTTTTGCACCCCGGGCATATCAAGGCAGATGGATGCCAAATCTGCGGCCAGGGCTTCAACGGTGTATCTCTGGGCAGTCTCGGCATGCGCCTGTACCTTTTTCGCTACGGTACGGTAGTTTACACAATCTTGGATGTCATCGCTCGCTCCGGCTTTGGTGAGATCTGCGAACATGGTGATATTGATGAGTATTTCCTGCGGTTTTTCCCGCTCCCAGTCGTTGACCCCAATGATTCCTCGGGCGACTAAATCTCTAATGAATACCTGATCCATACCGTCTCCTATATTTGAGGTGGGTAGATGTGAATGGCGATCATCCGTCACCCACTTTCTCCAAATGGCGTTAAGCATTGCGCAAGCGCTGAGATAGGCTCAGCCTGATCAAACTAAATGCCTGCCTCCGTCAAGGTGGATGATTTCACCCGTGATGAATTCAGGCCCGCCGAGCAGGAAAAGAAGGGTTTCGACGACTTCGTCCAGGGTTGACCATCTTCGGGCGGGCACATTTTCAATAATCCGCGTTGGATCGCTGCCGTCAGCCGGGGGCAAGATTGCCCCCAGGGCGATGCCGTTGACCTGGATGTTTGGAGCAAGGGCAACTGCGAGCGCCTGTGTGAGCGCGGCCAGGCCTGCTTTACTGACGGTGTACGGCAGGTGATCTGCTCCGGGACGTAAAGCACGCCAATCCAATATATTGATAATCCTCCCGGCGCGTCCGGTGGGGATTTGTCTGGCAAACGCCTGGCTGAGCAAAAAAGGGGCGGTTAAGTTGATATTCAGGGTGCGCTGCCAAGAATTGAGTTCTGTATTGTTCCAGGCTAAATCCTCAAAGATGGCAGCGTTATTGACCAGGGCATCTAGCGGACCATGCAGGCAGGCGCGTTGGACGAGCTCGGCTGCCTGGCTTGGATCGCTTAAATCTGCCTGCACCAGGTACGCCTGTCCTTGTTGGTGCAGTTCTGCCAGGAGCAGTTGCCCTTCATCGATGGAGTGTGCGGTATGGATTGAAACGGTTCCACCTGCCCTGGCTACTCCGAGGGCGTAAGCTCTGCCGATCCGTTTCACCCCGCCGGTGATTAAGATATGCTTTCCAGCCAGGCTCATGCTGCCTTTAGTTTCTCGCTCACGCGTTCCAAACGGCTGCGCGCCTCCTGCGCAACCTCAACCAAACCTGCATTATCCTGTAAAGCACCTACCGTCATCATCATCTCAGGATTAGCTATACGGACGATGGTAATTCCTGGGGCAATCTCTTCGACAGTGACATTGCAGGGTAACATCAAGCCTACTCGCGGCTCCTGGGATAGCGAACGGTGAGCCAACGGAGGATTGCACGCTCCAAGTATGGCATATGGGCGGAAATCAACGCCTAGCTTCTCTTTCAAGGTTGCCTTGACATCAATGTGCGTAAGGACGCCGAAGCCTTCAGTCTTGAGCGCAGCGGTCACCTGCTCGATCGCTTGATCGTAAGGCAATTTCAAGCTTACTTCGAAACCGATTTCATTGCTCATATGATCTCCTTTGGGCTTTCATTATTGGTGTTCTGGTTGTTCCTGGTATCCTTTCCGATGCGCTCGCGGATCCCCCACAGGGACAGCGCCAACACCAGCCAGGCAATTATCTGCATGGATCGATACGTTTGAATAAAAAGTAAACTATCTCCAATGAAAGCCTCCACGAACAGGTGTATGGCGGCTGCGCCTGCCAGAAAGGTCAGAAAGAGCAGCCCCGCTTTGGCAGCGACCCAGGTTTTCATATTGGTTAAGATGAAGCCCAACAACACGCCAAAGAGGATTATCTCATAAATCTGAGTTGGGTGGCGATAATCTCCCCAGAGATAGATCGCCCAGGGTAAATCCGTTGGTTTGCCGAAAGCATCACCCGAAGCGAGATTTGCGAATCCAATGCTGATTGCCAGTGCTGCGAATCCCGGGGTCAGAACGTCCAATGTCCTCCAGAAAGGCAGGCGCTTTCTCTGACCGTAGATGATAGCTGTAATGACCGCCACAGCGATCCCACCCCATGGATCCAATAAGCCAGGATTGCGCGACAGGATATCCAGGGGATTCTGAATAAAGGCTTGTGGGTAGCGCGGAGATAGGATAATCTTGCCCCGAGCAGCCCAGAAAGAAGCATCAGAAGGATGAGGTTCGATATACTTCCTGCGCTCAATCCGAAACGGCGCGGAAATCTTTCTGAGAGATAAATCGCGATCCATATCCCGGCTAAAATCGCCAGGGTAGGGACCGGTAAGGCGAGCGGTCCGACGTTCAATATCGGCAGCATTATTGTGACTCTTCCATTAGGCGCTCTATCCGAGACCGAAGAAGGGCTTCTGCCATGGGTCCCCCGATGACGACTTCCTGGATGATGCCGTTCGGGTCGACAAAGAAAGACGTTGGCAATGAATGGAGATTGTACAGCCGAGAGACCTCGCCATCCTTGTCCAATAAAATTGGGAAAGTGAGTTGCCTGTCAGCGATGAAGGACTGTACGGATGCAAGCTCGTCTTGGTCGGTGGCATTGATCGCAATGACTACCAAGCCGTCAGCCTGGTATTCCTTGTACACGCGCTGGATTGCCGGCATTTCAGCCCGGCATGGCGGACACCAACTTGTCCAGAAATTGATGAGAAGCACCTTCCCTTGTTGATCTGCCAGGCTGAGTTCTCACCGGTATTCGATTCCAGGGTGAAACCTGGGGCAAGAAAGCCCTTCTGTGGAGCAGGGTTATCCCTCAGCGGCGCGTTCCCCGGCTGAATGCGCGAGAACCAGATCCAGCCGGCGCAGAGCACTAATACCAGCACAGAGAAACCAGTAAA